>QCID01000005.1 GCA_003216895.1 Prochlorococcus sp. AG-402-K04 | reverse complement strand
ATGATTAAATGTAGAGGATGTGCCGCAAAATTAGCTTTTACTCCATTAAATTTAGCATTAAAAAAATTAGATTCAATAGAATCTTTAACAGATGATTCTATTAAAATAGGAGTACTAAATTCTAGTAAGACTTTAATACAAAGTGTAGATGGATTCCCATCTTTGATTAGTGATCCATGGCTAAATGGGAGGCTTTTAGCTTTTCATTCTTCCTCTGATATTTGGGCATGTGGTGGATCTGTCATCTCTGCACAATCTGTTGTGAAATTGCCATGCTTGTCCAATGATTTACAGAAAGAATTGTTATTTCAAGTATTGGAAGGTATTAATTCGGCTTTAATTATTCAAGGTGCAAAACTTATAGGTGGGCATACATTAGAATCAAGAAAAATATCTGAAGAACCTTTCTCCCTTGCAATTGAAAGTTCATTAACTGTAAATGGAACTATTGATAATGAAAAATATTTTTGGTCTAAGGGAGGAATGAAAAAGGGAGATCAAATTCTAATTAGCCGCCCTTTAGGAACTGGAATTATCTTTTCTGCATTTATGAATGGTCACGTGGAACCTTATATAATTGATTCTGTTTTAAAAGAAATGAATAAAAGCCAGCATAATGTTGTCAAATATATTAATCAATTAACAAATATAAGCCCATACTCGAAAGTTGTTAATGCGTGCACTGATATAACCGGCTTTGGTTTGCTAGGCCATTTATCTGAAATGTTGGACTCTACAAATAGCAATCAATTGAAGATGAATTTAGAACCCATTAAAATCAATCTTGAACTAGATAATATCCCAGTTTATGATGGTGTAATAGAACTATTAAATAAAGGTTTTGAGAGTACTCTTGCCCCTTCGAATCAAATTTTTTTACAAAAGATTGATACAGAAAAAAATTCAAGAATTGAACTAATTTGTAATGATGCACTTTACAATACCATGCTAAAAATTTTAGTAGATCCACAAACTTGTGGTCCTTTAGTTGTTAGTTGTTCATCTATTTATTCAGAAAAACTTATAGAGGAAGGTCCTTGGATTAAAATTGGGTTTATTTCTTAATAAATACTTATTAATCTAATCATAAAATAATTTCTTCATCAATTAATTTCATTCTTAGTCTTTTGATTTCTATTCCTATTTCTGGTCCAGGTTTCCAACCTTTAGCTATTAAATCTTCTCCTTTTATTGGCGACTCTATATACTTCCATTTGTATAGCCAAGATTTTAAATATTCTTTTAGGGGGCTTTCCTTGCATATCTCAAGTATAAATGAAGATTCATTTGCATTTATTTTCTCTAGGAAAATAGTCCATTTAGATGGAGGCCAATTTTTATATATATGATTAGCTATTACATCTTCTAGATATATTTTCAATCGATAAGCTCCTTCTATTATTTCTATTTGTTGTTTAGATAAGTGTAATCTTTTTGCGAGATATATAGGATTTTTAGACTCATATACCAATGCTGTAAGAGGTTCGATTTTTGACTTTTTTGCAATTAATATTTTTTCGATAAGTTTCTGATCATTCTGTAATTGAGAATCAACTATTTTTAGACCTCCCCAGTTTTGTAGATTTTTTAATGCATTCTTCCAATATTTACCTTTAAAAAGCAATTCGAGTTCCATTCTTAATCTTATTGATAATGCTGAAGGGGCTAAATCAGTATTATCTCCAATATGCCATTTCCAAGGCCAAGCATTTATTGTATCTTCTATTTGTCTTATGGCTTGAATAGATAGATTAAAATCTAACTTTGCAGAATAACGAGAAGCTCTAATAATTCTAGTTGGGTCATCTAGAACACTTGATTCATGTAAAAAGTCAATTTTCATATTTTCAATCGCATCTAACCCTGAAAATAAATCTATTAGTCTATTGTCTTTCAAATCAATTGCCATTGCATTTATATTAAAATCTCTTCGAATTAGATCATTTTTGATTGTTGATGATTCGACTATTGGATTTTCTCCAGGTATAGGATAAGTTTCTTTACGAGCAGTTGCAATATCAATTCTTATACCATTAATCATTATTTCTGAAGTTTTATAATTTGAGTTATTGCGAGTGACTTTTACTCTCTCTGGCCCAATGATATTTTGCAATTCTTCTATGAATTTTGAAGGCTCACCTTCAATTATTAAATCTAGATCATTAAAAATAATATCATAGTCTTGATTTTTAGACTTTGCTATTAGGTCTCTTACAACTCCTCCAACTATAGAAATTGAATTTATGTTAGTTGATAATGCTGCTTCTAAAAGAATAGTTAGAATTCCACTGGGTAATTCTTCAATCTCTTTTTCAATTTTAGATTTATCAAATAATTCCATGAGAAATATGATTTTTAATTAGTTAACATTTTTAAGTTTAAATATTACTCATCTATTATTTTTAATGGAGCTAGTCTTGGGTCTAATATTTTGGGTCCCATTCCTGAGAATTTTATAGCGAGTGAGATTTTTTCTCCTGAACCAAAAACATGTGTGATTTTTCCTACTCCAAATGAAGAATGTTCAACTCTATCGTTAACTGACCATTTCCTCCCTGGGGAAGGACCAGAGTATGTTTTTCTTACTCCATTTTCAGCGCCACTAAGAAAAGAATTTTTATTATTTTGTCGATCAACTCTAGTAAGCCTATCTAGATTTTTCTCTCTTCTCAGTGAAGCCCCACCAGCTAAGGGGATATCGCCTTTTATAAGCTCTTCTGGGATTTCCGACAGAAATATAGATGAGATGGCTGGCTCTCTCATCCCTCCCCACATTCTTCTCTCAGATGCATGAAAAAGAAATAGTTTTTCTTTTGCTCTAGTAAGTCCTACATAACAAAGTCGTCTTTCTTCCTCAAGTGAAGATGGATCATCAAGTGATCTATAGCTTGGGAATAAGCCTTGCTCCATTCCTACAAGACAAACTACAGGAAATTCCAAACCTTTACTGCTGTGAAGAGTCATTAATGTGACTCGATTGGAAGCAGTGTCTTTATTATCTGCATCGCTTGATAAAGCAGCAGTTGATAAAAAACCTTCTAAATTTGCATCTTCACTTTCTTCCTGATATTGCAAAGCGGCATTAACTAATTCTTGAAGATTGCGCCTTCTCTCTTCGGCCTCATCTGTTCCTGTCGCAATTAATTCACTTAAGTAGCCACTTTTTTCTAAAGCTAATTGAACTAACTCGGCAGGGCTTGAAGAAAGAAGATGACTTTGTAATTCATTAATAAGCTCACTAAAAATTAAAAGACCTTTAGCTGATCTTCCAGCGAGAGATCTGACAGCTTCGGAGTCATTTACAACTTCCCAAAGAGGAATTTTTAATTGACTTGCAGCATCACTCAATCTTTGAACTGTTGTTTTACCAATCCCTCTTTTAGGGACGTTTAAAACTCTTAGAAGACTGACACTGTCAGAGGGATTAATTAAAAGTCTTAAATAAGCTAGTAGATCTTTAATTTCTCTTCTGTCATAAAAACGCAATCCTCCCACTACGATGTATGGAATACTCCAACGGACCAATGAGTCCTCAATTGCTCTTGATTGAGCATTGGTTCTATAGAGAATAGCCATATCTCCCCAACTTATTTCTGGATTCGAGGCATCTAATATTCTTAACCTATGAACAACTGCCTCTGCCTCTGCTATCTCATCGTCACACCTTGTTAATTTAATAGGCTCTCCTTCTCCTCTAGTTGCTCTAAGAACTTTATCTATTCGCTCTTTATTGTTTGAAATTAGAGAATTTGCTGCTTCGAGAATGGTAGAGGTGGACCGATAATTTTCTTCAAGTTTTACGAGAGTTGAATCATTTTTATTGTCTTGGCTTTTATTTCCAAAGTCCTCCTGAAATCCCATTAATATCCTAAAGTCTGCAGCTCTAAAGCTGTAAATACTTTGATCGGCATCACCAACAACAAAAACTGAACGATTATTCCAATCTTTAAAAGAAGATGGATCTTTTCCATTGGTAACCATTTGTTTAATTAATTCGTATTGTGTCCAATTAGTATCTTGATATTCATCGACTAAAACATGTTTGAAACGATTGTGCCAATAAGTTCTTATGTTTTCATTTTGCTGTAGTAATTGAACAGGTATTAATAGAAGATCATCAAAATCTAATGCATTATTAGCAGCTAAAGCTTTCCTATAAAGTCTATAAGTTTCAGCAACTAACTTACCTCTTTGTCCCTCTTGACTCTTTGATAAATCATCAGGAAGTAAGCATTGATTTTTGGCATTACTAATTGCCCATCGGACTTTTTTGGGCTCAAATCTTTTAGGATCTAATTGTAGGTCTTGTGTAACTATTTCTTTGATAAGACTTTGTGCATCTGTTTCATCGTATATTGAGAACTGTCTAGTCCAGGTTAACCCTTCTGGATCTTTGAACTTATCAATATCAAAGCGTAATAATCTTGCAAATAAAGCGTGAAAAGTTCCTATCCATAATTCACGGCTGATTTCACGATATATACGATTTCGAATTTGTCTTTGTTCTGCTACTTGTAAGGCAGACCAAGGCTTTCCATGAGCAACTTTTGCTAACCTTTTTGCTAATAGTAATTCAAGTCTATCTTTCATTTCTCTTGCAGCTTTATTAGTAAAAGTGACTGCAAGAATAGAGCTAGGATCTACTTTGTATTCAATAATTAAATGTGCAATACGATGAGTAAGTGCCCTGGTTTTTCCACTACCTGCTCCTGCTATAACTAATAATGGACCATGGAAATGATCAACTGCTCGAGACTGAGCCTGGTTTAATCCATTTAAAAATATATTGTTTTGTTTTTTCATTTTATATTCTTAAAGTGGACAAAGTAAATTTATTATATTAAGCTTGAATCTATATTTTCTTTTTGTGCTTTTAGTTTGGAAAGTATTAGTTTTATTTGATTAAGCTCTGAATGTGAATTTATAATTGAGTTGATTTTTTTTTGAGGCATTTTTAGCTTATTTGAAATAGTAACCACCTCTTTTTCTAAACGATTTTTGTATTCGCTTAGTTCCTTAATTGATTCTTCTAACTCTTCTTCTGTAGGACTTTTCATTTTTTAGCTTCACAATAGCTCAAATTAGTGATATCCCCTTTGCTTATAAGCTTTTTGAGATAACTCTATGAATGATTTTATGGAAAATCTTTTTTACAGTTAAGAAGCATTGCGTTCTTAGGTCTCTTTCAGAGAAATTTGACTGTAAGTCTTAAGTTAAATAAGTAATGACTATTAAGCCATTACTTATTTAACTTTTTTACTTATAGAGCCAAGGTAGTTAAAAAATGCTTGATGCGTTCTCTAGAACAGTTGTAAGTGCTGACGCCAAAGGTGCAGCAATTGGAAGTGAGGAACTTGCTGATTTAAGAAAGTACGTGGCTGATGCAAATAAAAGAATTGATGCAACCCTTGCAATAACTCAAAATGTTTCTTGCATAGCTGCAGATGCAGTAGCAGGTATGGTTTGTGAAAATACTGGATTGACACAGCCAGGGGGACATTGTTATCCAACACGTCGAATGGCAGCTTGTTTAAGGGATGGAGAAATTATTTTGAGATATGTAAGTTATGCACTTCTTGCGGGTGATCCTTCAGTTCTTGAAGATAGATGCCTCAATGGTTTGAAAGAAACTTATTTGGCACTTGGAGTCCCCACTTCTAATGCTATTCGGGCAGTTGAAATAATGAAAATTGCCACAGTTGCAATTATGACTGAGACAAATACAGGAAGAAAAATGTTTAAGGGGATTAATTCTGGCTCAGGAGCACAATGTAAAGATATCGCGGCGGAGGCGGCTTCCTATTTTGACCTTGTAATAGAGGCTTTGTGTTGAAGATTCAACTTCAATCTTTTCCTCTTCTAAGCATTTAAAACTAACTCTTATTTAAGTCACTATGAAATCTGCAGTTACAACCGTTGTTAGCGCAGCTGATGCAGCCGGGAGATTTCCTAGCATGAGCGATTTTGAGTCTGTGAAAGGTTCTTTTGATAGGGCAAAAGCTCGTTTAGAAGCTGCAGAAAAACTTGCTTCTTGTCTTGATAAATTTACAAATCTTGCCGTTGATGCTGTATATCAAAATGGATCATATGAGCAGGCTAATAAAGATAAGTGCGTGAGAGATATTCATCATTACTTGCGTCTTATTAATTATTGCTTAGTAACTGGTGGCACGGGACCTTTAGATGAATGGGGAATATCAGGTATGAGAGAAATTATTCGTATCCAACTATTACCGACAGCAGCTTACATAGAAGCATTTATTTACATTCGAGATGAAATTAAAATCAATGATGTTATGAGTCAGCAAGCTGAAACGGAATTTAAAGGATTATTGGATTATTTAATAAACGCACTTGCATAAAAAATAAATTAATTTAATCAAAATATTGTCAAAAAGATTAATTAGTAATTTTAAATTATTATGACTAATTATATAGATTTAGATAAATATACAGAACTTTATAAAGATTTCTTGAATCCAAATCCACATATTAATTCTCATGCATCTTTGATTTTAAGAAAAGAATTTGAAGGTGAATTTATGGATAATCTTTTGGCTAATCTAAATGAAGAGGATTTATTTATAAGAAGAAAATCAATATTAGCTTTGGGTAGGTTCGGGAAAAAAACTTTAAAATCAATCGTTCCATTGTACATGGATACTAATAATACAACTGTCAAAGTTAGTTGCCTTAAAACTATGATAAAAGTAATCGTTAATTCTAATATACAAGAACTAACTCAGGATGAGATGTTAGTAGTTAATACAGCACTTAAAGATGACACATCGGAAGTAATATTGACTGTTATTTCTCTTCTGAGGCAATTAGGTACAACTGGTAGAAATATTTTGATGAAAACTTGTAGAGATAAAGACTTATTAAGAGCGAAAGCTTCTATTAGCGCTCTTTTAGAAATGAAAGATCAGAATGTTAATGAGTTATTTGATGAATTATTAAATGATAAATCTATTGATCCAATGATAAAAGAAGATATTTTAAGAGATAAAATTATTTAATATTCTAGATTTTTCCTATGTCTTTTAGTTATAGATTTTATCTATAGCTAATTTAATTATTTTTCTAACATTTTTATCCTTCTCAATTTTAAGAAGGTCTTTGAGTGGGTTTATAGCTTCGTTAATATTAAGTTGCATCAATGACAATACAGAAGCTTTTCGAATATCTGGACTTTTATTCTTTAACTTTAGTATTAAAGTAGGAATTAAAGATTCTATTCTATGCAATTTCCCAACTAATTTAATGGCTTCAATCTGAACATTTTCAGCAGTATCATTAATAGCACTTTCTACTAATTCAATTGCGCCTTGATCTTGCGACTGTCTAATGTGCTCTTCAAGTGCTGAAATTGCAGCTGATTTGACATTTGTATTTTTTGATTTAGCCGCTTTTTTTATTGCATTAGGAGCTTTAGCTCCAATAAATTCTATACACCACGCTGCAAGACCATATTGCATTTCTGTATGTTCTTGACTCTCTAATACAAGTATTAGATGATTCACCGCTGCCTCACCAAAAATCGCAATTGCACCAGCTGCAGAGAATTGCACTACAGAATCTGAATCATTTGTAAGTGCTTTGATTAAATGAGGTAAAGCTGTTGGATCTCCAACTAACTTTAAAGTCTTTGCTGCTGCTCTTCGCTGTATCACATTTTTACTATTCAGAAGAGTTTTGGTTAACTCAGGTAAAGCTGCTTTGCCAACTTGAGCTAAGGTTTCTGCATGACTTCTTCTAACTAAACCATTTTCATCACAAAGACCTTTAATTAATAGCTTAATGTCGTTTTGACTTGGTTTTTTCTTACTCCTTATCGTGTGTTCCCCTCCACTGGGTTTTTCTTTTTCTTTATCAGTCTTTAGTTTTTTTTTCGAGTAATTATTCACTTTTGTATTCCCCACTTGAAAGCTTATTATATAATCTAGATAAATTATTCGCTGTAATCTTATTACATGAATTTTAATAAATAATATCCTTATATATTCAGTATGAATTTTATGCTGAATAGAAGGCTCTAAGCTTATTTACTATATAAAGATCTTTATATTCAAAGTGCAATACAATCCATTTAATAATCTACCGAAAATTAATAAAAAAGATGCTATCAATATTCTTAGAAAGCCAATTTCCGAAGTAAAGCTCTTATCTGATTATTACAAAGCTGTATTTCACTTAGCAAATTTCCCATGCGAAGAATCAGAAATTGTACTTCTAGATTTTATTAAATATAACTATGAAAAACTTGAATATAAAATAGCAAAAAGAAAAGCGATAGAGACACTTGCTATTTTTGATTGTAAAAAAGCCATACCAATTGTTGTAGACTTTTTAAATAATGATGATGATTATCTTGTTGAGACGGCTATTTGGGCATTAGGGAAACTTAAATGTAATGATAAAGATGTTATTAATAAAATCTGTTCAATATTATATAAGCAATTTCATAATAAAAGAGTAGTAATACAAACATTAACTAATCTAGGAGTTAGAAAAGAAATTGATAAGATTAGATCATTATCAACAGACACGCAATCATCTAATGGAGTTAAGGGAGCCTCTTTGGCGGCATTAATAAAACTTTGTGGTGAAGATGACAAGCTTGGTGATTTGAAGAATTTCTTGAGAGTATCTAACCAAAATGAAAGACATTGTGCAGTTCAAGATATTATAAATGCAGGTCATTTATCTATTCTACCCTTTTTAATTAAGTCACCAATTTCTCCATCATTTAAATTACAGGCTATTGATTCTCTTTGGATTAATGAATTAGAATCTTGGAACAATATAAAACTAATTAATTTACTCGATTCAGTGATAATTGATGATCCTAAAAAGATAGATACTTTAGAAATTAATAATTTTAAAAAAGATATAAATTTTTTAATTGAGCAACTTTATCATACAGATTTTAATAGATGTTACAAATCAATGAATGAACTAGAAAAATTTCCTTCGGATAAGATTTTGTATTACCTAAATAAGAATTGGGATAGAGCTAAGTCAGATTACGGAGCAATATATTTCTTTATAAATGCATATAAAATATTATTAGATAGGCAATTATATGATAAATCAATTTTAAAAAAAGTAGACTTTTTATTATCAGATACTTGGCCTGATTATATGAAATTTAAATCTTCAGCAATTCAAATTTTTGGCTGTTTAGATGATACTAAATTCTATAATAATTTAAATCAATTTTCCGATGAGAAGAATACACCTTATTGGAAAAATAGATATTCAGCCTTGCTTGTATTACAAGATAAGAAAATACATATTAAAAAAGATTTTGCTAAATTATTTTCGAATGATAGCCATAGATTCGTGAGATTAAAGGCAAAAGAAATTTGTTCTTAGTCAATCTCTCTTTGGTAAATATAAATTGAATCTCTACTCCCAATTCTCATTAATGAAATAATCAAAATTTTCTATCTTTTTAAATATTAATGGCCCAAAGTCTGATCCCCAAGTTTTTTTATGAGTTTCTATTGCATATCCAGAATCTTCAGAAATAAGACTATTTTTATCAACTTTCACTTCACTTTTTACATAAGTCTTATCTTTCCCATATTTTATAAAGCAATTACAACCTGGTTCTATAATCCCTGTAAATTTTCCTGGGATTGTTTCTTTAAAATACATAGAGCACCCAGACTTTTTATATAACTTATATTTAGATATGTTATCTAGAAGAGATATATCTAAAGCACCACCGATAAACCTTTCTTTATCTTCAATTTTATGATTACTTAAAATAAAAATGTCTTTTTCTTGGGATAATTTATTTATAGACTGTCGATATGGATTCCATATATCGTGCTGATATCTCTGCTCTGAATAGAATGCAAAACATTTATAAGTTTTTAAAAATAATGGTCGAATATGTATTTGAATATGTGCGAAGTTCTTTGGATTATCTAATGCCTGTTCCTTATTACTAAATATGCCTGAAATTATTTTTGCAAATTCTAGTATAGTTTTGTTGCTCATCTTTGAGATATAATTTCTTTTTTTAAAGAACGAATTTCTGATGCATAAGAGGTTTGTAGGATAGCTAATGAGTCTTTTGCTTTTGTAACAGAGGATCTACTCCTTAAATTGTTTGAGACAAACCATATCCTTTCTTCAGTATAAATCTGACTATAGTCTGAATAAATAATTAGAGTTCCATCATCAAGAATCTTATATGATGATACTAATTGCACTGCTTCAGTGTATCCAACGCTCCTAATTATCTTTCCTTCTGTTTTAGAAATTTCTATTGGAACGATTATACTTTCGCCAGAAGAGCTTTCTTTTTGATTCTCATCATCCCATTCACTTTTTGCTTCCCAATTAATTAGAAATGTTTTATTTATTGCATCAGTAGCTATTAAATTGTCTTTTAAAAATTTAATAACTCTACAATCGTTGCTTTTAGAAGGGACTATTTTTATTTTACTTCTTACTTCATCAAACTCTTGAAATGCTAGTGAATGTCCGCTTCTCATTGAGTTCCATTCTCCAACGCTCTTTAAGAAAAATTCTTCAATATTCATCTGCTTTTTGTGTTGCGATTAATTAAGTTCTAGACAATTAACTAATTTCACAAATGTCACTTGTAGCAAAAGCTTTTGTTAGTGATGAAGTTTCTAGAAAACTTTTTGTTTTAAAACCAATTGGAGAATTCCATGATCTAATGTATGGCACTATATCTTCACCAAAAGCATTATTATATTCATCAGAATCTATTAGAAAATCAATATGAGCTTCAAAACCTAGTTCATTTATAATATTAGAACTTTGAGTTACTTCGATTTGACCTTTGATGGGCCTGCCAAGAACATGCTTGTATCGTAACTTGATAGATTTATATTGACTAATACTATCAAAGTATAAATTTCTATAAATACTTGATTTGCAAACTTTTCTAGTAAATTCTCTTACTGTGATATCACCATTCCTTAGTTTTCTTTCCATATCTATTGGACGCTCCGATTCCATTAATGATAAGTTTCCAAAGATATTTTTATATAATGCATTGATTGCTAAAAGTAATGCATCATCATCATTTGGAACAAATTCATTAATTTGAAGGAGATTTGCTTTGTTGGTATTTTGTATTTTATAATTGTATGAGTTTATTTTATTTCGTTTGTAAGAGCTCATAACATTGTTATTTATAAGGCTAGAACCTGATTTTGGTTTTGTAGTAGATGTTACAGTAAACCTATCTTTTTGACCTGGCATTGAGGCACCTCTAATATGTAAATTATATGGTATTTTAGTGCTTCCTGATATTCTACTTTTATTGTATTTAACCGGTTCTTTATTAATAGATTCGGCTCCTAATCTTAGTGCCTTAAATGGAATAGATAACATATGATTAATTGCTACTTTTTTAATTTTAACAATATAATCCGGCTAAATATAAATTTTGTGTATTTAATTATCTTTATTATTTAATTTCTTAATATTAGTTTTGACTCTTTCAGCTTTTCTCTTGAATTAAAGAAACCTTTTTTTTAATCAAACCACTAATGATGGCAAGTACAAACATACCAACCATCGCGAATACGATATATATCTTTTCTGCCAGTCCAGCACCTATAGCAACGGCTACAGGGACAAAAATAATAAGACATAGAAGTAAAGCAGATGTAAATAGCCTCCACCTTGTTTTTCCTAAACCCAATCCGTAGCTTAGGAAATCAAAAAGTCCTGTCATTAGGACCCCGGTCATTAGGAAAAAATTTCCTTCTAGTTGGTTTTGATTGAAACTTTCAATTTTCTTCATTGCTTTGATTCCAACCAAGCGACGCACAGGTTCTCGTCCTAAATTTCTTGCTATCAAAAATGCCACTTGGCAGGATATGAAGTCAGCTAAAAAAATTGTTAAGCAAGCAGTTTTGAAATCCAATAACCTTCCAGCAAGAATTGCATATGGGAGATTGGAAATAACAGGGAAGATAGTACTAATACCCCTAAGAATAAAGATTCCTAAAGGCGCAAATATACCCATATCCTCAACAATCTGATTAATCTGTTCTTCCCATGCGATTACAATAAAGTAGTAAAAAAGAGCAGCTGCCAATACGAACAGCGTAATCAATAGGAACTTTCTTAATTTTTCTTTTCTCAATGTGAACTCCTAGCTAACCGTGATTAGCTCTAAAAAGATTTCTAATTTAATTATCCTATTTTAAATCTATTTATTTTAATTAGTCCATAAAGATTTACGAGAAACAATTCATCAATTACATGTTTTTTGCAAGATAATAAAATAAAATTTTAAAGCGTGACATCTGATGCCCGCATCTCCTGTAAAAAATTTGTTTAATGGAGATGCTGGCTGTAGGTTCTAATTGGTCTGATCGCTTAACCAAATCTGGAGAATAAGTTATATATTTGGACAATTTTTCTTGATGGGAGTAAAAAAATATTGAATTGTTTATCCATCTTTCGAGCTTATAGATCATGACGTTACCGAGCCAATGCAAATAGATGTTGATAGGATTTGATATTTAGCTTGTCCAGCTTCTCTAATTCATTATCAATTCAACCCTATTAAAACAGCTAAAACTATTTTTCTTGGAACTTTCAATATGCTTGGTTTGGCTGGGAGAGCTGGAGCTAGAATTTTATTCGCAAGTACTAGTGAAGTTTATGGGAACTCCGAAACACATCCTCAATCAGAAAGATACAATGGCAATATAAATCTGATCGGAATTCGTAGTTGCTTCGATGAAGGTAAAATTTTTGCTGAATCATTGTGTTATGACTATATGAAAGTGTATAACGTAGAAATAAGAATTGCTAGAATATTTAATACCTTTAGCCCTAGAATAGTATTAAATGATTGAAGACTTATTAGTCACTTATTGCTTTAATCTATATATGGTGAGGACTTAACTATTTATGGAAATGGTAATTAAACCAGAAGCCTTTATTTTATTGATGACTTGATAGATAGTTTTATTTTATTTATGAATTCTTTAAATACAGACTCTATCAATTTAGTGAACCCTGAAGAATTATCTATTCTTCAAATAGCTAGTTTAATGAGAAATACATCTATTAAGAAAGTAAATTTGAAGTTTTCAAAAGAATTAGAGGATGATTTTTTCAGAAGAAAACCTTTTATTGATCTTGCACAAAAGGAATTAAATTGGAAATCCAAAATAAATTTTAAAGAAGGATTAGCAATTACAAGAGAATATTTTCAAAAGAAATTAACCTCCAGAAACCAATAATTAATTAACTATTTTTATTTAAAAGTTAATCAGTATGATGCTATGATGCGAGCAAGAATTTTTTATAAATCATAATAAAATCATGAATTCAAAGGCAAAAATTGAGACAATTCTTGTAACTGGTGCAGCAGGTTTTATTGGAGCTGCTTTAGTTAAAGCTCTTCTTCCTTTGGGTTTGAAAGTTATTGGTATTGATAATTTAAATGATTATTATTCGACATCCTTAAAAAGATCTAGATTAACCGAAATTGAGAAAGTTTCTACTACCAATGGAGAATGGTTTTTTCATGAGATTCCAATAGAAGATAATAAACTATTATTAGACATAATTAATAGATATAATCCACAAGTTTTGGTTCATCTTGCAGCACAAGCTGGAGTTCGTTATTCAATAACTAATCCTAATTCATATATACAAAGTAATTTAGTAGGTTTTGCAAATGTACTTGAAGGTTGCAGGCAGAATAAGATTCCTCATTTGATATATGCATCTAGTAGCTCTGTTTACGGTGGTAATAAAAATCTACCTTTTTATGAGGAGCAAGCAGTAAATCATCCAGTTAGTTTGTATGCTGCGACAAAGAAATCTAATGAATTAATGGCTCATACATATAGCCATTTATATGATTTGCCAACAACTGGGCTTAGATTCTTTACAGTTTATGGCCCATGGGGAAGACCAGATATGGCTCCAATGATTTTTGCAAGATCAATTTTAAAAAATGAGCCAATTAAAGTATTTAATCAAGGTGAAATGCAGAGGGACTTTACTTACATTGATGATGTGGTGGAGGGTATAATTCGTTGTTGCTTCAAGACAGCAAGTATTGATAATGACTTTAATCCGCTTATTCCTAATCCTTCCACTTCATCTGCACCTTATAGGATTTTTAACATAGGTAATTCACATCCAATTCATCTTTCATATTTTATAGAATTATTAGAGAAAAATTTAGGAAAAAAAGCTATAAAGAATTTTCAACCTATGCAACCAGGAGATGTGGTTTCAACTGCTGCAAGGATGGACTTGCTTAATTCATGGGTAGAATACAAACCTACAACATCCATAGAGGATGGCATTAGATTATTTTCTGAATGGTATTTAGATTATTTTAAAAATACTTGTTGAGGAAAGCTTTTGAGTCTCTTTTGAGCATTTGAAATTTTAGTTAAGTCCTAATAATTTGATTCTGAAGAGAGCAATACTTTTTGATTGGATTGGATTTTCAATTAGAAAAGGGTGAGTTTTAATCTTCTCAAAAGTTATTCGAATTTTTTCATCTATTTTTATATTTTTATCATTTCCTCGCTCACAATCTTTCCAGGCTTCATCAAATGCTATTGCAAAACTATCAGCATTATTATATAAATTCTCACTAGATGTTTCTAAATTCATAAGAATAGAACTAAATGTTTAACTGATTTTAACTCCTTAATGGGATCTTAAAAATGATCAAGTCTCTGTAATTTTTCTAGTCATTGTTTAGTTTGGTTGAGAAAGCCACTCTCAGTATCATTTTTGTTTCTTAAACTAACTAATGTATTTGGAGATAAATGATTTAAAAATCAACATAATTTATGATTATTGTTTAAAATGTATTTGATTATCAGATACTGATTTTGCCAGATATTAACGATCTTCTAGTTTTACTTATTATTATCTTCATTTTAATTGTCAACTTCTTTCGAAGAAGTCGAAAGTAAAGTGATATATTCTTATGAAAATTTTAAACAGTTTTAATTAGTCTTTAAAAATATCAACTTAAATAAAAGTATTTAATTTGTAGTACTTTATGAAATTACGAATCTCTAAGAGTTGTTCCAAGTCTCAAAGCTAAAACTCCTGCAAAAATAACCATTAAAAATGATATTCCAGCAAGATCAGGTGAATTTATTCCTAGACCTGAGGAGAAATCTACTTTGGATAGATCAAATGTACTTTGAACTCCGAGTAAAAGGTTCATCATCTTTTAACTACTAATTCCAACATGGTAGCTCAAACTGAAATGATCTTTTATTTTTTGAGCTTCTAGTATCAACTCTTATGCAGTTTTGTAATAATTAGAATCCGTCCACTTAATCCTTACTACTTTTCTTTTTGAAGGCTCAAGGCCTTTTCAAGAAAGTTCAGGGATTGTGCTCAGTAATTTGATGGAATTCTTTTAAGAGATTCTAATCATGTGTACCTTTTTGAACTAAAAACGCTTAAAAATCACCATGTATGGTGCTTTTACATTAAAAAACCACCCGTTAAGGTGGTTAATAATGGTGCCAGGACCCAGATTTGAACTGGGGACACGGCGATTTTCAGTCGCCTGCTCTACCAACTGAGCTATCCCGGCTTCTCTCCATATAATCTACCAATTAGTAAGTACCTTATTGAAAAATAAATTGAAATCTCCTTAAATTTCTTTTGTTCAATCGCAAAAGAAATGAGCAATCATAAGAAAGCTAGTGTTCTTATGATTTCTTGGTACCAAATTTTATGACGATGGAATATCTTTAATCATCCTAACCAATGTTTTATGTGCATCTGAACAGTCTTGAAGAATATGATCAAATTTTATTTCTAATGACTGGTCATCAATTTTAAGCTGAATAGCTTCTGGAGATAGGCTTATCATTTTCGCTGATTTAAAAGTTTTGATTTTTCCATAATATTTTGCATATGCATTGACTGCATCCTCATGGTCTTTGTTCATGTGATTACATATTCTTGTACTTGAATCATTGGTGATTGGCTCGGAATTCATAAAATTTTTTTAGATAGTGAATTTAGAGATTCATGAATAAGTTACTTGGGTTTTAAAAAATTGTGATTAAAAATTTTATAAAGAATTTAATGCTTGATTTGTAAAAATCCTTGTAAAGCAATACTTGCAACTCCAGCTGCGGGAGGTCTGTTGCATATTTTTATTGGTATACCGATTTCGCGTTCTCTTATTTTTTTCCAAGTAATATTTTTCGCACCTCCTCCAATAGTAATGATTTGCCTAGGTAAATCAGCTCCTAATTCATTAAGTTTTTTCCAGCCTCTTGCTTCTATTTTTGCCAGTCCTTCAAATAATGCATGAAGATAAAGAGAATCACTGACTGGTCTCGGCTCAAGTTTAGGTTGTAAATTGGGATCATCAACTGGAAATCTTTCTCCTTGGTTTGATAGTGGAAGAAGATTTAATCCTGTTGATTTATTGGGATTTATTTGTTTGCTTAATTCTTCAATATATTCAATATTAAAGAAATCTAATAGGATTGCAGCCCCTGCATTAGATGCTCCTCCAGATAGCCAATTTCCTAATAATTTATGATTTGAGATTCCTTTCCCAGAAAGGCTCTTATTAACAAACTTTTTAATCACTATTGTGCTGCCAAGTATTGTCACCCCATCATTTTTATTAGGGAAAGTGGCTAAAACTCCAGCATTAGAATCTGTAGTTCCTGCAATTACTTGAAGGTTTTTGGGTAAATTTAATTCATTGGCTTTTTTATTAGATATCCTTCCTATTATTTGACCTGAAGGAATTATTTTAGGAAGACATTTCGACCATTTTAAATTTTTAAAATTTTCTGGCCATGCACTATTTGATATATCCCAACCTATCCTAATATTGTTCCCTTCTTCACCATACTCCCAATTGTTGACAAGCCATCCACTAATCCAATCTGCTTGGTGTCTTAAGATTATTTCATTACCGTATAAGGCTAAAAGTCTTAGAGCTCTCCCAACACTTCCACTTTTGCTTGAGCCCGCACACTCTTTTGTAAATAATTTTTCAATCTCATATGAATGTTCTGAACAGGATAAGAAATAAGGTAGAGCTTTTCCAATAGGTTCTCCATTTGTTTTGCATGCTAAAAGTGTTCCAGATGTACCGGCTACTGAACAGGCAACTAATTTTTCTTTTAGGATTTTCGGGATTTCTTGTATAAGAGTTTTGAGACTATTTATCCAGTCTTCAGGTATTTCAAGATCTTTAGAGTATTTTTTTGAGGATGTGAATAGTATTTTTTTTTTAGTATTAATGATTGCAATTCTTACTCCTGTTGTACCAAGGTCTATACCAAGTACAAGATAGTTATCTAACATTTTTAGAATTAATACCTTTTTATACGATTAAACTTATTTCTTTTGCTTTTTTAAATACATCTTCCCATGGAAGAGCAATATCAGTTCTTCCAAAATGACCATAAGCTGCAATATCTCTATAAAAACGCCCTCCTCTTTGCTTAGGAAGCTCTTGGAGGTTAAAAGATTTCATGATCGCACCTGGTCTTAAATCAAAGTTCTCTTGAACAATTTGAGTTAATTCAGCGTCTGAAACTCTTCCTGTGCCATATGACTCAACAAGTATTGATACTGGTTTTGCTACACCAATTGCATAACTTAGTTGTACTTCAACTTTTTTTGCAAGATTTGCTGCAACCAAAGTTTTCGCGACAAATCTTGCTGCATAAGCTGCGGATCTATCAACTTTTGTAGGATCTTTTCCAGAAAAAGCCCCTCCCCCATGGCGAGCATATCCACCATATGTGTCTACAATGATTTTTCGACCTGTCAGTCCTGCATCACCTTGAGGTCCTCCAATAACAAATTTCCCTGTTGGATTCACTAGGAATCTAGTGGTTTCTATTGAAGGTTTTAAAGTTAGATCCTCTGTTGCTGGTTCAACAACTGATTTCCATAGGTCTTTTGCAATTCTTTGTTGGATTTCTTCTTCAAGAGTTAATCCATCGACTTCAGATTTGTGTTGAGTTGAAATCAGGATTGTGTCTATGGAACAAGGGACTCCGTTTTCATATGAGACACTTACTTGGGTTTTACCATCAGGTAAAAGATAATCAATTAATTTTTGATGCCTAACGAATGCCAACTGTCTTGCTAATCGATGAGCCAGACTAATTGGCAAAGGCATAAGTTCAGGAGTCTCGTCACAAGCAAATCCAAACATAATTCCTTGATCACCAGCACCAACTTGATCTAGTGGGTCTGTTGAATGGTCTTCAGCTTCATCAACTCCTTGTGCAATATCTGCAGATTGTTGGTCAAGTGCAACTAATACGGCACAACTATTAGCGTCGAAGCCACCAGCACTTGCACTTTCATAGCCAATGCTTTTGATAACCTCTCTAACAAGTTTATTGAAATCAACCTCTGCCTTAGAAGTGATTTCTCCAGTTATTAGACACAAGCCAGTATTTACAACTGCTTCGCATGCAACTCTACTATTCGGATCTTCAGTTAGGAGAGCATCTAAAACAGCATCACTTATTTGATCGCAAATTTTATCTGGATGCCCTTCTGTTACCGATTCAGAGGTGAAAACGTATCTACTCATTGGAAATCTGAATTGAATACTACTTTAGGTGTTTATCTGAATATTTAATTCATTTAATTTTTCGATAATGAATTGTTTTTCATTAAGGGTGGGAGGATTTTTCCACCCACCAGTAAAGCCAATTGTTATTGCTATGTCAGCTTCTTTGGCCATTTTTAAATCTGTATCGGCATCTGAAATCAGCGCACATTCTGAGGGAGGTATCTTCATTCTTTTGCAAAGTTCTATAACTGCTTTTGGGTTAGGTTTTGACGGTTTATTCTCAGCACTCCAAAGATAATCAAATATACCTGCTAATTTATTTCTATAAATAAATTCTTCTATTCCTGCTTGAGTATCATTTGTCATTAGTGCAATACACACTCCATTGTTTTTTAGAGCAACTAATAGATCAAATGCTCCTGGAATTAAAAACCTTTGCTTCTGTATATTATCCTCATTATTAGAAAGAAAAATATCTACTTCATCGAAGATAGTTTGACTTATTGAAAGTGATCTAAACCAATCAAAACCAAATAAATTAAATATAGTTGCTGTAGATATAATATTATGCTCTTTGCTATCAATGGCAAGACTTGCATTAGCTGAAAGAGTCTGATTTTTTAATCCATAAATTGAATTAAGTAATTTTCTTAATATAAAAATTTTAAAATTATTTATTTTTAATTTTTTAAATTTAGAAACTGCAAAATCAACTCTGTGTTTTGCTAGTTCTAATAAGTATTCTTCACTATTGGATAATGTTCCATCTTTATCAAATATTATTCCCCTAATAAATCCAACAGAACTATTTTTTATTAACAGCTCTGCCATTTTTATAAAAATAAATAATCAAATAGTCATTACTGCGATTGGATCTTCTCCTTCTTCGGCTTGCTCAAGAAGCATTTGTTTGTATCTTGCTGCCATCTCTTCAGCTTTATCAAAAACCTTTTGGGGGTCAGTAAGCATATCTCCAGGTTCAGGTTCAAGAGCCTTGGTTGAAAGGGAAATTCGTCCTCTTTCAGCATCAAGATCTATTATCATCACCTTCATCTGGTCATTGACGTTTAATACTGAGTGAGGAGTTTCAATATGTTCATGACTTATCTCGGAAATATGAAGCAGTCCGCTAACGCCCCCAATATCTATAAACGCACCATATGGTTTGATTCCTCTTACGGCTCCTACAACAACTTCTCCAACTTCAAGACGATTCATTTTTCTTTCAACCAAAGCCCTGCGATGACTTAGAACCAGCCTATTTCTTTCTTCATCAACTTCCAAGAATTTTAAAGGTAAGAAGTCAGCAACTAGTTCTTCTTTGGCTTTCCTAGTGCTTATATGAGATCCAGGGATAAATCCTCTTAGACCTTCAACTCTAACAAGTGCACCCCCTCTATTTGTAGCGAAAACCTCTGAATAAATTGTGGCATCCTCTTTTTGTAATTGTCTAACTCTTTCCCAAGCTCGTTGATACTCAATTCTTCTGATCGACAAAGATAATTGACCATCCTCATTCTCTTCAGTCATTATAAAAAATTCTCTAATTTCTGAAGGCTGTAAAACATCGCTCAGACCCTCGACTCTATTTATTGATACTTCTTGCATTGGCATAAAAGCGGCTGTTTTAGCACCAATGTCTATCATTGCTCCTTTGGATTCAAGAGCAAAAACAGTTCCATTGACTATATCGCCAGGTTTAAAGTTATAGTCATATTTGCTTAGTAAAGATGCAAATTCATCAAGAGTGAAACCTGCATTTTCAAGATCGTTTTTATTAAGTCTGCTTGAAGAGTCATCAGCAGCAGGAATGTTTTTGGGAATATCTTCCTCTTTTGATTCGTTATTAGAACTCTCTTCAAATTCTGCACTTACGGAATTTGAAATAGTTTCCTCAGATATTGATGCTTCTTTTTCAGGATTTTTTTCTTGAACTTTGCTTTCTAGATTTTCAGACATGCTTTAATGGCGGTCTGCCTTTTTAGGACAGTGCGATAGAAATACAAAATGGCCCGCCGACCATTTTGAGACTAAATTCTACTTTATTGAAAGGTCTTTCTAGTTAAATAACTGATACCAATTGGTCTTTTTTTATTGGTTTTAGTGATTCAAGAGTTTTCATGAAATCATTGATTCCATTAAATTGTCTATAAACAGAGGCAAATCTTATGTATGCAACTTCATTAATATCTTTTAAATGTGAAAGAACCATTTCTCCAATCTCATTTGTTTTTATTTCTTTGCGAACTCCTTGATGGAGTTCTAGCTCTATTTCGTCAACAATAAATTCAATTTTAGATTCATTTATAAGTGTTTTTTCACAGGCTCTGTTTAAACCACTAATTATTTTAGTTCGATTAAATAATTCTTTTGATCCGCTTCTTTTTAAAACAGTTATTGGTGTTGTTTCAACTCTTTCATAAGTAGTAAATCGGAAGTCGCAATTTAAGCACTCCCTTCGTCTTCTTACGCTTCTTCCAGAATCTGCGGAACGAGATTCAAGAACTCGACTGTCTGTATTTTGACAAGATGGGCACTGCATGCAGCCCTTTTCAATGATTTAACTAACTTTAAACATTTATTTGGCTTCTGAGAAGGGGTAGATTAAATAAAACTACTTTTTACTTAAAAAAAATTATGTTTATATTCAATAATTAGTTAATTAATCTTCTGAATTAAGATTCAGACAATAAAAAAAGCCCTGAAATTTCAGGGCTTTTTTTATTGTTATTTTACTTGTCGTATTTCGGAGGATCGCGAAATGCGACAGCAAAGAAGAGCGTTACAAGTGCCAAAGTAAGGATTAGCACGTAGGAGAAAGCTTCCATCTAAGTTCTCGGTATAAAGGGGGTAAAGAATCCTGATTTAGGCTCGACCAGGGACTCGGCGCGTTGATTCGTCTCCAAGTTTTTTGAAGAGACCAAACTCAACCTGATCCCCAAGTTCTGGATCGATACCTGAGAATCTGTCGCCAAAGAGAGTCCTTGCTGCGTGCCACCAGTGCCCGAAGAGGAATAACAAGCCAAAGCACAAATGTGCATAAGTGAACCATGCTCTAGGAGAGCTTCTGAATACACCATCAGACTTGTAGCGATCTCTATCAAACTTGAAGGCTTCTCCAAGTTGAGACTTTCTAGCTAGACGTTTTACTATTACTGGATCAGTAAATGTTTGTCCATTTAATTCTCCACCATAAACAGTAGCTGTGACTCCAGTTTGTTCAATTGAGTACTTGGCTTCTGCACGACGGAAAGGAATGTCAGCTTTAACGTTCCCATCTTTGTCTTCAAGAATGACAGGGAAGTTTTCAAAGAAATTTGGAATTCTTCTTACTTCTAAATCATTGCCATCGCTATCAGTAAATGAGATGTGACCTTGCCATCCACTTGGAACTCCATCTCCATTAACCATCGCTCCAACTCTGAAGAGACCTCCTTTCGCAGGACTATTTCCAACATAGTCATAGAAAGCAAGTTGTTCTGGAATAGCTCCATAAGCTTCTGCTTTTGAGGCGCCATCATTAATAGACTCTTGAACTCTGCGGTTAATTTCAGTTTTGAAATAACCAGAATCCCATTGATATCTAGTAGGACCAAACAACTCAACTGGTGTTGTTGCAGATCCGTACCACATAGTTCCAGCGACTACAAAAGATACAAAAAGAACAGCAGCTAGAGCACTGGCAAGAACGCCTTCTAGGCTTCCTAGCTTTAAAGCTCTATAAAGCCTTTCTCCAGGTCTATTGGTGATATGGAAAATTCCACCAATTATTCCTAAAAGTCCTGCCCCAATGTGATTAGCGACAATTCCTCCAGCATTGAATGGATTAAATCCTTCTGCGCCCCAAACTGGAGCAACTTTTTCTACATGCCCGGTTAATCCATATGGATCCGAAACCCATATACCGACGGTTGAGCAATGAAATGCGCCAAAACCAAAGCATGTTAATCCAGCTAAGAAAAGATGAATTCCAAAAATTCTTGGAAGATCTAAAGCGGGTTCTCCAGTGCGGGAATCTTCCCACAATTCAAGGTCCCAGTATGTCCAGTGCCATACGGCAGCAAGCATCAAAAGACCACTGAAAACTATATGAGCTGCAGCAACCCCTTCAAAGCTCCAAAAGCCGGGGTCTACTCCGGTTGCACCGGTTATATCCCATCCGTTCCAGCTACCTGTAATTCCTAGGCGGGCCATAAAGGGCATGACATACATGCCTTGGCGCCACATTGGATTAAGTACTGGATCAGAAGGATCAAAAATGGCCAATTCATATAAGGCCATTGAGCCGGCCCAGCCGGCTAACAAAGCAGTATGCATGAGGTGCACGGCCAAGAGGCGGCCAGGGTCGTTGATAACGACTGTGTGCACCCGATACCAGGGCAATCCCATGGGTCAGGTTCGTATAACGAAGCTGCTTAATGCAGCAAGACTCGCATGATCGTAAATGGTATTGCTTGAGTTAATGCACAGGATGTAGATACCTGAAATGACTTTTGACACTATTGGATGAAATCTTGCTTGTTTTAAGTGGCTTGAATTGGTAAATATTCAGTGTGAGACTAGAAAAAATTAAAAAAAAAAGAAAAAGAAGAAATTTTGAAATTTAAATTGATTTTGTAATTTTAAGCCGTTTTTGTATCGAACCAATTAAAAAAAACTGAAATTTATGGATAAAAACGCATGAAAATAATTTTTTAGAAATTGTTTTAGGGACCTTTAAGCTAAAAAACATTTATATGGAAGTTTTTGAAAACAAAATTTTTCGGCAAATTACAAAATCTCAGTCTCTTTGATTCAAATCTCAGTTTTTTTGCTGAAGGGATATATAGTTTGTTTCAGTAAAAATTGTTCTGAGTAAAAACCTCGGTTATGGAAACCACTAGTTTTGGATTTGCCGCAAGTCTTTTATTTGTCGGCGTACCAACGATCTTTCTCATTGGTTTATTTGTTTCTACCAACGATGGTGAGAAATCAAGCTTTTATTCAGATTCCAGTAAAGGTAGATTGAGCCCTCAACCTAAAAAGTAATTTAGTAATTTCTTTGATTACTAATGATCTCAGGTACGTGCTTGAGGTCTAAATAAATGTTGAGCTTTACTTTTAAGGTATTGCTTCTTTAGTTCACAATTGACTATGGGACTAATACGATAAGGATTCCTATTGAATGAGTTCATCAATAAAAAAGAGTGGAATTTAACTAAAACAGTTCTTCCTCAGCACACTGATCATGCAGGGGTTATGTGGCATGGATCTTATTTTCATTTTTTAGAAGAGGGGAGAATTGATGCTTTGAATAAAGCTGGAATAACTTATTCGCTATTATCTAAAAAAGGTTATGAAATACCTGTAATTTCTGCTCAAATTAAATATAAAATATCTTTTACACATGGTGAAACAATATTATTAAAAAGTCAATTTAAGATTGTAAATAAAATCAGACTTAATTGTAAAACTTTGTTTTTAAAAGTAAATGGTGATATTGGAGCAGAAGCTTTGATAGATTTGGTTTTGGTAAGAAAAAAAAATGATTCTATAAAGTTAGTAAAAGAATTCCCTTCCGAAATTAATAAGATTTTTTTACAACTGGAAGAGGGGCCTAGAAATTAAATGGTTGATAATTTCATTTCTGGTAATACTTTTCTTAATTGGAGAAAAAAAATGATGCTAAGAGGAGGAAGAAAAGTAGATTTTGATTGGCTTTTAGATATCGCTGCAGGAGTTTCTTGGAGTCAATTACATAACATAATTTTGAATCCTGAGAATTTTATTTCTTTAGAAATCTCAACTGAAGAATTAGAAGTTATTTGGAAATCTCATTTAAGAGATCAAACTCCACTTCAATATTTGATTTCAAAGTGTCCTTGGAGAGATTTTGAGTTAGAGGTTTCAGAACATGCATTGATCCCTAGGCAAGAAACAGAATTTTTGATTGACTTTGCTTTAAAAAAAGTCACTGATATTAATTTTGGAAGGTGGGCTGATCTAGGGACAGGTTCAGGTCCTCTTGCGATATCTTTAGCTAAATCACTTCCAAATTGGGATGGACATGCAGCTGATATTAGTAAAGATGCCTTAGAGCTAGCAGAAAGAAATTTAAAATCTATTGTTCCTAGCGCGAATGTGAGATTTTCTTTGGGAGATTGGTGGGAACCTTTGAAAAATTGGTGGGGAAGCTTTGATTTGGTTTTAAGCAATCCTCCTTACATACCGTCTAACTTAATTAAAGAGTTAGAACCAGTTGTAAAAAATCATGAGCCACTTATAGCTTTGGATGGTGGAGCGGATGGAATGAATGCGTCTAAAAAAATAATTCTTGGGGCATCAAATGGCCTTGCTAAAGGAGGTTGGTTAATTATTGAACATCATTATGATCAAAGTGAAAAGATAATTGATTTTATGAAGAAAATTGGAATGGAAGAAGTTTCTTTTGAAAAAGATTTAAGTGGTATCAAGCGATATGCCATTTGTCGTAAAAAATAAAATGAGCATCGATCAATTTGAAATTTCTGACTTGGCTTTGAAGTTAAAAAAGGGATCTTTAGCTTTATTTCCTACTGATACTTTGCCCGCAATTTGCGCATACCCAGAATTCTCAAAAAAAATATGGACTATTAAGAAAAGGCCTTCAAGTAAGCCACTCATTTTAATGGGAGGATGCTTGGATGATTTGTTTGAGTTGGTTAAACCTTGTGCTATCGAAGACGGCCTGAAATTGGCAAAGAATTATTGGCCTGGAGCATTAACAATTGTTTTGCCAACAATTGGAAATGTCTCTAAGAATTTAAATTCTAATTCTAATTCTCTAGGCTTCAGAGTTCCAGCTCTAAGACTTGCAAGAGATTTGCTAAAGCAAACTGGTCCTCTAGCAACTACAAGCGCAAATATTTCCGGAAAATCTCCTGTTAAAGATGCATTGGAAGCTTCGATTCAATTCCCAGGAATTCCAATACTTGCTCCTGTCCCTTGGCCAAATTCTTCTGGAATAGCAAGCACAGTTGTTGAATGGGAAGAAGGGAAATGGAATGTGTTGAGGCATGGTTCAGTCGTTTTGAAAGAAAAGTAAAGCATGCTTTATTTGTTGATAACAACTTTCTTCCTGCAGTCTTTTTTTTGGTGGCTTTTAAGGTTCCCCATTATGAGTTTTGATTGGATAGTTCAATTGAAATTCTTAAACCTTTTTCTTGCTGCTTTCTTAATTTGGATTATCTCTGCTAAATCCAAATAGATCTCTTTATCTAGATTTTAAATGCCGGCTAACAGATTTGAACTGATGACCTTCGCTTTACAAAAGCGCTGCTCTACCGCTGAGCTAAGCCGGCAATTTTTTCATCTTACCTAAGAAAGTAATCTAAAAGTAAATCGATATAGGAAATTTGTTGAAAATAGTTTTTAAATATATTGTTGATCTAATCCAAAAATGTATGCCATCTTGTAATTGATTAAGAATTTTGATCTGTCCCTTCAGCTCCTTGAGGATTTTCTTCTGACTGATCCTTGGGCTCTTTAAGTTTGATTTGACCAGTCATAGTTCTTTTGATTGGGAGGTTTGCAACTAATGCGGTCATGCGATCTTCTGTCTCTAGACTTACGGCGCCTTCATCCACATCTATCTCTACATACTTTGCTACCACCTCTAGTATTTCTTTTCTCATTTGATCTAAAAGTTCTGAGCTGAGATCTGATCGATCATGAGCTAAAACAAGTTGCAACCTTTCTCTCGCTGTGCTTGCGCTAGCGGGCTGCCTACGTAATAACTTGTTGATAATGTCTCTGAGTGTCATTGCCATTGATTTAGAAAATTTTTGTTTGCATTAGTCTTCTAAATTTTGCACCAATTCCCGAACTCTCCTCTGCGGGATCAATAAGTGGAATATCTTCTCCTTGTAATCTCTTGGCAATATTTAGATAGCATTTGGCTGCTGGGGAATTAACGCTATTTAAAGTCAGAGGTTCGCCTCGATTTGTACTTACAATTACCTGTTCATCCTCTAGCACAAGGCCAAGTAAAGGTAAGGCTAAAATATCAGTCACATCATCGATAGAAAGCATTTCTTGGTTGGCCATCATCTTGGGCCTAACTCTATTAAGAACTAATTGGACTGGTTTAATAGCATTCGTATTAAGTAAACCAATTACTCTGTCTGCATCTCTTACTGCGGATACCTCAGGATTTGTAACTACAATCGCTTCTTGAGAGGCTGACATAGCATTTTTAAATCCATCTTCAACTCCTGCAGGGCAGTCAATTAAAACGTAATTGAACTGTTCTTTTAACATATCTACTATGCGCTGCATATCATCGGGTTTTAACCAATCAAGCATTCTTGGATTGCCAGCAGGAAGCAGAGATAGATTTGATTCTTGCTTGTGCTTGACCAATGCTTGATCAAGCCTGCACTCTTCCTCCAAAACTTCCTGCGCTGTATAAACTATTCGATTTTCAAGACCTAAAAGTAAATCTAAATTTCTTAGACCAAAGTCTGCGTCTAAGACAGCAGTGCTAAGGCCTTGCCTTGCTAATGATATGCCAAGATTTGCAGTAAGAGTTGTCTTGCCGACCCCACCTTTTCCTGAGCAGATAAGAATAACGCGTGTATCTGTCCTCACAGACCTCCTTGAATTCGTCAAACTTTAATTCGATTTTGATTAAGAAAAAAGCTTTATTGCTAGATCAGTGTCATTGGGTTTGCTTTTGCAGACATCTCTAAGGTGTTATGAAGTAATTTTTTTATATTTTTCTCTCTAAAGCCTTGGCAGATTTAGTTTCCAATTATTTGGTCTCCAGTGGGGAAATTATTATTTCTTCTGAATCTATTCTTGCTTGCTCTGCGATACCAAATTGAGGTTTCGTTTTAGGACCCCTAGCAACTTTGTTCGCTATTCTTAGTTGGACAGGTCTAAGTTGAAGTGCGGATATAGTTGCTTGTGAGTTCCCTTCTCTGCCTGCGTGGGCAATCCCAAGAAGTCTTCCCCAGATAATAATATTTCCCTCTGCACTAACTTTTGCACCTGGATTAACATCTCCAAGGATTAATAAATCCCCAGGACTATCCAGATATTCTCCAGATCTTATAGTTCCTTGATGAAAGTGAGTTTTTGAGAAAGTTAGATTTTTTTGATTTATCTTTAAGGTGTTTTTTGAAGAATTTTCAATAATTAATTGTGATTTAAAACCTAGCGATTGAGAACTTACTATCGTCTTTGAAGATGTTGAGCAAAAACTAATAATTTTACAATTATATTGATTCGCAATTTTTATTATTTCTGATATGTCTGAACATGAAAGATCTAGATTTTTGGAATCTATCTCTATATTGCTTGACTTTAGAATTTTTAATTTACTTTTTAAACATATTTCCCAATTTTGATATTTAATATCTTTGATATTGACTATTATTTTTTGATTGTTGGAATTCATTTTTATTTATTTTTGATTTTTAGTTTTTCAATCTCTGTACTTAATTCACTTTCTATATTTTTTGGATAAATTAACCATGAAGATTGATTAGGTTCTATTAGTCTCTCGACTAATGGTGAAACTTTCTCTAAAGCTTGTAACTTTTCTCCATCCCATAAACGAAGTCCATATTTATAAGGATGATAACTTTTAACTATTTGTTCTCTTAACCCACAGGAGATATCTGGCTCAATGCAATATTTTTCTGATAATTTTCTAGCCTTTGCTAAAGCTTCGAGTCTTATCTCTGAAGAGAAAGAGGATATGTTTAATGCTTTTAATAAATCTCTATGTATAAAACGTCTACAGAGATTAGATAGATTATTAGAACTAGACTCTTGCCATTGATGAATATGATATCCAGTTATTATGTCATCATTAGATAGAAAACTTTCTAGGCTCATTTCTTCATGATTCCATAGCCATTCAGACATATTTTTATCTGCCCATATTTTTTTTGGACCAATCTTTCTTGCCGTTTTTATGATTTGTTCTAATAGCCAATTGCAAACTTCATTTAATCGATGGTTATATACGCTTCTATACATTAGATTTCTTATAACTAAATAATGCTCGACTGCCATTATTCCCTTAGGGTGTATAGCTAGATCCCCATCTGGAGCAATTGTCATTGCGGATATTATTCGATCAATATCTAATTGCCCATATTTTGCACCTGTTGTATAACTATCTCTCATTAGGTAATCAAGTCGATCACAATCAAGTTGACTACTAATTAACGAAATTATTAAATTTTTTTTTGCTTTTCTCGATTGAATCAAATCTGAAATTTTTTGCGCATTACCCTTCCCATATTTATTAATGATATTAGTTATTTCTTTATTGGAATTTATTAATTTAGCTGTCCAGGCTTCATGCTTTATTTTGAAAATTTCTTCACTTGTATGACTTAGTGGTCCGTGACCTAGATCATGTAAAAGCGCAGCACCATAGAGAAGAAATTTTTGTTCTTTTAATCCAGAATCAAAGCCAGATAAATGATTTATTGCTCTTCTTGCAAGATGAAATACACCAAGAGAATGAGTGAATCTGCTTGACTCTGCGCCATGAAATGTTAAATAGGCAGGACCTAGTTGTTTTATTCTTCTTAATCTTTGAAATGGGGAAGAATCTATTAATTCCATCACCATTTTTTCTTCTGGAATTGAGCTGTTTAATGTGATCGATTGATGCAGAGGGTCATAATAAGTTCTTGATGACATGACTTATTCAATTTCTTGACTAATTAATTGCTCTTCTTTTAATTGACTTTCTTTTGATAATTTTTCTGAGACTTCTTCTTTGTCTAAAGTGGCTTGCATGATTAGCTCTGCATCTAAAAGCCATCTGTCTTCATCAGAACCTGGGTTAAGTGGCTCTGGCATTTCCAAGAGGCGATCAGGATCAATTCCAAGATTTTGTATATCTCTTCCACTTGGAGTTAAATAGCTAGCAACTGTTACTGCTAAACCACTGCCATCACTTAGATTAGTTAAAGATTGTATGAGGCCTTTCCCAAAAGTTTTACTACCAATAAGTTCGGATCTTTTGTTGTCTTGAAGAGCACCAGCAAGAATTTCACTAGCACTTGCCGTTCCCTCATTTACTAGCGTAACCATAGGACCGTCATAAATAGTTTCTATCCCAGAACTGACGGGATCATTTATAGCATCTCTTTTTTTTGTTTCAACAATAGGCATATTGCTGAGGAAATCGTCAGCAACTGCAAGCCCAGAACTTACTAGACCTCCAGAGTTATTTCTTAGGTCCAAAATTAGGCCATCTATGTCTTTGTCAGAAAGTTCTACCAATGCTTCCTTCACTTGTTCAGGGACTCCTTCACTAAATTGTGTAATTCTTAAGTAACCAAATGTATGAGATTCATTTCTGATCCTTTTAGTCCTTACTGGTCTTAAATCAACACTTCTTCTTTCTAAAGAAATTTCTTTTATTTCTTTGTCAGGTTGCTCTAATTCAACAATTACTTGAGTCCCTGTTTGACCTCTCAATTTCGCTGCGGTCGCTTCAAGTCCTAATTGCTTGGGAGATTCCCCGTTGACTTTTTTTAAAATTGTTCCACTTTTAATACCTGCGTCTGAGGAAGGAGAGCCTTCAAGCGGAGATATTACAACTATTTCTCCATCTTCTTTTCTTGCTCCCAACTGAAGTCCAACGCCATTAATTTCACTACCAATGTTACTTTTTTTCATTGCTTCGTAATCAATAGGTCTTAGTAAGCGTGTATAAGGATCTCCAAGAGGAAGAAGCATCGCTTCGATAGCTGAATACGCCTGTTGAGAGTTGTTTATTGGCTTTTCAAGAGCTTTTTGACGAAGTTTTTTCCATTGAATTTCATCGAATTTCTTAGGGTCTAGATAACCTTCATTCACTAGATTCCAGGCCTCAATAACCAGTAATTGGCCATCATTTAGTGCAAAAGCGGGCTTAGTAAAGACTTGAAATAAAATCCCAAAACAAATTATTACTGCAAAAAATCTTTGCAGTAGCTTAGTTAAAGATTTAACAGATAAAAGCATTGGATTGATCTTTTGCGGCGACCAAGGGGCACATCGAGTAAGATATTTGAAAGTACAGTGCATAAGTGGATGGCGAACTCTTCACCGGTTTATGACTGGTTCCAGGAACGTCTTGAGATACAGGACATAGCTGACGATGTCACTTCAAAATACGTTCCTCCACATGTCAACATTTTTTATTGTCTTGGTGGAATAACACTGGTTTGTTTTTTGATTCAATTCGCGACTGGATTCGCGATGACCTTTTATTACAAACCTACTGTAACTGAAGCTTATAGCTCAGTTAGTTATCTGATGACAGACGTGAGCTTTGGTTGGTTGATTAGATCAGTGCATAGATGGAGTGCTTCAATGATGGTCCTCATGCTTATTTTGCATGTTTTTCGCGTTTATTTAACTGGTGGATTTAAAAGGCCTAGAGAATTGACATGGATAACTGGCGTGGTTATGGCAGTTATAACAGTTGCTTTTGGAGTTACAGGATATTCATTACCTTGGGATCAAGTTGGTTATTGGGCCGTTAAAATTGTTTCTGGAGTTCCAGCTGCTATCCCAGTTATTGGTGACTTTATGGTCGAACTACTTAGAGGTGGTGAGAGTGTTGGGCAGTCAACTTTAACAAGGTTTTACAGTCTCCATACCTTTGTGATGCCATGGCTATTAGCAGTATTCATGTTGATGCATTTTCTAATGATTAGAAAACAAGGAATATCTGGTCCTTTATGATTTAAAATTATTTATTCAAGTAAATCCTTAAATTATCTACAAAAATCTTCCTAAAACATGTCTACTCTTAAGAAACCTGACTTAACTGATACCAAATTAAGAGCAAAACTTGCTAAAGGAATGGGTCATAATTATTACGGAGAACCAGCATGGCCAAATGACTTGTTATATATTTTCCCTGTAGTTATCCTGGGTACAATCGCGTGTGTTGTTGGATTAGCGGTTTTAGATCCTGCATTCCTTGGAGATAAAGCTAATCCATTTGCTACTCCATTAGAGATTCTTCCTGAATGGTATTTATATCCTGTATTTCAAATTTTACGTGTTGTCCCTAATAAATTACTTGGTATTGCTCTACAGACATTGATACCATTAGGTTTGATTATTCTCCCTTTTATTGAAAATATTAATAAATTCGCTAATCCTTTCAGAAGACCAGTTGCGATGTCATTGTTTTTATTTGGAACAGTTTTGACAATGTATTTAGGTATAGGGGCGTGCTTACCTATAGATAAATCTCTAACTCTAGGTTTATTTTAAAAGTTCCCCTCTAAATCCAACATCAGTACATCATCAGGTTCAGCTCTCAATAAATGATGGAGCAATAAAAATCCAACAATAGTCCAAGTTTGATAAGTCCTAGATTGCTGACCTACCCATGTACCTGTTGGACCATCAAAATATTCAGCCCATTTTTGTCTCGGAAGTTGATTCAATTGACTCCAATAACATTCTTCAATAAGAGCCCTCATTTGTCCCATTAGTAAAACATCCGCTTTTGGATAACGTTTTTCATGAAGCAATATAGAAGCACCAAAAAACCATAAAAGACTAGGCCAATGACCTCCATTGTGATAACTCCATGGCCAGTTTTTGGGGTCTGAGCCAGTTTTGTTTTGCCACTCTTCTACATCCATTGGTGGATGACAGATCCTCATTGGCATTTGTGCCATGAGGTGTTCACGGTTATGAAGAACCAATCGAAATAATGCTCTTTGCTGGGGTGCTGTTAATACTCCAAACATGCATGCTAGTGAATTTCCCAAGCTATAGAAACGAAAATCTGGTCTACCAGTTCTAATATTTCCAATAAGGTATCCCCCTCTATTCTCGAGCCAATCTTGAAGCCATGAAGGAACTACTTGAGGTTGAACATTGAATTCATTTTGATGTTGATCTTCACCGTATTGCTCAGTTGGTCTTCTTCTGAGAACTTGCATGGTTTTGCTTGTGACCCAGTAGTGCTTCAATAGAAATTGTCGAAGATCATGTACCCACTGACGAGTTAGAACAAGTCTCTGATCAAGTAAGCGACTTTTTTGATGTTTTCTACTTAATTCCATTAATTGTATGCAGCTTTTTAGACATGCATGCAACAAAATCTCTACCTCAAGAGGAGCTCCCCAAACATCCATTGGTCGATCGATCATAAATGAACAATCTGGTACGAATAAAACTGGATTTCCTTCAAAAGTTGGATGCAAAACCAAATCAAGAAGAAGTTGAACACCTCTTTGAACCTGTTGACTTGTTCCAAAACTTTGATCACCACTTTTCCTGACATAAAGCCAACAAAGTATTGGCCACCATAGACTTGCATCAGCAGAAGTAATTCTTCCAATAGATCTCTGGCCATAATCTGCTATAAGTTTTCCTTTTTCTTCGACAAAGCTTGTTGGAAAAACACCTCGGGTTTGATAGGTAGTACTTTGCAAATCAAGACTTACCGTCAAGAATTTTTTTACTATGTCAAATCGTTTTTGAGTTAACAGATAGATCATTACTGGGACGTTGTCCCTTAAAAAAATCTCTCCGTAATTAAGAGCATCATTTTTTGTTGGATGCTCCAAGGCCGCGACACTACCTGCAATATCTCCAGAAATTTCAATCAGAGTTTTTTCAAAATGTTCTTTCGCTCTTGCCACAACTTTGTCTTCATTAGAGTTAGGGCGAACCCTTTGGTGCTGTTGACTAAAACGTGCGGGCATTAAGATAATCTGTTGCCATCGCTAAAAGCTAGTTATGGCTTACTCCATTGATATTGATAGTAAGAGGTAAAACATTTCATTTGCAACTTTGTTGCAAGTAAGTACTTCGAGGGTCTAGAATATTTTTCTGCGCAAAAGTAAATCTGGAGCGTACTCAGTTAGCGAAAACTACGAAAGTTTTTTTAGTTAAGTGGGAGTTTTACAACATTTGGAGACTAAACCCTTCTGTGTTGTAAGCTGACAAACGGTCGCAAGATCGAAAGATGTTCTTGGCTTAAGTCAAAAACATTGCACCTAGACAACTTAAAAGTTTAGGAACTGACGCTTTTATCGCGTCTGGTTCATTTTTGAATCGGATGTATTGCGATAAGGGTGTGAGGTCCCGTCAAAAAGAAATTAGTTGCATGATTTTGTAGCCATTTCAAATTGGAGTTTCACGGCTCTACGTTGATATTTGGTTTTACAGAGTTAGAGCAACGACGGATCTGAGATCCGGGAAAGTCACGAAGATAAAACTAAGTGCACTCTTTAGAACCCTTATTAAAAACAAGGTGGCAACAATCACAATTCAGTACGCCAGTGCTGTTATCAGTGGGAGAAGCAAATCAGACTGAGTAGAAATTATTTTTTACAATAGGGCCTGACTACAACGGAGAGTTTGATCCTGGCTCAGGATGAACGCTGGCGGCGTGCTTAACACATGCAAGTCGAACGAACCTTCGGGTTAGTGGCGGACGGGTGAGTAACGCGTGGGAATCTGCCCTCAGGAGGGGGATAACGGTTGGAAACGACCGCTAATACCCCATATGCCGAGAGGTGAAATGAATTTCGCCTGAGGATGAGCCCGCGTCTGATTAGCTTGTTGGTGAGGTAATGGCTCACCAAGGCATCGATCAGTAGCTGGTCTGAGAGGATGATCAGCCACACTGGGACTGAGACACGGCCCAGACTCCTACGGGAGGCAGCAGTGGGGAATTTTCCGCAATGGGCGCAAGCCTGACGGAGCAACGCCGCGTGAGGGACGAAGGCCTCTGGGCTGTAAACCTCTTTTCTCAAGGAAGAAGATATGACGGTACTTGAGGAATAAGCCACGGCTAATTCCGTGCCAGCAGCCGCGGTAATACGGGAGTGGCAAGCGTTATCCGGAATTATTGGGCGTAAAGCGTCCGCAGGCGGCCTTTCAAGTCTGCTGTTAAAGCGTGGAGCTTAACTCCATCATGGCAGTGGAAACTGATTGGCTTGAGTATGGTAGGGGCAGAGGGAATTCCCGGTGTAGCGGTGAAATGCGTAGATATCGGGAAGAACACCAGTGGCGAAGGCGCTCTGCTGGGCCATTACTGACGCTCATGGACGAAAGCCAGGGGAGCGAAAGGGATTAGATACCCCTGTAGTCCTGGCCGTAAACGATGAACACTAGGTGTCGGGGGAATCGACCCCTTCGGTGTCGTAGCTAACGCGTTAAGTGTTCCGCCTGGGGAGTACGCACGCAAGTGTGAAACTCAAAGGAATTGACGGGGGCCCGCACAAGCGGTGGAGTATGTGGTTTAATTCGATGCAACGCGAAGAACCTTACCAGGGCTTGACATCCTGCGAACCTTTAAGAAATTAGAGGGTGCCTTCGGGAACGCAGTGACAGGTGGTGCATGGCTGTCGTCAGCTCGTGTCGTGAGATGTTGGGTTAAGTCCCGCAACGAGCGCAACCCACGTTTTTAGTTGCCAGCATTAAGTTGGGCACTCTAGAAAGACCGCCGGTGATAAACCGGAGGAAGGTGTGGATGACGTCAAGTCATCATGCCCCTTACGTCCTGGGCTACACACGTACTACAATGCTACGGACAAAGGGCAGCAAACTCGCGAGAGCTAGCAAATCCCATAAACCGTGGCTCAGTTCAGATCGTAGGCTGCAACTCGCCTACGTGAAGTAGGAATCGCTAGTAATCGCAGGTCAGCATACTGCGGTGAATACGTTCCCGGGCCTTGTACACACCGCCCGTCACACCATGGAAGTTGGCCACGCCCGAAGTCGTTACTTTAACCCTTGTGGAGAAGGACGCCGAAGGTGGGGCTGATGACTGGGGTGAAGTCGTAACAAGGTAGCCGTACCGGAAGGTGCGGCTGGATCACCTCCTAACAGGGAGACATTAAATAGATTGTGATGTCTAAGTTATTTATTCTTAGGCCGCAATCCTGTCACCTCAAGGTCGATCGGTACCTCAGATTTTGAATTATTTTATAATTAATTCTTTGATTTCAGTTCCTAAACTTGTCTAGGTCACACCCAACAAAGGTTTCTCCTGGGCCATTAGCTCAGGTGGTTAGAGCGCACCCCTGATAAGGGTGAGGTCCCTGGTTCAAGTCCAGGATGGCCCATTCGTTGTTGGGGGTATAGCTCAGTTGGTAGAGCGCCTGCTTTGCAAGCAGGATGTCAGCGGTTCGAGTCCGCTTACCTCCACTGAAAACTATCCTGATAACTAAATTCCGGAGAACATTTGTAGATGTGTCTTAGATTTGTCTATTTGAAAGAACCTAGCTTCTTATCATCTTTTTATAGTTGATAATATGCTGGGCTCGCTTGGATTTATTCCTTGAGAATTCAGTAGAACCTTGAAAACTGCATAGATTAGAAAGAATAAAGCATCTCATGGATGCATAATTCTGTTTTTTGTAATTTAGCTTGAAAACTAAATTACATTCACATGAATTCATGTTTAATTCTTGAGTATTAGCCGAGCACAATTGATTTTGTGATTGTATTTAAGGTCAAGCTACAAAGGGCTCATGGCGGATACCTTGGCACACAGAGGCGATGAAGGACGTGGTTACCTGCGATATGTCTCGGGGAGCTGGATACACGCTTTGATCCGGGAATTTCCGAATGGGGCAACCCTTAGTACGGCCAGCTGAATATATAGGCTGGCACGAGCCAACCCAGCGAACTGAAACATCTTAGTAGCTGGAGGAAAGGAAAGTAAATAACGACTCCCTAAGTAGCGGCGAGCGAACGGGGAATAGCCCAAACCGATAGTTTCGACTATCGGGGTTGTGGGACAGAAACGTGGACTAACAAACCTAGAAGAAGCGCTTGAATGGCGCGCCATAGAGGGTGAAAGCCCCGTAATCGAAAGGAGAGTTAGCCTATCTGTATCCCGAGTAGCACGGAGCACGTGGAATTCCGTGTGAATCTACGAGGACCACCTCGTAAGGCTAAGTACTCCTGTGTGACCGATAGTGAAACAGTACCGTGAGGGAAAGGTGAAAAGAACCCCGGGAGGGGAGTGAAATAGAACATGAAACCATGAGCCTACAAGCAATGGGAGCCCGACTTATCGGGTGACCGTGTGCCTGTTGAAGAATGAGCCGGCGACTTATAGGCACTGGCGGGTTAAACCGAGAATGGTGGAGCCATAGCGAAAGCGAGTCTGAATAGGGCGTTTTGTCAGTGTTTATAGACCCGAACCCTGGTGATCTAACCATGGCCAGGATGAAGCTTGGGTGATACCAAGTGGAGGTCCCAACCGACTGACGTTGAAAAGTCACCGGATGAGCTGTGGTTAGGGGTGAAATGCCAATCGAACCAGGAGCTAGCTGGTTCTCCCCGAAATACGTTGAGGCGTAGCGTCTAGTGCTCCAGCAGGGGGGTAAAGCGACCATTTCGGTGCGGGCTGCGAGAGCGGTACCAAATCGTGATGAACTCTGAATACCCTGTGTGTAACTAGGCAGTCAGACTGTGGGGGATAAGCTCCATAGTCGAAAGGGAAACAGCCCAGACCGCCAGCTAAGGTCCCAAAATCAACACTAAGTGATAAAGGAGGTGGGATTGCCCAGACAACCAGGAGGTTTGCTTAGAAGCAGCCATCCTCAAAGGAGTGCGTAATAGCCCACTGGTCGAGCGATCCTGCGCCGAAAATGAACGGGGCTAAGTGTTGTACCGAAGCTGCGGATTTATTTATAAATGGTAGGGGAGCGTTCTATGTGGGGTGAAGCGTTAGCGTAAGCGGGCGTGGACTGCATAGAAGTGAGAATGTCGGCTTGAGTAGCGAAAACATGGGTGAGAATCCCATGCCCCGAAACCCTAAGGGTTCCTCCGGCAGGCTCGTCCGCGGAGGGTTAGTCTGGTCCTAAGGTCAGGCCGAAAGGCGTAGTCGATGGATAACAGGTCAACATTCCTGTACCAGTTATGTTTTGGGAAGGGGGACGGAGAAGGCTAGCCAATCCAGATGTTGGTTACTGGTTCAAGCGTTCGAGGCTTTGAGGGACGGAGAAAACGTTCTGAGCTGAGGCGTGAGTACGAGCTGCCACGGCAGCGAAGTTGGTGATGTCATGCTTCCAAGAAAATCCCTATACCCGTTAAGGCATAACTGCCAGTACCCGAAACCGACACAGGTGGGGTGGTAGAGAATACCGAGGGGCGCGAGATAACTCTCTCTAAGGAACTCGGCAAAATGGTCCCGTAACTTCGGGAGAAGGGATGCCAGCGCAAGCTGGTCGCAGTGAAGAGGCCCAGGCGACTGTTTACCAAAAACACAGGTCTCCGCTAAGTCGCAAGACGATGTATGGGGGCTGACACCTGCCCAGTGCCGGAAGGTTAAGGAAGCTGGTTAGCGTAAGCGAAGCTGGCGACTGAAGCCCCGGTGAACGGCGGCCGTAACTATAACGGTCCTAAGGTAGCGAAATTCCTTGTCGGGTAAGTTCCGACCCGCACGAAAGGTGTAACGATCTGGGCGCTGTCTCGGAGAGAGGCTCGGCGAAATAGAATTGTCTGTGAAGATGCGGACTACATACACCCGGACAGAAAGACCCTATGAAGCTTTACTGCAGGTTGGTATTGTTCTCGGGCTCTGAATGCGCAGGATAGGTGGGAGACTTTGAAGTAGTGCTTTTGGGTGCTACTGAGTCAATGGTGAGATACCACTCTTTCAGAGCTAGAGATCTAACGTTTACCCGTTATCCGGGAAACGGACAGTATCTGCTGGGCAGTTTGACTGGGGCGGTCGCCTCCTAAAAGGTAACGGAGGCGCACAAAGGTTTCCTCAGGCTGGTTGGAAATCAGTCGTCGAGTGCAAAAGCAGAAGGAAGCTTGACTGTGAGACCTACAAGTCGAACAGGGACGAAAGTCGGTTTTAGTGATCCGACGGTTCTGAGTGGAAGGGCCGTCGCTCAACGGATAAAAGTTACTCTAGGGATAACAGGCTGATCTCCCCCAAGAGTTCACATCGACGGGGAGGTTTGGCACCTCGATGTCGGCTCATCGCAACCTGGGGCTGAAGTCGGTCCCAAGGGTTGGGCTGTTCGCCCATTAAAGCGGTACGCGAGCTGGGTTCAGAACGTCGTGAGACAGTTCGGTCCATATCCGGTGTATGCGCAGGAATATTGAGAGGATTTCTCCCTAGTACGAGAGGACCGGGAGGAACGCACCTCTGGTGTACCAGTTATCGTGCCAACGGTAAACGCTGGGTAGCCATGTGCGGAGTGGATAACCGCTGAAAGCATCTAAGTGGGAAGCCCACCTCAAGATGAGTATTCCCATGGTTTAAACCAGTAAGATCACGGGAAGAACACCCGTTGATAGGCTCTACGTGGAAGTCTGGTAACAGATGCAGCGGAGGAGTACTAATAGATCGAGGGCTTGACCTTTTTGCTTTTATTCAAGTAAGTGCTTTATTTTTTCTGATTATTCTTTAATAATTTCTATGCAGTTTTCAAGGTTCAAAAATAACACTATCCTGGTGTTCATGGCGATGTGGAACCACTCCGATCCATCTCGAACTCGGTTGTGAAACGCATCAGCGGCGACGATATTTGGGGGGTAGCCCCCTGAGAAAATAGCTCAATGCCAGGTAAAATATTAAAAAGAGTCCTTAGGGGCTCTTTTTTAATGTTCAATTATTTTTGGCAATTAGGACACCAGTGAGTGCTCCTTCCACAGATTTTTTCTCGCAATATCTTCTCACCACATTTTCTACAACTTTTACCACTTCTTCTATACACCCAAGCTTTCCCTCCATAATTTCCATTAACTCCCTCTAAATCTCTAAAGTCACTAAAAGTAGTCCCTCCTTCTCCGATACTTATATTCAAGATTTTGATCAAACTATTGCATAGCTTATTTAATTCAGAGCTTTTTAAATTTTTACTTTCAGTTTTTGGATTAATACCTGCATCAAATAATGTTTCATCTGCATATATATTCCCAACACCAGCAACAGTTTTTTGATCTAATAATGCAGATTTAATTGAGCGAGTTTTTTTCTTCAAATATTGTTTTAAATAATGACTATTAAATTCAGCGCTAAATGGCTCTGGGCCTAATCTTTTAATACCAGATACTATTTCTTGTATTGATTTCGTATGTGGTACGTACCACATTTGTCCAAAATTTCTAATATCTATAAAACGAAGTTCTTTACCTTTCTCTTCAAAAAACCTCACTCTTGTATGCTTGCATGGGGGTATTTGTTTCTCAATAAATTTAAATTGGCCTGTCATTCTAAGATGGACAACTAAAAATCCTTTACTTTTTTTCTTTTTTGTATATAGATACCCTATCAAATATTTACCTCTTCTTTCCCAACTACCTAAATAACTATTTTTTATATTATCTATGAAAGCTTTAGAGCCCCCTTTACTTGCAATTGAGCGTTCTTTTAATACATCTATTCTTACTATATAAAAATCATTTAGAAGTTTCTCAAGTCCCTTCCTTACTGTCTCAACCTCAGGTAATTCTGGCAAAAGTATTAATACTGCTAACTTACTGCAGCTTCTAATTCTTTCACTGAAAATTGACTGGTATTAGCTCCCCCATCAACACCGCTAAAAGCTTTGAAATCACATTTATCAAATTTGACAGTTACTGGGTATCTCATTGATGGAGATTTATCTATAGAGACTATTTCTCCAATTTGATTGAACCAATATGATTCTTGACGCAAGATGCGAACCTTATCTTTCCTTGCAAAGCTCATCTGACTTACCTGAATAACTTTAATATCATTATTATCTATCAGAACAGGAGATATTTGTATATGTGTCACAGACTGTCGCTGGTATTTTAAAAAATTAGATCTCTTTTAAAAGATTTTTTACTTCAAGACAAACATAATTCATATTGATTTCCGGGTGAATTTTCAATTAGCTTTGAAGTGTTTAACCTTTAAAGATTTTATTTTTTGTGATATCACAGCCATCTTTAGACCCATCTTCTCTTAGTTTTGATTTGCCGGACCCTGATCAAGATGACTTGAGTAATATTGATTTCATTAAGAGATTAGAGAATGCATGGTCAATATGTGAGAAGTTTGATTTGCAAACCGAAATTTGGCGAGGGAGGATTTTACGTGTTGTTCGAGATAGAGAAAAGAGAGGCGGAGATGGCAGAGGTACAGGTTTTTTGCAGTGGCTTAGGGAAATGGAAATTAGTAAAAGCAAAGCCTATTCTCTTATCCAACTAGCTGATTCCTCCGATAATCTTGTAGTTGGTGGAATTCTTGAAGAATCAAGTGTAAATAATTTTTCTAAAAGAGCTTTTATCGAAACAGCACAATCTGAGCCTGAGATTCAACATATGATTTCTGAGGCTGCTAATGAAGGAAAGGATATAACAAGAAGACAAGTTAAAAGTTTAACTGATCAATTCATGGCCGCAACCAGTACTCTTTTACCTGATGAAATTAGAGAAAAAACGCAATCAAATTTATTGCCAGCAAAGTTTGTGGCTCCATTAGTAAGAGAATTGTCCAAGTTGTCACCTAATCAACAGGAAGAAATCTGCGAAACTTTAAGAGAAAATCCTGAAATAGATTCAGTAAAAGATATGACGAATACTGCTAAATGGATGTGCAAGTCTTTAGATGCTTCACAAGCTTTAAGAGCTTTTCAAGATAAAAATTTAAATTTAGATAAAGCCACTCAAGAAGCTCTCAGATTGGATTCCTTAGGATTACTTTCAGATGCATTCGGCCAAGCAAAAACTATTGAGAGTTCTATTTTGAGGTTTCACTCTGCTTGGAAAAGATTAGAAGGATTACAAGAAAGATTATGGGTCGAGTCTGGAAGTAGCACTCCATATTTAAGAGAGCTTTTAGAAACCCTTCAAACGCTCACTGGTTCAACAATAAGAGTTTCTCTTGGAGAACTTTCAGGAGGGAAAAGGTTGAGATTGCAACTTGTTGAGGAAGATTCTGAAAGATTAGAACCTCCCTCTCTTGAAATTAGTAAATAATTTAAAAATTAAAACCCTGATCACAAAAATCATTAATTAACTTAAATTCAAAATTAGTTTCAGGGAAATACCAGCTTGTCCAGGAAGAATTATTTAATGTATTATTCAATGCTATCTTTTTGCAGCTAAGAGCTAAATAGAAAGCCTTATTTTTTTTTGTTTTTGCTTGAACCATATAATAGCCATCAAAATAAGTCCAATCTGACCAATTGATCATTAAGGAGCCATATCCTAACCATCTTGAAGGCTTATGGTTTCTTAATTTCAATTTTATATTAGGCTTGATATTTATAGGATCATTTAATTTATTTAAAGTCTTAATTTCTTCTATTGGGATTTTATGAATATATGCGATCGTTGAAAGATCTTCTGAAATAGAGGTTCGATGATAAAAAACTTTTTTACTTGCTACTTTAATATTTTCTCTATTATTTACTTCCTTGGATCTGGCTCCCATAGGCAATAAGATAATCTGATTAGGCTTCAGAATATAATCATCGTTAATATTATTTATGGAAGTAATATCTTTTAGACTTACATTAAAATCTCTTGCAATCTTGTAAAGAGTATCTCCTTCAATAACTTTATAAGTTAGTTTATTGTTGTTAGATTTATTTATGTCTTTATGAGGTATTAATATAACTTCTCCTTCTATTATTTTGGTTGCATCATTGAAATCATTTTTATACATTAGTTCTTTTAAAGGAACACCATATTGCTTGGATATCTTGATAAGGGTATCCCCGCTCTTTGCGATAATCTTTGTATCTGAATTTACTTTTAAAGTAAATTCAGATAAGAGAAAGACAATACTATTGATATAAAATAGGCTGATAGGTATTTTTATATTTTTGAACATCACTAACCTAAATTGTTGATCTATATTCTAGGAATTAAATTTATTTTAACCTATTAATTTATTAAGTAAAGATAAATCTAGCTTGTATGGAGGGTATCTGAAGTTTAGATCTAGCCAGAAAGGTCTTTTTAGAACTGATTTATAGTGAGTAAAGTTATCAAAACCTGCTTTACCGTGATATTTTCCCATACCACTTGTTCCGACTCCTCCAAACGGCAGTTCAGGTATCCCTGCCTGTAAAACAACATCATTAAAACAAACACCTCCCGAAGAAGTCATTGATAGAACTTTCACTTGTTCATTGTTGCCTCCTCCAAAAAGATATAGAGCAAGTGGTTTAGGTAATAACTTTAAATCTGAAATGACCTGGTCGAGGTTTTTAATACTCAAAATAGGTAGCAATGGGCCAAAAAGTTCTTCCTTCATTAGTGGATCATTGCGATTCTCAATTTTGATCAGAGTAGGGCTAATTCTTTTCTCTTTTTCATTGCTATCTCCTCCATAGATTATCTGGTTATTCTTTTTAGCCTGCTTTAGTAAATTATTCAGTCTATTAAATTGTTCTTGATTGATAATGCTCCCAAGATGTTTTGAATCTAAAGGTGTATTTCCGTAAAAATTATTAATCGAATTTTTTAAATTAAAAATTAATGAATCAAAAAGTTTTTGCTCAACTAGTAAATGATCAGGAGCAATGCATGTTTGACCAGCGTTTAGACTTTTGCCCCATATGATTCTCTTTGCAGTTACTTCTAGATTTGCACCATCGATAACAACCGCTGGGCTTTTCCCCCCAAGTTCTAAAGTTACTGGAGTGAGGTTTTTTGAGGCTGCTTCCATTACTTTTTTTCCTATGTTTTCTCCACCTGTAAAAAAGACGTGATCAAATTTCCGAGTCATTAAATCAGCCGCAATGTTTCCATCTCCTTCAAAAACTCGCGTGATCTCTGGTGGAAAATATTTTTCTATGAGTTTTTTTATAAGAGTTGATACGTTAGGAGCATGTTCTGATGGTTTTAAAACAGCGGTATTCCCAGCGGCTAATGCTCCTACTAGTGGTTGAAGAGTAAGCGAAAAAGGATAATTCCACGGACCAATTATTAGAATGCAGCCCAATGGATCTGGCTGGACCCATGCTTGAGCTGGTTTCAGAGATACAGGCACATTGGTTTGCCTGGGCTTCATCCAATTGGATAAATTTTTCTGCGCAAGTTTTATCTCTTGTTTGACAGCGATAATCTCAAAGAAAGCTTCTGTTGCAGGCTTTCCTAAATCCTGATTTAAAGCATTTAAGATTTCTTCCTGATGTTTATCTAATAAATTTGATAAAGCGTGAAGCTGTTTCCTTCGCCATTTTTCATTTCTTGTTTTGCCTGATAAAACTACATCTTGTAATTGATTAACTACAAAATCTTCTAATGACATTGTCGTTTACGATTTTTATTTCTTCTAACAAAATAAATCATTCATTGAGGTACAGCCCCAAGAAGATATCCCTATGAGTATTTTGACTCAGTTTTTGATCTCCATACTTATCTTATAAAGCAACGACGCTGTCGGTGGGATGTCTAATAAAACTGGTCAGGAAAACTATTAAAGATAATAGCTTCTAATTTTTACTAAAAAAGAAAAAAATGGTTTTGAGTATTATTAACGAGTTACGTCTTTTCTATATTGGACCTAGGATATTGATCCACAGAAATGAAAGATTGATTAATCATTTGCTGGTTATTTTTGTATTCTCCTTGGCTTTTATTGGTGTCGCCGAGGTGATGTACTGGTTATATAAAAAAGAATATCTTAGGGCAAAAGCTAAATATCTAAGAGAATTAATTGATCAAAAAAATGATTTAAGTAGTTTAAATGAACCTTTTTATACATGTGTATATGAGAAATGGAAGTCTGGTGAAATGCCTTTAACAGAGGCTAATACGATGTGCAGCTTAAAGTTTGAACAGAATTAGTTTTTTAATGGCAATTTTTTAATAATTTATTTACTATAATTCTAAGATAGAAACCGATTTAGGTCGAAAAATATTTTATGGCTAATAAGTTTATCAGTAGTAAATATTTTCAGTTTTTAATAATAACTTTCTTGATTGTAATTTTAAGTATTAATCTTATTTCCTTGGATCTCGATATAATTAGTGATTTCTTTTATGATATTGTTAGAGGCTTAAATTCGAATGACTTTTTTGGCTTAACAATAATATTCTTATTATTTATATTAAGATCTATTAGCATAATAATACCAGTTTTGCCTGGAACAATATTTTCCGTTGCTGCTGGTTTTCAGTTTGGCTTTACGCAGGGCTTGATTATTATATTTTTTGCAGATTTTGTCTCTTGTTCAATATCATTTCTATTGGCTAGAAAATTAGGAAGAAGTTATATTGCTAGATTACTTGGTTCAAGACAAATGCGAAGGGTTGAAAGCATTAGTCAAGATTATCTAGAAAATAATTATTTCCTTATGATAGCTCTTTTAATGTCAGGCTTCTTTGATTTTGTTTGCTATGCAATAGGACTAACAAAAATAACATGGAAAAGATTTATGCCTGCTTTGATTTTTAGCATCATAATCTCAGATTCACCTTTTGTAGCTAGTGGTTTTGCTGCGAGAAAAATTAAGGATATTGGATTAGAAAATTTCTTACAAAAAATATTAAACGGAGAATTAGATATGATTTCTGGAAATTATCTTATTCTATTTATAACATCTTTTTTAATAATTTTTACTTTGGCGATGATCAATATATATATAAATAAAAGATCTATTATTATTAAGTAATTTATTGGTTTGCAAAAAAAAAAGCCCTTAAAAGGGCTTTTTTTTTTGGACATCGTTGCTAGCTCTGATATGACTTACCTCGATAAGTAAGTTGTACATGCTGCTTTTCTACAACTGCTTTATGCTGGTTGTACTTAAGACCTCTGTAGGTTAATGACATTTTTTTTTCTCCGAAATATGCTCAAGTCCCCGTTCCTTGGCTTGAGTCAAACTGCGGCTCATCAGTTGATGAGTTGAACGTTTTAGTAGTTATTGCTACATAACCACTATAAACATATTGTCCAATTATCGGTGTTCGGCTTGTTACATAAAGCTTATTGTCTTTGCTGAAGCAAAGCTTTTTAAATTCTTATGATCTGTGACAGTTGAAGAACTTTACTGCTTGTTGCTTTCCTTCTTGTTAATCACCCTAAATTAGTTGAGTGAGGAGTTGAGATACTCCGCAGTGGAAACAAGGAAACACTTGCGCCTTATCTCATGAAAAAACCGCCTTGTTTATAACTGGCGGTTTTTTTGTAGTTATTAATCCTCGTATCCAATATTATTTTCTGGATTAGTAATAAAGATAATCATTTGAAAGACTAGGTTCGCAGGTAATGAAATTTTTTTAAGGAGCAAGAGAGTCATGCCTTGCGTCACGTTGAAATGCTCCTTCTTTTTACTCATATTATTTCTCCCAAAAGAGAAACATCCTAGAGAATTATTTGTCGTATCAACAATAAAAGCATAAGTAGAATTTACCTTCTTTTGGGAATTAGGAATTCTCACTGATGCAGATTCTTTGTGGAATTGATTAGAAAAGGAAAAGCAGAACAACTCCTTACCAAAATTCGTTCTGTAACTGAAGAGAGGGACTCAAGGTCGCTGAAGCAGCAGGGTCCCTTTCTTAATGCAAGCTTTTAGGTTGTCCGCCTTGGCAAAGCAGTAAATTTTTTGAATTCTTTTCCTCGTCGCTGCTGCAAGCAAAGAAAGCATCTGTGAGTAGCTGCTTTTTGTCTCTACTTCTTGATCCTTTTGATTACATACTTAATCAGAATCTTTTTTGGTAATGAATTCACCTTCAGATATGAATTCCACCGCTAATGAACCAGTAAGAGAACTTTCAACAGCATTTGCCCACAGTTTTGCAGCTGCTTTGGAGCTAAAAGTTTTAGATGTTTTGCCTTGATATTTCTTTTTCCGAATCAGTGCTTGCCAGCCACTTCCGCTTCTTCTAATCGTTGCCATTTTTTGGGTTGCATCAGGTCAGATGCATCAAGCAAAAATGGTCTAAAAACAACAAAAGTGGACCCGAAATCGGACGTCCACTTTCAAAGATTTGCGATCCTAGTGCCTCAGATCGCTTGCCCTGGTTAAGCTTCCGACGATGCCCTCGTCGGGACTTGAACCCGAGACCTCTCCCTTACCAAGGGAGTGCTCTACCGCTGAGCTACAAGGGCTTGTGGAAAGATGGGCCGGGTTGGATTTGAACCAACGTAGGCGTAGCCAGCGGATTTACAGTCCGCCCCCATTAACCACTCGGGCACCGACCCGATCCACTTGATGAGATTAACAGTAAATGGTGCCACTTTTCTCGAATTTGTTGGTCCTTTGAGGTTTAAATCGATACGATCATGAAAGATGTTTGATTTGTAAGGAATTGGATCTTTTATTAATTAATGGTCCGAATTTGAATCTTGTTGGGAAAAGGGAGCCATCCATATATGGTTCGCAAACTTTAGAAGACATCCAAGAAGAGTTATTGACTTTGGCTGATGAACTTGATGCAAAGCTCAAATTTTTTCAGAGTAATTCAGAGGGCGAGATGATTGATCGCATTCAAAACAGTGTTGGCCATATTGACGGCATATTAATTAATGCAGGTGCTTATACGCATACCTCTATTGCTCTTAGAGATGCTTTATTAGGAGTTGCTATTCCTTATGTGGAAGTACATTTAAGTAACATTTACTCCAGGGAAGAATTTCGCCATAAATCATTCCTTTCAGATAAAGCAGTGGGTTTGGTTTGTGGATTTGGACCAAATAGTTATCAGCTTGCTTTGCAAGGGATAGTTTCTTATTTAAAGCAAGTCTAAGGAGTTTATGGGTAATTCAAAATCTCAAGTCGTTGGGCAATCAAAAATTCGCTGGCTAATAAATGAAACTTCTAAAGATTGGATAGATCTTGCAATTTCTAATCCAATGGAAATACTTTTGGATCATGCACATTGTGAAAGGAAGGCTGCGGGAGTAGCACTGCAACTTATGTTTCGTTATGTAAGTGAACCAGGGCTCTCAGAGGTGCTAAGTCCATTAGCAAGAGAGGAGCTTGAACATTTTGAGAGGGTTTTATCTATTCTTAATGCACGAGGGGGAAAGCTTCAAAAATTAGCATCGCCTCCCTATGGATCAATTCTGGCAAAAAATATTTGCAAAGATGAACCATTTCGAATGTTGGATAGCTTTCTAGTTGCAGGACTTATTGAGGCAAGGAGTCATGAAAGAATGAAATTATTGTCCATACATTCTCCTGATATTGAACTTCGAGATTTATATGCTGACTTGCTAAAAAGCGAGGCTAGGCATTTTGGGATTTATTGGAAGTTGGCAGATGAACGTTTTGATCGAAATATTTTTACTTCTAGATTAGAAGAATTAGCTAAGGTTGAATCTGATGCTTTATTGGAAATGCATCATCAACCAAGAATGCATAGTTAATTATCTCTTTTAAGCAGAAAGAAGTTACCCAATTAAATGAAAGTTTTGACTATTACTGGCATAGGTCCAGGAGATCCCTCTTTATTAACTTTGGCCGCAGTTGATGCCATTCAAGAATCAACAGTTGTTTCTTATCCTGTCTCTACTTTGGGAGGAGACAGTGTCGCTGAAAAAACTGCTTCTAAATGGATAACAAAAGATAAAAAAAAATTGCCTTTACATTTTCCCATGGTTGAGGATCAGAACACATTAAAAAGTGCATGGCGAGTTGCTGGTGATGAATTAATGAAAATGGTTGAGAAAGGCGAAAAAGTCGTTTTTCTTGCTCAAGGAGATATCTCCCTTTTTTCGACAGGTTCGTATCTTTCAAAGGAGTTAGAAAAACATCATCCAAAGTGCGTTATTAAATTAATTCCAGGGGTGACATCTTTTTCTGCAGCTGCCGCGATAAGTAAATTACCACTTGCTTTTCAAGATGAACAATTACTTGTATTGCCTGTGCCAGACTCACATGACGAGTTAAAGGTTACGTTGTCTGATGCGGCTTCAAAGAAAAGGATAGTTGTTTTGCTCAAGCTTGGTAGAAAATGGGAATGGGTTAAACCTTTGCTTGAAGAACTAGATTTGATGAAAAATTCAATATTCGCAGAAAGAATAGGATTTTCAGATCAACAAATTCTTAGAGCATCTGATCTATCCTCAGGCACTAGGCCATATTTTTCTTTACTTTTGATTCGACAAAGTTGGCCTGTGACAATGCCCTGAAATTTTTAGTTTAATTTAATAAGTTCGTCTTCTAGTAGTTTTATTGCGTCTTTTGGATTCTTTGCTCTCACTAAATTGTGGCGAAGAGCAGAGGAACCTTGAAAACCTCTACAAGTCCAATTCATATGTTTTCTAGCAATCAAAAGCCCATGATTCCCTTTCTTTGAAACCAGTAACTTTAGATGTTCTAAAGATAAACTTACTTTCATCTTTGCATCAGGTGGTTTAAAAGTTTTTTTATTTTTGAGTTCCTCATTGATTTGGCCAATCAACCATGGAGCTCCCATACTTGCTCTTCCTATCATCACTCCATCGGCATTAGTAGTCTCTAGGCAATTAATAGCATCTCTAGCATTTTTGATATCACCATTAGCAATGATAGGTATATCTAATGACTTTTTGATTTTAGAAATAGCTTCCCAGTTCGCATAACCAGAAAATCCTTGCTTTCTCGTTCGCCCATGGACAGTTATGAGTTGTGCTCCAGCATCCTGTAGCCCTAGAGCAAAAGATACTGGATTACTGGTGGTTTCACACCACCCCAACCTTATCTTTACTGTTACTGGAATTGAGATGGCTTTTGAAACCTTTTTGACGATTAATTGAGCAAGTTCTGGTTCTTTTAATAGAGCACTTCCGCCTCCTTTTTTGGAGATTTTTTTTACCGGGCAACCCATATTTATATCTATAAGAAATGCACCAGATAATTCCGCTTTGATAGCAGCATCTATCATTGAATCTGGCCTATGGTCAAAAAGTTGAACACCAATTGGTCCAATCTCTTCTGCAAGCTCGTTTACTTTCTCTTCACCATGTCCTAATTCAAGACTTTTAGCATTTACCATTTCGGTAAAAAGTAAAGCTTTTGGAGCCCATCTACGAACTAATTTTCTGAAAATTTGATCGCTTACACCTGCAAGTGGGGACTGAATAACCTGGCACTCTAAACATCTGGAAGTCCCATTGCCTGGTAGAAATATCGGAGATAATTCGTTCATCTTTAATGTAAGCTTGAATTTATTTCAGTCATTACAAAAAATCAAAGATTTTTTTGTTTCGTTGTTTTCAGAAAGTAAGCAAAAAATACTTAATGAAGCTTTTAAGGCAATTGGTATTTGAAAAAAAACTATTAAAGAAAGAAGGATTGCTATTAAAGATGGTTTGCTAGTTAAAGAATCCTTTCTTTTTTGGGTTAATCTTTTTAGGGAAGTTTGATTTCTAAATTTCATTTTTGAATCGAACTCTTTGCTCATACTTGTAGTATGAAGAATTAATCTTTATTTTGACCTATAAAGGGTAAATAATCTTATGAAAGGTAGAGAAATTTGGCGCTACCTATAGTCGCAATAATTGGACGCCCAAATGTTGGGAAATCTACATTGGTGAATCGCTTATGTCAAAGCAGAGAAGCGATTGTTCATGATGAACCAGGTGTAACTAGAGATCGAACCTACCAAGATGGATTTTGGAGGGATAGGGATTTTAAAGTTGTAGATACCGGAGGACTTGTTTTTGATGACGATAGTGAATTCCTTCCTGAAATTAGAGAGCAAGCTAATCTTGCACTTGAAGAAGCCGTAGTTGCGTTAGTTGTTGTTGATGGCCAGGAGGGTGTTACCACAGCTGATGAATCAATTGCTGAATTTTTAAGGTTTCATTCCTGTAAAACACTCGTCGTAGTTAATAAATGTGAATCTCCTGAACAAGGATTAGCAATGGCAGCTGAATTTTGGAGGCTTGGTCTCGGTGAGCCCTATCCAATTTCTGCCATACATGGAGTAGGAACAGGCGATCTGCTTGATCATGTAGTCACTTTGTTTCCTTCTAAAAATTTAGATGAGATAAGTGATTCTCCTGTTCAATTGGCAATTATTGGGAGACCAAATGTAGGCAAGTCAAGTCTTCTTAATGCTATTTGTGGAGAGCAAAGAGCAATTGTTAGTTCGATTAGGGGTACGACTCGAGATACGATAGATACGCGAATTACGCATCAAGGTAAACAATGGAAATTACTTGATACGGCGGGAATACGTAGACGTAGAAGTGTTAATTATGGCCCAGAATTTTTTGGTATTAATCGCAGCTTTAAGGCAATAGAAAGAAGTGATGTATGTGTCTTGGTTATAGATGCTTTGGAGGGCGTCACAGAACAAGATCAGAGGCTTGCAGGTAGAATTGAGCAAGAGGGAAGAGCTTGTTTAATTGTCATTAATAAATGGGACGCTGTCGAAAAAGATAGTCATACAATGTCTGCGATGGAAAAAGACATTCGTTCAAAACTATATTTTCTAGATTGGGCCGAGATGATTTTTACATCTGCACTTACTGGACAAAGAGTAGATGGGATCTTTGCATTAGCTACTTTGGCAGTTGATCAGAATAGAAGAAGAGTCAGCACATCAGTGGTTAATGAGGTGCTGACTGAGGCATTAAAATGGAGAAGTCCTCCAACCACTAGAGGTGGAAAACAAGGGCGTCTTTATTACGGTACTCAAGTAGCTATTAATCCTCCAAGTTTTACTCTGTTTGTGAATGAACCTAAATTGTTTGGGGAAACTTATCGAAGATATATTGAGAGACAAATTAGAGAGGGATTGGGTTTTGAAGGGACTCCTGTAAAATTATTTTGGAGAGGGAAGCCTCAACGCGATGTCGAAAAAGATTTAGCACGCCATAAGAAAGAGGTCCGAAATTAGTAATAATTCATGGATTGGCTAAAAAAGATTCCGATTGGTCAATATGTCTCTGGCAAATCAAGCTGGCTTCGAGCTATTGATCCTCGAATTAAACTCTCTTGGATACTATTGTTTTTATTATCTCCAATTTTAGCTAACTCCATTTGGAGGATCTCTACAGCTTTAGTTCTTTTATTAATTACATTTTTTAGCTTTCTTCCTCCACGTATTTGGTGGCGATCTCTAGTATTTTTATTGGTTTTCTCTTTGATTATTGGATTCTTATCGATTGTTTTACCTGCTAGTGAATTATCACTTGAATTGACGACAAGAGCACCTGATGAAATACCAGGAGCAATTGTTTTGACTCGATCATGGGAAATTTTTAGGTTGGGGCCAGTTAACTTCGGAGGGATTTCGTTAGGGCCATTAATTGTTGATCGTCGCTCTGCAGAATTAGGTATTAAAACGTCGACCTTGATTTTTACTGTTATTCAAAGTGTGAATTTGATGTTAATTACAACCCCTCCTGAAGATCTTGTGTGGGCAATAAGATGGTTTTTTGCTCCTTTAACTTTATTGGGAGTTCCTCTGGAAAAATTGTCATTTCAACTGCTCTTGGCTTTACGATTTTTACCTTTAGTTCAAGAGGAGCTTCAGAACCTCTTTCGTTCAATTGGTGTGCGGGCAATTGATTTTAGAAAATTGGGACTTAAGAGTTCATTGAATTTGTTCGTTTCTTTGGGAGAAAGACTCTTGTCAAATATCTTGCTTAGGGCAGAACACGGGGCTGATTCTTTAATGTCAAGGGAGGGACTTTGGCTATCGTCGCAACAACTAAAACCTTGCATTGTTGTTAATCCTAAATATTTGTGGATTAATTTAAGTTCGATTTGTTTGTTTTTGATAGCTATTAGCTTACGTTGTCTGTATGGTACCTCTTAATTAAAAAAATTAAGATTTGAACGCTGAACGCTATCTAAACCATCCAACTTTTGGAATGCTATATCTAGTGTCACCAGCAAGTAATGGTAGAGATGTATATGCAACTTTATATGCACAGAAAATATTTTTTTTAGTTACCTTGCAACCACGGGGAGCAGCTTTTGAAGTTATTCCATATATGGATGCCCGACATTATTCAGAAATGCATCTTTCTAAATGTAAGAGAGAAAAATCCTCAGATATTGAGGTTTGGCAGGAATTATTTAATCAAACTTTTATGTAGCTCTATTTGATTTGATTTGATTTTGACTGACGCTAATGAATTTAAGATAATAAAGGACTTGTTACCTTTAGGGGTAAATTTACTTGCTGTAAGCAAGGGTCATCATCATGAATCCATACGTAAACTGTCTAGTTATGGTCAGTTGGATTTTGGGGAAAGTCGTTTGCAAGAGGCTATTCCTAAAAAAATTGATTTGAATGATTTAACGCAACTTCGATGGCATTTCGTTGGTAGTTTGCAAAAAAATAAAGTTAGAGGAGTTATTAAAGAATTTGACTTTATTCATTCTGTTGATTCTTTGTCATTGCTTGAACGAATTTCTAGAATTTCACAAGAAGAGCAAAAAACTCCGAATATATTTTTACAAATAAAATTTAGAGATGACCCCAACAAGGGTGGATTTTTACAACAAGATCTTTTGAAAAGCTGGTCCAAAATTATTTCTTTGAAAAATATTAATTTGATTGGACTAATGACAATTCCACCAATAGCTCTTAATTCTTATCAAAGAAAAGATTTGTTTTGTAAATGTAGAAAATTTGCAAATCATTTGGGATTAAAGGAGTGCTCGATGGGAATGAGCAATGATTGGCAAGAGGCTATTGAATGTGGTGCTACTTGGATTCGCTTAGGATCTCTTTTATTTGGTAAACGTCAGAGCCAGATAAATTGTTGAAGATATGAAAAAACTAATAAAAAAGCTTGCCCCTTAAGTTAAGGAACGTTATTTAAGTATATGGTTCATCCTTCATATTGTTGAAGATGTATCGATTGTTGGTTTATCCAACTTTTTAACAAATCATCCCGAGAGGATTAACTGGTGTCGCTTATTTCCCGTCTTCGTGCTGTCGTCGCTGGCGATGACTTTTTAGATAGTGATTTCGATGAGCTCGATTACGAAACAAGTGATGACTATGAAAAATTTAACAGAGCCAATAGAGAAGGAAGTGGAGAAATGACAACCATATCTAAGCCTAATCCTTTTGACGGAAGGAGTGGTTTTACTTCCTCAAATGTCATTGGTATGCCTGGAATCTCAACAAATGATTCTGAAGTTAGTTTGATGGAACCACGTAGCTTTGATGAAATGCCAAGGGTGATTCAAGCGTTGCGAGAGCGTAAAACAGTTATTTTGAATCTCACGATGATGGAGCCTGATCAGGCTCAAAGAGCAGTTGATTTTGTCGCAGGTGGAACGTTTGCTATTGATGGACATCAAGAAAGGGTTGGAGAAAGTATTTTCCTTTTTGCACCTTCTTGCGTAACGGTTACTAATTCATTTCAAGAGGAAGCTTCCCCTTCAAGTATGAGTAATAAAGGTAATGATTTGATTTCCAAGGAATCTACTCCTGCTCCAGAACCTGCTTGGGGGGAGACAGTAGCTACTGCTCTCTGAATGATTAAATAGATTGGAAATTTCTATTGGGATAATTGGCTTTGGCAGTATGGCTAAAGCTATTATTTCCCCCCTTTTGGAAAGAGGTGAATACCAACCTCAAAATGTTTTAGGAATTGTTGGTAGTAGTTCAAGTATTGCATCCGCATTAAATGATCTTCCAAAGGAAGTAAAAGTCTTATCTAGTGAAGATCCTTTTTCTAGAGAAGTATGGAAGTCTCCTTTGACGTTATTGGCAGTAAAGCCTCAACAATTTAACAAGATCAAACAATCTGTAGCATCATTTCAATCGGATGATCAGTTCCAAAAACCATTATTAATTTCAGTGTTGGCTGGAATAACATTGAAAAGTCTGAAGAAAGCTTTCCCTGGGCACACATGTGTAAGAGCGGTTCCGAATACTCCTTCTCTCGTTGGCCAGGGGCTTACTGGTTTGGCATGGGAGGATGATATAACTTCGGATCAAAAGAAAGTTGTTAGAAAGATTTTTGAACCTATTAGTGAAATATACGAATTAGAGGAACAAAAGCTTGATTCCTTTTTGGCTTTGACTTCTTCAGGACCTGCCTATATAGCTTTAGTGCTTGAAGCAATGGCTGATGGGGCTGTTGCCGCAGGATTACCAAGACATTTATCCCACCAATTAGCTCATAAAACCCTTTCAGGTACTGCATCGCTCTTAAGAAAAAAGAGTTTGCATCCTGCTGAACTTAAAGATATGGTCGCCTCTCCTGCTGGTACTACAATCAGTGCTCTTCGACACCTTGAGCTTGCGGGTTTGAGATCCGCCTTAATTGAAGCAGTTGTTTTGGCAGCGCAGAAGAGTCGTCAATTGGCTGAGGAGTTTTCGAGTTAGATGACCTGAGAACTTCTGCATAAAGAGTTTCTAGTGAGTTTATGTTTTGTTGAAGTGTATATTTTTCTTCAACTCTTAAGCGTGCACGTCTACCTAATTCGTGTGTAAGCACTGGTTGATCGCGCAAGACAGGTAAAAGGGTTCTTAATTGCGAAGTAACTCCCTCAGTATTAAGTATGATTCCTGCTCCATTCTCAATTACTTCTCCATCTGCTCCGGCATCTGTCGCGACGCACGCTGTTCCGGTTGCCATCGCTTCGAGCAAGGCTATTGATAATCCCTCTACAAGACTTGGAAGTAAAAAAACCTCAGCGATTTGAAGAAGAGCGACTCTTTTATTTTGATCGGCTTCGTATCCCCACCAAACCACATTATCTTCTTTATTGAAGATTGAATGATTTTCGAGTGTTGGCCTTAGAGGCCCATCTCCTACTATTACTAGTCGACATCCTTTTGGCTGGACAAATCTCCATGCACGAAGTAATGCTTCAACGTTTTTTTCAGAAGCGATTCTACCCATATAGATAAATATTCTCTCAGAGCCTAGCTTTTTCCGTATTTCAAGATGAAGATCATTTTGTGAATTACTTGGTTTAAGAGGTTCCCATTTCTTTATGTCAATTCCATTAGGTATCACTTTGAGCCGGCTCTCTTTTACTCCTAGTTTTGCGAGAACTTCTGCTTGCAAATCTGAGAACACAATAACTTTTTCATACTTAGCTAATGATGGTGCATAAAGTTGGTAGGTAAGTTGCTGCGTATTGGCGGTAAGATTCCTGAGCTTTGAATCGAAAGCTGGGTGAAAAGTTGCGATCAAAGGTAAATTGAGTTGATGACAAAGCTCAGGTAGTCGAAAATCTAGTGGAGAAAGAGTTAGGCTTGCATGGACTAAATCAGGTTTAAGCCTTGAGAGTGATTCTCTAAGCTCTCTTTGAGCATTTAAAGAAGGGATCGTGTAAACCTGAGATTTAATTAAATAAGGAAGACTTACATCAGGATCATTTGCTAGTAGGGAAGTTTTATTGTTCCCATCTCTCATTGGATTGTCAAAGTGAATAAAACTTGTTTGATATCCTCTGTCTCTAAGCTCTTCAGTTGTGCTAAGCCCGTAACAGACGTTCCCGCAAAAAGGTGTTTTTTTGCCTAGCCAGGCGATATGGGTCAAACTCTAAATAAACCGGTATTTCAAACTAGCAGCTATCGTATATTTCTCCTCAAACTATTGTTAATAGTTAAATAATTTATAAATAAGGTTTTAAATAAAAAATTTTTTCAAATATATGCTCCTATTTAGTATCTAGATCATTACTAATGATTACTTCTCTCATCATTTGAAGAGATGTAATTTTTTTTTGTAAATGAGTTTCAATCCAGGTTTCAACAATTCTCAGTAGTTTTAACCAGACATTTTTAGGACCTAATAATTTTCCATTACTGTGAAAAGGTACTTTTTCTAGTAATAGTCTTTGAAGTAAAGCAAGTTCAGATGGATTCAGCTCAGCGTTTGAATTAGGAATTGTTCCAATAGCAAAACCCTCTTGAGGAATAAAACTGCACTTCCAGCTCCATTCTCCAATAGGGGGTATAAGTCTGGAACCAGAATAACAGCAGGTTTGCAGTGGTAAGCAATATCCGCCTAGAGCCAATAAATGAATACACGCTTGAATACTTATTGCTAAAGCTTCTAATGAATTAAGTTTTGTTTTATGTAGGTCATTAAGTCTATTTAAATGAATTAATACCAGTCTCAGTAAATCTTTTTGTGGATCTTCATACCCAACCATAACCATAACTAGCTCCGAAATTGCTTGTGCGGCTGAAAGTGTTTCGATGCTTTTTCCAAGATCCCCAAAACTCTTAAGAATCTTTATTTGTGTAACTCTTCTAAGATTTTTTTTTCCGACTATATGTAAATCTAAAAAATTAAAAGGAGATGTTGCTCCAAGTCTGCTTTTAGGTTTTCTTGCTCCTGGTATTGCAAGACGTGATATTCCATTTTCTTCACTAAGTAAGGTTAAAAGCCTATCATTCTCACCGAGAGGCCCAACTTTTAAAGACAGTCCTTTCATCCTTTGACTTACACTCATTACTCCTTTCCCTTTTGTTCTTGAGCAATTTCAAAACCAAAACTTGTTCCAATATATGTTGAGCCTGCTTCAATTATTTCTATTGCTTGATCCAAAGTTTTAATACCTCCAACAGTTTTAATTGAGCAGCGATTTTTAACAATTTTTGAGACATGATTAGTTTGATCCTTTGAGATAGATGGACCAAAACCATTACCTATTTGAATTCCAATTGCGCCCGCATCGATTAAAGCATCTATTGCGATGGAAAGTTTTGATAAGTTTAAGAATATATTTGCATCAATTATTACTCTTACTGGAATACCAAGTTCACTTATTTGATTTATTTCCTCAGAAAATAGTTCTATATTCCCTTCTTTTAATGCAAAATAATTTGGAACAATATCTAACTCTTCTGCTCCTTGCTCTATCGCATACTCGGCTTCTTGTTGTTTGTTAGAAGTTGGAATGAACCCAAAAGGAAAGGCAATTACAGAGATTAATTTTGTAGTGCTTTTGCTGCCTAATCTTTCACGTGCAATTGGTAAATTTGAAAGGCTTGTACATAAACCAGCAAAGCCATTTTGCTTGGATGCATCACAAACCTGAACAATCATTTCTTTATCAAAATGAGGGTTTAGGACTGCTTGATAAATCACATTAGATATATTGGCATGAGCTTCTTCCAAGCTGTTTTTACTCATTTGATTAGTACTAAATTTTTTCTTGGATTACGCCATATCCTCCGTGATTTCTCTTATAGATGACTCGTAAAGAGGATCCTTCTTCCTCTCTAAATAAATAGAAGTCATGATCAATCAGGTCTAATTGGACTCTTGCTTGCTCAATGGTCATAGGATCCATTTCAAAATATTTGCGTCTTACTCCTGGGCTAGGTAGATGTGGTTCTTTCCCTTCAATGAGTGAATTATCTGAGGAAGAGAAATTTTGAGTTTCTTCGTTTTGGACTGATTTGGTTGATTGATTATTATGAACATTGTGACTGTTATGTCGCTCTTTGTATTTACGTAATTGTCGTGCAAGTTTATTTGCTACTAAGTCGATGCTTGCATAAAGATTTTCACTTCTTTCTTGGGCTCTTATCACTGTTCCGTTTGCAAAAACAGTCACCTCCGCTGTCTGTTGAGGCACGCGAGGATTCCGAGCTACTGAGAGGTGGACATCAGCTTCTTGCACCATTTCTTGAAAATTGTGAGTTGCTTTATCAATTTTTGTTTTGGTGTAATCACGAAGTGATGGAGTTAATTCAAGATTGCGTCCATGAATAAGAAGCTTCATTCTGTTTCGCCAGAATCAGGGCCTAATATCAACTTAGATCTAACCCCTCAACTTGCACAATCTTCTTCCGCTTTTCTTTTTGAACCTAAAAATATTGTGCCGTTTGAGACTGCGTTAGGTTGGCAGAAGAATTTTCAGAAAAGCCTTATTGAGGAACCGTTCTCACCTCAAGCAGTATGGTTTCTTGAACATTTTTCTTGTTTCACAATAGGTACAGGCAGTGACAAAAAAAATTTGTTATTCGAAGAAAATAAATCTCCTATACCTGTTTTTTGTATTAAGAGAGGAGGTGAAGTCACGCATCACATGCCAGGGCAGATCGTTGGATACTTGGTTTTAAATTTATGTCTTCACAAAAAAGATTTATCTTGGTATTTAAGAGAATTGGAACAAGTGCTGATTGATGTTCTTAAATTGTTGGGAATAGAGGGAAAGAGAGTAGATGGCTTTACAGGAGTTTGGTGTGAAGATAAAAAGGTTGGTTCAATAGGAATTGGTTGCAAGAGATGGGTGACTCAACATGGATTCTCTCTAAATGTAGAGTGTGATCTTGTTGGCTTTGAGAAGATAATTCCTTGTGGACTGGATAAAGTGAAAATAGGTAAAATAAGTGATTGGATACCTGGTATCAAAGTCTGTGACGTTAAGCCTCTTTTAAGGGAATCTGTAAAAAGACGTTTTAAATTAAACTGGGAAAACATATAAATTGAACTTTAAGTATTACTAAAAAAATAAAAAATTATTTTTTGCTATGACAAAAACTAACTCACCAAAAAATATATCTGCCTCTAAAGATGCTTTAGCTTTTTGGATCCCTAATAGAAAAGAGGAACAAGCAATTAAGAGAAGATCTCATCTTGAGAAGATTAGTCAAGTTGATGAGATTTGGGAACTATTAAAAGTTCAGTCTGGAGATGTTTTGGCGGTTGATTCACCGCATACTTACCACGTAGAAAGCTTTACATATAAAGAAATTGCCGAAAATATTTCTAAGGCAGCATTTTCTTTTTCTCAGATCGGTGTGGAACCTGATGATGTGGTAGCTCTTTTTGCAGAAAATAGTCCTAGATGGCTCATAGCCGATCAAGGTCTTATGCGAATAGGTGCAACAGACTCTGTTAGAGGTGCGACTGCACCACCAAGTGAACTTAGATATATTCTTGAGGATTCAAATGCGGTTGGATTGATTGTTCAAAACGCTGATGTCTGGAAGAGACTTGCGCTTAATGAAGCTCAAAAAAATAATTTGAAATTTGTTCTTCAACTTGAGGGAAAAGCTAGTGAAGACGTTTTGGAATGGGAGAGTTTTTTGAACAAAGGATTGAATACAGTAAATGTAAGTGAACAGGAGAAAATAATTGAGAGACAACCAGCAAGAATAGCAACCATTTTATATACATCTGGAACGACAGGTAAGCCCAAAGGCGTTCCGCTAACACACTCTAATTTATTACATCAAATAAGGTCTCTTGCTTGCGTAGCAAACCCTTCGCCAGGAGCGCCAGTATTAAGTGTTTTACCAATTTGGCATTCATATGAACGTAGTGCGGAATATTATTTTTTTTCTTGTGGTTGTACTCAAACTTATACATCAATTAGGCATCTAAAGGACGATTTGCCTAGGGTTAAGCCAATTGTAATGGCAACAGTTCCAAGGCTTTGGGAGTCAATAAAGACAGGGTTTGAGGATGCTGTTAATAAAATGCCAAGGCTAAGAAAGATATTGATAACAAGTGCGATCTCTAATAGTAAGTCATATAAATTGGCACGAAGAAAACTTGATTTTTTAACTATTGAGAGTGTTTCAAGTTTAGAACAAATTATCTCTTTTATAGAGATAATTTTTCGCTACCCAATTCATAGAATTTCCTCTATTTACTTATGGCCAAAAATCCTTACCAAGATTTGTGGAGGAAGACTTAGATTCCCAATAAGTGGTGGAGGTGCCATTGCTCCGTATGTTGATTCTTTCTTTGAAGCTTTAGGTGTTGAATTATTAGTTGGCTATGGTTTAACGGAGACTAGTCCAGTCCTCACATGTAGAAGACCTTGGAGGAATTTACGTGGAGGTGCTGGTCAACCTTTGCCAGAGACTGAGATAAAGATTGTAGATCCAGAAACATTCCAAATAAAAAAGCTACGTCAACAAGGTTTGGTTCTTGCTCGTGGTCCTCAAATAATGTCTGGTTACTTAGGAAAAAGATCTGAATCTAAGAAGGTTTTAGATGCTACTGGTTGGTTTAATACTGGCGATCTAGGGATGTTGCTTTCTGATGGATCCTTAATCCTTACTGGAAGAGCCAAAGACACAATTGTGCTCAGTAGTGGAGAAAATATTGAGCCTGGTCCTTTGGAGGAATCCTTAATTTCAAGTCCATTGATTGAGCAGGCTTTGCTATTGGGTCAAGATCAAAAACAACTTGCTGCTTTGATTGTTCCAAGAATTGATAACGTAAAAGCATGGATAGCGGAAAGAGGGTTGAATTTACAAGTTGTTCTTGGGCTATCTTCTGAAAATTATGAATTAAGACAATCTCTAAGATTGGAAATGAATAAAGTTCTAGCAAATCGTCTTGGATCTAGAAGAGAAGAGAGATTATTTGCAATTGCTCTAGTAGAGCCATTTACAATAGAAAATGGCTTGTTAACGCAAACCCTTAAGCAAAAACGTGAAAAAATTATTCAACGTGATTTGAAAATTGTAAATGAAATATATGATTTGTAATTTGTTTGTTTGGCCAATTAAATTGACCAATACTATCTTTTGTTGAGAGTCTATTGATCGAATCATAATTTTTTGATCAGGTGGACTCAATTTCTATAAAACGTTCAATAACAGTTAGAGCAGTTGTAACACCTTCATGGAAAGAGGAGGCTGAGCGAGAATTAAGTAATGCAATTTCAGCAATAGATCAGCAACTTGGTGAATTAGAAAAAGAGGGACAACAAATTGTTGATGGTATTAGGCGTCAGAGCTCTAATCCACTTGACCCAAGAGTTCAAGAGCAAGTAGCTCAAGTACAGACCCAAGTTGCTTCTAAAAGAGCAGAATTTGAAGAACAAAAAAGAAATCTACTGTCACAGCAATCACAAGTTCGTGAGTTAGAAATGGAACAAATCGTCGAGCAAGGACAAATTGATAGTTTTTGTGATTTAAAAGTTGGTGACAACTTAGTAAGTAAAATGGGTGTGAGCATTTTGGTCAGAGATGGCGTAGTAGAGAAAATTGATCCGGATTGAAAGTTGGCAAAACAGTAATTTATACAAAAAATAATTTTTGATATTAAGAAGAAATCCACATAAAAAAAACTATCGTTGTAAGGACACTCATGTAGAACTAACATTGGTATGTATTGATACTTGCAAAGCTTCTAGATAGAAAATTTTGAAGCCTTGCTACAAACTCTCCATAAATGGAATAGGAACGAATTATGGCCACTCATGACATCTTTATGCCTGCTTTAAGTTCAACAATGACCGAAGGAAAAATAGTTGAGTGGCTAAAAAAACCTGGAGATAAAGTTGAGAGAGGTGAGTCGGTTTTAGTTGTTGAGTCAGATAAAGCTGACATGGATGTTGAGTCTTTTCAAGATGGTTTTCTTGCTTCGATTGTGATGCCTGCAGGAAGCTCTGCGCCTGTTGGAGAGACAATTGGATTGATTGTTGAAACCGTAGATGAGATAGCAGCGGTTCAAGCTAATGCACCTTCTCCCTCTCCTCAATCAGCAAGTCAAGAAAAAGAAAGTTCATCTTCTCAAGTTCAAGAAAAACAAGTCTCTGTTGACTCTCCTAAAGCAACAGTAATTGCAAAGGCATCTCCTGCGCCTCTTGTTTCAGAATCCTCTGTAAATCAGGCTCAGTTTTTAAATGATGGTCGAATAGTTGCCTCCCCGAGAGCTAAAAAACTTGCTTCTCAAATGGGAGTCGATTTAGCAACTGTTAGGGGCTCAGGACCTCATGGACGGATACAAGCTGAGGATGTTCAAAGTGCAAAAGGGCAACCCATAAGTGTTCCTTGGATTGCCGAAAGTAATGCTCCAGCCAAAATTGCTTCTGACGTGCCTCGCATAGAAAAAAAATCTGTTGACTCCGGCAATCCACCTGCTCCAGGAAAAAGTTTTGGATCCAGAGGGGAAACAATTCCATTCAATACTCTTCAACATGCTGTAAATCGGAACATGGAGGAAAGCTTAAATACTCCTTGTTTCAGAGTCGGATATTCAATTCTTACTGATGAATTGGATCTTTTTTATAAACAAGTTAAACCTAATGGAGTAACTATGACTGCTTTACTTGCTAAAGCAGTTGGTTTAAGCCTAGCTAGGCATCCCCAGGTGAATGCAGCTTTTAGTTCTGAGGGGATTGCCTATCCTTCTCAAATAAATGTAGCCGTTGCAGTTGCGATGGAGGACGGAGGGTTGATAACTCCAGTGCTGCAAAATGCTGACAAGACCAGCCTCTCTGATTTATCCCTACAATGGGCAGATCTTGTTAAGCGTGCGAGGAATAAGCAATTAGAACCTCAAGAATATAGCAGTGGCACCTTTACACTCTCTAATCTAGGTATGTTTGGTGTTGATCGTTTTGATGCAATTCTGCCCCCAGGGACTGGAGCGATTTTAGCGGTTGGAGCTTCCTTGCCTAAAGTTGTTGCTTCAAAAGATGGTTCGATTTCAATCAAAAAACAGATGCAAGTAAATCTTACCGCTGATCACAGAGTGATCTATGGGGCTGATGGCGCACTATTCCTGAAGGATTTGACTTACTTAATCGAAAACAACCCTTATAGCCTCTCGTCTTGAGATTTAATTAGTCGAACCACAAGTGATTTTTTCTTACTTTAATCTGATTTGATGTGTTAGATCAAAAAGATAATCTTTTAAGCTCCTATAACTATGATTTGCCAAATGATTTAATTGCTCAATCACCTACAGAGAGTAGGCATGATGCTAAATTGATGATCGTTAAAGATGGGCTGGATGAGTCTTTAAACCTTGTTCATGCAAAAATATGGGATATAAAGGATATCTTGAAGACTGGTGATCTTTTGGTTGTCAATAATACCCGAGTGATCAAGGCAAGATTAAATATTCGATTATCAGGAGGAGGTTTAGCTGAATTGTTGATAATGGAACCAAGGGGAAATGGCCAATGGCTATGCTTAGGACGTCCTGCTAGACGTATGCGAAGAGGTGATCAATTATGGTTGGATAATTCTTCAAATGATTCTTTATGTTTAAAGGTTATTGATACAGATGAGAGTACAGGTGGACGAATTATTCAATTCCCTAATGAGTATACTAGTAGGATCGAAATGGAAAATTTACTTGATTTATATGGCGAAGTCCCTTTACCTCCCTATATAGATAAAGATAAATCTAGTGAGCATGAGGAAAGATATCAGACTAGATTTGCCTCGAAGCCAGGAGCTATAGCTGCTCCCACAGCGGGCTTGCATCTAAGTGATGAACTTATAGAAATTTTAAAAATCAGAGGTGTTAGAATTGCACAAATCACTTTGCATGTTGGCTTAGGAACTTTTAGACCATTAGAAAAAGAAGATCTATCTCAACTGCATTTACATAGTGAGTGGATAGAGGTTACGAAAGAAACCATAAAAGCCATAACTAATTGTAGAGAAGACGGTGGAAAAGTCTTTGCTGTTGGTACTACAAGTGTGAGAGCGCTTGAGGCTGCATTCCTTTCAGGACGAGGCGCCTTGAAGCCGTATACGGGTAAAGTAAATTTGGTAATTAAACCAGGATTTAAATTTTCCGTAATTGATGGATTGCTCACTAATTTTCACTTACCTAAAAGTTCCCTATTACTTTTAGTTAGCGCTCTAATTGGTCGCGAACGTATGTTGAAACTTTATAAACATGCTATCTCTAACAAATATCGATTTTTTTCTTATGGAGACGCTATGTTGATAACACCGGAGTCAGTTGTATTAACTCAAAAGTCAAGCTAATGATGGTTCTTTTATAACGCCTGTAGGAACATTTTCAAACATTACGGATGAGATATATCTTTCGGCAAGGTCAGGTAGAACTACAACAATTGTCTTCCCTGAGAACTCTTCTTTTTCTGCCAGCCTTAAAGCCACAGCTGCAGCTGCACCACATGAAATGCCAACTAGTAGACCTTCTTCTTGTGCTAAACGTAATGCCATTGCAATAGACTCATCATTAGAGACTTGCTCAACTTGATCGACTACGGATAAGTCAAGGTTTTTAGGAATAAACCCAGCTCCAATTCCTTGGATTTTGTGAGGGCCGGGTTTGACTTCTTCTCCATTGAGAGTTTGAGTTATTACTGGGCTATGAGTGGGCTCTACGGCAACAGATAATAATGAATGATTTTTTTCTTGCTTTATGAAACGAGAAACACCTGTAATTGTTCCACCTGTCCCGACGCCAGAGACTAAAACATCAATTTGGCCATCTGTATCATCCCAAATTTCAGGACCTGTAGTTTTGAAATGTATTTCTGGATTGGCTGGATTATCAAATTGTCCTGGCATGAAGTATTTTTTTGGGTCGCTATCTGCTATTTCCTTTGCTTTCGCAATGGCTCCAGGCATCCCTTTCGCTGCTTCAGTAAGTATTAATTCAGCACCAAGAACAGCCATCATCCTCCTACGTTCAATTGACATGGACTCAGGCATCGTGAGGATTAATTTGTAACCTCTCGCAGCGGCTGTATATGCGAGGGCTATTCCAGTGTTTCCAGATGTTGGTTCAATAATAACTTTATCTTTATTGAGTAAACCTTTCTTTTCGGCATCCCAGATCATATTTGCTCCTATTCTGCATTTGACACTGTAGGCAGGGTTACGGCCTTCTATCTTTGCAAGTACTGTCGCTTTTGCGTTTTTTGTGATCGAATTAAGTTTCACCAATGGTGTATGACCAATAGCAAAACTATTGTCTTCATAGATTCTTGACATTTTAGAAATGACTTAATTAACTAATGCTATAAATCTATATAAAAATCTAGGTAATTGGTTATTTGGATAATCTTTATTAGTGATTTTTTTATATTACTGAATTAAATCTTGACCATAATTCATCTTCATTCTCTAGACCTACAGACACTCTTAATAAGTGTTCTGAGACCCCACAACTTTCAGCCCATTTTAATTCTTTAAAATGTGCCAACTGAACATATGGACAGACCAATGTAAAATTTGTACCTAAACTTGGTCCTTTGCTTACTCTTAACGAATCATAAACTCTTTTTGATTCTTCAATTCCTCCTTTAAGTACAAACGATAATAGACATCCATAACCTCCTCCCTTTTTTAATAGAGAATTAAAATTTTTACAAAATTGTGGATGCAAAACTTTTGAAATTTCTTTTTTTGTTTCTAATTTTTCTTTCAGCTTTAAGCAAGAAATGTTTAGCCTTGTTAAGCGATCCTTTACGTCTCGACTAGTCTTTTCTAGCTCGATAGCATCTGAATCAGATAGGGTAGATAATGCAACTTTAGGGATGATCTCAGCTAAGTCCTTTCCCCATTTGGAGTAAGGACTTATGACAGTACTGCCAGCAAGAATATCTCCTCTTCCAGCAAAACTTTTTGTAAGTGAGCTGAAAACCACATCTGCATATGGAGTCAGATGAACGTTTAGAGAGGAACCGATGGTGTCGTCAACAATTATTGGGATGTTTTTTTCTTGAGCTAATTTTGAAATAGATATGAGGTCAACACATTGCAATAGAGGATTACTAGGTATTTCTATGATTAATGCTGCTGGACTCCTTTTATCTAGCTCTTCTTTTATATGACTTAATGTTGTTTTGACGATGAGATCGCTTCCTTGGAATATTATTTGAGGAAGTTTAAGTACATCAACATATGGGAAGCCTATTTGAAGCGTCGAAGAATTTCCTTTAATACATTTAATCGCTGAAAGGATAGTCGTTAAGGCAGCCATCCCTGATCGATGTAGTCGTATTAGTCTACTATCACAATTATATATATTTGCTAAACGATTAAGAAGTTCATCTCGAGCGCAATGACCATCAGAAGAGGAGGGCTTTTTCTCTTTTCCAAGCGCAATTGCCGCTTCACGTGACGATAATCCAAGACCAGTATGTTGCCAGAAGGCTTTTGCTGAAGGAGAACTCCTTTGGTCAACAATTAGACAGGAAATACCCAGAAAATCTTTTATTTTTGAAGAACAATCAGAATATTTTCGATGACAATATTGTTGCGCACTTAATGCAGAAGCTCTATTGGGATAAGGCCAACTACTTTGCTGAGATTCACCATGAAATGCAAGTGATTTCCTGGCTACTTCAGCAACGAAAGGATGAAATCCGAATCTAGGGTAAATTGTTTTTAATGAATTTATACAGGATGGAACCTTCTCTTCGTAGGCGATTACATCTTTCCATCTAGGTAAGGCAACAGATACGGCATGTGGCCGACTTGGGAGAGGTTCCCCTAAGTCTTTAGCACTCCAGCAAGGATCATTTAGTAAATTTCTTTCAGTCAAGAGATGTTTCCCAATGCTTGATTTAAATCGGCACTTAAGTCCTCAATATCTTCACATCCGACGGAAAATCGAATAAGTGAATCAGTAATTCCAATCTTTAATTTTCTTTCTTTTGAAACTGAAGCGTGTGTCATTGTTGCTGGGTGGCAAACAAGGCTTTCAATTCCCCCGAGACTTTCTGCCATTTTGAAGTAATTAAGACTTTTGCAAAATGAAAAAGTCTGGGCTTGAGTTGCGTTAACTGTGGCAGTAACAATTGCTCCTCCCATAGCCATTTGCTTTTGAGCTAATTTACATTGTGGATGATCACTCCTGAAGGGATATCGAACTGATTTTATTGCTGGATTATCGGCTAATTGATTAGCTATTTTAGATGCATTCTTTATTTGTTTTTCTAAGCGAAGTGGAAGAGTTTTTATCCCCCTAGTAATAAGCCAGCAATCAAAAGGAGAAGGATTTAAGCCAAGAGCTTTTTGGGCAAAAATTAGCTTGTCTCTCCATACGGTACTCTCGGTACATACTGCACCTCCAAGTGCATCTGAGTGACCATTGATATACTTGGTCGTGCTAGTTAAAGATAAGGTCGCTCCAAGCTTAAGAGGTTTTTGTAATAGAGGTGTTGCAAAAGTATTGTCTACAACAACAGGAATTTGCATTTTTTTTGAGAAATGACAAATCCCCTCAATATCAATAATTTTAAGAAGTGGGTTGGTTGGACTTTCGATCCAAATCATTGCGGGTTTGTGATTTGAAATGACTTCTTGAAAATTGGACTTGGTAAAATCTATCCATTGAGTTTTTAATCCAAAACGATTAAAAACTTGTTCAAATAATCTCACCGTACACCCATAAAGGTTCTCCTCACAAAGGATTATGTCTCCAGCCTGAAGAGAGGAGACTATTGCAGTAATTGCAGCTACTCCAGAACTAAATACACTTGCGAACTGACATTCTTCAAGATCAGACAAAACTGATTCAAGAATTCGAAAATTTGGATTTCCTGAACGAGTGTAGTCAAAGCCTTTCTCATTACCATGAACAAACGTTGAGGTTGGGAAGATTGGAGGCATTATTGATCCGGTCTCTTCAGAAAAATTTTCTTTGTGATGAATGACTCTCGTGTTTACTCCAGTACTGAACTCCTTGTCTCTTTTTGCTGATCCCATATCCTTTGAGTTGTTTTTCTATAGGCTATAGAAAAACATGAAAAAGCCCCTAAAAAAAGGGGCTCCATAATTAAATTTAATGAGAAAGAAGCTTTATGTATGTTTATACCTTTCTTGAATAATACTCAACAACTAACAATTCATTAATTTCAATAGCAACCCATTCCCTATCTGTCTTTGCAGATATCTTTGCCGAGAGTTTGGTTTTATCAAGCTCAAGGTGTGGAGGAACATTTGCAAGACCTGGGAACTCTAAGTTGGCTTGAGCCAATTGCTTACTAGCTTTGCTATCTCTAATAGCAATAACATCTCCGGCCTTGCATTGGTAACTTGCAATGTCAGTGATCCTGCCATTAACAGTTACATGTCCATGGTTTACTAGCTGCCTTGCACCTGGGATTGTAGGGCCAAATCCAAGTCTAAAACAAACATTATCCAGCCTGTTTTCCAGAAGCTTTAAGAGATTTGTTCCAGTGGAACCCTCCTGAGCACGAGCTTTCTTTACATAGCGAACAAGCTGGCGTTCAGAAATACCATAGTTGAATCGAAGTTTTTGCTTTTCTTCGAGTCGGATCGCGTATTCAGAGCGCTTGCGACGGGCTTGGCCGTGCTGACCTGGGGGATGAGACCTTTTTGCGGCCTTCCGGGTGAGACCAGGTAGGTCTCCCAAGCGACGCGTGATCCTCAAACGAGGTCCGCGGTATCTAGACATAGGGTTTAATTTAGAAATGTTTACTGGTAAAGGTATTCTGGAAGTAAATCCATGGACCCTTTATTCACCAGTTCATTATTCTATATAAAGATGCTTACAAAGATCAATAAAGCCATTGCATTTGTTTTTGTTAGTTTGATTTCCTTTTATCAGAAGTGGATTTCACCATTGTTTGGCCCGAGTTGTCGATTTATCCCTAGTTGCAGCGCTTATGGGATAGAAGCCGTTAATAAACATGGTCCTTGGAGAGGTGGTTGGCTGACTTTGAAAAGGTTAAGCAAATGTCATCCTTTTACTCCTTGTGGGTGTGACCCAGTTCCAGAAAAATGATCTCAGAGTTATTGATTTTATATACACGTAAAGGTTGTTGCTTGTGTCAAACACTTGAAAAAAAATTGTCTAATGTATGTCTAGAAAATTTAAACCCTTCTATTGCTCTTTCCATTGTCGATATAGATAGTAAGAAAGTTTCTTTAGATATTCATATGAAGTATACAAATGAGGTCCCAGTATTAGTTCTTGACTCAACTAGATTATTAAAAAAGGTTGAATTACCCCGAGTCTCTCCACGTTTAAAGGAAGACATGCTTTTATCTTGGATACAAAAGAATTTGAATATTTTTTACAAAACAGTTTAAGAAATAATCAATTCCTCTTTTTATAAAACTACTTTCTTGATTTCAAAGAGAAAAAATAATTTATTGCTTGTATCAATAAAATTATTTTATAAAAAAGATTAGATTTCTTTTTAATTACTGAATCGTAAGTAGATTTATTTTGTGCTGAAATTTATGCAGATCTTTTTATACTTGAAATGATCCTTCATTGATTTTTCATCATCAGAGGTTTGTTTTGTCGCGTTATCTGCACACTTTATTGAAGGCAATTGATGTTCAAGTCCCTTCAGGCCTAGCGAATCCAGAAATAAAAAATCTTTCATGTGATTCTAGGGAAATCGAAAAAGGTGATTTGTTCTTAGGTTTAGACGGTGCACAAGTTGATGGAGGGATTTATTGGGCAAAAGCAATTGAGAGAGGTGCTTGTGCAGCCATTATAAGTAAAAATGCATCTCTTTTGAATCCACCAACTAATGAAGACCCAGTAGTTATCATCCCTGATCCTGTATCACTCTTTATGGGCAAATTAGCTGCAGATTTTTGGGGTAAACCATCTAGTGAGATTTGTTTGATAGGTGTTACTGGTACAAACGGTAAAACGACCACATCATTTTTAATTGAATTTTTGACTGCTTCGCTTGGCCATCCATCCGCTTTGTTTGGAACATTAATTAATCGATGGCCCAACTATGAGGAGACTTCAAAATATACGACTACTTTTGCTGTTCCTTTGCAGGCTCAACTTAGTAAAGCTGTTCAGGCAGGAGTTGAATATGCCGCAATGGAAGTAAGTTCACATGCTTTATCTCAGAACAGAGTCGCTGGTTGTCATTTTAGTGGGGCAATATTTACAAATCTTTCAAGAGACCATTTAGATTATCACGATTCAATGGAATCTTATTTTGAGGCTAAAGCTAGTCTGTTCCGAACACATCTAATAGAAGATGATGGTCCTAGGTCAGTAGTTAATATAGACGATAAATGGGGTGCAATATTAGCAAAAGAGCTAAACAAAAAATGTTGGACATGCTCATTAAAAGAGAACTCTCAAATGAGAAAGAAACCAGATTTATATATTAGTAATCTCCAAATTATGCAAGATGGATATAAGGGAAAATTGCATACGCCCTTTGGAGTAGAAAACTTTTTTTCACCACTAATAGGTGATTTTAATTTAATGAATATCTTGCAAGCAATAGGAATTCTAGTTCAAAGGGGACTCCCATTAAATGATCTTTTGGCAGCTTTGAACAAGTTTCCTGGAGTGCCAGGGAGAATGCAATTGATAAATATGGATGGATTTACAGTGAAAGACGGCTATCCACTAGTGATAGTAGATTATGCGCATACACCGGATGGCTTGAAAAATGCTTTAGTCGCATCGAGATCATTGACGAAAAAAAAATTAATTTGTGTTTTTGGTTGTGGTGGTAATAGAGATAAAGGAAAAAGATCTAAGATGGGGGAAGTTGCTGCTAAGTTTGCAGATTATGTAGTTGTGACATCTGATAATCCTCGGCAAGAAGACCCAAGCGTAATTATTAAAGATATTGAAAAAGGTATAACTTTTGATTCTGAAATTTCTGTTGAGCCAGAGAGATCTACAGCAATTCAACTGGCAATAGCAAAAGCCATGGAAAACGACGTTGTTTTAATCGCAGGGAAAGGTCATGAGGATTATCAAATTCTAAAAGATCAGACAATTTATTTTGATGATCGTGAACAAGCGAGAAAAGCATTGTCCTTAAGAAAGGCTTTTACATAGCCTCTTTAGTCGAAATAAAATTTTTTAGACCAACAACAAGATTATTAATCTCGTTTAAATCTGTAGTGATATGAACGCAAGCACGAAGCCATTTCGGATCTTCGAGAACTCTTATCCATAAATTCTGTTGACCAAGGTAGTTGACGATCTCCTCAGGAGAATTGTTTCCATCAACAGTAAAACTTATAATCCCTGAAGGTGGCGGACTATTTAAAACAAGTTCAATATTTTTGATTTGGTTTAGTTTCTCCCACAGGACAGCGCTGAGGTTTTTAATCTTATTAAATCGCTCAGTCTCACTTCCTTCATTTTTTAACATGTTTAGAGAGGTTCTGAGGCCAGCTAAAAGTGGGACACAAGAAGTCGCTATCTCAAAACGTCTTCCATCAGAATGAAAAGGTGTTTTATTGTTGATATAGATTCCTTCTTCAGCTTTTAAGCTTTTCCACCCAATTAATGTTGGGCTTGATTCTTCTAAAACTCTTGTTGAGAGAGCAACAGCTCCAAGTCCCTCAGGCCCATAAGCCCATTTATGTCCGGTAAAAGCATAGATGTCAGCATTCTCACAAGCACCTTTGATTGGAACATGACAAAAACTTTGAGCAGCATCAACTAATAAATATGGTTTGCTTGAATGATCTTTAAGCCTTTTTGAGATAAGCTCAATTGGCATAATTTGTCCTGTATTCCAAAGGAGATGTGAGAGGACAACGAGCTTTGTATTTTTTTGTATATGTTCATCTATTAATTTAAGTATTATTTTATACGTCTCATTTTTCTTGTCGTCACCATTACATATTTTTGATACGGGTAGTATTGTGATTGTTAGATTCTTTTTCCGAGCGAGCTCTTTACATGCTGCGACTATCCCAGGATGCTCACAATCGCTAAGTAATAAATTATCACAATCAAAAAATGGTAGTCCTAGTAAAGGTAAAACACATCCGGAGGTGACATTTTCAGTAAAGGCAATTCTCTTAGGATGAATAGCGCAAATCTCCGCTATAAGATTTTTCGTAGTTATGAATTCTTTAGTAATGTATGGCCAAACATTATTTGTAAATGGACCTAAGTTTTGAATTGTTTGCCAGCTCGAAGTTATTGCATTTAATGATTGACTTGGGAGCGGACCTTGACCTCCATAATTAAAATAGGCTTTATTTTGTAGGGCGGGCATATTGTCTTTGAACAATATTGGTGACATATCTTCTAACTTTTAGTTGTTGTAACTAAGAATATCTTTTTTCCCCTGACTTACCAATTTGATGATGTTTTCTATTTATGTCAACCTTAACGCCTAGCATTTTTTAAATATTTTATGTGGGGATTTTAAATCAAAAAACATGGTATTAAAGTATGATGGATTTTAATTTTAATTAGTTTATGAGTATCAAAAAAGACCAAAAAATCAAAGCTCAAGAATGGGTGGTTATGTTCGATGGGCAAATAAAAAAAAGTGAGAAAGAGATTGACGCTTATGAGCATCATTTGGAAGTTGATAATCAAAAGAGTGAATAGAAATTAGATTTCGGTGCTATTGGGCAAATAGTAAAAATCATATTTCTATTTAAACTTGTTCACTTTTTGCCGTTTTTTATATTAATATGTATGTAATGATTCAGTCTTGAAATGAAAATTGATTTTGGTCCTATAACTTTTAGCAGGATTGCTAGTATTCTTTTGATATTGGGTTTCTTCGGGCTTTTAGCTTACAATTCGACTCTCTAATAACATATAAGTAAATATTTTAAGGATATACAAATTCATTTATATATTTAAAAATTATTCAATATCAATTATTTTCTAAAATGTTTATCATTTGAAAATCAGTTAATTAAAAATAGTTTTTTGACTTTTTGATTAATAAACTCAAAGAATATAATAGGCCAATTTAACTAGTTTCCATTTGAAGCTCTCGATAACAGTGTTCATACAGTAGAATTATTTGAAATAATTAATACCAATGGAAACTTCAACTACTGATCCAACTTTATTGATGCTCATAGGCGGAATAGTTGTTTTGCTAGCAGGCTCAGTAGCCTATGGAGTTTATTCAACATTTGGCTCAGGCTCTAAAGAGCTCAGAGATACTATTGATGAACACGCAAAAATGCATGAATTAGGTATTGCCCATGGACATGGTGGAAGTTCAGAGGCATATGAGATGTCTGGGAAACTTCAAAAAGACAATATTTCTTAAAAATTAAAGAATCTAGCTTTAGCATATTAGCAAAAATTACGACAAAATATTTTAAGTAAGATATCTAATTTAATTTTATATCTATTACTTTACTTAGATATAGTATCAACAATATTTTATTAAAGGTAATAATATATGTTCGTTATATTAAACTGTATTTAATAGAAAGCTTTAAGAAAAGTCGGTTTTTATGTTAGATAGTATTGTCACAGGTTTTGGGTTAGGAGCTCTTCATGTCATAAGCGGACCAGATCATATGGTTGCAATGGCTCCATCAGCGATAACAAAACCAAGAGTTGCATTGAAAGATGGATTGGCATGGGGAGTAGGGCATTCTGCAGGTGTTTTGATCCTCTCTTTAGTTGGGATTGTTGCTAAAGACTTTATTGATATTGGAAAAACGTCTGATTTTGCTGAGATTCTTGTTGGAATAACTCTTTTGATTATTGGAGGTTTCGCCATTAGGACTTCTCTAAGAGTCAACATTCATATTCATAAACATGAACATGAGAATGGAATGCCTCATCAGCATTTTCACTTTCATTCTTTTGGTAATAGTTTCCTTAGAAGCCATACTCATGCCGCTACTGGAATAGGGGTCCTTCATGGTTTTGCAGGGACAAATCATCTTCTGGCAGTTATACCTGCCTTTGCTCTTTCTTTTAATGGTGCTTTGGTTTATCTCTTTTCATATTTAATTGGGTCTGTTTTTGCGATGGGATGTGTTGTTTTAGGGATATCATTTGCTGCTAAAAAAGCTAATAAAAACTTTTATCCTTTTTTGATGAGGTCAATTGGAGGCTTGTCAATAGCAGTAGGACTTTATTGGCTTCAAAAGACTTCGATTCTAACTTTTTAAATCACTTCTTTTCATGAATTACACAGCTAGCCTTCTTGCTTTGTGTGGCTTCTTTCTATGGGTTGTTATTGCGACATTTATATGGTCAAGAAGAATGAGAAAACTTAAAAAAGAATATTCTCTAAATAAATCAAAATTTAAAAATTAATTGATACATCATTTTTCATCTTTAGATACATATTCATTGGTGAAAATGATTAAAGATTATGTATGATTATTCAACTATAAATAAGAGTGATGAAAGGTGTTTTGTTTTTCTTAGGTTCTATCTTTAGATGGCCTGTTCAAAATACTAAACAATTTTTGATTATGCATGTCTATCTTTTAGGTATTTATGGAATAACTTTTTTGCTAAGAAATGTAGGTTTAGAAGTATCTAACCTTATTTTTACAGTTGGACTAATGGCTCCAATTGGTTATCTCATTTATAATGGACTTCCATTGGATTGTCTTAATTATAAGTCTGCAATTAAAAGAGAATTAAGTTCTCTAAATTAAATAATAAAGGTTAACAGGAATGTTAATTTATAAAACTTGTATTACCTCGCTAACCTCTGGAATCATTTCCCTCAGCTTTCTTTCAATACCCATTTTTAGAGTCATAGTGCTACTCGGGCAACTTCCGCAAGCTCCCTGAAGTCTAACTTTGACGATTGGTCCATCTATTTCAGCTATCTCTACATTGCCTCCATCAGCCATGAGAAATGGTCTTAATTCATCAAGAACCTTTTCGACGTTTTCTGTCGTCAGTGCAAGAGTTTCATCGCTCATTTCGGTTTACTTAATTTAATTTTGCTTAGCTTAGTTAATTGCAGGATAGTCTGTATGTAATCTTGATAAAGATTTTGTTTAATACCATTGCCTCAGATTCAGAAAATACATATGACGCAATATTAGTAGGTGCAGGAATTATGAGCTCAACTCTTGCAGTACTTCTGCATGAGCTTGATCCAGATTTACGATTGCTGGTTGTTGAAAGATTATCTTCGGCTGGTTTGGAAAGTAGCTGCGCAAAGAATAATGCTGGTACAGGACATGCCGCTAACTGTGAGCTTAATTACACTCCAATTAAAGAGGATGGCTCTCTTAATACTGCCAAGGCTTTTGAAATAAATAAATCCTTTGAGCAAAGCTTAGAGTTTTGGGCATCTTTGGCAGAAAAAGAGAAATTGATGCCAAAAACTTTTTTAAATAAATTGCCGCACATTAGCCTTGTCTTTGGAGATAAAGATATTTCATTGCTTGAGAAAAGGTTCTCTGAACTTAGTTCTCATGTCTCTTTTTCACAAATGGAATTCACAAAGGATCATGGTCAATTAAAAGATTGGATTCCATTGATTATGGATGGTAGGAAACAGAGTGAAAAAATTGCTGCGACAAGAATTAAAAGAGGAACTGATATTGATTTTGGTAATTTAACTCGCTCATATATCAATCAAATTGAAGGGGCAAAATCTATAGAAATTAACTACTCTACAAATGTGGAAAATCTTCAACAAGATAGTGAGGGAGATTGGTATTTATCTTTAAAAGGAGCAAAAAAAAATAGAATTGTTAGATCAAAGTTTATTTTCCTTGGGGCAGGGGGAGGAGCTTTGTCTCTTTTGCAAAAATCTGGAATACCAGAAGGATTGTTATATGCAGGGTTCCCTGTCAGCGGCAAATGGTTGATTTGTGATGAGGAAAAATCAACAAAAACACATAATGCAAAGGTTTATGGAAATGCAGCAGTTGGAGCACCACCAATGTCTGTTCCACACTTAGACACAAGATGGATAGAAGGAAAAAGATCTCTTTTATTTGGTCCTTTTGCAGGATTTAGTTCAAATTTTTTAAAATATGGATCAAAATTAGATTTGTTTAGATCTATCAAAACAACTAATATCTTCTCTATGTTGCAAGCAGGTTTCGACAATATAGATCTGGGAAAATACTTACTTAATCAATTAAGACAAACAAATGAAGATCGAATAGAAACCTTAAAAAGATTTCTTCCTACGGTCTCTCCTAATGATTGGAAGCTTTCAATTGCTGGTCAACGTGTTCAAATAATCAAACAAACCTCTAAAGGTGGTGTTTTAAAAATGGGGACAGAAGTAGTTACTTCATCAGATGGATCCTTGGCTGCTTTGCTTGGCGCTTCCCCTGGCGCAAGCACAGCAGTAACAATTATGGTTGAAGTTTTAAACCGGTGCTGGAAGGAAAAAATGAAATCAAGTAAATGGAAAAATAAAATGTTAGAGCTTTTTCCAAGTATTGGAACTGATATTAATTCAAATCAAGAAGCACTTTTGGCAATTCGCAAAAGAAACGATTTCTTGCTTAAATTAATTTAAAATTCTCGTATTGGTGAGTTATATTTAATCTTTGTTAAGAGTTGAATTGATAAATGAAGACCTTGTTCCTTTAATCGTTTTCATATGACTAATGTGCCCATTTCTCGCCTGAGGAACTTCTGCATAATTGCTCATATTGACCATGGCAAATCAACCTTGGCAGATAGGCTTCTTCAGGACACTGGTACTGTCTCTTCTAGAGACATGCAAGAACAATTCTTGGACAATATGGATCTTGAGCGAGAGAGAGGCATAACTATAAAATTACAGGCTGCGCGGATGAATTATAAAGCTGATAATGGAGAGGAATATGTCCTGAATTTGATTGATACGCCTGGTCATGTTGACTTTTCATATGAGGTGAGTCGATCATTGCAGGCTTGTGAGGGTGCCTTGCTGGTTGTTGATGCTAGTCAAGGAGTTGAAGCTCAAACTTTAGCTAATGTTTATCTCGCCTTGGAAAATGATTTAGAAATTATTCCTGTTCTCAATAAAGTTGATTTACCTGGTGCTGATACTGAGAAAATTAAAAATGAGATTGAATCAATTATTGGTTTAGATACCTCTAAGGCAATTTCATGTTCTGCTAAAACAGGAGTTGGTATTCCAGACATACTGCAAGCAGTTGTAGATAGAATACCTTCTCCAAAAGATAATGCTGATCAAGCTACAAAAGCACTTATCTTTGATTCTTATTACGACCCTTACAGAGGGGTGATTGTCTATTTCAGAATCATGAGTGGTGGCATAAGTAAGAAAGACAAGGTTTTACTTATGGCTAGTAAAAAAAGTTATGAGTTAGATGAAATAGGTGTAATGGCTCCTGATCAAGTAAAAGTAAATTCTCTTCATTCAGGTGAAGTTGGATATTTAGCTGCATCAATCAAAGCAGTCGCTGATGCAAGAGTCGGGGATACGATCACGTTGCAAGATAGACCTGCTGATGAAGCTTTGCCAGGTTATATCGAAGCCAAACCAATGGTTTTTTGCGGGTTGTTTCCCACTGATGCAGATCAATATCCAGATCTAAGAGAGGCTCTAGACAAATTACAGCTATCCGATGCTGCATTGAAATATGAGCCTGAAACAAGTAGTGCAATGGGATTTGGCTTTCGTTGTGGATTCTTAGGTTTATTGCATATGGAAATTGTTCAAGAGCGTTTAGAACGCGAATATGATTTGGATTTAATTGTTACTGCACCCTCAGTTATTTATAAAGTGAAAATGACTGATGGAGAAGTTTTGATGATCGATAACCCAGCTACACTTCCAGACCCTCAAAAACGTGAAACTATAGAAGAACCCTATGTCCGAATGGAAATTTATGCTCCTAATGACTACAACGGAACTTTGATGGGACTTTGCCAGGATCGAAGAGGAGACTTTATCGATATGAAGTACATAACAACTGATCGAGTCACTCTTATTTATGAAATACCACTAGCTGAAGTTGTCACTGATTTCTTTGATCAGATGAAAAGTAGAACTAAGGGATATGCTTCTATGGAATATCATTTGATTGGTTATAGAGAAAATGATTTAGTCAGATTAGATGTTTTAATTAATTCAGAGCGAGCTGATCCTTTAACGACAATTGTGCATAAAGATAATGCTTATGGTGTAGGGAAAGGACTTGTTGAGAAATTAAAAGAACTTATTCCTAAACAGCAATTTAAGATTCCTTTACAGGCTTCTATTGGGAGTCGAATTATTGCAAGTGAAAGTATTAGTGCATTACGAAAAGATGTTTTGTCCAAGTGTTACGGGGGCGATATTTCAAGAAAAAAGAAATTGTTAAAGAAACAGGCAAAGGGAAAAAAACGAATGAAATCAATGGGAAAAGTAGATGTTCCCCAAGAGGCTTTTATGGCCGTCTTGAAATTAAATAATGATTAATAGATATTTTTATGATCTATGTTTGTTTTAGATAGCTTATTTCATTTGAATTATTTATAAACATTGAGACTTCCTGATCCCCTTTGTCTCTGATCAGGTTTGTCCATACCAAACCTATAATTATTAATGCTGCAATGGTTATTGAGAGCTCACCTACGGTGAGACCATCATTTTTTAAATGCATCTTAAGTTGTATGTGTTCATTCATTTAAGCAATTTATTTTTTTATTTCTACCTTTTACAGCTAAATTTAATTAGGTCTTATTATTTGAGCATTGAATCTGAGAGATTTTTTAAGACAAAAGAACTTGTCTACACGATTATTGTTCGCTGGGTTGATAATTTTATCCGTATATATAGGCATCTCTATTTTTATGCCACTATTAATTTCTTTAAAGATTGTACCTAATGGTGAATTTGGGTTAGGGAATCCGATTTTTTCAGCTCCATCAATAGATCACTGGTGTGGAACAGATCGACTAGGTAGAGATGTTTGTATTAGAACTTTGGCTGCAAGTGGAGTCGCGTTACAGGTCGTTTTTGTGGCTGTATCTCTCGCTGTTCTAGTAGGAATACCTTTGGGACTTTTAAGTGGCTACATTGGTGGTCTTTGGGATAGGGGTTTGGTGCTTTTTATGGATACCCTTTACACCATTCCTGTCCTCCTTCTTTCTGTGGTGATGGCATTTTTATTGGGGAGAGGCATATTGAATGCTTCAATAGCATTGTGTGTCGTTTATATTCCTCAATATTTTCGTCTTGTTAGAAACCAGACTTCACAGGTTAAATCAGAACTTTATATCGAGGCGGCCATATCAATGGGAGCATCCCCTTTGTGGGTGATAAGAAAGTACCTTCTTAAAAATGTTCTTACCTCTATCCCTGTTGTCTTAACACTTAATGCTGCAGATGCTGTATTGGTTCTTGGGGGATTGGGCTTTCTTGGTTTAGGTCTTCCTGAGAATATACCAGAATGGGGAAGTGATCTGAATATGGCATTAGTTGCATTGCCTACTGGTATCTGGTGGACAGCTATCTATCCTGGGATGGCTATGTTCGTTTTAGTTTTGGGACTATCTTTTATTGGAGAAGGCTTAGAAAAATTTATAAGTGAAACTAGTATTAAAGATTAACTCATACTTGAGATTTGAATTTAATATCTCATTTTTTCTGTTCTTGGAAGATCATCGATGATTTCACCTTTTTCATTAAGTTCTGGATATTTTTTGCCTTTACTTTTGCACCATTTAGCAACTTCGGGATAAGCCCACTCGAAGATCTTGTTTTTGTATGTTTCTTCGTTCATACCTTCTCCAGACTCAGGAATTAGATTGGCTACTTGACGTTGTCTTAGTGCTTCAAATAGTAATGCCGAAGCTGCAACTGATACATTCAAAGATTCAACCATACCTCTCATTGGAATATGAATATGCTCATCCACTAGACTCGCGGCTTCTTTACTGATACCCCATTTTTCAGCACCTAGTACAAATGCTGTTGGCCCCTTGAAATTACATTTTCTATAGTCAATTGAGTTTGGATTCAAGTTCGTCCCATATAATTTAAACCCTTTTTGTTTAAGAACTTTTATTGCCTCAGTGGTTTCTTTATATTGGTTTATTTGGACCCATTTTTGACTTCCTTGAGCAGTACTATTAAATGTTAAAAACTTCTCTTTGTTGAATATTGCATATGCCTCAAGAACACCAACTGCGTCACAACTTCGTATTATCGCTGAGAGATTATGAGGCTTCTCAACATTTTCAATTAAGATTGTGAGATCGGAAAACCTTCTTTTTAGTACTGATTTTATACGTTCAAAACGTCTAGGTAGTAGAGGCATTTCTAATGATTTATGGAACTGTTAGTTGTTGATTTTTAATGAAGAGAGTAGTTTTTATTTAATATAAAAAACTTTTTAGCTATTTAAAAAAATATTTGATAAATTTCCAAATAAAAAGCCCCTGGCCATTGGGCAGGGGCTTTTTATTTAACTTAATAAATTTAAATTTCTATTAAATTTAGAAGCTAAATGCAGTTTCAACAACAACACCAGTGTCGTCATCACCAGTACTTGTATCTTCAACAGTGAAGAAGCCAGGAGTAACTGTAACGTTGTCGTTCAATGAATAAGTGTAAGAAACTTCAAATCCTGTTGAATCTAAAGAATCACTACCATCAACATCAGTTGAATTGTAAGCAGCACTTAATGTTCCAGGGCCAACTTCGTAGTCAACACCAACGAACAAGTCAGTTGCATCAGCACCTGTTTCTGGATCAGTTGTGTCATAAGCAACACTGATTGTTGCATCAATTGAATCAGGGCTGTAGTAGATACCACCACCGAATGTGTCGTATCCAGATGTTCCGCCTTCGCCGTCGTTAGAAGCGATTACAATACCGCCACCAAAGTTGTCGCCGTCATAGCCGAGAGTGAAAGTTGAAACATCATCACCATCATCTGCGCCGATTCCTACTGTTGAAGAAGCACCACCAACAGAAACGAAACTAACTGAAGCAACTACGCCATTGCCATTGGAGTACTCAACACCAACACCAGGACCAGTTTCGTCACCAGCTAAAGAGTAAGGCATGCTGCCTAGTCTGAAAGCATCTGAATAGCGAGAAGTTGTTGCAGCAACAACATCATCCTGATCAACCAAAGGTCCAACAGTTACTGAAAGATCGCCAACAGGGAAGTTGTAGAAAAGAGAAGTAACATTTAGATCACCTGATTCAGCACTATCCATGCTTGCAAGTGGGCCACTAGCATTACCAGATACTAGACCTGCAGAGAGAGTGTGACCCTCAGAGAAGCTAGAGATCACGTCAAGGCTATATGCATACTGCATATATAGCTCTTCTTCAGTATCAGATGTACCGCCATCTGCAACTGAACCAGTTGTAAAAACAGCAGAACCAGAAAGATTTGTTGCTGATGTAAATGCAGTGTCAGCATTAGCTGCAACTGGAGCCATAAGGCCCAAAGCTGCAGGAGCTACTAATAAACGTTGAAAAAGCTTCATAGTGTCCTCACACATTAAAGAAGTTGTATCAAATCTAACTTCTCAAAGAAGATGTTAAAAGTATCTTATGTTACACCTTTTGAGTTGGCCTAGTTGCGACTATTCCTTTGAAAGTCATTGCAGTAAAAGAATTCTTGGTGATTACGCGCTATGATTGTTAGATAAGCAGTTGACTTAGAGCTGAATTTTTAAATGATTACTTTTGAGTAAAAATCTGTCATTAATGAAAGGTTTAGATGCCAGAAAAGCTTCTTGGGAGGTTATCCAAGCAGTAGGTGGAGGAGCATTTGCAGATGTGGCTTTGGAAAGGATTTTTAAACTCTATCCATTCAAATCAATTGATAAAGCCTTGATAACGGAACTTTCTTATGGTGCAATTCGCCAAAGATATTTTTTAGATTGTTGGATTGATTATCTGGGAAAAGTACCGGCCCAAAAACAACCTCCTTTGTTGAGATGGTTATTGCATCTTGGGCTTTATCAGATTTTGAAAATGAAGCGGATACCTCCAGCTGCGGCAATCAACACAACTGTGGAGCTTGCTAAAACTCATAATTTAAAAAAACTTGCCCCTGTTGTTAATGGAATCTTGCGCTCTGCTCTTAGAAGCAAAGAAAAAAAACTTCTACTACCGAAATCAACCAATCAAAGTTTAGAGTTAGCAAAAAACGAATCTCTACCTATTTGGTTGGCAGGTGAATTGATTGCTTGGAAGGGAGTCGAAGATGCGAATAAGATTGCTAAAGCATTCAACATCATTAGTCCTATTGACATTAGGGTTAATAAATTACGTGCAGATTTAAAAGATGTAAAAAAACTTTTTGATTCCTGTGGTATTAATAATCAAGTAATTCCAAGCTGCCCTTACGGGTTGGAAGTTCGAGCTGGTGTTGGTGAGCCTAGAAAATGGCCCGGCTATGAAGAAGGTAAATGGAGTGTGCAAGATAGATCTTCACAGCTAATTGCCCGATTATTAGAACCTTTGCCTGGAGAAAAGATCCTTGATGCTTGTGCTGCACCAGGAGGAAAATCAACACATATTGCTGAATTAATTAATAATAATGGCAAGATCTGGTCTGTTGATCGATCATCTAGAAGATCTAAGAAAATATCAGCTAACTCAGAGAGACTTGGAACAAAATGCATACAACTACTGGTTGCTGATTCTAATGAGTTATTAGTCAAAAGACCAGAATGGAAAGGTTTTTTTGATCGTATTCTTATTGATGCTCCATGCTCTGGATTGGGGACTCTTGCGCGACATCCTGATGCTAGATGGAGAATGAATCAAGAGAATATTCAGGAGCTTGTTTTTGTTCAAAGTCAGCTATTGAATTCTTTATCTCCTTTATTAAAAAGTGGAGGTAAATTAGTTTATTCTACTTGTACTATTCATCCTGATGAAAACTTTAATCAGATCAAAAAGTTTCTTACATTAAAGTCTGAATTTTTATTGGAATATGAAAAACAGATTTGGCCTGGTGAGGAAGACAATGGTGATGGCTTTTATGCTGCAATTTTAAAAAAATGCTAAAGTAAAAAAACACTAAATTATATAAAGCCAATAAAAAAATAAACGATCTTAATTTGTAAATTTGAGGAATAATTCTATAAAATAATTAAAGAACTATGCCCAATAGCAATTGCAGTTACAAGCATTCCTAAAATTAAAAATGGTTGTGCGCTAGCTTGATATTTAACATCAAATTTCAATGGATCACGTAATAGCCATATGTCTTGAAATGTTATCTGAGGAATTATTAGTAAAACAAGAATGACAGACGCAAAATGTTGTCCAATTGCTATTAAAACTACTACCATTGCGAGCTGGAAGATATCTATCATTCCTGCGCTAATACGACTTGCATTCTTAATACCAAAAACGACTGGAAGTGATTCAAGACCTAGGCTTCTATCTCCTTCTACGCTTTTGAAATCATTTATCACAGCTATTCCTAACCCTGACAAGCTGTACGCAAGAGTAAGTAGGGCGGTTGTCCAGGTTAAGTGTCCAAAGAGAGCCTGTCCAGCCCACCAAGGAAGAGCTATATAGCTCGCACCAAGTGCATAATTACCAAGCCAACCGTTTTGTTTGAGTTTTAATGGTGGTGCTGAGTAAATATAACTTACAAATGATCCTCCTAATGCCAGTAAAAGGACTGAAGGGATTGTGTGATGTGCCCATAAATCTAATAAATAGGCAACTACAAGACCAGCTATTAATAAAACCCAGATTTGTAATTTGACTTGGAAAAGGGAAATTGCCCCAGATGGTATTGGCCTGCTTGGTTCATTTATTGCGTCTATTTCTCTATCAAAGTAATCATTAATTGTTTGGGTGTATCCAGTTAAGAGTGGCCCACTCATGATCATGCAACTGACTGAAGCAAGTACGTTGCTTAATTCCCAATGAAAATTGCCACTGGCAGCAGCTCCACATATGACTCCCCAAAGCAATGGGATCCATGTGATGGGCTTCATTAATTGCAAACGAAGCTTCCATATGTTTTTTGTTTCAGAACCTCCTTTTATTCCAAGGAGCTGCCTAGCATCGCTCACTTTTCTATCTCCAGGTTAAGAAATTTCATCTTCAAAGAACCATTTTTTACTTCCATCATTCATTTTAAGTACGACACCAATTCCACCCCTTCCATCAGTCATCTTATAGTCGATGACAGTGCCCCTTGGGTCTTGTGATAGTTGATCTATCAAATCAGAAGGTATGCGATCTCTTACACGTTCAATATTAATTTTAATTTTTGAACCTATCCTTGAGAGGGAGGTTGGCTTAGCCATGGAATTAAATTAATTAATTCAGGGCACCTTAACAGTTCCTCTGTTTAAAAATCATGGTTGCTTTAAGATTGATTCCTTGTCTTGATGTTTCAAAAGGACGAGTAGTAAAAGGTGTTAATTTTGTTGGACTGCGTGATGCAGGTGATCCAGTGGAGTTGGGATGCAGATATAGCAAGGCTGGAGCGGATGAATTGGTCTTTCTTGACATAACAGCTACACACGAAAAAAGATCTACTTTGGTTGAAATGGTTAGACGAACATCTGAAGCTGTAACCATTCCTTTCACTGTTGGGGGAGGAATAAGTTCATTGGATGGAATAAATGAATTACTAAGAGCTGGAGCTGACAAAGTAAGCTTAAATTCCAGTGCTGTTAAAGACCCTTCCTTGATTTCTCAAGGGGCAAGTCGTTTTGGTTCTCAATGTATTGTGATCGCGATTGATGCAAAAAAGAACAAAAATATTCCTAATAAATGGGACGTTTATGTGAGTGGTGGACGTAAAAATACAGGTTTAGATGTCATTGAATGGGCAGAGAAAGTATTTCAGCTTGGCGCAGGGGAAATCCTATTAACTTCCATGGACGGTGATGGCACTCAAAATGGTTATGATCTAGAGCTCACTAAATCTATTTCTGAGAAAGTTCCAATACCAGTAATAGCTTCTGGCGGTGCAGGTTGTTTGAGAGATATTAAAGAGGCTTTTACTCTAGGGAAATCTTCGGCCGCTCTCTTGGCGTCCCTGTTACATGATGGACAATTAACTATAAAAGAAATAAAAGAATATTTAATTAAGGAAAATTTACCTATAAGACCAATTGAATGATAAACAATTTAATAAAAACATTAATTATGCGTTAAAGTTATATGTGATTTAAGTATTTTTGTATATTCATATGAGGCCTGGTAATACTTTAGCAATTAAGGAGATGTTTAATTCAATTTCTTCAAGATATGATTTTCTAAATGATATATTCAGCTTTGGATTACATAGGCTTTGGAAAAGAAAATTGTTGGAAATTCTTACCCCCACTATTGGAGAAAAATGGATTGATCTTTGTTGTGGAACTGGAGATATGTCTATACTTTTGGCTAGATATATGAAAAGTGCGAAAAACATTACTGGTTTAGATTCAGCTTCTCAAGCATTACTAGTCGCGAGAGAAAGATCTAAGAAAAAATATTCTTCAATTGAATGGATAAATGGTGATGCTTTACAAACTAATCTCGCATCAAATGAATTTGATGGCCTTTTGATGTCCTATGGCTTAAGGAATCTTTCTAGTTCTTATGCAGGGCTTAGAGAGGCTCTTAGAATTTTAAAACCAGGTGGAAGAGCAGGAATCTTGGACTTTAGATCTTTTGAAGGAGGTTCAATACAAGGGCTTTTCCAAAAAATTTATCTAAATCTTTATGTTGTTCCCATCGCATCACTTCTTGGTTTAGGACAGGAATATTCATACATAAAAAAAAGCTTAATTAATTTCCCGTCAGGGGAAAAACAAATTCATTTAGCACTTTCTGCGGGCTTTAAGAAGGCAGAATATCAAATACTAGCAATGGGACAAATGGGGATTTTATTACTTGAAGCCTAAGATAAATACCTTAATCTATTTTCAATTCTTTTCTCCTACAAAAACTACATTTACCCCATAATTTAATTTCTCCTTTAGGAGAAGGCACTTTGCAAAAAGGACAATTGGTGATTCCATTTTTATCAGTTCTGCTTGGGTGATTTTCCCAAATTTCTTTTTCAGTTTCTCTTGTGACTAGATCAATTGGATAATGTTGTCTAATCCTTATTTCCTTTACTTGATATCCGTATGATTTTAAAGATTCAATTAACTCCAAACGGTTGTATTGGAGCGCCTGTCGCCACTGTGGATGGCTTGCTCCAATCGTTAGAACTTTATTTTGAATGTTAAGTGGTGTGCAATTCAATGCAAGTTGCTCACCAGCTATCTCTACCCAATCTTGAATCAGGCCTCCTACATTCCCTTTCCATGAAGACTTGATTTCTTCTAAGCATGAATATATTGACTGCTCTCTTTTTGCTTTTGTTTTATGCTTTAAGTCTTCTAAAATCAATTTAAATTAGACACTGATGATGAGTTAGTGCTTAAATCTAGCTAATATTTTCTAGTCTGCATAAAAGATACTAATGGGATTATTAGATAGGTTAAGTCGCTTAGTAAGGGCAAATCTAAATGCCTTTGTTAGTGATGCAGAAGATCCGATAAAAATTCTTGATCAATCTGTTGCTGATATGCAAGAAGACTTGGTGAAACTACGACAAGCGGTAGCTATTGCAATTGCAAGTCAAAAAAGATTAGAGAATCAGGCAAATCAAGCAAAAGAGCAAATTCAAAATTGGTTCTCTAGAGCTGAATTAGCCTTGAAAAAAGGAGAGGATGATCTGGCTAGGGAAGCATTAAGTAGAAAAAAAACTTTTCAGGAAACCTTTGAAGCTTTAACAACTCAATTTCAATCACAAAATGGTCAAGTTGAAAAACTTAAAAAAAGTCTTTTGTTATTAGAAAGAAAGATTGCGGAGGCTCGAACTAAAAAAGATATGCTTAAAGCAAGAGCTCAAGCAGCTAAAGCTCAGCAAAAAATTCAAAGTGCAGTTGGTGATTTGGGTGGTAAGTCTGCTATGGCTGCATTTGAGAGAATGGAAGATAAAGTAGAAGCTTTGGAAGCTTCGGGGCAAGCAGCCTTAGAGTTGGCTGGAGAAGATATAGAAAGTAAGTTCGCTGCTCTAGAGGGAGGTGATGATATAGAAAAAGAATTAGAGACATTGAGGAGTCAATTGAAATCAGGTGTTGAAGCAATAGCTTTGCCTCCTTCTCATTTAGATGAAAATGAGGTAAAGACTGTAGAAATCCAAGAAGTTGAAGTTGAATTAGAGGAGATGAAAAAATCAATGGATAATTCTTGATTTTTTTAGAACATATGATTTTTGAAATATGAATAATCAAAAACCCTATAGAGGCGTAGGGTTGATTTCTAGATATCAGAAATTAAATCATTTCTCTTCAAGATCTTGGCGATTAAAGTTGAAACCTATTTGTGCTAGCACTGAAATTGAGCTAACAAAATGGATTGAAGAGAAACCAGTAAAAAACAATCAGCCAAAAGCAATGTTTGCTTCTTGTCAAAGATTTGGCCAAGGTCAAGCTGGTCGAATTTGGCAGGCTCCAAAAGGAGGGGTTTGGGTTAGTGCAGCTATTAAGAGAGAAGGTCTTTATGAGGAAAATTCTCAGCTTTATGGGTTGGCGGTTGCATTAGCTTTGGTTGAGAGAATTGAACAGATAGGAGTTAATGTCAAAATAAAATGGCCAAATGATCTATTAGTTGATGGTCAAAAATTAGCTGGGATTTTACCGAGATTATTTTTTAGAGGTGGAAAACTTAGATTATTAAGAGTTGGAGTAGGTTTAAACGTTTTCAATAATGTTCCTAAAGAGGGGATTTCACTAAAACAAATTGTTGGAAATAAAAAAATGAATATAAATTTCTGGTCATCAGAAGTTTTACTTGCAATAGAAAGATCTTTAGATTTATTAGAAGATAAAAATCTTTTATGCAGTCAGGTTGAAGAAAGATTGTGGTCAAAAAAATATATTGACAAAGAAACTGGTAATAAATGGGATATCAAAGGTATCGACTCAATTGGCAGATTGATTGTTTTTAATGAAGGTGAAGAAAAAATCCTGTCTACTTAAATATGATTGCTTATGTTAATTATGAGTAATCTCTATTACCTTGCCATCTCTAAATCTAGCGATTTTTTTTGCTCTTTGAGCGACATTGTCTTCATGAGTAACTAAGACAATTGTTATTCCTTGACTATGAAGTTGGTCAAAAAGATTTAAAACATCTTCAGTGGTTTTTGAATCAAGAGCACCAGTCGGTTCGTCTGCTAATAGCAGAGATGGTTGATTGATTATTGCCCTTGCTATGGCAACCCGTTGTTGTTGTCCTCCAGATAATTGATTAGGCAGATTGCTCATCCTATTTCCAAGACCTACTCGATTAAGAGCATCTTCAGCGCGCTTCTCTCTTTCTAAATAGGGAACGCATGCATAAATCATTGGAAGCATGACATTCTCAAGTGCTGAAACTTCTTGAAGCAGGTGAAATTGCTGAAAAACAAAACCAAGTTCTTTGTTCCTAATATCTGCTAGCAAGTCATCATCAAGCTTTTCTACTGCGGTTCCATTTAATTCATAAGTACCATTAGTAGGTCGATCAAGACATCCAAGTATATTCATTGCAGTACTTTTACCAGATCCACTCGCACCCATCACGGCGAGGTAATCACCCTGGAAAACCTCAAGGTTTAGTTCGTCAAGAGCTTTTACTTTGACAGATCCTTCCCCATAAAATTTATTTACATTCGTTAGTCGCGCTACAGATTTTTTCAATGATTTAAATTGGCTAGCCAATGGAACTTTTACTTGCAAGGGTAATAGCTTCGCGAAGTAATGGAGTTCCGTTTACCGCACTATCGGCGAAGTCAAAGAGAGGGCTCGAAATAATCCCACCAATAGCAGTTATGAGAACACAAAAAATCAAAGCCACTTTAAGAGATGACATCCCTGGGATTGACCATTCTATTGCTGGATATGCTTTTACAACATCTGAAGCTTCTTTTGGTTCTGTTACGACCATCATTTTTATAACTGATATGTAATAGTAAATTGAAATAACAGAGGTAACTAGACCAACACTTACTAGTAAGTATTGTCCATCTGACCATCCAGCAAAAAATAAATAAATCTTCCCGAAAAACCCCAGCATTGGAGGAATGCCTCCCAAAGAAAGAAGGCATAAACTTAAGCCAAGTGTGATTAATGGATCTTTTTGATATAACCCTGCATAATCTGAAATTTGATCACTACCAGTTCTGATTGAGAAAAGGATTATGCAGGCAAAAGCACCAAGATTCATGAATAAATAAGCTGCCATATATAGAACCATCGCGGCAAAACCATCTTCAGTTCCGCAAACCAAACCAATCATTACAAAGCCAGCCTGTCCAATTGAGCTATAAGCCAGCATTCTCTTCATTGATTTTTGAGCTAGCGCTACAACATTTCCCAGCGACATACTTAGAACAGCTAAAACAGTGAATAGCAATTTCCATTGAGAGTCAAAAGCACTAAAACATCCGACTAGTATCCTTATTGAAAGTGCAAAACCTGCAGCTTTGGAGCCTACCGATAAAAAGGCAACTACTGGGGTAGGAGAACCTTCATAAACATCTGGTGTCCATTGATGAAATGGGACTGCCGCAATTTTGAAAGCTACTGTAGATAAGACGAAAACCAGTGCTAATGCAGATAAAGGTGTGGGAGCACCTAGTAGGGTTATGCCTATATCTTTTAAATTTGTTGAACCACTTATTCCATAAAGTAGGGATGATCCATAAAGGAATACAGCAGCTGCAGCCGAACCAACTAATAAATATTTCAAAGCTGCTTCTGAACTTCTTGAGTCTCTTTTGAGATATCCAGAAAGTAAGTAGCTAGCGACGGAAAGTGTTTCCAGTGAGACAAAAACACTTACCAAATCAGTTGAACCACATAGAAGCATTGCTCCAAGAGTGGCAGCTAATAATATTGCTGCAAATTCACCAATAGGACTTCCATTCTGATCAGCATATCTCCAACTAATTAGCAATGAAATAAGAGTTGATAGAGCTATCACCCCTCTAAAAGCAATAGCAAGGTTGTCTGCGACAAATGCACCTAAAAAGGATTCTTGAATTTCTCCATTCCATTGCATTATTAGCAAAATCAAAGCAGCACCAAGACCTGCATAACAAATAGGGGGGGACCAGCGAGCTGATATCTTTTCACCAGCCAAATCAACCAAAAGAGTCCCTAGCATTGCCATTAAAACTGCTGCCTCTGGAAGCACAGCCTTAGCATTTAAAGAGAGATTTAAAAGCTCTACGGGCTCATTTATGAATATTTGAAAAGACAAAAGTTCTCCCATTTATGTATTGTTTTTAAGCTGAGTCTGATTTTATAACTCTAGCGAAGTTATGAAATATGCCTTTTTTATCATTTTGGGCTATGCATTTTAGTATTCAGTACGTTAGATAAGAAGGAGGGAAATTGAGCTGATGCCCACTGACCATACTCTGGTAATTGTTGAAAGTCCCACAAAGGCAAAGACTATTAAAGGTTTTTTGCCTAAGGATTTTCAAGTTCTTGCGTCAATGGGACACATAAGAGACTTGCCTAACAATGCCTCTGAGATACCTGCAAAGCACAAAGGAGAAAAGTGGGCAACTATAGGAGTTAATACAACTGCTGATTTTGACCCTTTGTACGTTGTACCCAAAGATAAGAAAAAAATTGTCAAGGAATTAAAACAATCTTTGAAGGGTGCTAGTGAATTATTGCTGGCGACTGATGAAGATAGAGAAGGAGAAAGTATAAGTTGGCATTTAATGAATGTGCTTGAGCCAAAAATCCCCGTAAAGAGGATGGTATTTCATGAAATAACTAAAGAAGCTATTTCCAAAGCGCTATCTAAAACAAGAGAAATTGATATGGAATTAGTTCATGCTCAAGAAACAAGGAGGATATTAGACAGATTGGTTGGATATACATTGTCTCCTCTTTTATGGAAGAAAGTTTCTTGGGGGTTATCTGCTGGAAGAGTTCAATCAGTTGCGGTAAGATTGCTCGTTCTGAGAGAGAGAGCAAGGCGAGCTTTCAAAAGCGGAAGTTACTGGGACTTAAAAGCAAAATTAGAAAAAGAAGGTAGTGAATTTGAGGTGAAAATGACCTCAATTGGAGGGCAAAGAGTTGCTAGTGGAAGTGATTTTGATGAGACAACTGGATTATTGAAAACTGGCCGGAATGTCAAATTACTCCACGAAGAAGAATCTAAAGCACTTGCTGAAAAATTAACTACTGATAAATGGAAAGTTATTAATGTCGAGGAAAAACCTTCAATCCGTAAACCAGTCCCGCCTTTTACAACAAGTACATTACAACAAGAAGCTAATAGAAAACTTCGATTATCAGCTAGGGAGACCATGAGATGTGCTCAGGGTTTGTACGAAAGAGGTTTTATTACGTATATGAGAACAGATTCTGTACATTTGTCCGAGCAGGCAATTAATGCCTCACGAAATTGTGTTGAATCAAAATATGGAGTTGAATATTTAAGTGAAAAGCCTCGTCAATTCTCTAATAAGACTAGAAATGCTCAAGAAGCTCATGAAGCAATTCGTCCCTCTGGTGAAAGTTTTAAAACACCCAAAGAGTCTAACTTGCAAGGTAGGGACCTTTCTTTGTATGAACTTATTTGGAAACGAACAGTTGCTAGTCAAATGGCCGATGCCAGGCTGACAATGCTTGGAGTGGAATTGCAAGCATCAGATGTATCTTTTCGGGCCAGTGGTAAAAGAATAGATTTTCCTGGATTTTTTAGAGCTTATGTTGAGGGTACTGACGATCCAGATAGTGCACTCGAAGGACAAGAAGTGCTTTTGCCGAAATTAGTGGTAGGAGATTCTCCAACTGCTAAGAATGTAGAAGCATTGGGGCACCAGACTCAGCCTCCTGCTAGATATAGTGAAGCTTCATTAGTTAAAACACTTGAAAAAGAAGGTATAGGCCGTCCGTCAACATATGCAAGCATTATCGGAACGATCGTAGATAGAGGCTATTCAGTTCTAAACAACAATTCTTTGACTCCAAGCTTTACAGCGTTTGCTGTAACGGCACTTCTTGAAGAACATTTTCCTGATCTTGTAGATACCAGTTTTACAGCTCGTATGGAATCTACACTTGATGAGATCTCAACAGGGAAAGTGAGTTGGCTCCCATACCTTAAGGGCTTTTATAAAGGCGATACTGGTCTAGAGAATCAAGTTCATCAAAGAGAAGGAGATATAGATGGAGGGGAATTCCGAGCTGTTTCCTTGGAGGGGCTTTCATCTCTTGTTAGGTTGGGTAAATTTGGAACATATCTTGAATCAAAGCAACTTGGTGAAAATGGCAAGCCTATAACAGCTACTCTTCCACAGGAAATTACTCCCGCAGATTTGGACGAAGATATCGCAGAGATGATCTTAAAACAAAAAGCCGAGGGCCCTGAATCACTTGGAGTTGATCCAGATACTGGACAGAATTTATATCTATTAAATGGTAGATATGGCCATTTTGTTCAGAGGGGCTTAGTAGTCGAATTGAAAGATCTTGGGATCCCAAAAGGTAAGAAAAAGCTAGGAAATCTTCGCTTGTTTAAAAGCAGTCAATTTGGACTTTATTTGAAGCAGGATTCATCAAAGGTTCAAGTTTTGTTGCCGGAGAATATTAAGGAGGAAGAAATAGATGTTGAAAAAGCACTTGAATATCTAGATGATAAAAAATTAAAAAAAGCTCCAAACCCAAAAAGGACTTCATTACCGAAGAATTTAAAACCTGAGAACTTGACTTTTGAGGAGGCTCTTGGATTAATTCAATTACCACGCCTGCTTGGAGAGCATCCAGAGGGAGGTAAAGTTCAATCAAGTTTGGGTAGATTTGGCCCCTATGTTGTTTGGAGTAAAAATGGTGGAGAGAAAGATTATCGCTCAATTAAGGGCGAAGATGACGTTCTTCAAATAAGCCTAGAAAGAGCTCTTGAGCTTTTATCTATTCCTAAACGAGGAAGAGGTGGAAGAACTGCTTTGAAGGAACTTGGTATCCCAGAAGGTGAAAAAGAAACCATACAATTATTTAATGGACCCTATGGTTTATATGTTAAACAGGGCAAAGTAAATGCCTCTTTACCAGAGGGAAAAACTGCGGAAGATATCTCTATAGATGAGGCTATTGAATTATTGGCAGCTAAAAAATCAAGTAAAAAGACAACACCTAAGAAAAAAAAATCTACTAAAAAGACAGCAAAGGTAACAAAGAAAGATGTGGATTCATCATCATCAAAAAAAACTAATGCTCGAAAAGCGCCTTCTACAACTAAAACAGGACGTCTAAGAGCAAGTAAAGTTAGGGTAATTAAAACGAAATAAAATTTTGAATATTTCAAGATTAGTTGTGAAAATATTTATTAGATTATTTCTAATATCTACCCTTCCCCTAGTTCAATCATGCTCAAATACTCTAATTGGTGAAAAGTTGGAAAATAGTTTTGATACTATTGAGAACCCAAGAAATATAGAAAACACTAACAAGAAGCCACAAATACTCAATGAAAAGACAAAAATAAAATCAAACGTAAAAGATGGTAAGAAAGAAAATGATTTTGTTAACCCTATCAATGAAGATTCCATACCTAATCAAGATAGACTTAGTGAAAAATCAACCAAATCAATAAAAAAGACAATTTTTAATCCACAACCATACAGAATTATTTTAAGATTGTCAGGAGCAAATCCATCTGCACCAGCTGAGACAGTTACTGAGGCTCTAAGAAAAGCAGGGGTCCAGTTTGAAGTGGAAAAGATCGAACGTTTTAATGAGGATGATTTTTCAAAGAATACAACTTTGAAAAGATAGTAATTTTGACCATAGATAATAAAAACTATTTAAGAAGTAGATCTCTTTACAAAGCTCCTCTCAGCAAGAGAAAAGCCTTGAAAATCGTTGAGTCCTCTTATTTAGCCTCCGCAACAGCTTTGATTTGGATAGCTCTTTATTATTTGCCTATTGGTGGAGCTGTTTTTCGTCTTGCTTTACCATTACCATTGGCTCTTCTTCAGATTCGTAGAGGTTCTAAGACAGGTCTTGAGGGAGTAACAATATGTGTAATGTTATTAACTGCTCTAATGGGTCCTCTAAGAGGACCTTTAGTGCTTTTCCCTTATGGATTACTTTCCTTATGGTTAGGATATAGTTGGCAAAAGGGATGGAATTGGTGGGTGAGTTGGAGTGTTGGAGTCTCAATTGGAACTATGGGTTTCTTAGTTAGGGTCTTAGTCTTATCCGTTTTGGTTGGCGAAAATTTATGGGTTATTCTTACTCGTGCTGGGGCGGGATTGCTCGCAAAAGGAATAGATGTTTTCAACCTTTCTTTTACTCCGGATATGAGACAAGTTCAAATAGTTGCAATCTGTTTAATAATAACTCAAGAAATCGTTTACGTTCTTTGTTTACACGCTTTGGCTTATTGGATATTCCCTAAACTTAAAGCATCAATACCTGAACCACCTGCTTTTCTGGAAGATTTAATTTCTCTAGAATCTAATTGATTGAAAATGATAGGAGACCACTATGTTTTATTGTCGTCAGGAATATTAGCTTTTGGGGAAGGTTTCCAAGAGCTAAATGTAGAGGAAAGAGTTCATAGGTGGAAAGAAAACATTACGAATATGTCCTTCTTTTTAATTCTCGCTGGATCTCAAACTGCAGAGATTGAGGGGATTTCTGCTGCTGGTTCAACTGCTGTTTCTAGACGTTATACCGCTCTTGCAGATGCTGAACTTTTATTGAGAGGACCAAACCTTCCAAAAAGATGGCCTTTGCCTCCTTTGGCCGCAGGTGTCTCTCCCGCATTAATTAGTTATGTCGCCTCAAGGTTCTTAAAAATTAAACCAACAATCATTTCGGCAGGACTGCTACAAAGCCCACCCTTTAATCATGTTTCCCTCGAGTCACCCGAGATAGGCCCTGCTAAATGTTTGAGTTCAGGAAATGCAATGGAAAGAACTAGAGTTAAACTTTTACTCGATGCTGGATTTAAAATAGGTAAAAAATTAAAACAAGCTCTTTTGATAACTGAGTGTGTACCTGGTGGTACCTCTACAGCTCTTGCTGCTCTCTCTGGGCTGGGTATTAATGTTAATGGTCTTATAAGCGGAAGTCATAGAAATCCACCTTCAAAATTAAAAGAAAAATTAGTTACGCAAGGACTTAAAGCAGCTAAATTAAATAAGAATCCATCCTCTGTTGATCTAATTGCTGCGGTTGGTGACCCATTCCAGCCCATTGCACTTGGTCTTTTAATGGGAGCGAGAGAGTCTGGTCAAGAGGTTTTATTAGGAGGGGGTTCTCAAATGTTGGCAGTGTTGGCGTTAGCATTAAATGAAATTGAACCTGAATCACGCTCTAAATTCGTAGATAAGATTTTAATAGGAACAACATCATGGTTAGTTGATGAATCACTTTTATCTGCAGAAAAAAGGAATTCCTTTATTCATTTAATTAATCATGTTGCTAATCATTTTGATGTGAAAATCCTGGGTTTAGCTAGTGGTTATAGATTTAATGATAGTAATCAAAAGGTTCTACGTGATTATGAGATTGGTTACGTCAAAGAGGGCGTTGGGGCTGGAGCATTATCTTTATTAGCTCAATTGAAAGGATTGACTCAGAAA
>QCID01000004.1 GCA_003216895.1 Prochlorococcus sp. AG-402-K04 | reverse complement strand
GGTTATATGAAGCTTGGAGGAGTTTTAAATGAATTAGGGAAAGCAAAAGAAGCTGAATTCTATATTCGAAAATCAATAGAGATAAAGCCAAAATTTTATAACTATCACTATCTTCTCTCATTTATACTACTTAAACAAAATAAAATAAAAGAAGCAGAATCAACACTACGAGAAACTATTAAGCTTAAACCTGAGTTCGCTGAGGCATACTCAAATCTAGGAGAAATATTAAAAGATATGGGCAACCTAAGGGAAGCAGAAAAAGCAACACGAAAAGCAATTGAGCTTAAGCCTAATATAGCTGAAGCGTATTCAATTCTTGGAAGTATTTATATGGCTGATTCTAAATATAATGAAGCAGAGAAATACCTTCGTAAAGCGATTGAAATCAAGCCAAATTCTGCTGAGGATAACTCAAATTTAGGAAACATATTAAGAGAATTTGAGAAATTCGAAGAAGCAGAAATATACACTCGTAGAGCAATTAAAATCAACCCTAATTTATTAGAAGCTCATATAAATCTTGGTGGCATTTTGTTAAATATTGGTAAAAGAAAAGAAGCAGAATTTTCACTCCGTAAAGCTGTTGAAATCAAACCTGATTCTGCTCCCGCTAATAGAAAACTTGGTGAAGTCTTGTATGAATTAGGGAAACAAGAAGAAGCTAGTTCCTATGAATGGAATGCTATTAAACTTATCAATTCTAATACTATATTTAAATCTTATCTAGAGAAAGTTAAGTTAATAAATAAGACAGCATTCTATGTATTTAGCTATACTATATTTAATCACTTTAAGCCAATTATAGAAATTAATCCTAGTATTTTTGAAATACTAGTTCCTGACGATTTTGATAAAAATACTATACTAAAAATTTATAGTAATTTAAAGGGTAAATATATAAAAATTAGATCACAAAGAGAGCTTTTAGAAAATAATTTAATATACGAAACACTTATTTCTAATACAGCCGCCGAAACAAGAGAATATACAGGTGATACTAATAATTACCAATCAAAAATAAATTTACCTGTTATTAAATTATTTGGTAAGAAAAATATAAGATTTATGTATACTGCAGGAAAAAATAAATATACAATTTCATCTTTTTGGAATAAACACTACAATGGAATTCTCTGCTATGGTCCATATCACGAAAACAAATTCAAATTAAGGCACAATATAGCTACTTCTCAGATGGGCTATCCAAGATTTGATAAGTATTTCGAGCCTGGATTTGATAGAAAGTATCTGAATCAAAAATTTAAATGTGATCCTAAAAAGAAAAATATTGTATGGCTAACTACATGGACTAGCTTATCATCAATAGATAAGTATTTGGATGCAATATCATCATTAATGAGCGATTACAATATAGTTGTCCGACCTCATCCATCGATGAAAAATGATGACCCAAAAAGTTATAGAAAGTTGCTTATTGCAGATTTCAACTATATTGATGATAATGAAGATGACAATGTTCAATTATATGCACTTGCAGACCTAATGTTTTTCGATTATGGAGGTCCAATGTTTGGTTCTCTTTACTTAAATAAGAATTTTGCATTTTTAGATATGTATTCAGAATCAGAGAATAATAAATATTTAGGAGAACTATCTAGTGAAGATTACTTAAAATCATTCTTTCCTGATAGAATTGCTAAATTAGATAATCTAAAATCTATTTGTAATTATTGCATAAATAATCCTCCATCCGATTCAATTATGCAATCACTTAGGAAAGAATTTTTTAATATAAATTATCAAGGTAGCAGCTCACAAAGAGCATATGAACTTTTAAATTCAAATAAATGGATAAAATGATCCCTTATATAGGTATATATATAAGGGATCTAAAGAAAATCATATAAAATTGCCATAAAAATTTTATATAATAAATTAAAAGTCAAATTAAAGATTATATATATTATTTACTTTAAAGTATTACTGTTAATACTTCACAAAAGATAATTACAAACTTTTTCCCAATTAGGATATTCATATGACCCAAAAATAATATGTTCACCTTTGAATAGATTAGCACCGTTGGCTGTTCGATCATCTATTAAGAAATCGCCAAAATTTAAATTTTTATGATGAGATAAAATAAGCCTTTTATGAGCAATCTCCCCTAAATATTTTCTTACCCATAAATTTTTATCACTCCAGGCACTAGCATTTTCCCAAGGGGCTGTCGAAAGAATATAGGTATCATATTTTTCTGTGAGTTTTTTATATGAAATAATTGCGCCTTTCAATGGCTTCATTAAATCAAAAATACCAGGCACTTCATCTAATCTACCTTCATATTCAATTTGTATATGCTTAGGGGTCTTCTCAATGCCAGAAGTAAAATCAACAAGGACGTTATCCATGTCAACATATAATATTTTCTTCATATTGAATATGATATTGATCTAATTTTAGCTACTCATCACTGTAAAAATGAGAAATTCGGATTAAACTATTTATATTAGTTTTATATTTAAAAAATGATTATTTTAGAAGATATTATTAGTCAAAAATTTATTTCAAATTCTTCAAATAGTTTCTCTATAATCTCAGGTAAATTATCTTGATAAATTCCGTTTACGATGCTATTAATTCTTAGTTCAGGATTTCTAGGAAATTCATGCATACTTAATTGATTAAGCATATAATCTGATTTTTCTGAATAAAGTCCCTTTTTATTAATTTTAACTAATTCATCTAGACTAGGGTCAAGAAAAATCTCAAAATAAGCGTTAGCTTTTAGACGTGTATATTCCTGAACATGGTGAAACAATGCAACAAAAGAACAAATTACTATGCTATTACTTTTCTCTATTAGTAACGCTAATTTGCTATAAAAGAGTGCCAACCTAATTCTATCATCATTAGAGTAAGATATTTCATAAGGTAATATACTTCTAATATTATCACCATCTAAAAGAACTATATTGTTAGAAGATTTATTTTCTAATACACATTTAAGTTTTTTAGCAAGAGTTGTTTTACCAGAACCAGGTAAACCTGTAATCCATATAATCATATTAAAAACTAGCTAATGATTTCAAATAGTTCACCTGGATTGTATTTAATCTAAGACCTTTACCACCTTCACTAACATATATAAATGTATACAAGTCATCAGGATTCCATCCATTATCAATAAGCTGCCTTGCAATAGAATAAACATGAGTCCTATCTTCTTTATTAAAAACTACATTTGAAAGTATTGGGGTAACATTTTTAAAAATATTTAAATGCCTTAATGTTTCATATGAATCAGTAATACAAAAGAAATATTTATTGATATATTTCGCAAGGTATCGTACACCCTCTCCTGTTTTACTAATACATATCAATCCTTTAGATATTCTCGAAGAAGCTATCAAGACAGCACTAGCTGCCATAATATCAGCCTGACTAGATTCTTCCTTATCTATAAATTCTAAAGAATTAAGATTATTATTTAAAATATAGTTATTAGTCAAATTAATTATAGATTTCATTGTTATTATTGATTCATTAGGATTTTTACCAACAGCTGTTTCACCAGAAAGCATAAGACAAGAAGCTCCATCTAATACTGAATTAGTAATATCATTACACTCTGCTTTTGTTGGATGGATTGATTCCTGCATGCTATGAAGCATTTCTGTAGCAACAATAACTGGAACACCAAACTTATTAGCTTGAAATAGAATATCTTTTTGAAGAATACCAATGCTGTTTGTATTTGTTTCTACCGACAAGTCGCCTCTATCGATCATTATGGCAAATGATATCTTTAGAATTTCTGATAGATTTTTAATAGCTGAGGCATTCTCAATCTTAGCAATTGCCTTGGGATGTCTCTCTGCAATATAGTGTTGAATATTTTTCAGATAATCAGCTTTATCAACAAAGCTAATTCCCACAAAGTCAATTTTATTTTCACAACAAAAATCTAAGAAAAACTTATCTTTTTCATTTAATTCTTTTTCATCAAAGAAACTGTCAGGTATATTTATACCTTTACATTCCCGAAGATAGCCAGCACATTTTGTTACGAGAATAATGTATTTATTACATACATCTTCGACATAGAATGAAAGTCTTCCATCATCAGCAAATATTTCCATACCCTTTTTTGCCATATTAAACAAGATATTATTATTTACTTCATAAATAAAACTAGAATCTATATAATCTTTAGTGGAATAATTTGAGACTAAATATATTCTTTGGCCAATCTCGAATTTCTCTTTACTTATGTTAAATGTAGTTCTAATCTTCCTTCCTGGAATATCAGCAAGAATAGAACTTGATGGTGTTACTTCTCTTATATTATTGATAATTTTCTCATGCCATTCAATACTATTATGAGATAAATTTAATCTGAAAATTTTTACACCTAATTCACTTAATTTTCTAATACAATCTTTGGTTTCCGTTGCTGGGCCAATTGTCGCTACTAATTTACTCATTTTCTCAGATCAGATCTTGTTTTGATAAAACATTAGCTATTTGATTTCTAATTAACCAATCAGGCATAATATTTCCTTTTATTATAGATTGCCTGACAGTAGTACCACTTATTTTACATATCATATTTTTACTATGGCTACAGTGTTTATCGGAAACTATAGTTCCACATACTTTACAGTAATATGGTTCTCTTAAAAGAAGGAATTTTATATCAAGTAAGTCTGCAAAATTAGAGGCCATTTCATGTGCCTCATATAATTTATAAAAATTTCCAACCCCAGCATGATCTCGTCCTACGATAAAATGTGTACAACCAAAATTCTTTCTAACTAATGCATGAAATAATGCTTCTCTAGGACCTGCATAAAACATTGGAGAATAAAACAATGAAAATATGACATTATTTTTGGGATAGAAATTATCAATTAATATTTTGTAGGCTCTTATAATTGCCTCCTTATTAAAGTCACCTGCTTTTTTCCATCCAACTAATGGATGAATTAAAATCCCATCACAAACTTCTAATGAAGTCCTTTGAAGATGTTCATGTGCTCTATGTGGAATATTTCGAGTTTGAAATCCTGCTAGTGTTTTAAACCCTCTTTTTAATTTTTCTGCTTTCACCTGATCTGGAGACATGAAATGCTTTTCATTTGCAAAACTTGGTGCTTTAAAAATAGTAGGTTTTCCTGAAATAAAGTATTTTGGTTCATCAAAAAAATATTTAACACCAGGATGAGCTTTATCTTTGGTACCAAATATATCAATACATAAATCATCTTTATTTGGCTCATAAACTTCTGAAACTTCTATAAAACCTACTAAATCATTCTCATAAATCAGATCAATTTTTTTTCCTGAAACTTTATCCAATAAGTTTTTATCTCTTAATGGCAAATAAATAGGTAATGGGTAAAAACTTCCGTTCTTAAGCTTAAACTCTTTAGCGATACTAGAAAGTTCAGATGAACCTACAAAATAAATCAGAGGTCTATAGACACCAATCTGCAAGTTATAAGCTTTGCAATAATCATCTAAAGAGATTATTATTTGCATCTAGATAACATCTATAAAAATAATTTCTAGTTTATCTTGCTGAAATTCATACAAAACACATCAAACACAGATCCCTAAATAGATTGAAATCATGGACATTTCCCAATTCTTAAATTATCTCTATTAAAGAATTGATTACTAGATTTTCCTAACGCGATTCTTTCTATTGAAGTACAAAGTTAATCCAGCTAATAAAATTATTTGCTTAGCTCAGGCAGCAACGCCAATTGGTGATTATTTAAAAGCCCTTGTTCCATCTCTTATGCAAGATTTACGGGTAGTTTTGCCGCCATTTGCGGCCGCTCAAAATTGATCTCTACGAAGTCTTGAACAATCAAATCCATTTCCTTGCAGTAATTCTTCAACCTTGTCTTCTACTTAAGTTGTACTTTTCGGTTGCCTGGGTCTTTACCACGGTGAGACTATGACCTTAAGTTAAAAAGTCAGCAACAAAAACCGACCTTAATTCCATCTCTTCTTAGTTAGCTTTTTTCATATTCCAGCTCTATGCAATGAAGAGCCGAATCCCTATGGAGCATGTGCAAACACAATGCCAATTCTGGAACCAAAGAAAGCATTAGATCCTAAAATTGATTCTTTTCTATTACAGAGAAGGAGGAAGTCATTGCTTTTGAGACAGTTGAAAAATCAGAGTTAACGAGCTAAATCATTTTGAGGATTTCTTAGAATTTCTAGATAATTTTATCTTTACTGCCAATAAATTTGATCAAACTTATAGCCAGTTAAGATAATAATTAAAGTAGCTAATAACGTATAAATTAAAATATAATTTCACATTTTAATTCGGTTAGATTTAACAATTTTTCTATGTTAGGCGTCGCCATTTTTATCAAGTTTATATAAACCATAAAAATTTATAAGCTAGTTATCCCAGCAGCCAACAGAAATTTTATGAGAGCACCTGTTGAATATGTAGATCATCTAAGAATAAAATGAACTTGATACTATGCAGGTGATCTAAGAGCTAAAAATGGACCTACATTGTTAGATAAAAATACTCGCGATTTAATCTCTTTCAGTGTCAATAATGTAGTTGAAGCATAAACACAACTTCATAAGTTCACCATTAAAATCAAATTAGTTTTAAAGCTTTAACAAAAACTAAGAGCAAGTTAAGATATATTTTCTTTTTTCTTTGTCGCAAGCAATTTATTATCTATCTCATTCCAAAAACTATCTAAAGCAGCTTCTGAAAAGATTTCGCGAATCCTCCAACTGATTTCATAGGACGGTTTTGTTTTTCTTGATTTCAATGATGTCTTCATTACGTGAATTAAGTTTCTAGTAGATCAAAAATTTAATGGCATTTCAATGAGTTGTCTAAAAAAAATTATTCATAACAAAAATTCACATAAAAAATACTCACGAAACCTAAATAAAAAAGCAAAAATTTATCGATAGTTAACGCAAAGAGTTCTCTTTAGAGAGATAGTTGTACATTGTGATACTTTTCCACATTTTCCTCCTTTCCTCATATTACAAAAAGTTTTGTCCTAGAATTTTGACACGAACTTTTTAATGTATCAAGAGATACAAGATCACTGAAATCAACTGCGGCAAGCTAGATTTGCAGAAAAACAATTTTTTTGTAATTAATCCACTTATTCAATTGACATGAGCGCTGTTGAGATTTTTTTAAAATCATGAGTTTTGTGGAAAAGTGGAAAAACCCAAATCAAACAACAAAAGGAGCTATTTATTTTTTTATTTATTATCAAAGATAAGTTGGTAACGCATATAAATTTTTTAGCTTAAAAGAAAAACAATTCAGCCAGAGCAATCAGCTTATCACTAGCTAATCTAGCCATTATAGCTAGTTCATATTTTCTCTCATTTAACTTCTTTAGCTGGCAATGCCAATTCCTTTTCAAGAGTATCATTTGTCTTAAAGCCTAAAGCTTCGATAGTTTCATTGCCTAGAGTATTTTCTCAAAAAAACAAACTAATTAGACACTAATTTCAATTATTTATGTTGAAAGTAAGTTTTGAAATAAGCTAATTACTTAATTAATTTATTTTGCTGACTTTGAAACCATTATTGGATAATTTATAGCCATAGTGATTACATGCAGAATCCTTTCTGCCTTTATTGGAATAAAAATTGGACCTTTCAAATAGTACATATGGATGGTGGTATTTATATAGAAGCAAAAGGAATGGGGACTTTAATAAGAAAGCCTTTATTAGCTAGTGACACTCCATTTGCTGCAGCAGATAATTTAGTTTATAGCGAAGATAAAAATAGAAAATCTTTATTCAATTCATGGAAGTCGCAAACTAATTAATAGTTTTATTAGTTAGATTATAGAGTTAAGTTTTCCTCCACACAGCTGCTAACTTTCCCTGAACATGTACTTGTTCAGCATCAATTTCTATAGGTTCATAAGATGTATTAGCTGCTTCTAAACGAACTAAATTTCCGTCACGAAAGAAATGCTTCAAAGTAGTTCCCAACCCTGGAACCATTGCACTAACAATAGTCCCATTTCTTAGACGAGAAGGCTCACTAACAGGTTCCATTAAAACCATATCTCCGTCTGCAATAAAAGAATCAATCATTGAATCTCCATTTACCGTCAAAGCAAAAAGTCCCTTTAATTGAAGAACTGAATTTAAGTCTAGAGTTTCCTTTACATCATCAAAAGTTTCAACCAAACCACCTGCAGCTATTGCTCCCAAAACAGGCACGCCTGAAATACTCTCCTCTATTAATTGCAGAGTTCTTGCCTGACCTTCTTGCCATTTTATCCAACCTTTTTGTTGTAAATGTCTAAGTCGGCTTTGTATTGGTGCAGGAGACCTAAGGCCCATAGCTTGCATCATCTGCCTAATAGAAGGGCTGTGATGATGCTCTCCAATAAAATCTACAAGCCAGTCATAGAGCTCTTGTTGTGCAGTAGTTAGGGCTTCTTCTGACATTCGAATAGGTTGAGTACATATGTCCTTCAATACATATGTACCTAAAATATCTCATAATCGCAACCCTAAAGCCCTCCAAGCTGAACAGCGAGCAAGGCTTGCTGCACATGAAGCCTATTCTCAGCTTGATCAAAAACATGACTATTTTGTCCCTCTAAAACCTCTTCTGTAATTTCTTCTCCTCTATGAGCTGGCAAACAATGCATAATAATTACTTCTTCATGTGCAAACTCTACTAATTTTTGATCAACTTTATACTTTTCAAAAATTTCTTTCCTCTTTACCTGTTCTTCCTCTTGTCCCATAGAAGCCCAAACATCTGTGTAAATCACTTGAGCTCCTTTAACGGCATCTAAGGGGTCATTACAGATAGATATTTTTGAACCGAATTCAGAGAGCGATTTCGCCTTTTCTATGATTTCGAAGTCTGCCTCATAACCAACTGGAGAGCAAATTTTCACATTAACTCCCAACATTGCTCCGCATATCATCAATGAATTGGCAACATTGTTGCCATCTCCGATGTAAGAAAGATTTATACCTTTAAGATCCCCAAAATTCTCCTGAATTGTTAAATAATCAGCCAGTGCTTGGCAAGGATGTTCTAGATCAGTTAAAGCATTAATAACAGGGATAGTAGACCATTTTGCATATTCTTCCAGTTCTTGCTGAGAAAAAGTCCTAATTGCTAAGGCATCACAATATCGACTTAAAACCCTTGCTGTATCTTTAATAGGTTCTCCCCTACCAAGTTGGGTTATTTGTGGATTCAAATCAACAGTTTGGCCACCTAGTCTTGCCATTGCGACTTGAAAACTCACTCGAGTTCTAGTAGAGGCTTTTTTGAATATCAATCCAAGGACTCTGTTCCCAAGATCTATTCTTCTGTTACCTACTTTTAGCTCTTTAGCTAATTCAAATAAAGACAAAATCTGATTACTATTTAAATCAGAAGAAGAAAGGAAGTTGTTTTTACTAAGAGAAGTTAATTTTGCTGCTAAGCCAGAAGATGCTGAAGCCATAAATAAGCCTCAAATATCCTTTATCGGAGATAAAGGATATAAAAGTCAAGTCTTTCAATTCAAAACTTTTTCAGGCATAACACTGCTCGAAAGCATTTCTTTAAGCTCATCTCCCTCTATTACTTCTTTCTCAAGAATTTTCTGAGAAATGTCTTCTAAAAGAGAAAGATTATTCTTAAGAATGTTTAATGCACTTTCATGCGCATCATCTACCAAGCTTCTGACTTCTTTATCAATTGCTTGAGCAGTAGCATCGCTTAATTCTCTTCTTGGATTGTTATTACCACCTAGGAATTGACCTCCTCCCTGTTTGTCATAGGCCAAAGGCCCCAGGATTTCACTCATACCATATGTTCCTACCATTTGCTCCGCCAGGTCAGTAGCTCTCTGGAGGTCATTTGATGCTCCTGTAGTGATTTTTCCAAAAATTATTTCTTCTGCTGATCTACCTCCCAAAAGAGTTGCTATTTGACCTTGTAAATCTTCTTTAGAATTTAAAAATCTTTCCTCGGTAGGCAATTGAAGAGTATATCCCAATGCACTCATACCCCTAGGAACTATTGATATTTTTGCAACTTTGCTGCCTCCAGGCATTAGGTGGCCAACTATTGCATGGCCAACCTCATGATATGCAACAATCTTTTTCTCATCATCTTGCAAAACTCTGCTTTTCTTCTCTAATCCAGCAACTACTCTTTCAATTGCTTCATTGAGATCCTTTTGTTCTACTGAAGTTCTTTTGCCACGTGCAGCGAGGAGAGCAGCTTCATTAACCATATTAGCCAAGTCAGCTCCTGCAAACCCACTAGTTGCCTGAGCAATACGATCTAAATCAATCTCATTAGATAGTTTTACCTTTTTTGTGTAAATCTCAAGAATTGTTTTCCTACCTGAAAGATCGGGCCTATCAACAAGTACCTGTCTATCAAATCTACCTGGACGCAATAAGGCTGCATCTAATACTTCAGGCTGGTTTGTGGCTGCGAGGACAATAACTGGCTTATCAGTTGAAGAAAATCCATCCATTTCAGTGAGAAGCTGATTAAGAGTTTGTTCTCTCTCATCATTTCCACCAACAACTCCCATAGAACCCGATCTGCTTTTTCCTATCGCGTCAAGTTCGTCGATAAAAATAATACAAGGTGCTTTCTTTTTGGCTTGTTCAAATAAGTCTCTTACTCTTGCTGCACCTGCACCTACAAATAGCTCAACAAATTCTGAGCCAGAAATAATGAAAAATGGTACTTCTGCTTCTCCTGCAACGGCTTTGGATAAGAGAGTTTTACCTGTTCCTGGAGGCCCCACTAGTAGAACACCCTTAGGTATTCTCGCCCCAATATCAGTATATCTTTGAGGTCTTTTTAGGAAATCGACTATTTCTGTCAATTCATCCTTTGCTTCATCAACTCCTGCTACATCTTCGAAAGTAACTTTTGATTCGTCATCAGGTACGTAAACTTTTGCTTTACTTTTAGTGAAACTCAAAGCTCCTTGAGCTCCACCTCCGCCCATGCTTCTTCGAGCAAAAAACTGCAAAACAAGAATAAAAATAAGAGGTGGTACAACCCAACTCAAGATAGTAGTAAAAATATTTGGTTTCTTAGGGGGAGCTGCTGCAAACTCAACACCTTTTTTCTCGAGCCTTTGTGGCAACTCCATGTCAAAAATAGGAGTAGTCGCAAGGACTGATGGTGCTCCTTCTTCTGCTGTGGAAAGTTCGTATCTAATTTGATCTTGGGTGATATATGCACGTTTAACTTCTCCATCATCAACTTGATTAATGAAAAGAGAGTATGGAACTCTAGGAACTTGAGTACTTGAACTTGGAAAAAAACTACTAAAAAGAAGAATCGCCCCAAAGCCTATAAGAACTAAATTAATTATTCCGAAACGTCTATTGGGTTGATTTTCATCCTGTCGTATTGGCATTAGCAAAAACTAGATTGATACCAAGTTAAACAACTTTCTTGCAAAAACGACTTCTTTAACTGGAGGGAGATCCGAACGAATATCTAATTTTTAAAAATTAATGCCCTAAAAAAGTAGACTCCAACTAAGATCTTCTCCTTTTCGTTCAAGAAAAGAATGTTGCAATTTGTAGGTTGAATCTATTGATTCAAATCCAAAACTGTTCAGAGGACACATTGCGGTTTCGCCTCCTAAAAGTTTTGGAGCGACAAAAACCACTAATTCCTGAACACAATTAGCCTCAATCGCACTGGTAGCAAGAAGAGGGCCACATTCCCAAAGGATTTTATTGCAGCCTTTTTTTGAAAGTGAGCTGAGCAATTCGGATGGATCATCGGAATTTAATCTCAATTTCTCTGGGCCATCTGGCAAATCCGAAAAGAAAGATTCATTACCGTCGGGGCCATAGGCAATTAAAGTTTTAGCTATTTTCGTATCCCAAAGTTTTGAGGATTCAGGCAAGTCCAAAGTTCTAGAAAAAACGACCCTTAACGGTTCAGAATTCGCTTTTCCCCTTGATGTCAAAAGTGGATTATCTAAGCGAACTGTTCCTCCTCCTACTATCACAGCATCACATTTAGATCTGATCTTATGAACCGAATCCCTTGAGAAGCTATTTGATATCCATTTACTACAACCATTCGGCAATCCAATTCTTCCATCCAAACTCATTGCCCATTTTAGAATTCCCCAAGGGCGACCATGACGAACTCGAAAACTAAATTCGCGATTAATTGATTCACATTCCTGTTGTAAAACTCCTTCTATTACCTCTAATCCAGAGTCTTTCAATCTTGAGATCCCATTTCCTGAAACCCTAGGATCTGGATCGACCATCCCAACAACAACTCTTTTTAAACCTGCTTTTATAAGTGCTTCTGTACAAGGAGGGGTTAATCCTTCATGACAGCAAGGTTCTAAGGTTACAACAATAGTTCCATTAACTGATTTCTCTCCTGCCTTAGCAAGGGCTTCTATCTCAGCATGAGGATTTCCTGCGCCTGTATGAAACCCTTCCCCAACAAGACTTCCACTCGAATCCAGTACAACTGCTCCCACAAGAGGATTAGGGCTTGTTCTGCCCTCTGCTAACAAAGCCAGTTGAATTGCACGTCTCATCCATGGCACCCATATTTTTTGATCCTTAGAAAAATTAATCATTTTTATTCAGCCAATGATCTCCATTCACTTACTAAGTATGGCGGGATTGGTAAATCATTTATCAAGCCAGGCAATCTGAGTCTTAAGGGTCTATTTTTATCCAATTCAGCAATCAAGGTGCTTAGGTCAAATTCAGCAGCAGAGTCATTCAAGATCTCAACGTTGATTTTACTGTTTTTTGTTATGTCTTTTAGATCCCAAGTCTTTCTACCTGAATTAACTATCAAGTTAGTTGGATGATCAATCCTTAATGATCCTGGATAGCCCACAAGTCTTAAAATTAAATTCTTAGACTCCTTGGAACTTGGATAAACAATAATTTGCCAAGTTTGGTAATCCAAGTCTTTAAGGCTCTCTAAGCTTCTTTTAATCTCTTTTTTCTGATCATTTAAATTGATACTTGAATCAGCATAACTTTTGTTTGCGCTAGTAAAAAAAAAACAACAACAAATCAAAAAGCAAGAAATTATTAGACGAACTAAATTACGAAATCCTTCCATGACTAATATCGTAATTTTCTGATTCGAGTAGTGCATCTAATGCTATTGCTGAGCGAACGAGTGACTGATATTTCTTAATAATACGTTGATTATGTTCAACTGTTTTGGAGGGGTCATATTTTTCTGAATAATGAATAGGATTTTCAAAGACTTGAACACCATCGTCCATTAATTCTAAATCTTTTTGTTGCTTAATCAGAGCAATCAAAATTTCATGCAGTCGGGATCTTCTAGCTAAGTGTTCCTGAGATTCATTTTTTTTAAGATTCACAAAACTTTCAAACTAACTATTGAAGTTTTAGTTGATTTTCATCGAAAAAATAGTAAAGCTATAAAAAAGAAATTTTTCTCAGTCCATTTATTTAAATCATGCCTAATGAGTCAAAGCAGATACTCGTAATAGGAATTGATACTTCAAGTATTGAAAGTTTTTTTGAGGCTAAAAAAAAATCAATTTTTAAAGCTGAGAGAATCACTGGTCCCCAAAGAATTTTAGATTCATTCAAAACTTGGTTAAAGGATAAAAATATAAAAATAAATAAGTTTGATTTTATTGCAACTGACAAACTAAATGACTTTATAGATCTATTAAAAAAGGAAGAGAAAAAAACAATTGTGTTTTCTGGTGGCGATCCTCTTTGGTTTGGGATTGGAAGATTATTAATTCAAAACTTTCCTTTATCAAAACTTTATTTTGAGCCAGCCGCTACCTCTTTCCAACTGGCTTTTTCCAGACTTGGCAAACCTTGGCAAAATACAAAATGGATCAGTCTTCATGGAAGAGACCCGCTTCCATTTGAAAAAGCAATTAAAAAGCTGCCTTCTTCTCTTGTGGTTTTAACTGACTCAAATAGAGGAGGTGCTAAAGAGGTTTATCAATTACTTTATTCAGTTGGGCTTCATGGGAAATATGAATTTTGGACTTTTGAAAGGCTTGGATATCAAAATGAAAGAATCATAAAAATTAATTCAATTGAGGATTTTCCAGCAGATCTAGATCCATTACATCTTGTCATTCTTTTTAAAAAAGAAGAGCCCCTAATAAAATCAAAAGATTTACCTTTATTTGGCATCGACGATTCAGTTTTCCTTCAGAATCCAGACTGCCCTGGGTTAATGACAAAAAGAGAAATTAGAGTTCAACTTCTTGCAGAACTTAATCTCCCAAGAGAAGGAGTAATTTGGGACATAGGTAGTGGCGTTGGGAGTATAGGTTTAGAAGCATTAAGGATATCGCCAAATCTAAAATTAGTATCTATTGATAAAAGGATTGGTAGTAAAAATATTATTAAAGAGAATGCAAGAAGAACTGGTGTTAAACCATCATTGATAATTGAAGATGAAGCATTAAATATATTCAAAGAAAATAAAATAATACCTAGTCTTTTACATCCAGACAGAGTTATTATCGGAGGTGGTGGACCAAACTCACATTTAATTGTTGAAGAAGTAATGAAGTTAATAAATAGTACTTGCACACTAGTAATACCATTAATATCATTAAAATCCATATCAAAATTAGAGACGATTTTAAAGCCTAAAGTTCACAAATTATGTATTAGTCAACATCAATCATATAGAGGTGTAAGTATTGGAGAAGATATAAGATTATCTCCTTTAAATCCTGTTTTTATTTTGAAATGTGTAATTCAATAATTTTTTATGTTTTATCAGGTTTCGCAACATGTGGTAGTCCCCAACCTAATTTATTTCTTAAGACTTGAAAGAACTCATGATCTGAAAGTCTAATGAACTTAACGGGATGATCACTTTTTCTGATTAAAACTCTATCCTCTGGCCATACATAACAGCCTGCACTACCATCTACAACCATCATTAGTCTTTCAGGTGTGGCAGGGAAAACTGTTACTGGCTCTTCATTGCTAAAGACAAGCGCTCTTGATGCCAATGAATGCGGAGAAACAGGGGTAAGCTGCAAAACCGGACAATCAGGAGTAATTACTGGTCCTCCAGCACTTAGTGAATAAGCTGTTGATCCAGTAGGGGTAGAGAGAATCACCCCATCTGCAGAAATATCTACGGGAGCATGGCGACCAACAGAAATTTCAAAATGACACATACTAGTCATAGGTTCTCTATGTAATGCCATTTCATTAAGGCAAAGAGCTTCCCACCTACATTGATCACCTCTCATAACACTTACTACAAGGCTTGTTCTCTTCTCAATATTCCATTGCCTTTCAACTAAATGTTTAAAAATTTTATCTATATCTGAAAGATACGCCTCGGCCAAAAAACCTAAATGTCCAGTATTCACAGTAAGTATAGGAATACCCAATGGTGCAGTTTGTCTTGCTGCAGATAAGACAGTTCCATCCCCTCCTAAAACAACTGCAAACAAAATTGAAGTATCAAACCCATCGGGAATACATGAGTTGTATCCTTGTGAACTCATATATTGATCAGGATTAGTAAAACCTAATAAACCGCCTGCGCTACTAACCCTGACAACATCAAAACCAGAACATTCTAGCTTCTTTTGAAAAGTTTTTGCTGTCTTAACAGCAAGCTCTTTCCCGTCATTAACGATCAGTCCTACTCGGGGCACCGATCATACTTCACAAACAATTAATTGATATTAGCAATTAATTGTCAATAATTTTATTTAATACAATTAAAGATTAATTCAAAAAAAGTCTAACTTTAAAATTGTTCTAAAAATCTTAGATCACTTGTATATAACTTTCTAATATCATCAACTCCGTGACGAACCATACAAAATCTTTCAACACCAAGTCCAGCAGCAAATCCACTATATTTTTCTGGGTCAATACCTAATTCTTCAAGTACAGCAGGATCTACCATCCCGCAACCCATAACTTCTAACCATTTACCTCTCCATTGAACATCAACTTCTGCTGATGGTTCCGTAAATGGAAAATAACTAGCTCTGAATCGAATCGGAAGATCTCCAAAAAACGCTTTTAAAAAAGCCATTACTGTTCCTCTTAAATGACTAAAGTCAAGCTTTTCATCAATTGCTAAGACCTCAATCTGGTGGAAAACTGGCGAATGAGTAGCATCAACTGCATCTCTTCGATAAACCCGACCAGGAGAGACAATTCTTACAGGAGGCTTTTTGCTTTCAAGGCAACGAATCTGTACCGGCGAAGTATGAGTTCTTAATAGGTATTCACCTCCCAAGTAAAAAGTATCTTGCATATCTCTTGCAGGATGGTCAGGTGGAATATTTAGGGCCTCGAAATTGTAGTAATCATTCTCTATTTCAGGTCCTTCAGAAACTTGATATCCAAGGCCTAAGAAAAGATCAATTATTTGCTCAGTAGTTGTTATTAACGGGTGCCGATGTCCTTGAGAAATACCAGTTGGAGGCGCTGTAACATCTATAGTTTCATTTATTAGTATCTTATTTAAAGCCTGCGTTTTTAAAATCTCAAGCTTTTCTTTTATTAATTCTTGCAATTGAGTTTTTAAGACGTTCGCTCTTTGACCAATTAAAGGTCTTTCCTCACTAGAAAGATTTTTCATCCCTCCTAATAGAAGTGAGAGTTTTCCTTTCTTTCCAAGAAAACCCAACCTTAAATTCTCGATTGATTCAGAATTTTCAGCAGCATCAATTTCCTTTGCCGCATCGCTTTCTAGAATCTCAAGCTCATTAATGAGCTCTTTTAGGGACAATGTTGAACTCAATGAATTCCAATCTCGAGTATTAGTTTAATCGGCAACCAGTCCCAGTTCTAAAAACCAATAGCTAAAAAATGAAACCTTTGAGAATTTTAATTAGTAATGATGATGGAGTGTTTGCAGAAGGGATAAGAACACTTGCCACATCTGCCTCGAGCAGAGGACATAAAGTTACTGTTGTTTGTCCAGATCAAGAAAGATCAGCAACCGGCCATGGATTAACTTTACATTCACCAATCCGCGCTGAAAAAGCAGACGAATTATTTGGGGAAAATATTAAAGCTTGGGGATGTAGTGGTACCCCTGCTGATTGCGTAAAGCTCGCACTTAATGAACTTCTTGATCAAAAGCCAGACTTAATCCTTTCGGGAATTAATCATGGACCTAATCTTGGTACAGATATTTTTTGCTCAGGAACTGTTGCTGCTGCACTTGAGGGGACTTTGGATGGAATCCCATCTATTGCAGTAAGCATTGCAAGTTTTCAATGGAAAAGTTTTAGTTACGCTGGGAAACTAGCTTTAGATATTGCAGAGAAAGCAATTCAACAAAGTTGGCCAAAGAACTTACTCTTAAATTTAAACATTCCTCCTTGTGAAGAAAAAGAAATGGGAGATTTGGTTTGGACAAGACTTTCAATCAGACAATATGAAGAGCAATTCATTCGCAGGGTCGATCCAAGAGGAAACACCTATTTTTGGATGGCTGGGGAAGCAGTAAAAGATCTTCAATCAGCTGGAGAAGGACCTAAAGAATGGCCCAGTGATGTTTCTCAAATAGCACTTTGTTCCCCCTCTTTAACACCAATTCAACCTGATCTTTTTTGGAGAGGAGATTTGGATGATTTGCCAAAATTGATATAAAATTAGTTTTTCCTAAAGATCCTTTGCAATAACCATAAAGAAAGAATCAAACCAAAAAAATGAGCAAATAGTACTTGGGTATTACTTAAAACAGAAAGTGTTTCCAAAGGGGTAATGGAATAATCTTGCAGCCCTCTCATCCCAGAACTAAAGCCACTACGAGTTTGCATTGATGCTTGGATAAACAAAGCACCTGCTAATGCTTGATAACCAATTACAGCGAAAACCAAGCCCAACAAATCTGCAATCAATCCTCTTTTAAGCAAGCGGCTTGTTTCTCCTCTACTTGGGCGAGCCTCACTATCAAGGGATCTACCAGTCTTTACTATCAACCAACTTTGCCAAAGACTAAATAGTAATAAAATAAAAGATAGGGTTGTCACAGACAAACCTGGTCCCAGACCCATTCTGCTCTCTGCTTCTTTCGCTAAGCTGGATGCATTACTTATTACAAGAACACCTACAACTACTACACCCAAAATTGTTTGAATCCAGAACCGAATCCAGCCAATTCTTCGCATTCCTAAAGAAAGCAATTTAAAGTCGCGTTGATCTGCCATCTCGATTAATAAGGCGATAAACCAAACTTGCCACCAAAGCATAAATCTTGCACGTTTAAATTGATCCCTCTCTGTGCTCCTGAAAACGCAAAACTTCCTACAGCACTTGCTTTAGGAAGTTTCGATGGTCTTCACTTAGGTCATAAAAAAGTAATAAAAGCCATCGTAAAAGAGCAAATTGGTGTACCAACAGTTGTCAGTTTCTGGCCTCACCCACGAGAAATTCTCTTTGGTGAATCAAGATTAAGATTAGATTTACCAAATGAAAAGACATTCCTCCTTGAGCCACTAGGAGTAGAGCAGTTAGTTTTAGTTCCTTTTAATAAAACTCTTGCTTCTAAAAGTGCAGAGACATTTGTAGATGAAATTCTAGTAAAAACTCTTCATGCAAAACACATAGCGGTTGGTGAGAATTTTAGGTTTGGCCGCAATAGAGAAGGTGACACTTCTACTTTAAAAAAGATAGGTGCATCTCTAGGTATAAAAATTTCGATTATTCCTATCCTTGAAGACAATCATGGTCGACTTAGTAGCAGTAGAGTTCGAAAAGCACTCAATGACGGTGACTTAAAACATGCTAAATATCTTTTACAGCGTCCTTATACCTTTAGAGGAACTGTTCAGAAAGGTAGAGGTTTAGGTAAAACAATTGGATGGCCAACAGCAAATTTAAAAATAGATGGGCGTAAATTTCTTCCATCAATTGGGGTTTATGCCGCCTGGGCCTCAATAGCAAACAAAAAAGAACGTTTTTCAGCAGTTATGAATTTGGGCCCTCAACCTACTATTGATCAAAATACAGCCTCAGCAGTAGAAGTTCACCTTCTAGACAAAGAAATCGACCTATTAGGACATGAATTAATTATTGAACCTGTACACAGAATTAGACTTCAAATAAAGTTTAAAAGCATCGAGGACCTAAGCAAACAAATAAGCTTAGACGCAATGTTAGCCAAAGAAATATTGACAAAAAAACTCTAACTTCAAGTAATTGTGGGATAAGCGTTAGATAATCCCCACACAACAAATAAACCAATGCCCCCTAACAAAAAAACGCCCCAAATCAGCACACTCATATTGTTCTCAGAATCATTTTCCACAATAAAATTTAAACACATATCACCTAATAAAGGATGACATGAAATCAATGTCTGTCACCCCTCCATCTGATAATCGTATTGCTCAATTAATTGACGCGAACTTAGATCGCGCTAGAGAAGGTCTTCGAGTTATGGAAGATTGGTGCAGATTTGGTCTAAAACGGAGTGATTTTTCGATTCAAATCAAAGACTGGAGGCAACAATTAGGTTTACATCATCACAGCATTTATCGAAAAGCAAGGCTTACATCCAATGACCCGGCCATGGGCGTTTCACATCAGTTACAAAAAGTCAGATCAACCCCAGAGGCTGTATTTATTGCGAACTCATCAAGAGTTCAAGAAGCCTTAAGAGTAATAGAGGAATTTACTCGAATAACAGATCCAACGCTTTGTGAAATAGCCACCACAATTAGATATGAAACTTATGAGATCCAGATAAAAGTACTAAATTCCTCAGAAGGTATAAATAAGAGAAAAATATTACAAGATTCTTTCATATATTTAATAACCACAAACAGAAGCGATCTCGAAGAGGTTGTTCTTCAGGCTCTAAAAGCTGGTGTAAAAATAGTTCAATACAGAGAGAAATTTTTAAATGATAATGAAAAAATTTCACAAGCTAAATGCTTAGCCTCTCTTTGTAAAAAATACAATTCACTATTTATAGTCAATGACCGTATCGACATAGCAATTGCTGTTGACGCCGATGGGGTTCATTTAGGGAAAGAAGATATACCAACAAAAATCGCGAGAGAGCTACTGGGGGCTGAAAAAATCATTGGCCGAAGCACGCACTGCCTTGAAGACATAAAAAATGCCGAAGAAGAAGGCTGTGACTATATTGGCATAGGGCCAATATTTTCCTCTGAAACAAAAAAAGAACTAAATCCAATTGGAATTGATCACCTTAAAAAGGGATCCAGTGAAACTCTGCTTCCTGCTTTTGCTATCGGGGGAATTAATAACTCAAATATCAAGAAATTAAACCAGATCAATAATCTTCGCATAGCCGTGTCAAATGCAATCATTAATTCAAATGACCCATTTTCAAAAACTGAAGAACTTATCAAATTTTTAACATGCAATTAAAAATTAACGGCGAAATTAAAACCATCAATAACTCCAATGAAGAATTACTTCTTGAAGCTTTGCTTGAGAACTTAGGTTACAAACCTCAATTAGTTGTAGTTGAGTTAAATGGTGAAATTATCAACCCAAAAGTTTGGGTTAATACAAAAATAAAAAATGGCGATTCCTTAGAGGTTGTGACAATTGTTGGTGGAGGTTCCTACAGTTAATAAATCCTTGTAAAAATAAGTGTTCAAATTTATTCGCTTCCATTGGTTTACAAGAAAAAGTTTTTTTTCTTTCCTTGTTATTTCTTCGATAATTTCCTCTTTATTATTTATTAATCCCAACACTGCGTCAGCGGCCAGTGGAGGACGTATCGGTGGAGGAAGTTTTCAGTCACCCTCTTCAACACGAAGCCAAAATTATGGCGGCTATGGAGGCAATAATTTTAGAGGCTATGGAAGTGGCTATAGAGGTAGTGGTATTGGTTTTCCTTTCTTATTGCCAATATTTGGCTTTGGTGGTGGTGGGATTTTTGGGTTTTTAATACTTATGTCAATCGTTGGTGTAATTGTTAATTCATTTAAAAACTCTTCAAATTTTTCGAACGGAAATAACAATTCAATAGTTTCTCAATCTGCGAACCCATCCAAAGTTTCTTTAATACAATTTCAGATTGGCTTACTCGCAAGTGCAAAAGAAATTCAAATTAACCTTAGGAAGCTTGCTGCCTCTTCAAATACATCAACTTCATCTGGACTTCAAAAAATTCTTCAAGATTCAACACTCTCCTTACTAAGGAAGCCTGAATTATGGGTCTATTCAAATATAGAAACAGGTTCTGTTCCATACGCCTCTGCAGAATCAACATTTAATCGGATATCAATAACTGAGAGAAGCAAATTAAAAGCAGAACTAACATCAAACTATTCTGGTCAAATATCAACAGCAACAAATAATGAATCCAACCCTGGCGATTCTGATTCAACAAATGAATACATCGCGATTACTATTCTCGTAGCGACCAAAAAGGACTTAAAACTAAAGAACTTCGCAAACAACGAACAAATCACAGAGGCTCTGAGACTCTTAGGGTCAATATCTTCAAACGACCTCATTGCTTTAGAAGTTATCTGGCAACCCGACGGAGAAGGAGAGACCTTGAGAGAAGAAGAACTAATAACTCAATACCCAAATCTTAAACATTTATAAAGTAAGTAGCCTAAGTGACCAAAAACCTCATTTCTTTATATTTTTTTCAACTTATTTACGTAAACAAGCGTCAAAAAACACACAAATAACAGTTAGCATTCCGTGACAGTTATTTATTCGTAACAGAAGTGTCGGCTTCTTCACAACCTGAACCTCGTTCAATGAAATGGGAAAGCTCTGGAGAGCTTGCTCAAAGAGATTTATCAGAATTAGTCACTCGTCTTCTCGATGTTGAATCGAGCAACAATAGTGATGAGCTAACAAGACTTGGTAGCAAATATGACCAAGAATCTTAAGACTATAAATTCCCTCTTGCGCACCTTGAGTTAATAGTTCAACTTAGGGGAAAGAAGAGAGGATTAATGAGGAGAAAGGCTATTCAATGGATTAACACCCCGGTTCTTAGTGAAGCAATTTTCCGTTACGAGAAAGGTCTACTCCCTAACTCTATGAAGTTATGGTTAGAACAGGTTCTAGAAATAAATTCAGACAAAGATTAGACTAATAAGATTCTAATGGCAGCCATAGCTGCACCATAGCCATTATCAATATTCACTATCAATAGTCCTGGAGCACAACTTGCAAGCATTCCCTCCATAGCGGTTTTTCCACCCCCACTAATCCCATATCCAACTGAAACAGGAAGTCCAATAATTGGTTGAGGAATTAATCCAGCGAGTACTGTAGGTAACGCTCCTTCCATGCCGGCGCAGGCAATGACTACTTTTGCTAATTTTATTTCTTCCAGCCTATCTAGCAGCCTGTGAAGTCCTGCGACGCCAACATCAATCATCAATTTAGTTTTTATTCCATGCAAGTTCAACGCTATTTCTGCTTCTGAAGCCACCCCTACATCACTTGTTCCTCCAGTCAAGATAATTACTTCTTCCTCAGAAGAAGTACATTCCTTAAACTTCCCCATAGTTAAACAACCAGATTTCTCATGAAATTCTGCAGAAGGAAATTCAACTAAAAGTTTTTCTCCTTTCTCTTTAGAAAGTCTTGTCACCAAAGCAGTTTCAGACTCAAGTTGATATTTCTTCAATATTTGAGAAATTTGATCAATTGTTTTATGCTCCCCCCATATAGCCTCAATCACACCGAGTCGACTTCGCCTCTGAAAATCAATAATTGATTCATTCATTTTTACTCTGGATTTAATTCCCCTTCAAAAATCAATGGGAAAGGATTCCCACTAGTTTCACCTGTTTCCTTTCTGGCTATCTTTTCGAAATCTTGCTGGACAAGATTTATTTCTGTCTGAGAGATACTTTTCCAAACTTCTCTTGACTCCCAACCAATCAATAAAGTTGCCTCCTGAACTTTAGGATCCCAAAAAAGTTGGCGTCCTAAGAAACCATCTTGTTTCAACAACCATGGCTCCCAACTTCCTTCTTCGGCTTTTAACCAAGCATTTTTATATTTTTTCGGAACATCAAGTTTAAGGTGCTCGACAATAGATTCCTTTGGAAAGTTCACTTTCAATAAAGACTCAGCTTGAATATTTTTCACGTTTCCCAAAAAAGTAGAAAGAAAAATCAAACTAACAAAAAGAAACCTAAAAAAATTTTCAATAAAATTTTTCGTTCTACTTGTTTTCATTTCTTTTCATCAAAACAACTGCATGGCAACATATACCTTCCTCTCTTCCCTCAGCACCTAATTTCTCATTTGTAGTGGCTTTAACTCCTACATCATTAATGTCAACTCCTATTTTCTTAGATATTTTCTCCTTCATTACGTCAATATAAGGCTTTAACTTTGGCCTTTCAGCGACAATAACTGTATCAATATTTTGAATTTGCCAACCTTTCTTTTCAATTAATTCCATTACCTGTTCAAGAAGAATCAAACTATCTGCATTTTTCCATTTAGGGTCATCTGGAGGGAAATACTTGCCAATATCACCCAAAGATAATGCCCCTAAAATTGCATCCATAATTGCATGAGTAAGAACATCTGCATCACTATGCCCATCCAGACCTAAACCTTCAGGATGGCTTAACTTGACCCCGCCAAGTATTAAAGGTCGACCAGGAACCAATCGGTGCATATCATAACCGTTGCCTATGCGTAAGCTCACTTCAGTTTTCAATAATGAACCTCTATTCTCGAATGATAATTGGTCGAGCTTCCAAAGTTCGAATAAATCAGGTCTACGGGACTGCGTCCTGATTTCTCTTTGCTTCTGCCTCCATTCTTTAATTAATTGATGGTTACCACTTAGAAGGACATCAGGTACATTCATACCTTTGAATTCTGAGGGTCGTGTGTATTGCGGATGTTCTAAAAGCAACTCGTTATGACTTTCTTCTTTTAATGATTCTGCACTGCCTAAAGTTCCAGGCAATAGACGTACTACTCCATTAATAACAGTTATTGCAGGAATTTCTCCACCAGTAAGAACAAAGTCTCCAATTGAAATTTCTTCATCAACTATAGACCGAATCCTCTCATCAAACCCCTCATAGCTACCACATATCAATATGAGTTGATCTTCTTTTGACCATCTTGAAAAATCAGATTGAGATATTTTTCTACCTTGTGGAGTCATCAAAAGTATCTTTTTTTTATTGAGCTTTTGAATTTGATCACATACCGAAAAATAAGGTTCGGGCTTTAAGACCATTCCAGCGCCTCCGCCATATGGTTCATCATCAACTTTTCGATAATTGTCTTTTGCATAGTCACGAGGATTGTGTATATGAATTGATGCAATCTTCTCTTCAAATGCCTTTTTTATAAGTCCATGATTAAAAAATTGTTCAAATGCTTCTGGGAAAAGGCTTACTACATCAAACCTCAATTTACTCATATGAATTAGCTCCCTTCATAACCAAACTCATTAAGTCGAGAAGATTTACTTCTCCAGTCAGGCACAACTTTAACAAACAATTCTAAATAGACATTTCCATTGATTAAAGTTTGAATTTGCATTCTTGATTCCTGACCAATTTTCTTCAACATGCTTCCTCCTTTACCAATTAAAATCCCCTTCTGACTTTTTTTCTCGACACAAATAGTTGCAAGAATTCCTGTTCTTGATCTATGTTCAGATTTTTTTTTCGAGGATATATCTTCAATTTTATCAATAGAGACTGCAACACTATGAGGTACTTCTTCACGTGTATTAATTAAAACTTGTTCTCTAATAAATTCAGCCATCAAAAACTTCTCAGGATGATCACAAGTCATATCACTTGGATATAGCTGGGGGCCCATAGGTAGTTTCTTTTCTATTTCATTGATCAATTCATTACATCCCAGTCCTGTAAGAGCGCTACAACAAAAAACTGGCCAATTTGTACCCTCGAAAAAGTCTAAATATTCTTTCTTTCTTTCTTTAAATTCACTCATTTCTAAAAGATCCCATTTATTTAAGGCAACTATCACGGGGATTTGTAAATTTCTAATCAAATTCAAAACAAATGCATCACCCCTACCTGGAGCATGATTGGCTTCAAAAATAACTAAAACGGCATCAACTTCTCCAATAGATCGCTTGGCACTCTGAACAAGTCTTTCACCCAATAAATGATGGGGTTTATGAATACCTGGAGTATCTACAAAAATAATCTGCGCCTTATCATTCGTAAGAATTGCTTTTAATCGATTTCTCGTGGTTTGAGCAATCGGTGAGGTTATAGCTATTTTCTCACCAATAAATTTATTTATAAAAGTTGATTTACCAACATTGGGTCTACCTATTAATGCAATAAATCCTGACTTAAAATCCTCTTGATTTAAATCTCCTAAAGACATTTTTTTCTCTACGATTATCTATAGCCTTACTCTAAAAGAGCAATAAAACCATGAATGAAAAGAAACCAACTTTTAAAGAGGCCATGCAAGCATCAATGCTTTGGTGCAAAAGCTGGGAAAATGATGAAATAAGTGACGAAGTTATTTCTGATCGAATTGGCGAGCTTATTAAAACGGTTGATGGAGCAAGAGGATTTTTTGTTGTAAGTCTCTCAATAGATTGCCCTTTAATGGATAGATTTCCTGATGCATTAATTTTTCAATTAAGAAGTTCTGGAGAAATTGTTGTTGACTTAACCGTAAAGAATCTTGCCATGAGTTCAGCAATGATAATTACACATCGAAATAATAAAGATCCTCAGGAAATCCAATCAAAGAGAATAAAAATTAGGTGTATAGAATTACTTAAACTATTAGATTCAAATCAGGTAAAAAAACGTCTAGATATTTTGCTTGAAGCAACAAAAGGGAAGGGAACGGACTTGAAGTTTCTGAATAAATGGGGTTATAACGATCAACAAATCAATGCAATATCAGAAAGTATTTATGAAGTTGCAACATAAAGAAAGAGCCTTTCGGCTCTTTCTTTATGTATTTAATTTTATTTAAAAATTAATTCCTTCTACCACCACCTTGCAAGGCAATGATCAGACGAAGAACAAAAACAAAGAGATTTATGTAAGTTAAGTACATTCCTAATGCCCCTGCTAAATACTGCTCGTCGTTATATCTTCTTGGCATTGTATAGAAATCTACAAAAGACATTGCCACAAAAAGTACCGTTCCAAAGCCCGCAATCATTAATTCAAAAGGACCATTACCAAACAATTGACCTCCAAACATACTTCCAATAAATTGAACGACCATGGCAATAATTAGGCCCAAGAGACCTAAACCAACAGCACCCTGAAGTGCCTGTCCTACACTGTCGCTCATTCGACGTCCAGCATAAGATGCAACAACAAAAGTTATTCCAGTAGCAAATACAGCTGTTCCAATTGAACCCATTCCTACGACCTGAACAGCAAGACCAACTATTCCACTTAATGTAAAGCCAGTTAGAAGACTAAAACCCGTAAGAAGAGGAAGAGCTTTTGCATTGTTAGCATTATTAGCTGCGCTACTTGCCATAAAGAAAAGAACTATCTCTGCAATGAAGGCCGCGAAAAAAAGAGGTTGAAATAAGGGATTAGGTAGGATACCTTCTGCAATATTTCCTTGCATCGAAAGTCCACCAAGAACTCCAACTGCAGTACAGACCATACCCCCACCCACATAGGGCAGGGCTTTATCTACAACGTTTGGACCAACTATCGCACTTGATTGTGCTTCACGAATAGCTTGTTGAAAATTGCTGTTTGCTGGCATAGCGCACCAGATAATTATTAATACCTATTTTGACACAAAAAAAATAAGTCTCCATGAATGTGAATGCGGATCACCCTATCGTTTCTTTTTATCTAGTTCTGCGTAAGCATCAACGACGCTTTGAACAAGTGGATGTCTAACCACGTCGGCTGAGGTAAGCCTGCAAACTGAAATTCCATCAACCTTTTCGAGTAAATCTGCTGCTTCAATAAGTCCACTCATTTGTCCGAATGGCAAGTCTACTTGGGTTACATCCCCAGTGACTACCATTCTTGATCTTTCCCCTAACCTGGTAAGAACCATTCTCATTTGTGCTTGAGTAGTATTTTGAGCTTCATCAAGTATCACAAAAGATTCTTCTAAAGTTCTGCCCCGCATGTATGCCAAGGGAGCAACTTCAATCACGTTTTTTTCAATAAGTAAATTAGTTTTTTCTTGTCCAAGTAAAGAGTGTAGAGAATCATATAAAGGTCTTAGATAAGGATCTACCTTTTGTTGTAAGTCTCCAGGTAAAAAACCCAATCTTTCTCCAGCCTCAACGGCAGGTCTTGTTAGAATTATTTTTTCAATTTTTCTCTCGCTAAGCATTCGCACAGCTAATACAGTCGCTAAGAATGTTTTTCCTGTTCCTGCCGGGCCTAAAGCAAAAGTAAGATCACTTTTCTCCATAGCCTCTACATAGAATTTTTGTCTAATTGTTCTTGGTCTTAAAAGATTGCCTCTTTGACTTCTAGCTAAAACTTTATTTGTTGATTTGGCGTGATCATTTTTTTTTCCAATATCCAATGCTTTAGCAGCGGCATGTAAATCAACGGCTGAAACAATTTGCCCTTCTTCCCAAATTGGCCTAACTAATTCAACAATAGAAGCAGCTCTCTCTAATTGAAAAGAATTTCCTTTTATTTCTAGCTGCAATCCTCTCAATGAAAAAGCTGCACCGGTAAGGGTTTCCAATTTATGAAGTGTTGTCTGACCAGTCCCTGACAAGGCAGTGGCAGCGTCGGAATCAGGCAGATCTATACAAAAGCGACCTTCAGTGGCTGCTTCAGACATACATATTCTTGAAGTTATTGATACTCATCAAAACTTCTTATTTAGAAGTTTCAGATGCAGCTGCATCTTTTTTCTTTTCTGATCTTTCTTTTTCTTGTTTTTGCTTACCTAAAACTTCAGCTGGTCGAACTTTCTTTTCAAGGAGTCCTCCTTTTTCTAATAAAGTTCTTACAGCATCAGTAGGTTGAGCGCCTTGTCCTAGTCGAGTTCTCAAAGCCTCTGTATCGAGCCTAGTTTCTTTGGTTCTTGGATTGTAAAAGCCTAGTTCTTGTAGAGGGCGACCATCTCGCCTTGAAGTGCTATTACAGGCAACAAGACGAAAACTAGATTCACGCTTTTTGCCAAACCGCTTAAGGCGGAGCTTGATCATCTTCGATTTATTTGTAAATGGATTGAACTCAAAAGTTCTTCAACTTAATAATACTGCACAGATGATTAATTTAGCCTTTTGATATACCTAAAGATCACCAAAACCTTTCTTTTTCTTAACTGGACGCTGTCTTCGGGGCGCAGAACCTGGACCTCCTTTTCCTTTCCTTGACTGATATGGATTAGCTCCTGGTGAAGACATGCCAGGGAGTCCTCCCATACCAGGAAGTCCTCCATCCATTCCAGGAAGTCCTCCACCCGTAGACATCTGCTTCATCAAACCCCGCATCCTCTGGAAATCCGCGAGAACCTTGTCTACGTCTGCTGGTTGATGTCCACTGCCACTTGCAACTCTTCGACGTCTTGATGGTTGTGCTGCCAATAATTCAGGCTTATTCCTTTCCTCTACTGACATTGAACCAATCATTGCCTCAATTTTTTTAAGTTGATCTTCTCCACTTTTAATCATTCCATCATCAATTTTATTCATCCCAGGAATCATTTTTAGCAGCCCACCTAAAGAGCCCATTCTCTTTATCATCCTCATCTGTTTTACAAAATCCGAAAAATCAAAAGTTGCTTCTTGAAGCTTCTTTTGCATGATTTCCGCATCAGCGATTTCAACTTCTTTCTGTGCTTTTTCAACAAGAGTTAAAACATCGCCCATCCCTAAGATTCTGCTAGCCATCCTGTCGGGATAAAAAGGTTGCAATGCCTCAACCTTTTCACCCGTTCCTATAAATTTGATCGGTTTTCCACTGATTTTTCTAATAGAAAGCGCAGCTCCACCTCTTGAGTCTCCATCAAGCTTTGTGAGGACCGCACCCGTTATTCCTACTTTCTCATGAAAACTTCTGGTAATGTCTGCGGCCTCTTGGCCAATCATTGAATCAACTACCAATAAAACTTCATCGGGTTGAACGGCCTCTTTAATTCGAACCATCTCTCCCATCATCTCGGTATCAATTTGTAGCCGCCCAGCAGTATCGACAAGAACAGTGTCAAATCCTTCTTCCCTAGCTTTTTCCAGGCCTTTTCTTGCAATCTCCTCAGGCTTTGAATTTGAACTTAAATTAAAAACCTCTACACCAATTTGATTTCCCAGCGTTACCAATTGATCAATAGCTGCTGGTCTGTATGTATCTGCAGCGACAAGCAATGCCTTTTGATTTTTTTCTTTAAGAAGCAATCCAAGTTTTGCTGTAGCTGTAGTCTTCCCAGCACCCTGAAGTCCAGCCATTAGAATTACAGTTGGTTTTTCCTCTGAATCTGCCAAGGGATCATTCTCCCCCCCCATTACATTTACTAGTTGCTCATGAACTACTTGAATAAATTTCTGGCCAGGATTTATACCTCTTACAACCTCAGTTCCAACAGCCTTGACTCTTACTTCTTCGATAAACTCTTTCACAACTGCCAAACTAACGTCGGCCTCTAAGAGAGCTCGTCTAACCTGTTTAAGTGCTTCATCAACATTTTCATCTGAAATTTTAGCTTCACCTTTAAAGGCTTTAACAGCATCTTCGAATTGATTTGTTAGTTCCTCAAACATTTTCTTAGAGTTATAGAAATAATTTAAACAATTATTTTTTTAATATCTACTATAATAATCAACTAGTAGCCAGGTTTTTTTATTTTTACCTATTATATATTTTACTTTCATTGAAGGAATAACCGTTTCTGTCAATATTTCACCAGAAGGACTAATAGTTTTATCTTTATAATTTAATTCAACATCAGCGGCAATTCGTCTGTCTGATCTTTCAACAATATTGATTGATGTTATGTTTGCATCAATAATCTGTTTTTGTCCTAATAATTTATCTTTCTTTCTTTCTTCATCAACTCTATTTAACAAGGATGCTCTAGCAACAGAAGAAAGAATATTACTTTCTGAACCATTCAAGATATTAGCTTTACCTGCTAACCAAGATTCAATAAGTAATTTAATTTCTTGTTTTGAGGGTTCTGCTGAAGTTAGAGGAATTAATTTATCTAAATCTAGTGTTTCTTTATTAGTAAATTTTTGAATTGATCCATTATCTTTAATTTTAAAATCTTTTGAGTTATTAAGTCCAGAGTTGGAGATATTAATTAAATCATTACTTTCTGATGGTTTTCTCTGTATAAGTATTCCCAAACTTGTTCCAACAATAAATAACGCAATAAATGCTAAAGCACTTGTATAAATTGGTCGTTTTAATATTAAAGATTTGAAATCTGACTTTTTGATCAATTCAAATGTTGAATAATATTTTGAAATTATCTTTTTAACCAATTCAGATCTTAAGAAAGCTTCTTTAGTTTGTAATCGTGATTTAAAAGACTTTTCTTCCGAAACTTCATCCAAAGCACCACCTGGCATTGCCAAATCCGCTTGTTCCTCGAGGTTTTTTAATGAATTATTCTTAATTTGTTGCTCAGGGGACAATGACGATAAGAATGAAAATCCCGCTTTTGCAATTCCTAATGCCCCTTTTGTTTCCAACTGATCTATATAAATTTGTACTTCTTGACTAGCGAACCAATCATCAAGATTTACAGCTTTTATTTCAACATCCTTAAAACCTACTAATACATCTTTTTCCAACCAATTTCTGCAGTAGTCGCAAAGGGCACCCAAGGTCTCTCCTGGATAGTTATTTAACCAGTCATTTAATTTCTCATCTGAACTACTTCTAAAACGAGACTCTGCTTGTTTTACATCCCCCAACAAAAGATCTAGGCACCCAATTAATGGCATAGGGTCAAAACCATTGATATTGATATTTCGAAGGTATTTACGAGCTTCTTGTAAAAGTTCTGGTTTCCTGTAAGAAAAACCAGAAGCAATCAAGGCAAAAGCAGCAAGAAAGCCAGCATCTTCAGAACCCCTTCGATACCAATTTACGTAAATTTTTGACTGTTCTTTTGCAGTTAAAAATTTTCTAATTTGGAGAAAAAATAGCTCAAAGTCATTTTGATTTAATCCTGCTATCTTTTCTGAATTTCTTTTCCCTTCCAGTCCGCCCCTTCTATTAACAAAGTCCTCCAACAACATCAGACCTTCCTGATGAGATTTTTCATCTTCTTTATCTCTACTTAATAAATCAAGAATTCTGTATGGAAGTAAAGTCTCTAAATCGGATTCAAGGGTTTTTCTCTCTTCAACAAGCTTTCCCATCCTTTGCAATAACTGAATCCCTTCCTGAAGCAAATCAGCTCCTGAAGCGTATCTTCTGCAAGCTTGCTCTTCAATAGATGCGTCTCTACAAGATAAAGCTGCTATTAGTGTTAAATCTGACTCCCTGCCACTTCCCAAAGCTGGAGCTTGCGGAGGTTGCAATGCTTTTTTTGCAAGCTTAAAAGCTTGAAAAGAAGCATTAGATTCCCACAAGAGAAGTAAACCAGCTACCTCTCTATTTGAAGATAATTCAAGCCCTGACGAACCCTCAATAAGAGCAAGTTCGTAAGATTGTCGATCAGTAGGATTGGATAAAAGATCAGCAGAGAGTCTTAGCAGCTCAGATCTCTGAGCCAAAACTTCATAAGTAAAGCCTTGCTTGGGAGGGCGATCAAGCCTTAGCTGAAAAGCCCTGAGGACTTCTTCAGCATTTGCAGAAGGGCTAACCCCCAATAAGCGAAAATGATCAATAGGTAATTCCAATCGCTACTTAGGTAATCAGAAAAAAGCTCTAGGCATCGTAAGGGGTTTTAACCATTTTGCATCCATTGACGCTTAAAGTCTAAAAAGGATTGATAAGTGAATATGAACAAAGTCATCTCTCACGACCAGGACAAAACCGGCAAAGACCCTCTTCAGCACAGGGAACACGCCGACAGATTAAGCAATCTTGCCAACATTAAACCAGCTCAAATCAATAGAGAAATTGGTTTAAATCTTTTCAAAGATATGACTTTAGGAAGACGATTTGAAGATAAATGCGCAGAAATGTATTACAGAGGCAAGATGTTTGGGTTTGTGCATCTTTACAACGGGCAAGAAGCAATAAGTACAGGTGTTATTGGTGCAATGAAACGCAAACACGACTGGTTTTGCAGTACCTACAGAGATCATGTTCATGCTTTGAGTGCTGGAGTGCCTGCGAAAGAGGTAATGAGCGAGCTATTCGGAAAAGAGACAGGCTGCAGTAAAGGGAGAGGTGGATCTATGCATTTATTTTCAAAAGAACATCATCTACTTGGAGGTTATGCATTTATTGGTGAAGGTATTCCAGTTGCTCTTGGGGCAGCTTTCACCAGCAAATACAAAAGAGAGGCTCTTAAGGAACAAAGTGATTCTGTAACTGCAGCATTTTTTGGAGATGGTACTTGCAATATCGGTCAGTTTTATGAATGTTTAAATATGGCCCAATTATGGAAATTACCAATCATATTTGTAGTTGAAAATAACAAATGGGCAATTGGGATGGCCCATGATAGAGCAACTAGTGAGACTGAAATATGGAGAAAGGCTTCAGCCTTTGGAATGCATGGAGAGGAAATTGATGGGATGGACGTTTTAGCAGTAAGAGGTGCCGCCCTAAGAGCCGTAGAGCGAGCAAGAAACGGAGAAGGGCCAACTTTAATAGAGTGCCTTACTTACAGATTCAGAGGGCATTCATTGGCTGATCCAGATGAACTTAGGTCAGAGAAAGAGAAAGAGTTCTGGTCTAAAAGAGATCCTATTAAAAAGCTAAAAAATGATTTAACTAGTTCTGGATTAATTTCTGATGAAGAATTAAAAAATGTTGAGAAAGAAATTGATCTTGAAGTTAATGATGCTGTTGAATTTGCTCTAAATGCCCCAGAACCTGACCCAAATGAATTAACCAAATACATCTGGGCAGAGAACTAAAGTTATAAAAATTTAAATTCCACTTGGAAGCTTTCTGGTGAGGTTTCTCAATTTCCTTAAAGCTTTCAACTCAACTTGCCTAACCCTCTCACGAGAAACTTGTAAAAGTCTTCCTATCTCTGCGAGAGTATGTCTTTCATTCCCCTCTAAACCAAATCGAAGCCTAATAACGTGCTGTTCTTGTTCGCTTAGATGACTGAGCCACCTCCCAAGTTGCTCTTGATGAATTTTTTGTTCAACTTTATCCAGTGGTTCTTCTCCAGAACCGTCAGCTATTAGATCTCCTAAAAAGCTACGCCCTTCATCGCCATTAACTGGAGCATCAAGGCTACTTGTAGTAAGAGCTTGTCTCAAAATCGAATCAAGTTCTTCTACCTCAATTTCCATTGCCTCAGCTATTTCAATACGGCTAGGCATTGCACCTAACTTGTGTGCCAAATCTAAACTTACTTTTCTAATAGTAGCTAATCTCTCACTTAAATGAACAGGTAATCTAATTGTTCTTGACTGACAAGCAATGGCCCTGGTCATGCTTTGCCTTATCCACCAGAAAGCATAAGTAGAAAACTTATAACCACGTGTAGGATCAAATTTTTCTACCGCTCTTTCTAATCCAAGAGATCCTTCCTGAACTAAATCAAGAAGTTCTAGACCTTTCCCTTGATATTTTTTTGCAACGCTGACAACCAGTCTTAGGTTGGCTTTCATCATTCTTTCCTTTGCCCTTCTTCCAATTCGAATCAATCTTCTTTGATGAGAATTAAAGTCTTTGCTCTCTTCTTTGATTTGACCATCCTCGGTAAGACTCATCAAGGTTTGGACCTGATTACCTAGTTCAATTTCTTCCGCAGGCGTTAAAAGAGGGACTCGTCCTATGGAAGACAAGTACCAACTAATTGGATCACTGCTGCGTCGTTTTTGTGATTCGGCAGGCTTGGGTGCAGATGAAACCATTGTTTCTTGACCCCATACTTCAAAGTGATAAGACTTTCCTACATAAATCGCAAAAAGGGCCTGGGTTTCAAGAAGGCTTCAGATTCTGATGACAATTAGTTAACAAATGACACAAAATTGACGCTTTAATGCACCCTAAATGTTTGTTTGAAAACATTTCAAGAACTTTCTTTTTTTATTAATTCACAAAGAAAAGTACAAATAGCACTTGCGGTGCTCCCTTTTGAGCAAGCTGCACCAGCATATGCATGTATCAATGCTGATGCGGCAAGCAAATCAGTATCCAATCTCTTATTACTTGCTAGGCCAAAAGCTCCCATCCCTGAGACAAAACCAGCCAAAACATCGCCAAGACCTGCTCTTGCAACACTTGAATTAGCTTGTCCTATTTGCCAGGTTTTTCCTTCTGGGTCAGAAATAACACTATGAGCACATTTCAATAAGACCGAAGCACTGCAAATTTTTGCAGCTTCAATTCCAGCCTTCAATGGATTCGAGCAATCAATCAAAGGAAATAGCCTTTTAAATTCATCAAGATGAGGAGTAAGCCAGGTAGGACCTTTCCTATCATTTAGCCAATTCCAACCTTTAGCAGTTATCGACAGACGATTTATTGCATCAGCATCAAGAATCAGCAGTCCTTTGAAGTCCTGCAATACAGTTCCAAAACAATTTTTGTCTTCTGCAATCCCTAATCCAGGTCCTAGCAAAATCGAGTCAAACCTATTTAAATCAACTTCATTTAAAACTTTGGAAAAATCTGAAGAACCATTCTGAAAGGTATTTAGATCTCCAAGCAATAAGACTTCAGGGTGAGTAGTCCAAAGATAAGATGAAATTGAATTAGGCAAAAAGGCGCTAACACTACCAGCTCCACTTGCTAAAGCTCCATTTAAAGCCAGGGATGCTGCTCCTTTGTATTTCTCACTTCCTGCAATCACGAGAACTCTTCCTCTCTGATATTTACTTTTACTTTTACTTGGCTTAGGCCAAACAAAAGTAGACAAATCCGAGAAAGAGATCCTTAGAGACTGGGTATCAGGGAAGCCAGCTAAAATTTTATCAGGAATACCGATATCCAGTCTCTCTAAATTGCCAACATAATCAATAGCTGAATCTTGAATTAACCCCGACTTGAATAGGCCTAAAGACAGTGTTGAACTAGCTTTACATGATGTATTTGATATGGTATTTCCATTGTCTGAGTCCAATCCTGCAGGGACATCAATACTAATTAATCTATCAGGACTAAATGCCTTCTTCGAATTCAATAAGTGAACTATTTCATCAGGAATAGTTCTTGATTGTCCTAATCCAAATAATGCCTCGATCCATAACAAATTAGAATTCGAATTAGGTTTATGCTCCAAGTTTTCAATTCCAATCTGAATTGCATAATGAAAATGTTTTAGTGTTAATTCTTTTTTCAATGGGAATGGACACCAAATGGAGATATCTACGCCTGCCATATAAAGTTCTCTTGCCACAACAAGGCCATCTCCTCCGTTGTGACCTGGACCTACTAAAACGATTGCACCATTTTCAATCAATCCTTGTCTGTCTAATATCCATGAAGAGATACCAATCCCTACTTTTTCCATCAGAGCTTCAACAGGCATACCCATAGAAAACATTTCTTTTTCTATGTTTTGCATCTGCTCAGAAGAAACTATCAAATGTTCCGAATCAGATTGAGGCCAATTCAAAATCAAAAAGAAACCAAACCCACTATCAATAGAAGCTACTATCAATGCCCATGAATGTGGAAACAAGAGAAACAAAAAAAGTTTTAAATCATTTGACTTCAGAAGAAACAATCGCAAAAACATTAAAAACACTGCGAACAGTTTCTGGAACTCATTCGGTTGTAGTGGGGCTTTCTGGAGGAGTGGATAGCTCCTTAACGGCTGCTCTCCTCTGTGAAGCTGGTTGGGATGTAGTGGGATTAACTTTGTGGCTAATGAAAGGGAAAGGTTCTTGCTGCTCAGATGGATTAATTGATGCTGCAGGAATATGTGATCAACTTGGAATTAAGCATCACATAGTCGATTCAAAAGAAATCTTTCAAAAGGAAATAATTAATAATGTCGTAAAAGGATATGAAGAAGGAATTACTCCTTTGCCCTGCTCTCGCTGTAATAAATCAGTCAAATTCTCAGAAATGCTGAAATGGGTTAAAGGAAATAAAACAGTCGAAAAGATCGCTACTGGTCATTACGCAAGAATTAGGTATGCAAATGAATCTTTTGACAGAGATGATCTTCCTAGTAATGGAATTAAAAGACATAAGCTTTTAAGAGGTAAAGATCTCAACAAAGATCAAAGCTATTTTTTATATGATCTTCCTCAAGAAATTTTAGGAAAAACAATTTTCCCTCTGGGAGAATTAACTAAAGAGATAACACGAATAGAAGCTTTTAAACATTCATTAAAAACTGCCGAAAAACCAGAAAGCCAAGACCTTTGCCTTGCTGAACATTACGGATCAATGAATGCATTTATTGATAAGTTTTTACCCCATAAGGAAGGAGAAATTGTCCTTAAGAACGGACAAATTATAGGATCCCATAATGGAATACAGCATTTCACGATAGGACAACGAAAGGGATTAGGTGTTGCATGGAAAGTTCCTCTACATGTTGTTGAAATTGATGCCTCTTTCAACAGAGTAGTTGTTGCCCCAAGAGAAGATTCTGGTAAGTCAGAGTGTATTGTCAAAGATATAAATTGGGTATCAATTGAAGCGCCTAAACAACCAATAGAAGTTGAGGTCCAAATTAGGTATAGAAGTAAAGCAGTAAAAGCAAAGCTAATACCAATTATTGATAGTTATAAAGAGAACTATTGTTATAAATGTCATATTCATTTTGAAGAAGATCAATTTTCAATCACTCCTGGACAAGCAGCAGTATTTTATAAGGGTGATTATGTATTAGGAGGAGGACTTATTTCGAAAGAGTATTAATATTAACCATACTTATGCAATCGCAAAACGCCTATTAAACTTATAAGAATTACTGAAATCAAAGGAAAATCATAAATAAATGTATACAATGTTTTCTTACTATTTAATTCCAGGTCAACAATTTCAACAAGTTCTTTATTTGGTTTAAGAAGGGTATCGATTCTTCCATTACTTTTAATCAAAGATGTTGGACCGGTATTAGAGACAGATATTAAATTTTTTGATGTTTCAATACTTCTTAATTGAGCAATAGATAAAAATTGTCTCTGCAAAGAAATAGGATAGGGATCTAAATTTGCAATCACTAAAATCCATTTAGCCCCTTGATTTACTGCTTTAGCTATAGCTTTACCATTACTCAACTCATAACAAATAGCACCCGCAAAAGAGGGGCCCTCCCATTCAAGAAGTCTTGATTGATTCCCACTTTCTATTCCACCTACTGCAGAAAGACCATTTTTCAGAAAGCTAGGCAATGCAGGAATCCATTCGCCCAGTGGGACTAATCTAGATTTGTCCAATGCACCCGAAAAAGACTCTTCATCTGGATTAAAAACTAATAGTGAGCTTCGTAGAGAACTATTTATTTTTCTGAAACCTCCAGAGAGAAATTTAATAGGAAAATCTCCGATCTTTGATCTATCCAGAGGCAACGTTCCCTCTGGAGCAATTAAAAAAGATGCATTCATTTCAATAGCATCAGTCAATGCTCTATTTACTTTTGAGGGCAAAGCATTTATTTCTTCCTGACTAAATTTTTGTCTTATTGGAATATTTGTTTGCCACATCGCAACCTTTTCTGCCGAATCAGTTGGAGAATCCAACAACAAGATAAATCCAATTAAATGAGCTAACGAAAAATAAGCAAGGCCAAGAAAAATCAATTTCTTGAGTTTTTTTCTAGCTTGAAATGCAATTGAAAGTTGCCAAATCCACCATCCAGCTAAAAGATGGATAGAGGCCAAACCTCCCGCACCTATCCATCTTGCTAATCCAGCCAAATATCTATCTTGTGGTAATAAACTTGGTCCAACACCCATCCAAAACAAAGGGCCTCTAGAAAGTAGTTCTTCAGAAAGCCCCCATATTGTTGACAATAAAACAGCATAAATAAACTTATTTTCTAATTTAGAAAACTGCGGTCTTCCAGGAGCCAAAAAGCCACTCAAAGCTGACCAAATAAGAACCAGACCACCTCCAAAGGCTCCACAAAAAAGCCATATAAAAATGGTAATAGGTAAGCTTAAATTTGAACTTATTCCTACCCAACTAATTGGATGCAAAGATAGCAACCACTTATGACTCCACAAAATAGCCATCGCACCCCAACAAAAGCCTCCCCATGGATTTTTACTTGCAGGCCAAAGTAAAGATATTCCTAAAAGCATGAATAAATAATTGCCTTCACTAAGGGAGATTCCTGCTAGAGCTCCGCCAGAAAAAGCTTTAATAAAAAGAGAATAGATATTATTCATAAATCCAATTTAATAAAATATACTCCGACAAAATTCATACGCTCTGGTTAGTTATCTTTTAAATAAATGTAATTTGGGTATTAATCTGCAAGAATATTTCCGACTACTTAATATTGCTGTGAGAGAAATCTTAATTAGCTTTTCTGTTTGCCTTAGCTGCTTGATGATTGCAGTGATCAGCCAAATCATCTCACCAACTCCAACGAATGCCTTACAAATTGACCAACCAATCCAAGCAAATGTAAGGCAATCCACAAAAACCAACGAGTCTTTAACTAATCCATTTGAATTAGACCCAGAAGACCCAAACCCATCACTTTTTACTATGGCTTCAGTTAAAACCAGTACAAACGACGCTCCTCTCGGAGGAGGTCAGATAGGAGAATCTCAAGTAACTTCAAGTGGGCTAAAAATTACTGAATTAGTATTAGGTGATGGTCAAGAAGCCACTCCAGGAACAAGTGTCTCAGTAAATTACAAGGGCACTCTCGATGATGGGAAAGAATTTGACAGCAGTTATGGAAGAGGTCCTTTTGAATTTTCTTTAGGGGCAGGGATGGTGATAAAGGGTTGGGATGAGGGAGTCGCAGGAATGAAAGTTGGAGGTAAAAGAAAATTAGTCATTCCATCAGAATTGGGGTATGGCAGCAGAGGGATAGGTCCAATCCCCCCTAATTCAGTTTTAACTTTTGAAGTGGAATTATTGGGTGTTAAGTGAATTTCTTAAATTTTTCAGAAAGCTCTAGAAAAAGTTATGGCGTTTGTTGACAAACGCCATTAATGTAAAAAAAAATGTTCACAAATTATTTTCAGATGTTGAGAGAAACACTTACATCAATCTTTAATAAGCTTCCAGCAAACTCTGTTCACGCTCACTGTGACGGACCTTGCGGTGTATATGACCCTGCTTCTGCAAGAGTTGCCGCAGAGGCAGTTTTGTCTATGACAAAAAAACTTATTGCTCTAGCGCCTGCTAGCAACGATCAAGCTTCCATTTCAGCTTATAACAACACTTTTTCTCGCTTCGTTGCGATTAAAGAAGAAGAATCACAAAAGGCCAAAAAAGAACTTCTAATCCTCTGGACTGATTACTTCAAGCCTGAACACTTAGCTACATATCCAGATCTTCATGACACTTTTTGGAAAGCAGCAAAGCTTTGTAGTGCATGCAAGGTAAATATTGATCAAACCAAAGCAGAAGAATTACTAGCAGCTGTACAAAAAATTCACTCGATGTTTTGGTCTTCAAAAGGTAGAAGTGATAGCTGGGTTACCGCAAGCTGACAAAAGTCTTTTCCACAAGCCAGACTTATTTACTTTATTTACTTTAATAATCGGTTACCGACAACATTTACGTGTTGTCGGTACTTCTATGGAAAGAACTCTTAAAGAGGGAGATTTAGTAACATATAAAAAGTTAAACCCAAAAAATATTGACTTAGAGATTGGCGATATCGTCGTTGCCACTCATCCAAAAACAAAAAATAAGTTAATAATTAAAAGAATTCATAGAATTTATCAAAATAAATTTGATTTAAGAGGAGACAACTCCTTTTCAAGCACTGACAGTAGAGAGTTGGGTTTAATTGAATTAGATTTAATCATTGGAAAAGTAGACAAAATTTTTTCTAAATAGATTTAAGAGATTGGTATAGATCTTTTTCTTAATTTATAACTTACCAATTAACTTTTTAACTCCACCTAATATATCTTCTTGTGACATAAGAGATTCACCAACCAAAACAGCATCAGCCCCATAACTCTTTACTAAATCCAAATCCTCACGAGTAAATAAACCTGACTCGCTTACCAAAGTAATAGAATTTCCCTTGATTTGATCAGCATAATTCTTAGCCAACTTCTTTGTAACTTCAAGATCAGTTTTAAAACTCTTTAAATTTCTATTATTAATACCTATTAAATGAAATACATTAATATTTAGAACTCTTTCAAGTTCTTCTGAGTCATGAACCTCTACTAATATTGTCAATCCCAAATGTTCAGCGACCTTAGATAAATACTTTAAATCAGAATCAGTCAAGATTGCGGCTATCAAAAGTGCAGCATCAGCACCAGCAGCTCTTGCTTGATAAAGTTGATAGGGATAAAGAATAAAATCCTTACATAGAATTGGGATTGTGATCTCCTTTCTAACTTCAACTAAGACATCAAAACCACCTTGAAAAAATTTTTTATCTGTTAAGACTGATATACAGTTAGCACCTCCATCTTGATACATTTTACCTATCATTCTCGCATCAAAGTTCTCTCTAATTATTCCTCTACTTGGGCTGGCTTTTTTTATTTCTGAGATTAGTGCTGGTTTTAAATTACTATTTCTTAATGCATCTATAAAATTTTTTGTTTTGGGTAAATCCTTGATCTTTTTCTTTAAATCTTCAAGAGAAACCTTTTTTCTTGCAATCTCAACTTCCAGATGTTTTTCCCAAACAATTTCCTCCAAAATATTTTTAGGTTTTGAATCTGGGTGAGGGATTGCATACTCTAAATTAGCTACTTTTATACTTGGGTTAGGAGGTCTTCTTCTGATTTGCATGATTTAAATAATTAATGATCTATAAAAATGAAATTTGATTTACTACTTCTTTATTTGTAAAGATGCCTGTTTATATGCAACCTCCACAACTTCGCTTAATGTTGGATGCGTATGAACTTCTTTTGCTAAGTCATTGACTCTTTTTCTTCTAGAAATTGCATTAGAAACCTCTTGAATAAGATCAGCCGCATGTAATCCATAAATATGAGCCCCAAGGACCTCTCCAGTCTCTTTATTAAAAATCAACTTCATAATTCCATCACTTTCTAATTCAGCCAAGGCCTTAGAGTTAGCTTTAAAATAGCTTCTAACAATTCCAAGTTCAAAGCCTTCGTTTTTCGCTTGATCTTTTGCTTCTTCTTCCGAAAGTCCAACGGAACTTATCTCAGGGTGAGTAAAAGTCGCTGCAGGAATACTTCTGTAGTCAATTTCTATTGCTTTTCCTAAAATGTTTTCTACAGCAATACTCCCTTGCGCTGCAGCAGTATGGGCCAACATCAACTTACCCGTAACATCTCCAACCGCCCATAGATTAGAAATTGGTTTTTCATTTACCAATACTCTCATCTGATCATCAATTGGAATAAAACCTCTCGCTGTTTCAACTCCAACGGATTGTAGATTTAGATTTTTAGTCGAAGGTACTCGGCCTGTTGCGACCAAAACAGCATCAACTTGCAACTCCTCAATTACTTCTCGACTCTTTGCATCTGTAAGCTCGACCTCGACGGGACAACCTGGCTTAACTTTAGTAGCGAACACTCCAGCTCGAGTTTCAATATCTCTTTTATCAATTAGGTTTCTTGAAGCAATTTTCGTGATATCAGGATCAAAAGTAGGCATTACTTTATCAAGAGCTTCAATCATGGTCACCTCACAACCTAAAGCTGTATAAATATCAGCGAATTCCAAACCTATATAGCCACTACCAATTATTGCAATCCATCTTGGCAACCACTCTAGATTAATAGCCTCATCACTTGTAAAAACAGTTCGTCCATCAATTTCAATTCCAGGCGGTACAAAAGGGTCTGAGCCTGTAGCCAAGATAATATCTCTGGCGGAAAAGATTCTATCAACTCCATTTGTTTCTCTTAAACCGACCTTTTGATTACCTTCTAAGCGTCCTTCCCCTCTAAGTATCTCAACACCCGATCTTTCTAATGTTTTAGTTAGATTTTTTCGAATTGTCTCAACTAAGTTTTTTGCATGTTCGGCAATTTTTTTACGTTCAAATCTAACCGGAGCTGAATGTATACCGAATTCAGCAAGATGAGGAACATTTGCAAGCTCACGAACTTTCCCACTGGCTGCTAATAATGCTTTAGAGGGGACACAGCCTCTGTTGACACAGGTTCCACCCATATCTCTAGATTCGACAATCGCCACTTTCAAGCCAGCCTCTGCGGCATGTTTAGCAGCATCAAAACCTCCATATCCAGCTCCGACAACAATTAAGTCAAAGTCAAAAGAAATTTCACTCACGGTTTTTTTTGGATACCCTTAACCATTTTTACTCTTTGTCGCTCCAACAATAGAGGAACTGCCGCAGATGCCACATTTAATGAATCAACTAATGAGCTATGAGGCAAAGTAACAAAGTCTGAACAACAGGCTTCAATAGAAGCATGAACACCTGAGCCTTCATTACCAAGAACCAATACAGTAGGGAGTTCCCAGTCTAATTCCCAATAAGGTTTCACTTGCTTATCAGTAATTTTATTCGGTGAAATTGTTCCTACTACTTGGTAATTATTATCAATTGCAATATTGAGTTTTGAAACAAGCATGTCAATACTTGAAGAAGATGAATCTCCAATCCGTTCAAAAGGTAAATGAAGAACTGAGCCAACTGAGGATCTTAAAACCTTTTGATTTAGAGGATCTGCTCCAGAAGCTAACCAAATAACGTCATATTCAGCAGCAAGGGCTGATCGGAATAAATTTCCCAAATTTCCAGGGTCTTGAATCCTATCTAAAGCTAAAATGTGCTTTGGGGCTTTTCTCTGTTTTGGCAAACCTGGTATTGGGAATATCGCTGCGACACCATCAGGCGTCACTGTTGACAAAGATGCTTCTAAAACATTCGTAGTTACTAGGGTTAATAAAGATCTTGAAGCTATTTTTTTTAATACCTCTTCATGCTCATAGCACCATTCAGGAGTTGCAATAACTTCTGTTGGCAAAAAATTTGTTTTCAAAGCCTCTTCTAACAAATGAGATCCCTCAAGCAAAAGAGAAGAATGCTCTTCACGTCCAGTTTTTTTTAAAAGACCCCTCAATTTCCTAACCAACGGGTTCCTTTTACTTGTAATCAATGGCGAATATGAATTATTAATTTTCCAACCTCAAATTATTTAATTTTTAAAAAGCAGAAAAGTTTCTTGCATTAAAATAAACATTGAATTTTCTTATTAACTTCAATAAAACTATATTAAAAATTTTATTCAAACTTTCAATATTATCAATATTTAATTTGAACCCATAAATTTTCGATACGGTTGACTGGACTATTTGAAATCCACTTGGCATTATGGCTGAGTAAGCAGTTCGCTCCAATATGAGTAGTGTGGCGACAATGAAAAGGAATATTATTCCGCCACATCTGGAGGTAAAAGGAGGGCGTCCGCTTAGTGGGGTCTTAAAAGTTAGTGGGGCAAAAAATTCTTCACTAGCTTTAATGGCTGCTTCTCTTCTTACGAAAGAAAAACTCCTCATTAAAAATGTCCCGCAACTTACGGACATTGAAGTCATGTCAGAGATTCTCTGTCATTTGGGCGCAAAGTTAACTAAAACAAATAATTCTATCGAGATTAATTCAGAGTCCATTCATAACATTGAATTACCCTATCAACTAGTTCATAGCCTAAGAGCAAGCTTTTTCTGTGTTGGCCCCTTACTTACAAGACTTGGAGAAGCAAAAATGCCTTTACCCGGAGGTTGCAATATTGGAGCAAGACCTGTTGATGAACATATAAATGGTCTAAAAGCTTTAGGTGCGGAAGTTGAAGTTATAGATGATGTTGTAAAAGCTCAAGTTTCAACCAAAGACAAAAGATTACGTGGAGCAAATATTACTCTTAAATATCCCAGCGTTGGAGCTACGGAAACCATCTTGATGGCTTCTTGTTTAGCTTTAGGTAAAACAACAATATCGAATCCCGCTAGAGAACCAGAGATCCAGGATCTCGCGAAAATGCTTAATTCAATGGGAGCAAAGGTTTTTGGAGCTGGAACGAAAAAAATCACAATACTTGGAGTGAGATCTTTAAGCGGGACTTCTCATTGTGTTATTCCCGACAGGATAGAAGCAGGAACTTTTCTTATTGCTGCAGCGATAACACGCTCGCCTCTCATTATTGGTCCAGTAATCCCAAATCATTTGGGCGCTGTTATTTCAAAATTAAAAGAATGTGGCTGTTCAATATCTCAAAATGGGAATAATCATTTAAAAATCATTCCAAGAGAGATTTCAGGAGTTGACATAATCACAAGTCCATTTCCTGGCTTTCCCACTGATCTTCAGGCTCCATTTATGTCACTAATGGCCACCGCTAAAGGTTCAAGCAAAATCAAAGAAAGAGTTTTTGAGAAGAGAATGCAACACGTTTTAGAGCTAAATAAAATGGGCGCCTGTATTTATCTAGAAAACAATATTGCTTATATAAAAGGAGTAAAAGAACTTGTAGGATCAAATGTAGAGGGAGGAGATTTACGTTCCTCTGCTGCCATTATCCTTGCATGTCTCTCTGCTCAAGGTAATAGTATTTTCACGGGCCTCGAACACTTAGATAGAGGCTATGAAAAATTTGAAGAAAAATTAACTAATGCAGGTTCTATTATTTCTAGAAAATTTGATCAAACAACATCTCAAAGTTCTTTCTCTAGCAAAATAATTAATGAAGACAATATTGATACTCAAAAAAACGCAGCTTAATTTCATATTTTTGCTAGTTTTGACATAAAATAAACATATGGGAGCGTGGTGGAATTGGTAGACGCACCGCACTCAAAATGCGGCACCTTCGGGTTTGTCGGTTCAAGTCCGACCGCTCCCACTTCATTGATGAAAACTTACAATCGTTTCCCCTTAGACCTCATTAGGGGTAAAGGTTCATGGGTTTGGGACAAAAAAGGCCGGAAATATCTTGATGCTGTAGCTGGCATTGCAACTTGTTCACTAGGCCACAGTGATAAAGCATTAATTAAATCCTTATCAAAACAATTAAAAAGACTTCAACATGTATCTAACCTTTACGGGATACCAGAGCAAGAAGAACTAGCTCAATGGTTAACTGCACAAAGTTTTGCCAAGAGTGTATTCTTTTGCAATAGCGGTGCTGAAGCAAATGAAGCTGCAATTAAATTGGCAAGAAAATATGGACATATTGAACGTAATATCGACAATCCAGTCATTCTTTGCTCAAAGGAAAGCTTTCACGGAAGAACACTCGCAGCTGTAAGTGCTACAGGCCAACCGAAATACCACAAAGGTTTCGAGCCAATGGTTCAAGGATTTCAGTTTTTTACTTATAACGACAGTGAATCTTTTGTAAATCTATTTGATGATTTAGAAAAGACAGGTCCACAAATTGCAGCTGTGTTTATTGAACCTATACAAGGTGAGGGGGGAATAAATATTGGAAAAAAATCATTTTTTGAGCTCTTAAGAAAAAAATGTACCCACAGCAATGTTTTATTGATATTTGACGAAGTCCAAACTGGAATGGGAAGGACAGGTACTCTTTGGGGATATGAACAACTAGGTATTGAACCTGATGTTTTCACACTAGCCAAAGGGCTTGGTGGAGGTCATGCCATTGGAGCGCTATTGGTTAATCAATTGGCTGATGTCTTTCAGCCCGGTGATCATGCCAGCACTTTTGGAGGGAATCCTTTCGCTTGCAGAGCAGCTCTAACCGTTGGGAAGGAAATACAAAAAAGAGGCCTCCTCAATAAAGTCATCGAGAGAGGTGCTCAATTAAAAGAAGGATTAATTAAACTTTCAAATAAATATTCAGACATATTTATTTCCACTCGAGGCGTTGGGCTTATTCAAGGTCTCGTTATAAAAGACAATATCAAAATAACATCTTTTGATATTGTCAAATCCGCCTTAGAAGAGAAATTACTTCTAGTATCAGCTGGTAAAAAAGTATTAAGAATAGTCCCTCCTTTAACTATTGCAAAAAAAGAAATCAACGAACTTTTATCGAGACTAGACAAATGTCTGATGAAACTTTCATAGCACAATCGAATTTCATTTTCGAAAGCACGCGTAAAGAATATAAAGATATGAATCTGGGCATAGATCGTATGTCATTAGCTATTCATGCCATGGGAGATCCCTGCAAAGAGACACCAGCTATTCACATAGCAGGAACAAATGGGAAAGGCTCTATTAGCGCTTTTATTAATAGTGTTCTTAGCTTAGTAAATATTAAAACTGGAGTTACCACTTCTCCACATTTAGTTGATTGGGTCGAGAGAATATGTATCAACAAGACTCCAATATCTAAAGAAGAATTTCAATCATTAAGTCTGTCTCTTCTTCCAATTGCAAAAAAATATAGCTTGACACCTTTTGAATGTGTTATTGCAATAGCACTTAAATATTTCACATTAAAGGAAGTTGAACTTCTTATCCTCGAAGTAGGGCTTGGAGGTAGACTTGATGCAACGACCGCGCATCAATATAGACCTATCATTGCATTTGGAGCTATTGGGCTTGATCATTGTGAATACTTAGGCAATAGTCTAGAAAAAGTAGCTATTGAGAAAGCAGCTGTAATAACGACAAAGAGTACTGTCATTACAGCTACTCAACACAATATCGTAAAAAGAGTTTTCGAAGAGACTGCCAAGAGGAAACAAGCAGTCATTCATTGGGTAGATCCAATTCCATCAGGCTGGGAACTCGGCCTATCAGGAGTGATACAGAAAGAAAATGCAGCTGTAGCCAAAGGGGTCATTGAATCCTTAAAAAATATTGGATGGAATATTTCTGAAGGACAACTTCGAGAAGGCTTATCTCTTGCTAAATGGCCTGGAAGACTTCAAACAACAAAATGGGAAGGAATGCCAATAGTTGTTGATGGTGCACATAATCCTCATGCGGCTAAGCAATTATCAATTGAAAGAGACGCATGGACTGGTCAAGAAAGTGGAATTATCTGGATACTAGGGATTCAAAAAAGAAAAGACATGATAGGCATTTTGCATAAGCTCATTAGAGAGAAAGATTTAGCTTGGATAGTTCCTGTCCCAGGCCAACAAAGTTGGTCAAAAGATCAAATTTTAAGTTTTTGCCCTAAATATAAAGACCAAATCAAAGAAGCCTTTAGTGTAGAAGAAGTTTTGTCATTACTTAAAAAACGGCATAGATGGCCTTCTCCACCACCTATCATTTCAGGATCGCTATATTTAATAGGTGATCTTTTTCAAAGAAAAATATTGATAAGTTAATTTGTTTAAAAATATAGCAATTAAATTAATTTACTTTTAGATTCCACCCTTTGAGTTTACCTGGATTGAGAATCCCTTTTGGATCAAAGTTACTCTTAGCTTGCACTTGATCAGAATCAATTACACCTAGGCCTCCATCTTCAACAGTGATTGTATGTGGATTAAAAATTACTGCACCAAGGTCTCTGCATTGACTGATTAATTGATTCATAGCTTCTTCACCTTGCCACTTAACAAGAGGAAGTGAAGCTAATCTTTGAACTCCATTTTGACAAACACATTCCAGATGCCATAAAAGATTTGATCCCCAATCGGATTTCAATTTTTTCATCATTTCCAACTCCGGCTGAGGAAGAAGCATTTGCAAATATGTCCAATTGGGATCAATGCCACGCATATGTAAAGTCGTATGGTTCCAAGAAAGCTCTCGAAGGCCTGTCCCTGCCTTAAGATTTTCTGGACCTAAGTCATCAAAATCTGCGCCAACCGATTTTGCAAGTCGCTCAATGGTACTAACACCATCAGGTGAGACCAAAAGTAAAATTCTATGTTTGTTTGAAGGTTTGCCAGTCCCAAAGGGAAGAGAAGTAACAATTTCTTTCTCTAACAAAGTTCCCAAATAAAGCTCGAGTGCTGCAGAACTAAATTTGCTTAACAAGTCAACCGCTTGATCCAAATCAAAACAATCAACTACTATTTGTTGCCATTCAACATATGGAGCAGTTGTTAATGTCAATGCAGTAATAATTCCGTTAGTTCCATAAGCATGATTTAAAGCTTCAGAATTGTTTGCATTCAATTCAAGTTTTCTTGGTGAATCCTCAGTCGTTATTACTTCTAAGGCCTGCAAATGCCCAGGATCTCTAAGGAAGCCCCAGCGAATGGATCCTATCCCACCTGAACCGCCAGCAATAAATCCACCAATGGAAGCGCTTCTCCATGTACTAGGAAGCAACCGTAACTGACGACCATGTTTAATCAACTCATCATTAATGTCTCTAAGCAAACAACCAGATTCAACTGTGACTTCACCTGATTTTGAATCGAAATTTCTAATTTTCCGAAGACCATTCATAACCATAACGACTCCACCGTCAAGTGGAACACATTGGCCATAATTCCCTGTTCCAGAGCCTCTAAGGGTCAAAGGAGTTGAATACTTATTACACATTTGAGCCACAACAATAATTGCATCTACAGAAAGCGGTCGAACGACTATGTCAGCTAAACAATCTTTTAATTCATTAATCAATATCGGTGAATAATCATAGAAATCTTTAGAAAACCTTTTTAAATCACTAGTTTTTTGATAGATCTCTAGATCAGGTACTGATTTTAGCTCACTTAAAAGTAACTCTACTTTCTCTTTATTAGTCATAGATGAGAATTGTTGGATGTTGAATTTTTGTTTTTAGGCAATTCATTCAAGAATTCACCATTAACTACCACTCTTCTTTTAGGTCTGTCAGACAAAGCTTTTACCCAACTATTTGAATTTAGCAAAATAAAATCGGCAGGACTTCCCTTTTGAAAGAGGCCATCCCATTGAAGGTTAAGCACTTGTGCTGCAGACGAGGTAAACGGAGAAAGGCCCAATCTATCCCAGGGAGATAAATGAGCAATTGGCATGGAGAAAGCCATTAAATTTATTGGATCAAAACTAGACAAAGGAAACCATGCATCATTTACATTGTCTCCTCCTACAGATACAACAACTCCAGCCTTTTGAAGTTGAAATATTGGTGCCAGTGGTCTTTTAATTAAAGTGGAACGATCTTTTCGTCCAAGAAGCCAAGAATTAGTTAGTGGTAAGGCAACAACTTTTAATTTGCTTTTAGCCATTTTTTTTGCCAAATTTGAAATCGCCTTTTCTCTTAGCAATCCCATGCTGCTTAAATGACTACAAGTTATTGATATCTCATTTTCAACTTGACTCAATACCTCTAGAAGTAATTTCAATCCTTCAGCCGAGCAATACTGAGACTCATCAATATGTAGATCGATATCACAATTAAGTTTATTAGCAAGTCGCACTAAATGTAATAAGGACTTAAAAGTCTTCCTCTTATTAAAAGGCGGAGCTATAACCCCACCTAAAAGATCTCCGTTGGAAGCAACTCTTTGAGCTAAAAGCTCACCTTCATAAGTTTCCCAAAAATCTAATGGAACCAAAGCTACGAACTGTAAGAAAATTTTCTCTTGCCATTTTTTTCTAACATTTTCCAAGATTTCCCAATCTCTCATTGCAGTTTTTCCAAAACTATCAATATGCGATCTAATTGCCCTTATCCCATTAACAAGAGCTAGATTCAGAGACTTTTCAACGCTGAAAATTAATTGATCACTGGACCTTAATTCATATTCACTTAGATTCGCTGCCAAGGCTTCTTGGTAAGTACCCTTCAAATTAGTTGAACGAGACCATGAGAAAGCTTTATCTATATGTGCATGAGGTTCCGCGAATCTTGGCAGAAGGATTTCCTCAGGAACTTTAGATATTTCATTTAAACCCTTAATTGAGGTAATAGTTCCATCACTCCACTCAATTTGAACAGAGGACAAGCCTTCTTGATCAATTGGTGTTCTTAATACATCCTGACCATTGCCAATCAAACATCTTGGAACCAGGACATCTACACGCCCAGACTTTGGAGGACTTGCAATCAATTCAACATTTTTTGCGAAGTTCACTTTGAATAGATTTTAATCCCGATCTTTTATTATTCGGGGTTCTAAGTACAAAGTAACTTCAATACCTTTCAATTGCGTTGTGATCAAAATATAAAAAGTTAAAAAATTAATCCTTACTATCTACAATATTAGCAAGCTAATTTTTTTACCAAAATCATTTTGGAGTCTCAAAATGACAAATCATTGGAAGATTAAAAGCACAAGGCGGGCGTCGCCAAGTGGTTAAGGCAGCGGCTTGTGGCGCCGCTATTCGGGGGTTCGAATCCCCTCGCTCGCCCTTGAACATTTTTGGAATCAATCTCAAAAATCTTTTTTCCCAAGGAAAAAATAAATCCTCGATGACTGCATTCATAGCTCCTAATAAACAACGCACATCTTTAAAGACCAACAGGGGAAGCTATTGGATTACCACTTTTGGATGTCAAATGAATAAAGCTGATTCAGAAAGAATGTCAGGCATATTGCAAGCAATGGGATATCAACTTGCTGAAGAGGAACTTAAAGCGGATTTAATTCTCTACAACACTTGTACTATTCGTGATAATGCTGAGCAAAAAGTTTATAGCTATTTGGGAAGACAAGCTATAAGAAAAAAATCAGATCCCCATTTAAAAATCATTATTGCAGGATGCTTAGCTCAACAAGAAGGTGAAACCTTATTAAGAAGAGTTCCCGAGATAGATCTTGTAATGGGGCCTCAGCATGCAAATCGACTGGAGACTCTTCTTAATAAAGTTGATAACGGTCACCAAGTATTAGCGACCGATGAACAGCACATCTACGAAGACATAGCAACAGCAAGAAGAGAGAGCGCCATCTGCGGTTGGGTCAACATTATCTATGGATGCAATGAGCGATGCACTTATTGCGTAGTCCCCTCGGTTAGGGGAAAAGAACAATCAAGAACACCGCAAGCTATTAAAAATGAAATAGAAGAATTAGCTAGAATTGGATACAAAGAAATAACCCTTTTAGGGCAAAATATAGATGCTTATGGCAGAGACTTTAAAGCTTATGAATTTAATAAATCTGGACAATTAACACTTTCATATTTATTAGAGTTCATACATGATATTGAGGGGATTGAACGTATTAGATTTGCCACAAGTCATCCAAGATATTTCACGAAAGAGTTAATAGATGTATGTGCCAAACTTCCTAAGGTTTGTGAACACTTTCATATCCCGTTCCAAAGTGGAAGTAATAAAGTACTCAAAAATATGGGTCGAGGGTATACTGTTCAAACCTATAAAGAGATTATAAATTATATCAAACAAATAATGCCTGAGTCATCTATTACTTCTGATGCAATTGTAGCTTTTCCTGGAGAGACGAGAGATGAATTCGAGGAAACACTCTCACTTATAGAGAATGTTAAATTTGATCTTGTTAATACTGCAGCCTACTCTCCTAGACCAAATACGCCAGCTGCTACATGGCCTAATCAATTGTCTGAAACAATAAAAATTAATAGGCTAAGAGAAGTCAACTCCCTTGTGGAGAAGACTGCCAAAGAAAGAAATTTAAGGTATAAAGATACATTACAGGAAATACTCATTGAGAATATAAATTCTAAAGATAATTCCCAATTTATGGGAAGAACTAGAACAAATCGACTAACGTTTTTTCCCAGGCCCAAAAGCATTAGCAAATCACATAAACCAGGCGAAATAGTGAATATAAAAATCAATGAAATACGTCCATTTTCATTAACTGGAAGCATTTCATAAGTTTTGATAAATTCAATAAATCACCTTATAGAATAATCGAAATAAAACAGACATGTTGAAAAATAAACTGATTATAGGACTTGTATTTGGTGGCGTATCAAGCGAACATTTGGTTTCCATCAAATCAGCCAAAGCAATTTACGACGCCTTATCTCATCCTTATAACCGTGAGCGCTTTATTGTAAATCCAATTTATATAGACAAGCATGGTTTCTGGGAAGATTCAGAATACTCAAAATCAATTTTATTTGGCGATAAGGAATTAACTAAACCAATAAAAAGTAATAAAAATTTTATAAATAATATGATAAATTTCCCAACAGAAAGCAACAAAGTTGATGTATGGTTTCCCGCATTACATGGTCCCAATGGAGAAGATGGAGTTATTCAAGGGTTGTTTAAATTAACAAGAAAACCTTTTGTTGGATCAGGAACTCTTGGTTCATCTTTAGGTATGGATAAAATAGCAATGAAATCGATTTTTAAATCATTTAATCTTCCACAAACTCCATATATTTATTTGCTCAAAGAGAATTTACTTAATAAATTATTTATGAAATCTGTTTTTGATAAAATAGAAAAAATAATAAACTATCCATGTTTTATTAAGCCAGCCAACCTAGGTTCTTCTATTGGCATAACCAAAGCATACTCAAAACAAGAACTGATTAATGGGATTAAAATTGCAGCAAAATATGATGAGAGAATCATCATAGAAAAAAATATTGAAGGTAGAGAACTTGAATGTGGAGTATTAGGAAAGTCCATAATGAAAGCATCAGTTGTTGGCGAAGTTAAATTTCAAACTGATTGGTATACATATGATTCGAAATACGATGAGAATCTAAGCAGTACAATTATCCCAGCTGATTTGAATATAGACATAGCTAAGAAGATACAAAAGCTGGCTATAGAGGCATGTAAAGCTATTAATGCTTGTGGTTTGGCGAGAGTCGATTTCTTTTATCAAGAAAGCACTCAACAGATTTATCTAAATGAAGTTAATACCTTGCCAGGATTCACTAAAACAAGCATGTATCCAATGTTATGGGAAGCTTCTGGATTAAAACTCGAAAAACTTGTTGCTAGTCTCATAGAAACAGCTACAAAATAAATTAACCATGACATTTTTAGATCTCTTTTTCAAAAAATGATTCACGGTCTCCTTTGGTTGCCATTATTGATGGCTTTTATTCTTATAGCTTCTCTTGGCTGGATAGAGAGAAGGCGGCAGAATCTTTATTTGATTTGGGCTAAAGGTTCAGAGCTAGCAAAGCTTGATGGAACTGGAGCTGCTCGATTAAAAGCTGGAATTTTATGCTGGAGCAGCTTTGAGGCTGGTAGTTTTAAGGAGGAAGCAACTTTCGAAGTTAAGCAACTAGAAATGGTTGAGCTAATGGCACTCAGTTCAGGGGAAGCACCATTAACGCAAGAATCTGAAGGACGTTGTCGACTCAGACTTGTTGGTTCAGGGAGAGAGATAGATGTGCCTTTTTCTGATGCTGAACGAGCGCGTCAATGGATGGACAAACTTATGTCCAGAGCAAGATGCGACCTTTGAAATCAAATAATAGAAAAAACAGAAAATCAAGCAAGAAAAATCTAATATCAGCCAAAAAAGTCTCGTTTATCAAAAAAAATAAAAATTTACTAATTGAATTTTGGCATTTACTTTTTTTCTCAAGCACTTCAATTTTTCTGATTATTGTATTTCTAAACCAGGCTTGGAAGCCAATAAGTTTTGATCAAACTAAAATCACAGGCTTATCTGGAATAACAAAAAACGATATCAAAGAAACCACTAGTATTTTTTATCCGAAAAATTTGTTGGAGTTAAATCCAAAAGAAATTGAATCTTATCTAATTAAAAAGCTTCCTATCAAAGGGGTTTCAGCTAGCCGAAAGTTTTTCCCTCCCGAAATTCATCTAAATTTTTTAGAAAGAGAGCCAATCGCGTTTGCAAGTAGAGGTTTTTCAAACAAAATTGAAAAAGGAATGATTGATATTGAAGGATCTTGGATACCACTGCGATTTGTAAATAAATCAAAACAAGATCAAATAAAATTGTCTATTGAAAATTGGAATCCAAATAAAAAAAAAGAAATTATATTAATAATAAAAAATAGATTTATTTTTCAAAGCCCTATTCAAAAAATCAAAATAAATCCTCTTCAAGAAATCAGTCTTAAAACCGAGCACTTCGATGTAGTCCTTTTAGGTTCAGGAACTGATCGGTTAATCGAGCAAATTAATAAACTCAACCAACTACAAAAATCATTGCCAAATCTTTTAATCAACACAAAAGTAAAAATCGTGGATCTTAAAGATCCAACCAAACCAGAATTAAAAATAGAAAAAATATTGAAGACCGAGCAGTAAAAGCCTTTCTATGACTAAATATTTTAAGAATGATTAGTATATTGACAGCGATTTCGGGTCAATCATGTAAATTAATTTGTTAATCAATTTGAACCTATAAGCCAACAGAATTCATGGATGATGTTCATAATGCCCAAAACGAGTTCTAATCCTGAATATGGTGATGGGAATGGGAAACAAATCTAGTTTCAACATGGATGAAGGAATCCTACCCAGTCAATCTGCACGTATTGAGGTTATTGGCGTTGGGGGCGGCGGCAGTAATGCCGTCAATAGAATGATTAATAGTGATCTTGATGGAGTGACATATCGTGTACTCAACACAGACGCTCAAGCTCTTATCCAATCATCCGCTACTCATAGAGTTCAGCTTGGTCAAAGCTTAACTAGAGGTCTTGGAGCAGGCGGCAATCCAAGTATTGGGCAAAAGGCAGCCGAAGAATCCAGAGCTGATCTTCAACAAGCTCTAGAAGGAGTAGATCTAGTATTTATTGCCGCTGGTATGGGAGGAGGTACAGGAACAGGAGCAGCCCCTGTCGTTGCTCAAGTCGCGAAAGAAAGTGGTGCTCTAACAGTAGGAATAGTTACCAAACCATTCAGTTTTGAAGGCAAACGTCGTTTAAGACAGGCTGATGAAGGTATCGCAAGGCTTGCAGAGAATGTTGATACGTTAATTGTTATTCCAAACGACAGACTAAAAGACGTAATTTCAGGCGCACCATTGCAAGAAGCCTTTAGAAGTGCTGATGATGTTCTCATGAAAGGAGTGCAAGGAATAAGCGATATAATTACATGTCCTGGATTGGTGAATGTAGATTTTGCCGATGTGCGCTCTGTGATGACGGAAGCAGGTACTGCGCTCTTAGGGATTGGCTTAGGATCAGGAAGATCAAGAGCTCTAGAAGCAGCTCAAGCTGCTATTAATAGTCCTCTTTTAGAAGCTGCTCGAATAGATGGAGCGAAAGGATGTGTGATAAACATAACTGGAGGTAAAGATATGACTCTTGAAGATATGACATCTGCATCTGAGGTCATATCCGACGTTGTAGATCCAGAAGCTAACATCATTGTAGGTACAGTTGTTGATGAAAAACTTGAAGGGGAGATTCAGGTAACCGTGATTGCTACAGGATTCGACAGTAATCAGATTTATTCAAATGAAAGAAATAGAGCAAGACTTTCACCTCAAGCACTTTACGAACAATCAGAAAGTAGGGAGGCAGGAGCTTCGATTCCTGAGTTTTTACGTCTAAGACAAAATCGTTAAGACTTATCAACTTAATTAAAATAAGGTGACCCGGAGTCCACGCCTGCTTTGAGCATCCCATATGGCTGCTACCTTCCGGTCCTGACCAGGTTTGGGTGTCACAGCCGCATGGGGCCGAGTCAATAATATTCTAGCAATATCTAAACACGTTATTAAGAATTAAATGCAAACCACAGAATTGGTTCATTTTAAAAAGTTGGGCAAACAGATAACTGTATTAACGGCTTGGGATGCGATCTCATCCTCAATAGTCGAGGCCGCAGGAGCTGACGTTGTTCTAGTGGGAGATTCACTTGGAATGGTTGTTTTGGGACATGCAACTACACTTCCGGTAACACTTGATCAAATGCTGCACCATACAAAGGCTGTTTGTAGAGGTTTTTGCAAACCCTTGTCCGAACAACCATTAGTAGTTTGTGATCTCCCTTTTTTAAGTTATCAATGTGGAGAAGATAAGGCTGTTGAAGCCGCTGGAACTCTCCTTAAAAATTCCTCTGCTTCAGCAGTGAAAATTGAAGGAGCTGAACCTGAGACATTATTGGTAATTCAAAGACTTATTCGAATGGGAATCCCAGTAATGGGGCATCTTGGCCTAACTCCGCAATCAGTTCATCAACTTGGATATAAATCACAAGCTAGGGATAAAGCTAGTCAAGATAAAATTTTCAAAGATTCAAAAAATCTTCAAGAATCAGGATGTTTTGCAATAGTTCTAGAACATATCCCCGGAGAAATCGCCAGCCGATTAAAGAAACATTTAGATATTCCCGTAATTGGCATTGGGGCAGGTAGTAATTGCGATGGGCAGGTAAGAGTTACAGCTGATATTCTTGGTCTTTCAATTTCACAGCCTCCATTTGCAAAACCTTTACTTTCAGGTCGCCAACTTTGCATCGAAGCACTAAGAAAATGGATTAAATCTACTAATCCAGACCAAGTGAATCCCACCACATAAACATCTGAATCAAGACCTGATTGCTAATTTGCATCCCATTAGGGTTGCTTAAAAAATACCTTCCATTATTTCTTAATAGAGATCCTTCGTTTAAAGAATTTAGCCAGAATTTCTCCAGTAATTCTAGATTCTTATCGCATTCTTTTTGCGTCCATCCCGCATTTTTAGCAAGTTCCTCCAAATGAACACCTTCTCTTCTTCTGAGACCAATCATTATTAGTTCATCCAATGGCATTGGTTTTGACTTTTCATATGACAAAGTTCTTTCTAATAATTGACTCTCTTGCTGGTCAAGCCATTTTTTATAACCAGCGATTGTTCTTGGTCTAGAGAATCTCTCCCCCCATGGAGCACTTGTTGCCCCCATTCCAAAACCCCACCAACCAGAACCACTCCAATACGCACGATTATGTCTAGATGGATGTCCAGGCAATGAATAACTTGAAATCTCATATCTCGAGAAACCCCTACTTTTTAAAAATCTATTGGTTTCAAAATCTATTTTTTGAGCTTCAGATGCAATAGGGATATTCAACTTACCTTTTTTGTGTATCCTCCCAAAAACAGTATCTGGTTCAATAGTTAAATCATAAATGGATAAATGAGGAGCTTCCGTATGAATGGCTTGTTCCAACTCTGTAATCCACTTAGACAAATTTAATCCTGGAAGATTTTGAATCAAATCAAGGCTCCAGCTTTTTAGCATTCCTTTTTTAAATAAATTATTTACCAAATCACAAGCCTCAATTAATTGTGAGCGATTATGTTTTCTACCAATCAAAGCCAAAGTACTGTCATCAAATGACTGACCTCCCAAGCTAAATCTGTTTATTCCAACCTCTATGTATCCATTCAGATCATTTTCAAAAAATGTTGCAGGGTCAACCTCCATAGTTATCTCAGCACCATCTTGAAATCCAAATTTTCTTTGAAGATCTTTCAACAAATCACCTACTTCATTTTTTTTCAATAAAGAAGGGGTCCCGCCGCCCAAATAGATTGTTGATAAAGCAGGAGCTTTTGGGCTAATTGAAATCTCTCTATGAAGCAAATCCAAATATGCGTTAATAGAACTTATCCCTGGACTACCCGGAGCTTGAGCGCTATCACCTAAAGGGATAATAGAAAAATCACAGTAAAAACATCTTTTATGACAAAAGGGTATATGCAAATATGCACTTCTTGGTGGAGCTACCATTTGAGCTCTAGATATACAAACCCAAATAAATGGTCACTTTTACAATCCAAATCTTTGAAAATAAATAAAGCTTTAGTCAAAAACGAGAAGCAAGCATAACCTGAATATATGGCAGACTTAGTTATTCTGGTTTTATTTCTTGTATCAGGTGCAATAACCGGATGGATTGGTGTGAATTGGTTACCTGAAGAGACTTTAAATCATATAACTAATCTAAAGAATTTAAAAATTGCCCTATCAGGGTTAACAGCTCTTGTAGGACTTTTAATAGCCTTCCTTTTTCAGCAATTTAGAAATAAATTAACTAAAAGAATAAGAACTATGCCAACAGATCTACTTGTGAGTAGATCTGTTGGCATAGTTCTCGGACTTGTCATAGCAACCCTTTTATTAGTACCTGTTCTCCTTCTACCTTTACCCACTGAATTATTTTTTGTAAAGCCTATTTTCGCTGTACTTAGTAACATTTTTTTTGGAGTACTTGGATATAACCTTGCCGATGTTCATGGTCGAACCGTTTTACGTCTTTTCAATCCCAATAACAATGAATCTTTGTTAATGGCTGATGGGATTCTAACTCCAGCCACTGCAAAAGTGTTAGATACAAGTGTAATAATTGATGGTCGCATTCAATCCCTACTTAGGTTTGGACTAATAGAAGGACAAATAATCGTGGCCCAATCAGTTATGGATGAGCTACAAAAACTATCTGATTCAAGTAACAACGAAAAAAGAGGGAAAGGAAGAAGAGGGTTAAAATTACTTAACCAATTAAGAGAAAGTTATGGAAGAAGATTAGTTATAAATAGTACAAAATACGAAGGAGAAGGTACTGATGAAATTCTTTTAAAATTAACCTCAGATCTTTCAGGCATATTAATCACTTTAGATTACAACTTATCTCAAGTAGCTCTAGTCCAAGAGATAAAAGTTCTTAATTTAAGTGATCTAGTACTTGCTGTCAGACCTGAAGTTCAACCTGGTGAGAAGTTAAATTTAAAAGTAGTTAGAGAAGGAAAGGAAAACTCACAAGGTATTGCTTATCTTGAAGATGGCACAATGGTAGTGATCGAGGAGGGTCTCCAATGGATTGGTAAAAGAATAGAAGTAGTTGTGACTGGAGCATTACAAACACCGACGGGCCGAATGGTTTTTAGTAAAGCTTCAAATGATCAGCCCCCGAACAAATTTGAAAAAACAAAAGCATCTCAAGGCTAGATCTAGCTAGGCTCGAATCCAAGAAGACTTAACTTCATATGACTGCATCTTCCCCGTATTATGGCGATTCCGCCGTAATGAGAACTCCACCTCCTGATTTACCATCACTTCTTCTTAAAGAGAGGATAGTTTATTTAGGCTTACCACTATTTTCCGATGATGATGCCAAAAGGCAACTTGGAATGGATGTAACTGAACTAATTATTGCCCAACTTCTATTTCTGGAATTTGATAATTCTGAGAAACCTATTTATTTTTACATTAACTCAACTGGAACAAGTTGGTATACAGGAGATGCAATCGGGTTTGAGACTGAAGCCTTTGCAATCTGCGATACTCTCAGATACGTAAAGCCTCCAGTGCATACTATTTGCATAGGGCAAGCCATGGGAACTGCAGCAGTAATACTTTCGGCCGGGACAAAAGGTCAACGTGCAGCACTACCTCATGCATCAATTGTCCTTCATCAACCTAGAAGTGGGGCGCAAGGCCAAGCAACTGATATCCAAATCAGAGCAAATGAGGTTATTCACAACAAGAAAGCAATGCTAGAAATCCTTAGCCTTAATACTGGGAGATCAGTAGATCAATTATCCAAAGACTCAGATAGAATGAGCTATCTTAACCCTCATGAAGCAGTTGAGTATGGGATTATAGATCGAGTTCTTACTAGTAGAAAAGACTTACCCGGCGAGAAAGTATTGCCCTCATAAACAAATAATTCTCCAAACTTTTTTCAAATCATTATCCCCAACTACAAAACATCAAATCAGCCATGCCTATAGGTACTCCAAGCGTTCCATACCGTCTTCCTGGAAGTCAATTCGAAAGATGGGTCGATATATATACAAGACTTGGTGCGGAGAGAATTTTATTTCTTGGTCAAGAAGTAAATGACGGCATTGCCAATAGCCTTGTAGCACAAATGCTTTACCTTGATTCTGAAGACAGCAGCAAGCCAATCTATTTATATATCAATAGTCCTGGAGGCTCTGTAACTGCGGGTTTAGCTATCTATGACACGATGAAATACGTAAAAAGTGACGTTGTAACCATTTGTGTTGGATTGGCGGCCTCAATGGGTGCTTTTTTGCTCTCTGCAGGAACAAAAGGCAAAAGGCTTGCTCTACCTCACAGTAGAATCATGATTCATCAGCCTCTTGGCGGTACTGCTCAAAGACAAGCGAGTGACATAGAGATTGAAGCACGTGAAATTCTTAGAATTAAAGAAATGCTGAATAAATCCATGGCAGAGATGACGGGACAAACATATGAAAAGATAGAAAAAGATACTGATCGTGATTACTTTTTGAGCGCGGAAGAAGCAAAAAATTATGGCCTAATCGACCGAGTAATAACACATCCAAGTGAAAGCTAAAATGAAAAGTTTGCTGTTCTTATTCATTAAATTGTCTTGATAGTAAAAAAAATTTATCAATGAAAGTAGTTTCGATAGCACTCTATTTCGTAAGCTCAGCCTTAATACAGTTCTGAAATACCCACTCAGATGGCAAAACTTTTTTACGACTCCGATGCAGACCTAGGTCTCCTTCAAGATAAAACCGTTGCGATTATTGGTTACGGATCACAAGGTCACGCTCATGCATTGAATTTAAAAGATAGTGGAATCAAGGTTGTTGTTGGGCTTTATGAAGGAAGTCGCTCAGCCAGCAAAGCAACTTCTGATGGATTGGAGGTTTTAAATGTCGCGGAAGCTTCCGAGAGGGCAGATTGGATAATGATACTTTTACCCGATGAGTTTCAAAAAGATGTTTATTCAAAAGAGATAGCACCTCATTTAAAACCTGGAAAAATACTAAGTTTTGCTCATGGTTTCAATATTCGATTTGAATTAATAAAACCACCAGAATTTGTTGATGTTGTAATGATTGCTCCTAAAGGACCAGGACACACTGTCAGATGGGAGTATCAAAATGGTCAAGGAGTTCCAGCTTTATTTGCAATTGAGCAAGACGCATCAGGCAATGCAAGATCACTTGCTATGGCATATGCAAAAGGTATTGGCGGGACACGCGCTGGGATTTTAGAAACTAATTTCAAAGAAGAGACAGAAACCGATCTTTTTGGAGAACAAGCAGTTTTGTGTGGAGGCCTTTCAGAGTTAGTTAAAGCTGGCTTTGAGACCCTTGTGGAAGCAGGTTATCAACCTGAATTGGCATACTTCGAATGCTTACATGAAGTCAAACTAATAGTTGACCTCATGGTTAAAGGAGGTCTTACTGCAATGAGGGATTCCATTTCAAATACTGCTGAATATGGAGATTACGTAAGCGGTCCAAGATTAATAACCAAAGAGACAAAAGAAGAAATGAAAAATATTCTTGCCGATATTCAAGATGGTACTTTCGCTAAAAACTTTGTAAAAGAATGCGATGCAGGCAAACCTGAAATGAAGCGAATTCGCCAGAAGGACTCAGAACTTCCAATAGAAAAAGTAGGCAAAACACTTCGCTCAATGTTTAGCTGGCTTAAATCAGACTAAATATCACTAACTTAATCTTAGTTGCCGTTATTCTTGACCTTTTAATAGGCGATCCAAAAAAATTGCCACACCCAGTACAATTTATGGGTGTGGTTATTATTTTTTTGAAAGGATTAGCTGAGGGAATTGCGAAAGAAAATAAATCCAAGTTATATATTGGAGGCTTATTAATTACATTTATAGTCGTATCATTAAGTGGCGTATCAGGATGGCTTATAGAAAGATTATTTTTATTTTTTCAAATAAAAAATCCTATTTTAAGTACATTCTTATTTGCTTTCATTTTAAGTAGTTCGCTTGCTTCAAGAAGTCTAAATAAAAGTATTTTAGAAATTCTAAATTTAATAAGCAAAGATGATCTTATTGATAATTTGAGTAATATAAGACAAAAATTAAGTCATATAGTTGGAAGAGATGTTGAAAATTTAGATATAAATGAAATTCTTAGAGCTACAGCTGAAACAGCAAGTGAAAATTCTGTGGATGGTATTTTTGCACCTTTATTTTGGATGTTTTCAGGAGCAATCTTCTGGCAATTCAATCATTTCTTGCCTGGACCATTGGCAATGGCTTGGGGCTTTAAAGCATCGAGCACTATTGATTCAATGCTTGGATACAAAGTGGGAAAATTAAAGTGGCTTGGCTTCACTGGTGCAAAGCTGGATGATTTATTAGTATGGATTCCATCAAGAATTGTATTAATAACGCTTCCTTTTTGCTGCAAAACAAAACAGTCAATTTTTAAAACAATAAGTGATTCCTGGCATGATGGAATTAGTGATTCTTCCCCTAACTCAGGGATTTCTGAAGCAATATTTGCTTATTGTGCAGAAGTAAGGATGGGAGGAATAAACTATTACAAAGGAGAGAGAAAAATAAAACCTATAATTGCAAAGGGTTATCCAATTGCAAGTATAAATTCTGTCAAAAAGATACTTAATCTAAGTCTTAAACTTCAATTCTCTTGGCTATTAGTTTTTCACTTGATAATTATACTTATGAATATACTATTTCAATAAGCACCCCTATCCATAGGAAAGATTAAAACACCTAAAGTAAGAATGATTATTTCCAGATCAAGTATAAAATTTCTATTTCTTGCATAAGCTAAATCTAATTCAACCCTTTTTTTATAACTAAGATTATTTCTACCACTAACCTGCCATAAACCTGTTAGCCCTGGTCTGACAGATATAACTTCTTCCATAAAAAGACTGTATTTATTTATTTCATTACTAACGATTGGTCTTGGACCAACAACACTCATTTCTCCTCTTAAAACATTAAAGAATTGAGGCAATTCATCTAGACTGGATCGGCGGAGGAATCTACCTAAATTTGTTATTCTAGGATCTTTACGTAATTTAAAATCTTTTTCAAATTCTTTCCTCATAAGAGGATATTTTTCTAGTAGATTTGGTAGTAATTCATCAGCATTTTTATACATAGTGCGAAACTTAATACATCCAAATTCTCTGTAGTTTCTTCCTATTCTTTTTTGAATATAAAAAATAGATCCTGGAGAACTTAACTTTACTAATATTCCAATTAATATAAATACTGGTGAGCCTAGAGTTAAAACTAGTAAAGAAAAAATAACATCTCCTATTCTTTTTAATGTACGTCCATAACGACTTTGATTTCTAATTATTTCTACAGCTAGTAAAGAAGAAGGCTCTTTTGAAATAACTTCAAACGGAATTTTTGGAGAGCCTTTACGGAACTCAGACCATCGCAATAAGGATTTTCTAGGATTAGTTTGCACAAATTATTGAGTTAGTATGCTCAAGACTTCAAAATTACACCCTACTTAATTAGGATTTTTTGATGTAGAAATAAGGTCACTAGTCGCAATGTCACAAGAATTGATATGCTCCCTCCAAGCTCTATTTATGGTTTTCTCAAATCTATTTTTAAATGAATCTTGAGAAAAAGAATTACTCCAAGTTCTAATTATCTCAGGATTTAAATCTCTCCAAAGTTGTTTTTCCTTAAAAAATTCAATTGCCTCAACCAAAGACTTGACTGTCTGAGCAGGAAACAACAGTCCAGTTGCTCCTTTAACTGAATTAGAGTTAAAGCATTTCACTGTATCCAAAATCCCTCCTTTTCCCAAAGCAATAACAGGCGCTCCTGAAGCCATTGCCTCAACAGGAGCAATTCCAAAATCTTCAATGCCAGCATAAACAAAGGCTCTACATCTGCTCATTAGATTTTCAATATTCTCTTTACTTTGAAAACCAAGAATTTGAACTGTTGGTCCAGCAAGGTTTTTTAAATAAGCTTTTTCAACTCCATCGCCAACAATCAGTAAAGGTAATTTGAGCTTATTAAAAGCCCTAACAAGTAAATCAACCCTTTTATTAGGAACCAATCTACAGACACTTAAATAAAAATCTTCTCTAGGCTTATTCCACTCAAAACGATGTACATTTACGGGTGGATGTAAAACCTCTGAGCGCCTTCCCCAATACTTCCAAATCCTCTTTGCCGTAAATTTTGAATTCGCCAGGAAATAGTCTACTCTTGTGCTACTTAATTGATCCCACTGCCTCAAATTATGCAATTGCCATCTAATTAATGGTCCCAAACCAATTCTTCTCAAAAAAGATCGTTTCAAATATATATTCATTTGATCCCATGCGTATCTGACAGGTGTATGAACATAACTAATGTGAAGTTGATCAGGAGAAGTCAAAATACCCTTAGCGACAAGATGACTACTGCTAATAACCAATGGATATCCCTCTAAATCGAGCTGCTCAATTGCGAAAGGTAAAAGAGGTAAATATTGTTGAACATGTGATATCCCGAATGGTAATTTTTGAATAAAGCTAGTTTGTACTTTTCTTTTAAACAACCAGCTATTTTTTTGTATGTTCTCTTCATTAATTAAAGAAAAAAGTTCTGGCTGTGATGCAATTTTAGTTAATAAATCATCAATCACCTGAACTACAATCTCAGCACCTCCTGTTGATCTTGGAGTAAACCATTCATGTACTAATGCAATATTGCTTGGAAGATCTAAAGACGAATTAACGCTCAAAGTAAAAAACTTAAATCCTAAAATTATTTTTAGTTTATTACAACTTAGATATTATGACAATAGAGAACTAAATAATAAATTATGCACACTTAAATTATTTTTAATTGAGCTTCGTATCTTATCAAACGATCTCTCTAAAAAGAAATACCGGTTTTATCTAAAGACGATAATAATGGATCATAAAAGTTATGAAACAAACTACCACTAAAAGTGAATAGATAAATGAAACCACTTAAGAATCCTAAAACAACAAAGTATCGAATATATCCACTTCTTCTTTTTAATCTAGCTACTGAAAAAATCATAATCAATAAGAAAATAAAACCTATTAATTCGGCAATTATTAATGCTGGTGTATCAACAACCAATTCAATCCCACTCCCGAACAAAGGATCATAACCTGATATATTTTGATTTAATAAAATAAAGTTGATTATTTCTGAAAAGACAAGACTGGTAATAAGAAAATATGAAACTGGTTTTGTAAGCCTATTGATTGTTTTACTAAAACTCAATAAGAGCACTGCGATAAAAATAGATGCAATTATTGGGAGCCCAGGAATTAGCCATGTAAGATTTAATAACATATCAATCAACCAAGCTTACTTTCATGGAGTGCTATAAGTTTTCCTATTGGTACTAGGAGACCAAGCATAAAAAAGCGAGCTGAATATAAAACAATATTAATCAGAATAGCTCTATTCATTATGTGAAAACATATAATATTTTTTTAGCAAGAAAATGATGCGAAGACAAGCCATCAATCAATAGTCAAACAAAACTTAATAAGTAACGTAATTACTTTTTTTTAATTTGATATAGCTAATTTTTTTGGAGATATAAGCTATATAAATTTATAAAATATATTACTTATTTATTATTTAATTTTCATTATTAGGTATATTTTTTTGAATTGTAATTATGTATTTATAACGCTAGAAGTCACTCACATCAAATAATCTCAACAAAAGAGTAAATTTAGAAATAACAAAATTCAAACAGTAATGGTTTATAATTTAAAATATAATTTTTTTAAATTAAAATGTCTGATAACAATTTAGAGGTCAATAATCAGAGTAAAAATTCAGAACTAGATGATACAAAAACTATTGAATCTAAAAATGATCCAGAACTGATTGATCAAAGCCAAAGTCTCAGTTCATATCCCAAATGGATAAATAATAAAGGCGAAGAGGTAAAACAAGTTTTTGGCTTTAATGAAAATGCCGAACTGGTTAATGCGAGAGTTGCTATGATCGGGTTTTTAATGCTCATAATCACTGAATTAGCTTTTGGTGGCGAACCAGCAACGCTGAAAATTTTTGGAATCAACTAGAGCTCTAAGATTTATATTATATTTATTCCATTAATTTGCTTGATTTTTAAAAGCTATGAATAAAAAAACGGTAGTAGGTGTTTCATACGTATCTGCTTGGGTCATCATTTGGGGAACAATTGGCTCACTAATTGATTTTTATTTCCTTCAAAATACATATCTTCCAGGATCCTTAGGACAATTTTCGACATTCATAATTACAGCTCTTATCTCTTCAATTACGGCGATATATATATTTCCAACAATAAATAAAAAATTTATAAGTTAATAGCGATAACGTTCAACAACTATAGAAGGCTTATCATTAATCCCCTTCTGATAAAGTATCCACTGATTAGTTTCCAGATCATGATCACAACCCAAGCCTTCTAATTCAACAGATTTCAAGCGCATTTCATAATGACATTGTTGATCTGCTTCAAAAGCAGATTTATAGCCCGTAAAAAAATATAAATACCCAATAATTATTGCGATTAAAGATATAACTGCAATACTTATTTTCATAATAGCTAATAAATTACAAATAATATATTAGCTATTATCGTAGATAAAAAAAATAATTTACAATTTCTTTTCTTTTACTGTTTCTAAAGGTATTTCACATTCAGTTAAGTCTTGATCATTTAAACGATCTAATATACGAACCATATCAAGTGCTGATAGCTCGCCATTGGTTCCCCACTTAAGAGTTGTCTTTCGTTGTTGAGGAACCTTTCTCGACTTGTTCTCCTGACTCCTTTTTTGTTCCATTACTACCAAAACGCCTCTAATAAAACCTTAAAATATAAGGCTTCAACATAACAGCTCAAGAAAAAATTCTTAGTCAAACTTTACTTTATTTCTCAATAGTAATATTTTCCTATTGTTAGACCTCTAAATAATCGTTTTTCAATATTAAAATATTAAGTTTTTAAGATGTTAACCTCGTCCAAAATTATAGATAAAATCTTGAAATGAAGGGTTATAAAAATAAACAAGCACACTAATAACTAATAAGACATTCAAACCAATTACTATTGAACCTATAATTACTCTCTGTCGCTTACCTGGTACTTTATATTTCATACCAGCTGGCAGGTTAACTAATACATCTGGATCATTAGAACTTGATTTCCTAAATTTATTGTCTTTGACCTTATTAGTCTTAGTTGCCTTATCGTTAGTTTTTTTGGAATTAGAAGCTTTGGGAGCCATTTTCTTAGTTGGAAGAAGTTCTTCATCTGAATTATCTAAGCTTACTTAGATAATTCAGATAAAGACATTTTTTGTTCTAGTTTTTCACATTAATTTGTTCCCTAAATCTGAAGTGGATAATCATGTGATCAATTTATTGTTTATATTTAACAATATTTCTTGATATCATCAATAATACTTTTAACTTCCTTTCTTTTGAAATTTGAATTTCCGGCCATTATTAAATTTGCCTCTAAACCAAGTAATCTAGTTTGACATGAAAACTTTTTATTTATTGCAGCATTTTTTTGAAACTCATTTATTTTATATAATGCTTTATTGCAAGATCTTATGTCCCTATAACAACTCATTACCAACTTCTCAATTACATGATAATTTCTAGATTCAATAGCTATCAAAGGATTCAAAGAAATAAAAAAATGTATTAATAGAAAAGCTACGAATTTAATTTTTTCAAGTTGATAACTACTCAAAGTATAATCTCCATTAAAATAAGTTATTAATTTTTTTAAATATAGATAAAAATTGATGAGTGAAAAAAAATATTTTCTTAAACATATAAATATTTAAGCTTTTACAAAAAAGGGACTCTTTTTTAAAGAGTCCCTCATAAAAAAGAAAAAGATCAGTAAGCAAAAAAGCTTTTTAAAAACTCATCCCTGAACACGATCCTTAAACAACTTCCCAGCAGTAAAAGCAGGAACTCGCTTAGCAGGTATTGCTATCTTTTCTCCGGTTTTAGGGTTTAATCCCTGACGAGCAGAACGATCGCGAGGCTCAAAAGAACCAAACCCTAGAATGGAGACTTTCTTACCCTCCACTACAGAATCAATAATTGTATCTATGGCGGCATCAACTACCAGAGAGACGTCTGTTTTAGTTAGCTCTGTACGAGCTGCAACTAGGTTGACTAAATCTGCTTTGTTCATTGGAAAGATTGTATGTAGCAGGGAGTAAGAGGAGGGAAACCAATAGGGTATTAGTTTCCAAAAAACTCAATCTTGCTAATCGTATGAAGCAAATCACTTGCCTGCAACCCAAAGGGCTTGTGGCAGTATGCTTTCTAAAAAATATATGTGGATTTTTTCTTGATTTAATAATCTCTCAAAGATTTCAATTAAATAGCTTAAAAAAAGATGTAACTTTCTTATTCCCCCCAAGAAGCCTGTAAGGGCAAGACTTCTGAAAAGATGATTTTCCATATCTATCATCTAGAAAAGCTCTGAGGTTTGAAATTAATTATTTTTTCTTTCAAAAAACAGACATCAAATTAAATTCTCATGAATTTAACAAACATCTGCAGAACAGCACATTTATTGGTATTACAAAATAATCCCCACACTAAAAAAGAGAACAATGAATGGTAATTCAGATTTTTTTCTTGCTTTAGAGCATCCGTTTTGAAGTTGTAATCACTAAAAATCTCTAAAATTTTTTTCTTGGATCTTTTTCTAAACCTTGAAAAGACTTAATTTTCAATTGAAATAGAGTGTATTTCAACCGCAATCAATGCCTAAATCGAAAAAAACACCGAAGTGCTTGCGCAAAAACGATTTAGTATTCAATAAAAAAACACTTAATAAAAGTTTCTTTTTAAATTGAATTTTTTATCTAACTTGTTAAAACAAACTAACCACCTAAGTTGTAGGGAGAATTACTTGATTATTTTTATAAAGGACAAACACAATTGGGAAAAGTAACAGTTGGTTCAGCATGGCCTTTGGGTAGCTCAGTTACTCCTAGTGGGGTTAATTTCTCTATCGCAGCACCTCATGCAACAAATGTAGAATTACTAATCTTCCAGAATGAAGATGACGAGTATGCAAAAGAAACAATATCCTTAGACCAGAAAAACAGGTCAGGAGACTACTGGCATGTTGAAATAGATGGACTGAATGAAGGCACCTTATATGGCTATAAAATATCACTTGATCAGAGTCAAGTTTCACAAGAACATATTGTTTTAGATCCATGTGCTAGGGCAATTACTGGGTGGTCAAATTACATCAGGAATCAAAAAGAGAAAGAGAATAAAGGTTATATTCATTCCCTAAAGGGAGTAGTAACTAAAAGAGAATATTTTGATTTCAAATCTCATCCAAGACCTAAATATTCATGGAATAAAACAATCATTTATGAATTACACGTTGGTGGATTCACTAAAAATGCTGATTCTAGTATTAGCGAAAGTAAGAAAGGGACTTTTATAGGATTAATTGAAAAGATACCTTATCTGAAAAGTCTTGGTATCACATCCATTGAGCTACTTCCTGTATTCGCTTTTGATACTAGTGATGCCCCTGATGGTCTTGTAAACTATTGGGGTTATAGCCCGATAAATTGGTTCACACCACATCAAGGATTTGTAGATGGTTGTAATCCATTAGAAGCGAGGAAGCAATTCATAAAACTTGTAGAAGTTTGCCATGATAACGGGCTTGAAGTATTAATCGATGTTGTTTACAATCACACAACTGAAGGGAATAAAAATGGTCCAAGTATAAGTTGGAAAAGTTTTGGTCCTAATACTTACTACCATCAATGTGAGAATGAAAATTATCAAGATGTAAGTGGATGTGGAAATAGTATTGCCGCTAATCGTCCTTTAGTTAGGAAATTAATATTAGAATCATTACGCTGTTGGGCAATTGAGTTAGGTGTTGATGGATTTCGTTTTGACCTAGGTATTGCTTTAAGTAGAGGCGAAAATTTAATTCCTTTAGATCAACCTCCACTATTTGAAGAAATCGAAGCAGATCCTCAACTAAGTGATGTGAAATTAATCAGTGAGCCCTGGGACTGTGGAGGTCTTTACAAACTAGGTAATTTTCCAGCGAAAAAATTCAGAACATGGAATGGTCATTTCAGAGATGATATTAGAAGATTTTGGAAGGGTGAAAAAAGCACAATATGGCCGCTTAAAGATAGATTAATAGGTAATAAATTACTATATAATGATAATAAATTAGCAAATATATTTAGTATTAATTTCATAACTTCTCATGATGGATTCACATTAAAAGATCTAGTAAGCTTCAACAAGAAGCATAATCTTGCAAACGGAGAAAACAATAGAGATGGTGAGAACAATAATAATAGTTATAATTACGGAGTTGAAGGACCAACTACTAATAAAGAAATCAATATTTTAAGACAAAAACAACAAAGAAATCTTCTTTCAACACTCCTTTTATCACCTGGAGTTCCAATGCTTTTAATGGGAGACGAAATAGGTAGAAGCCAAGGAGGCAATAACAACACATGGTGTCAAGACAACCCACTTGGATGGATGGATTGGAACCATAATAATTGGGATCATGACTTAAAAGAATTTGTTTTAAAGCTCATATCTTTAAGGCAACAATTACCTGAGTTTTTTAGTCCTGAAAGTATTTATGATTTTCAAAAAGATAATGCCAAGCTCAAAGAATCGGATTTTTGGATTCAGTGGCATGGCATTAAAGTTAATAAACCTGATTGGGGTGACTGGTCACATACTCTTGGATTTAGCATAAACAAAAACAATGAAGGCTCAGCAATCTGGCTTGGCTTTAATGCCTACAAAGAATCAATGTTTTTTGACTTACCAACCCCAATCTCTCCATGGAAAAAATATATTGATACCTCTATTTTGAAAACTAAAAATGTCTCTAAAAAACCTATAGCGAATCAATCAAATGTTCGTCTTGAAAGTCACAGTCTTGTGCTTATGGTCGCGAGCGAGTATTCAAAAAAAATTAAGCTATGAGAATCAAACTCAAGCGGGCGGCGGGAATCGAACCCGCATCATCAGCTTGGAAGGCTGAGGTTTTACCACTAAACTACGCCCGCCCAGAACTAAATTACTACTCCTTTGGAGTAAAAGGTAATTTAGCTACCTCCAATATTACCTTGCGAGTCCCATTATCCAAAAAAGAGTGACTAAGTCCACATCGCTTTACAAAGGAAATAATCGCACAAGGCTAATGATCTCTTATGCCATGGGAGATGCTGGAACCGGATTAGCAGCAATACAGTTAGGTACTTATCTATTTCTATTTTTCACTTGTGCTGCAGGAATTCCTGCATTCATTGCAGGTTCGCTGCTAATGGTTTCAAAACTTTGGGATGCGATAAATGACCCACTAATTGGATGGATGAGTGATCACACCAAATCAAGATGGGGGCCGCGGCTTCCGTGGATGATAGGAGGTGCTGTTCCCCTTGGTTTATTCCTTGCTGCAATGTGGTGGGTCCCTCCAGGAGGGATAGATACAAAAACGACTTATTACGTGTTTGCCGCAATTTTCTTGATGACAGCATATACAGCCGTCAATTTACCTTTTGCTGCATTATCTACAGAGCTAACTGAAAATATAGCTATAAGAACAAGACTCAATGCCGCAAGATTTACTGGGTCTATTTTAGCTGGAACCACTGGTCTAATAGTAGCTGCAGGCTTCTTATCCCAAGGAGTCGAAGGTTATACTTCAATGGGAAGAGTAACAGGAATTATTGCTACTTTTACAACTTTAATTGCATGCTGGGGTCTAGCTCCATTTGCTAAAAAAGCCAGAAAGCCCACTCCTCAATCTGAACCTTTTAATCAGCAACTAAAAAGAGTTTTAAGTAATAAACTTTTCACACGAATAATTGCTCTTTATTTGCTTCTTTGGTGCGGGCTGCAATTAATGCAAACTGTCTCATTAATCTATCTAGAGCAAGTAATGCTTGTTCCCATAGAAATTTCAAAATGGATACCAATACCATTTCAAATTAGTACACTTTTAGGTCTTCAATTCTGGAGCTTTTACTCGAATAAATATGGAAGAATATCAGCACTATTCAAAGGAGGAAAAATATGGGTAATAGCTTGTCTTTTAGTTATTTTTATGCCACCAATAACTAAAGGAGCTAGTATCGATAGTTTATTATTTTTTGGTAATATTGAAGGGATAAAGATGCTAATTCTTTTATTAATAATTGTTTTAGTAGGATTTGGAGCTTCAACAGCATATCTTATTCCATGGTCTTTACTTCCTGACGCTATTGATCAGGATCCCGAAAAACCATCAGGAATATATACTGCATGGATGGTTTTTATTCAGAAAATCGGTATTGGTATAAGCGTTCAATTTTTGGGAGTTCTTTTATCTTTATCAGGATATAAATCATCAACTAATTGCTTATCAAGTTTTGAAAATTTAGATCAACCTCTAACAGCAATTATTACCATTAGATTATGCATGGGATTAATACCTTCTTGTCTAGTAATTGCTGGATTAATAACTATGAAACCTTGGCGAAATTTAGATTTCAAATCTAGAAGAGTTGGTCAATGAACTACTCACCTCGTTGGCTAAAAAGATTCTTCAGCAGCATCTTAATTGGAGGGCAAGCAATTTCATCAATAGTTAGAGGGAAGATCAAGAAACCAGATTTAATAGATCAATTAATGGAAGCGGGTCCAGGTAGTTTCCTTATCGTTCTAATAACAGGTATTGCAGCCGGAACCGTTTTCAATATTCAAGTTGCTGCAGAATTAAGTAAGCAAGGATTAGGTTCTGCCGTTGGAGGGCTTTTAGCAATTGGGATGGCAAGAGAGATAGCTCCTTTACTTACCGCAACTCTTCTCACTGGAAAAGTTGCAACTGCTTATGCTGCTCAAATAGGGACAATGAAAGTTACTGAGCAGATTGATGCAATTACGATGCTCCAAACTGATCCAGTTGAATATCTAGTTGTTCCAAGGCTATGCGCGATGGTTGTAATGGCGCCAATTCAATGCTTACTATTTTTTTCTATCGCTTTATTTAGCGGTCAATTCAGCAGTACGATTCTCTATCAAATTCCACCAAGCATCTTTTGGAATTCGGTAAGAGAATGGCTCATAACATCTGATCTTCCATTTATGCTTGTAAAAGCATTGGTGTTTGGTTTCTTAATCGCAATTATTTCTTGCGGATGGGGATTAACCACAAGAGGCGGACCAAAAGAAGTCGGCACAAGCACTACTGGAGCAGTAGTAATGACTTTAATAACCGTTTCCTTAGTAGATGTTTTGCTCACCCAAGTTCTTTTTGCCTAAAACCCATGAATTCTGAAAATCTCTTTGAAAAAGATAATGTGATTTTATCGCCTTCATATCGTTTACCCATCTTCATAATAATTGTGGGGTTATTATTTTTAATAAGTCCATTATTTCATCCCTGGCCAACGATTGTAATTAGCAGTTTTGGTTTTTTCCTATTATTGCAATCTTTTACCTTAAAACTAAAATTCACCAAGGACGATTTAATTGTTTTGCAACTCGGTAATGAATTAAGAAGATTTCCTTTCAAAAATTGGATAGCTTGGAGAATAATATTACCTAAATTGCCAGGTTTTCTTTATTTTAGAGAAGAAGCAAGTCCTCATCTTCTACCTATACTTTTTGAGGTGAACTCATTACAAGAGCAGCTAAGGTTAAGGGTCAAGGATTTAGAAATACAAAAAGCAGTAGACTCATAAAAATCTAAAACTTAATTGAAGTTTTTGAATATGGAATCCGCAGAAAATCAATCCAAAGAAAAACAAAAATCAGAACAGAATATTTCTGTGAACAATTCTTATTCATTGAAAAATACATCCCAAAAACCTCTTGAGAAACAACCCAAATCAAAAAGTATCATTAGTACTGAAAACAATCAAAAAATCTCAAATACACAAACTCAGTCTTTTATTGACCTTGCTCTTAAAGATCTTCAGCTTTCAAGAAAGCAATTAGAAAAAGAATTAGAAGAGCTTTCTAAAAAGAAAGAACATATTGAAAATGAACTTAAAAGCTCATTTTCAGGTCAATCTGATGCAATCGCTAGAAAAGTCAAAGGTTTTCAGGAATATTTAACTGGTGCCCTTCAAGACTTAGCCCAGTCAGCAGAGCAACTAGAACTTGTTGTGCCACCAGTAATAGTAAAGCCATCACCACTTGATGAAAATAAAAAAATTGAGCCCTCTAAAGAACAAGAGGTTATACCCGCTGTTTCTGATACTTTCAAACCCGACGAGAGTTTAATTAGAAGATGCTTTAATCAATTTCTAGAACAACCCGATTTCTATGCTGAGCCATGGAAACTCAGAAGAAGTCTTGAATCCATTGATATTGAAATACTTGAAGATTGGTTCTTCAGCATGGGGGGAAGAGGCGCTCAACCAAGTAGAGGAAGCAGATCAAAGAATGCTTTAGTTGCAGCTGGGATTATTGCAATTTTAGGTGAGTTATACGGCGAACAATTTCAGACTTTGGTTTTAGCGAGTCAACCAGAACGACTTGGCGAATGGAGGAGATGTCTCCAAGATTCATTAGGACTTAACCGTGAGGATTTTGGGCCAAATAGCGGGATAGTCCTTTTCGAGCGAACCGATGGACTAATTGAGAGAGCAGATCGACTCGAAGAAAGAGGAGAGTTGCCTTTGATAATTATTGATGCTGCTGAAATAAATGTAGAAATTCCAATTCTTCAGTTTCCTATTTGGCTAGCTTTTGCAGGAAGTCCCAATGAAATTTATGAAGAAGATGGATTACTATAAAAATCCTTATTGAAATTATTTTGAATCTATTAATTCTATTTTTAGGATATTTATTTGGATCTTTTCCTAGTGGTTATATAGCCGGAAAAATTGCTAAAGGAATTGATATTCGTTCATTAGGTTCTGGGTCTACAGGAGCAACAAATGTATTAAGACATATTGGAAAGCGCGCAGCAATTACAGTCTTTCTGTTAGATGTTTTCAAGGGAATTCTATCTATTTTAGTAGCAAAACATTTCGAACTACCAGATTCATGGCAAGTAGCCGTAGGCATATCAACTTTAATTGGCCACATTTGGCCTGCCTGGCTTAATTGGAAAGGTGGTAAAGCTGTAGCTACTGGCTTAGGAATATTCCTAGGCCTTTCATGGCAAGTTGGACTTGCCACACTAGGCGTCTTTATAGTAGTTATTACATTATTTAGAATAGTATCACTAGCTAGTTTAAGTGCTGCTTTAGCTCTACCTTTAATAATGTTTTTAAGCTTTAACACGTCAAATTTTTCTTATCCATTTCTAGTTATTTCATTATTAGCCATGACTTTAGTAATTTGGAGACATAGAGACAATTTAGTTAGACTAATAAAAGGTGAAGAACCAAGAATCGGAAAGCACTAAGAAATTAAATAACAACTTTATCGCAAAAACTTTTGAACATATAAGCAGGATCATTTGATTGAGTAATTGCTCTTCCGATAACCAACTTGGATGCCCCCATCTTAATAGCTTCAGATGCATCAGAGACCCTGGATTGATCGTTAACATTTGAACCTAACGAACGTATTCCAGGAGTAACCAACTCAAAAGTCTCGGGATAAACTTCGCGAAGGAATTTAACCTCTCTGGGGCTGCAGACACATCCTCCTAAACCAGACTTCGAGGCAATCTCTGCTAGGTGAATAACACGTTGATCTATTGATTGATTAATCAGTAGATCATTCGCAAAACTTTCGCGATTCCAACTAGTCAAAATTGTAATTCCCAAAAGTTTTGGCGGCTTTAAATTAACTTTAGCGGCTCCTTCGGATGCAGCTTCATTTGCCATCTTGAGAGCCTTTATGCCTGAGCAAGTGTGCAAAGAAATCAATTCAGCACCAGTTTTTGATGCTGAAAAACATGCTCTAGCAACTGTAGTCGGAATATCATGAAATTTAAGATCTAAAAATATTTTTTTCCCCTTATCCTTTAATATTGATAATACATCTGGGCCTTCACTAACAAACAACTCAAGTCCAACTTTAACCCAGATAATTTCAGGTATTTTTTCCAGAAGGTTGAACACATTATTCTTATCCATACCATCTAAGGCGATAATTATTTTTTCACTTGGATTATCAATATTTTTCACAATGATCTATTAATTTGAAACTCTTAAAAATTTTTTCTTTCCTACTTGCAATATTTTTCCTATGAGATCATTGGGAGTAACAAATTCTAAATTAGGATCCATAATTTTTTCACCGTCAATTCTTACTCCTCCACCAAGAATTTGTCGTCTTGCTTCACTGCTACTTGAACACATTTCCATCTTACTAAATAAATAAAATGCTTTAGCTGGAAAATTTACATTAGAAATTGAGGCTTCTGGTATTTCATCAAGAGAATCTTGAGTACCTAAAACTAACTTTTCAGAATTAAATTGAGCTTTTTTTGCAGCTTCAATTCCTTTAAAATTAGATGTTATTTTTAAAGCCATGAATTTTTGAACCTCTCTTGGATTTGAACTTAACTCTTGTAAGTTTTCATTAGTTAGTAAATTTAAATAACTAAAAACTAAATCATCTGGAACCTTTTCTAATTTAGAATACATAGATAGTGAATCTTCATTTATCCCTACAATATTGTCTAAGCTTTTACTCATTTTCTGTGTCCCATCCAACCCTACTAAAATGGGTAATAGCATGCCAAATTGAGGTTTTTGTCCAAAAGCTCTTTGAAGATCTCGTCCCATAGCAATATTAAATTTTTGGTCTGTACCACCAAGTTCTAAATCAGAATTGATAGCAACTGAATCATATCCTTGAAGAAGTGGATAAAGAAACTCATGAAGAGATATAGGAGTGCCAGATTTATATCGATTACTAAAATCTTCCTTAGCCAGCATTTGTCCAACTGTTGAATTAGACAAAAGTTCTATAACTTTAGACAAATTAAGATTTTCAAGCCACTCACTATTTCTTCTGATTTCTAAGCGACTAGGAGTTGAGAAATCAAGTAATGAATCTTTAGGGTCTTTACCTAGTCCTAATTGTTCAAGATAATTCAATGCATTTGATTCAACCTCATCTTTTGAAAGCTGGATTCTAGTTTTACTTTTTCCAGTTGGATCTCCTATCCTTGCTGTAAAATCCCCGATTATAAGCACGGCCGTATGACCAGCTTCTTGGAAAGCTCTTAATTTTCTAAAAAGAATACTATGACCTATATGAATATCAGTTCCAGTTGGATCAATTCCAAGTTTTACACGTAAAGGCTTTTTTTCTTTAGATGAAAGTTCTAATCTTTTTAGAAAGCTTTGATCTGAATCTCCTGAATTATAATAAGGGAAAAGATCATCTAAACCTCTAGATATCCAATCTGGTAATTCATTGAATTTATCTAACATAGTCTAGAAATCAAATAGGTTATCAATCATTTATCTAATTCTGATTTCATTCTAACCAACGTTTTATTCATCTGATCAAACATTTGATCTGGAGTAATCCCGAATTGACTCAACTGAGTCTTTAACTGTTCTACTGTCATTTTTGCCTGAAAGTCTTCGGAAAGTTCAAATCGTTTCATAAAAACTTTATACCTTTCCATTAAATTCTCCATAGTATCAATAAACATAACTTTCCCTTCTCTATCAAATTTCCCATAATCAGAGCCTAATTGCATCAGATTCTGATAATCAGTGAAAAGTTTTTTTGCCTCTTCCTGAACAATTTCGGACTCGAAAAAACTCATATCCTTAAGCAAAGTTGATAGATCAATTGGTCGATTTTGAGTTCAAAGACTATCATTGATTGTATCATTGAAATCTTTTAATAAGTTTAGACCATTTCCACCCAAAAACATTTTTTTAGGAAGTGTAAATAGCCACACCACCAAAAAAATATAATTCTTAATCCAGTTACATAAAAACTTACTAATGAAGAAAAACACTTTTTATTTGAGCTTGGCAAGCTAAGCTCAAACTGTTCTCAATCAAAATAATATAAAATCTTTATCTTATCATGATAAAAATATTAATTGAACATTGTCTTTCTTTTTAACTTTTTAAAATGACAAAATACGATCGGCAATATAATTTATTTAACAATAATGATTTATATTTTTCAGAAAAAAATCCTCTTCAAGATAAATTTATTGGAAAGAAAGTAATTAAGGAATGGCAAGAGAAAATCGTTGCTCATCAATCTCCAATTTTTAAATACGGCTATAAATATCTAACTCAATCTTCACTATTTGAATCTAGTTCGAAAGAGTTATGTGAACCTTTCAAACTAATTGAGCTTACTCCTTTACCTTTAAGTTTTTGGAGATTGCCAAAAGCAATGCATGAAGGACCTGCAGTGTATTTTGTAATGGATAAGCTGATTGATTATGATGAAAATATAATTTTATATATTGGAGAAACAATTTCTGCAGAAAAGAGGTGGAAAGGTGAGCATGACTGTAAAAATTATCTTTCAAGTTATTCCGAAAGCTTACAGAAAGCAAATATGACACCCAAGTTAAACATTCGTTTTTGGCTTGATGTTCCAATAAAAACCAAGGAGAGAAGAAAATTAGAACAACACCTTATCCAAGCCTGGCTTCCACCTTTTAATAAAGAGACAAGGGAAATATGGGCAACGCCATTTACTTCTCAAATCAATTGATAAAAATTGTTATCATAAATTCAAGCATAAGAATTAAATGCAAATTTCAGCAGTCTCCAAAAAAATTAACGAATGGTCAGGATCAGTACTTATTGCTGGAATTTTAGAAGGAACGATCGAAAATCAAATAAATTTATTTAAGACAATAATAAAAGATACTTTTTTGAGCAAAAGGTTTAATGATTCAAAATTCGAAGGCAAGAAAAGTCAGAAATTATCTATTGAACTTGTTGAAGGCAAAATACAAAAAATAATCTTTGTAGGCTTAGGCAAGGCCGAAACTCTTCGAATTGATGATCTACGTAAGGCAACTTCAATTGGTGCTCGCCAAGTTTCCGGTTATGAAAGAAAGTTAGGAATATTTTTCCCTTGGGATGCATTTGACCCTTCCTCCGCTGCATGCGCAGTTGGAGAAGCAGTTCGATTATCATCCATTAAAGACTTTAGATTTAAATCAGAATCAAAAGAACCTACTCCAATAGATGAAGTTGAATTAATAGGCTTCTTGGACACCAAAACCACTAATTCAGCAATTGCTGAATTACATCCAATTTGCGAAGGAGTTAAATTTGCAAGAGAACTTGTATCAGCCCCACCCAATTTTCTTACCCCATATCAAATGGCAAAAGAGGCTAAAAAATTGGCCACTGATTATGATTTAGATTTAAAAATTCTTGACAAAAAAGAGTGTGAACAACAAGGAATGGGAGCTTACTTAGCAGTTGCTAAAGGATCAGATCTAGAGCCAAATTTTATACACTTAAAATATTCTCCAAAAACCGCAACAAACAAAGTCGTACTAATTGGTAAAGGCTTAACTTTTGACTCTGGTGGATACAACTTAAAAGTAGGTGCTTCTCAGATTGAAAAGATGAAGTACGACATGGGAGGAAGTGCTTCTGTTCTTGGAACAGCAAGAGCCATCGCAGAATTAAAACCAAGCAACACCGAAGTTCATTTTATTGTTGCTGCATGCGAAAATATGATTAATGGCTCTGCCTTGCATCCCGGAGATATCATCAAAGCCTCCAACGGAAAAACAATTGAAGTAAACAACACAGATGCAGAGGGAAGATTAACGTTAGCTGATGCATTGGTTTATGCATGCAAACTTAATCCTGACGCCATAGTAGATCTAGCTACTCTTACTGGAGCTTGCGTGATTGCATTAGGAGATGAAATAGCAGGGTTATGGACTGACAATGATCAGCTCTCTGAACAGTTAACTAAAGCTGCGGATAAAGCTGGAGAGGGTATTTGGAGGATGCCGATGCAAGATTCATACAAATCTGGCATTAAATCATCTATTGCAGATTTACAAAACACAGGTCCTAGGCAAGGGGGGTCAATTACTGCTGCATTATTTTTAAAAGAATTTGTGAAAGAAAGCATTCCATGGGCTCATATTGACATAGCAGGTACATGCTGGACAGAAAAAGATAGAGATATCAATCCAAAGGGAGCAACTGGCTATGGAGTAAGAATGTTAGTTAATTGGATAAAAGAATTGAGTCTCAACTCGCATTAATAAATGATTAATAAATTACTTATATTCGCCCCAGACCTTTTTTAATCTATTATCTCTACCACAACTCGTTCTATAAAAATTATACTTAAGGGGATTTTTAGCTGCAAAGTCTTGATGATAATTCTCTGCTATCCAAAAAGCTTTTGAATTAACAATATCAACCTTTAATTGGTCTACAGGTATATTTAATTCAATAGAGATAGTTTTTTGACTATCTTTTGCATCAATCTCTTGTTCTTGATTAGATGTAAAAATAACAGGCTTATATGAATCGCCTCTATCACAAAATTGTCCCTTATTATCAAAAGGATCTATATTAATCCAATACTGTTGAAGTAAATCCTTATAACTTATAACATTGGGATCAAAATTAACCTTCACAACCTCTTGATGTCCACTATGATTTTCATATGTAGGATTTATTAACTCTCCTCCAGAGTATCCGCTTTCTGCCGAAACTACTCCATCAAGTTTCTCTAGATCATGTTCTAGGCACCAAAAACAACCTCCAGCAAAAATAGCTTCTTCTGATTCGGCAAATACTTTCAAAGGGCAAGCCATTAATAATTGCAAGACCAACGAAAATACTATTATTCTCTTGAAGGTTTTATGCATAAGAATCATTGAACTAATAAGTCCAGAATATACTTTGATGCTCTATCTGTAACTCCAGGCTTTCCTAATTTATCTTTCAATCTTTCATAACCAATCATTATATCTTCTTTTGTAGAATTATCTTCAAGGATTTTTAATGCTGCATTAAAAATTTTTTCAGCTTGAAAATCCTCTTGTATCAACTCTGGTATTAACATTTTATTTAAAAGAAGATTAACTGGCGAAATATATTTAACATTAAATCTCAATAAATATCTGGCGAAAAAAGCAGTCACTCTACTTACTTTATATCCAACGATTTGTGGTACTGAGTTTAGAGCTAATTCCATATTTATCGTACCAGACTTAGCCAAAGCCAGATGAGCAGATGAAAATAAAAATGGTTTTAAATCATCAACTTCATTCGACAAAATAATCCTTCCAGACACACCATATTCTTTTAATGAATTATTTAACAGTGCATCAAACTCTTTTAATCCAGATGGTATTAGAACAGTAATAGAAGGGTCTTTATCCTGAAGAAGCTTTGCCGCTTTTAGCAATGTGGGTAAAATATATTTAAGTTCTTGTTTTCGAGAAGCAGGAATAATAAGAAGCACTTTCTTGTCAGAGCTTAATCCTATTTCCCTAAATGATTCTTCTCTAGTAGGAATATTTCCATAAAAATCCAACATTGGATGACCTACAAATTTTACATTTCCTCCTTTCTCTGAATAAAACTTAGCTTCCTCTTCAAAGATAGCTAATATCTTATCTGTAAAACCAATTAAATCAGTTGTACCCGAATCACCTAATCTCCATGCCCATTCTTGAGGCGCAATATAATAAATTATTGGAATATTAGGAAACTTTTTTTTTACTTTTAACCCTAGTCGAATATTTGGACCCATATAGTCAATTAAAACAACTGCATCAGGTGCAGAAGAGCTTAAGTAATTGTCAATTTTTGATTGCGCATTTAAAGTTGGGAGAACATAAGGAAGAGCTTCTAAAAAACCAATTGCCCCTATTGAAGAAGTATTAGATATTAATTGAGCGCCAGCTTTTCTCATCCTTTCACCGCCTAAAGCAATTATATCTAATGCAATTTTTCTTTTTTCTGCATTAATCTTTAAAGCCTTTATTAATAAACTTCCTTGCAAGTCTCCAGATACTTCACCAGTACTGATTAATAACTTCATAATTTATTTAGTTGGCATTAAAGAAGGTATTAAACCTCTTCTACCTTTCCCAATAGAGAGTTCTATAAAGCAACATAATCTTGCGGAAGATTGGAATAAATTCTCTTGTCTTGCAATTTTTAAACCATCAGAAATTAGATACTCAGATTTAAATAATAAGTTCCAAATTCTTTTCAATTGTAGATATTCTTCCTTATTCTCTTTATCTATATTTTGCCTTTTTATTCCAACTTTATTCAATCCCCGCATTCTTCCAGGATGACCTTCTACCAGACAGTATGGAGGAACGTCTCTATCAACTCTTGTCATGCCTCCAACCATAGCTAAATAACCAATATGAACAAATTGATGTATACCCAAGCAACCTCCAATCACAGCTCTATTTTCAACAACAACGTGACCTGCAATCTGAACGCTATTAGCTATAACTATGCTGTCTCCAATTTCACAATTATGTCCTAAGTGTGAATAAGCCATTAACAAATTCTGATTCCCAACTATAGTTTTCTCCCCTTCAAAGGTGGCCCTATTAATAGTTACACATTCTCTAAAAGTATTATTATCTCCAATTAAAACATCAGTAGAGTCTCCTCTATACTTCAAATCTTGAGGTTCTAATCCAATACATGCTCCTGGGAAAATCTTATTATTTGATCCTATTTTTACTTTTCCCTCGATAATTACATTTGGTCCTATCCAAGTATTAGGACCAACAATTACATCTGGCCCAATAACAGCTCCTGAGCCTATACTTACGCCTTTTCCAAGTTCAGCTTTTGGAGAGACGTCTGCAAATTGATGAATATTTATTTTGTTATCTGAAATTAAGCTTTTAGAGGATTGAAGTTCACTCATCACTTCAATCCACAAGAGAGAACATCAAATCTCCAGAACAAACCAACTGATCATCGACTTTTGCTTCTCCCCTAACCTTTCCAAATCTCTTTCTTTTGATGCTTATCAACTCACAAGATATCAATAATTGATCTCCAGGGACCACTGGACGCCTAAAACGAACCGAATCAATTCCAGCGAACACAAAAAGTCCTTTAGGAAGATCAGGCATTTGAGAAACAATTAAACCACCTACCTGAGCCATTGCTTCTACTATTAAGACTCCTGGCATTAGGGGTCTATCTGGGAAATGGCCTTGAAATTGAGGCTCATTAAGAGTGACATTTTTTATTGCCACAGCTTTCTTGCCCTGATCATGTTCTATTACTCTGTCAACAAGCGCAAAGGGATATCTATGAGGCAAAAGCCCCATTATTTGCTCGCTATTTAAAACAAGAGGTTGGGAAGAAGAAATGTCAGTCAAGATTAGATTTAATTAAATTAATACTTTTTGAAGAGAAGATGCAAATTCAGCATGAAGAGCGTGAGACCCTTTATAAACAAAAATTTGCGCTTTCGGTAATCCAACAAAAGCCAAATCTCCAATCAAGTCAAGCAATTTATGACGCACTGGTTCATTTGCAAATCTTAAGGGTGGATTCACCCAAGAATCACCATTACAAACCAACGCATTTTCAAGAGCTCCTCCTTTAATTAGACCAGCTTTCTTTAATTCTTCTAACTGATCGAGAAAGCCAAAAGTTCGTGCAGGTGCAATTTCTTTAACAAAGTTATTTGGGGAAAGCTCAATAGAAAACATTTGCTGTCCAATTGCCTTATATGGGAAATCAATTAAACCTACTAATTTCAATTTTTTTGATGGTTTTGCAAAAATCACACTTTCTCCTTTGCTTACAAAAATTGGAGATTTGAGTTCTGGCCTTGGTCTAGGAGATGTAATGGAATTAACCATTCCTACCTTTTGAATTTCCTCGATCCAACCAATCGCAGAACCATCAAGTAAAGGGATCTCACTCCCGTTTATTTCTATATTTATGTGAGTTAAACCTGCACCAATTAATGAAGCCAGCAAATGTTCAACGGTAGATACTTTTTTTCCATGCAGATCAAGTGTTGTACATAAAGGAGTATTCCTTACTTGCGAAATATCAATAGGAAAAATTTTATTAGGCTCCTCGGAAAAAGAGATATTAAATCCCTTTAATTCAGTTGGCTTGACTATGACTGTACATTTAAGACCTGTATGCAATCCAATACCATCTTTTTTAATTTCATTTTGAAGCGTCCAACCTTGTTCGTAATCATTGGGGAATGAGAACACTAGAATTTCCAACCAATACCAATGTTATATCGCCAATTACCACTGAAATCTTGAGTCGCCGCCTCTATCCTAATTGGGCCAACAGGGGTATTAATAACTGCTCCAGGTCCAACAGAAAAACCAGATCCTGGTTTTTCTAGGATTTTCCCAGGCTTTCCTGGGACATTTGATTGAGAGCCAAAATCAGATCCTGCGTCAACAAACAGTGATCCAGACACTAAACGCCAAACAGGGAATCTGTATTCTGCTGTTGCTTCTCCATAATTTCTTGCAACGCCTAAATCACATGAATTCCAACCTCTAACTGAGCTGCTTCCTCCCAAGCAAAATGCTTCATAAGGAGGGAGATCACCAATAATTGTTCCGACCTTTGCTTGAAAACCTATCGCTTGAGAGCAATCCAATTTTTCTCCAGGCTTGGGACGACAACCCTTATGAAATTTTAACCAATTCACAGGGTAAAAACGCGAATAACTAACCCTGGTTCTATTAAAAGTAGGTGAATTCTCTCCTAAACTAATAAATTGTTCTGAGCCAATATTTAAATAATCTCCAGAAGTTGGATTTCTTGAATTATCTAATTTGTTGTATGTAATAGCACTTTTAAAACTAACCAATGTGTTTTCTGTAGAGCAATTATATCCAACACAAATAACTTCATCCTCAGGAACTTGACCTTCTACAAAATTTGTTGATGCTACACCGTAAGGTCTTTTGTTTCCTGCATAATTTATTGGCTTAACTTTCTGGAAATTAGCACCAATAAGTACACTCCAAGGGACCTTTTTTAAAGGCTGACCACCATTTATAGGTCTTGCGAAAGAGAAACCTCCTCCTGTTCGCTCTAAAACAATAGAGTCTCCCTCATAATCAAACCAACTAAACTCTGGTGCCGAAAGCTGGGCGGAAGAAAGATTAGCAAATGGTCCTGTTTTAATTAAAGTATTATTATTATTTAAATCTAAATTATGGGATTCATTAGTATCGTAACTTATTGATGAATTAGGTGCTTCATATATATCTGTAACTCCTCGAATACTTCCTCCATCTTGACTTCTAAATTCTTGAGGAACTTCTCTACTTAAATACAAAGAAGTTCTAAAAGATGTTCTATGTTTATCATTTTTAATCCAAGGATCATATAGGGAAAGATTTAAGAGTGCTCCATATTCTCCATATGTTAAATTCATATTAGAAGACCATGATCTACCTACCAGATTGGACTCTTGCAAGCCGATCTGTCCAAAGACACCTTGCCCCCCGCTATAACCAAGGCCTCCAGTCAAAGAACCCGTTCTTTGCTCTGTTATTCCCAGTGAAATAATAATTTTTCCAGGTTCCGAACTTACTGGTTTAAGAGTTACTTTTACATCATTAAAGAGTGAGGTCGAATATAATCTTTTTATATCAGATTCTAATTTATTTCTATTAAAGACATCTCCAACTTTAGTTGTTAATTCTCTTTCAATCACCCATTTCTTTGTTTTTCCTTTTATTAACTTGCCTGTTTCATCTTCTGTATTTCCATCTTCATCTATAAAATTAATCTCAATCCCAGCAATATATCCTTCTTGAATATTAAGTTCAACTTTGCCCTCTTTAGTTACACGACTTGGGCCAGATATCCTTGCTAATGAGTATCCATTATTACTGTACCAAGCCTTAATTTCTTTGATTCTTGTCTGTAAAGTATTAAGATTTAAAGTTTTTCCATAATCATTCTTAAAAATCTCATTTAATTTTATGTTTGATAGTTTTCTTTCAGCTGGAATTAGGCTTATATTTTTTAATATCGGATTAGGTTCAATTCTAATCAAAAGTTGAACTCCAAGAGCACTCTGTAAAGATTCAATTTTTGCACCAGAGAACCAACCTGTTGAATAAATTCGATCTAAATCCTTCTTAACTTCTTCACTTGTAACTTTACTACCAGGTCTAATTATCATTGCATCATACACAACAACTTCCAAGCGCTCTTTGTCAGGATGATCATCAAGACCCTCAATAATGATTTCTGATATTAATACCCTTTCTTCTTCAACAATAGTCTTTTCATCTTTTTGATTTACTTCCTCAGAAATCAAAAAATCAGCAAAGTTTAAATTAAATTTATTATGATTAAATTGAAAATTTTCTGGATGCTTATTTTCAACAATAAATTTATTTTCAAATTCGAGCATTTTATTAGCTTTAGTTTCTCCAAAAAGACTCATAAAAGGAACCGCTAAAGCAATGGCGTATGCACTTTTGCCAATTAATTTCTTATTAGAGCTGGTGTTTCTTTTGAACATAAATTTCAAAACAATTCAATTAAATGAAGGAATTCTTAGCCAAGAGTAATTTGATCAAGTAGCGTTAGAGGAGTCTTTTTCTATACGTTTCAAAATCTCCTCGTAAGCATCTATCACTCCTCCAAGATCTTGCCGAAAGCGGTCTTTGTCAAGGATCCGTCCCTTGGGATCAGAATTTATCTTATCCCAAAACCTACAATTATCTGGACTTATTTCATCAGCTATCACTAGTTTTCCTAGTGAATTAAAACCAAACTCTAATTTGAAGTCAACCAATAGCAAATCAAGTGAATCAAAATATTCTTTTAGAATTTTATTTACACTTCTAGTAATTTTCCCTACTTCTTCTATCTGAGAACAACTAATCAAATCAAGCAACTTTAATCTTCTTTCTGTAAGTATAGGGTCTCCTAATTCATCATCTTTATAATAAAAATCGAGGAGAGGAGGGTTTAGTATTGTTCCTTGATTGATTGGTGTCTCTCTACATAATGAACCTGTAGCAATATTGCGAATAACAACTTCCAAAGGGATTACATTAATTTTATCCGCAATCATGAATGTGTCTGAATGAAGTTCTAAAAAGTGCGTGGGAATTCCATTCAATTCAAGCAATTTAAAAAGGGCAGCAGAAATTTTGCAATTCAATCGTCCTTTACCCTCGATCTCTGATCGTTTTTTTGCGTTAAAGGCTGTAGCATCATTTTTGAACTCTATTAAAACCCTATTTGGATTTTCACACGCAAAAACTCGTTTTGCCTTGCCTTCATAAATTAGTGATCCTTGGATATTATTCATTAATACCTCTGATATCTAATTAGTATAAATAGGAAATGCTACAAAAATCACCTCAATCAAGACAAATTTATTTAAAGCCTAAACACCAAACAAATAGATAACTTTTCTTCAAACAATATATTAACTAATAATCAAAAGGTAATTAAAGACCAACTAAAACTATTTTTTCATTCAAGCAAGAGAAAACCATGTCAAAGAATCAAAGGGCTGAAGAATTAAAAAGGATATTAATAGTTGGAGGTGGAGGAAGAGAAAACTCTATAGCTTGGGCTCTGTCAAAGAATCAATCTATTGAACAGATATATGTTTGCCCTGGCAATGGTGGAACCTCCAACTTTAAAAAATGTATTTGCCTAAAACCTAAATCAGAAGATGCAAAAACAATAATTACTGAGTGTCAGCGACTTGAAATTAATTTAGTCATCATTGGTCCTGAAGTCCCTTTAGCTCAGGGCTTGGCAGATAAAATGAGAGAAGCAGGTTTAACAGTTTTTGGTCCTGGCAAAGATGGTGCTCAATTAGAGGCAAGTAAAGAGTGGTCTAAAGCTCTGATGATAGAAAACAAAATTCCTACAGCTAAATACTGGTCTACAGGTTCTGAAGAGGAAGCACTAGAAATTCTTAAAAGATTGAACCAACCTCTTGTTATCAAAGCAGATGGTCTTGCTGCAGGAAAAGGTGTTACTGTTTGCGAAACGATTAAGCAATCTAAGGAAGCAATTCAGGAAATATTTTCTGGCAAGTTTGGTTCTGCAGGAGATAAAGTTATCCTTGAAGAAAAAATCGAAGGTCCAGAAGTTTCTATTTTTGCTCTTTGTGATGGAGAAAAATTAATTGTCCTCCCTCCGGCCCAGGATCATAAAAGATTACTTGATGGAGACAATGGACCAAATACAGGAGGTATGGGAGCTTATGCACCTGCTCGATTAATTGACGAAGAAGAACTGAAAAAATTGACTGATCTCGTTCTTATACCAACTTTAAAAGGTCTGAAAAAAAAGAAAATCAAATATATCGGAGTCATTTATGCAGGTTTAATGCTTACATCATCTGGACCAAAAGTTATTGAATTCAATTGCCGTTTTGGCGATCCAGAATGTCAAGCTTTAATGCCACTGATGGGAGAAGAATTCGCTTCTGTCCTTTTCGCTTGCTCACGAGGAGAAATTGAAACCGCACCAAAACTTACATTTAATTCTGAGTGCAGTGCTTGTATAGTTGCAGCCTCTAAAGGATACCCTGAGAGTCCTCAAACAGGAAAAAAGATTGACATTAGAGTTGAATCAGATTCTTCGTTCCAAGTTTTTCATGCTGGAACCACAATCGACGAATTTGACAATATAATTACTACGGGTGGAAGAGTTCTTTCAATTGTCGCTCAGGGAGAAAGCTTCGACAAAGCTTTCGAATTAGCCTACGCTAATTTAAAACAAATCAATTTTGAAGGTATGCATTTCCGGAAAGATATAGGGTATCAAGTTAGAAAAATTTAATTTAATTTTCCTTAAATGAATAATTCAAATCAAAACAAAGATGAAACTTATGCACCATTAACTGATAATAATTTATTAGTTAGTTTAAATAGCTTAGAAAAAATAAACTTATGGTGGTCTAGATTTAATTTAAGATCAAAACTACTAGCATTTGGAACACTAGTAGTTAGTTTTATAATGACACTTATTACATTTTTTGCTTTAAGTACAATACAAAAAGATGCTGGCATGAACGATACAAGATATGCCAGAGATTTAGGATTATTATTATCAGGAAATGTTACAGAATTAGTAGCTAATAATCAAACAAGAGAACTTTTCAATGTCGCAGAAAAGTTTTGGCGTTCAAGCAGGAATTTAAGGTACATTTTTTTTACCGACCCAGATGGCTTTGTAAAATTGGGTATTCCAGTAAGTGCAACAGCTTCAGAATCCGATGTTGAAGGTGCCTTGCAACTAACTAGAAAACTACAATTACCAAGTGAATTAAAAAAACAACCTCAATTCCCATTAGTTAGACAACATTCAACTCCTCAAGGCCAGGTAACTGATGTTTTTGTTCCCATGCTTTGGAAGGGTGAATATCTTGGCGCATTAGCTCTTGGAGTAACTCCCAATAAAAAAGCTCTTGCTACAGCCGCATTAACCAGAGAGATTACTGTTGCAGTATTTATTTCTATTTGGGTTTTAGTAATCATAGGAGCAGTTTTTAATGCTCTAACAATCACTCGCCCAATTAGAGAATTAGTCATTGGAGTCAGAGAGATTGCTAAAGGTAATTTCAAATCAAGAGTCGATCTCCCAATGAGTGGCGAGCTTGGAGAACTCCTAACTGGATTTAATGCAATGGCATCAAGATTAGAAGACTATGACGCTGCAAATATTGAAGAATTAAAAGCTGCCCAAGTCAAACAACAATCTTTAATAGCCACAATGGCAGATGGAGCTTTGCTTCTTGATGAACAAGGAAATATTGTTTTAGTAAATCCTACTGCTAGAAGACTCTTTCGCTGGGAAGGGAGAAATCTAGAAGGTCAAAAGTTATTGAATCAACTTCCTGATTCTCTTGTGAAAGAACTTGATACACCCATAACATCTCTATTAAATAATTTTGGAGACAGCGATGATTTGCGTTGTAATTTAGAAGAGCCACCAAGAACACTTCGCATAGTTTTAAAGTCTGTCAGAGATACCACAGGAGAAAATATTAAGGGTATTGCTGTTACAGTTCAAGATTTAACAAGAGAAGTTCAATTAAATGCAGCGCAAAAAAGATTCATAAGCAATGTCTCTCACGAATTAAGAACTCCATTATTTAATATAAAAAGCTATGTTGAGACTCTTTATGACTTAGGAGAACAACTTACCAAAGATGAGCAAAAAGAATTTCTCGGTGTTGCCAATTCTGAGACAGATAGACTTACTCGCTTGGTCAATGATGTTCTTGACCTATCCAAGCTGGAGTCTGGAAGAACAATTCAATTAGAAGCACTAAGTATAAAAGAAGCCATGGAACAAACTCTACGAAACTATAAACTTAATGCTGAAGATAAAAATGTAAAATTAGAAGTAAATGTTGAAAATAATTTAGCATTTGTTCTAGGTAATTGGGATATGCTACTCCAGGTTTTAGACAACCTTGTAGGTAATGCACTTAAATTTAGTCAAGAAGGAGGAACAATAAATTTAAAAGCATATACATGGCCTGACATATGCGTTGCTTCTCCAGTTGATCTAGAAAATAAAGCTCCTCATTGTGAGATTTTATCTCCAATGCCAAAAATCAGAGTTGAAGTATGTGATACAGGATGTGGCATTTCAGAAATTGATCAACAAAGAATATTTGAACGATTTTACAGAGTTGAAGATTCGGTTCACACTGAAGTAGGTACTGGACTAGGTCTTTCAATCGTTAAAGGGATTGTTGATAAACACGGAAGTGAAATAAGAATGGCTAGTGAACCAAATACTGGAACGACTTTTTGGTTTGAGCTTCCTCTAGAAGACTCAGACGCTGATCAGTTATTACTAAAGTCTGCAAGGAAAAATTGGGAACTTGAAAATGATAAGTCTTTAATTAATTAGAACTACTCTTCATTTGATTTAATGCTTTTAAAAACCCCTGGCACCTGATCTTCAGGATTAACACGATGAGGAGCCCCACTGAATATTTGTTCAAAGTTAGTAAATGAATCTTTAATCTCAGGTCCTTTATTAGTAATAATATATTCACGTATCCTCTTGTCATGCCAAGATCCTCGCATCTTAAAGACATTTATTGCTCTTGCCATTTCACCTCTTATTTCTACATATTGCAAAAGTAAAATAGTATCAGTGATCGTTGAGATATGAGAATCAGTAATTGAGTGGCTTCCCATGAATTCTTCTGCAGTATTAGTAAAGAATCCTGCTATTTCTTCCTGTTTTGCATAACCAGTCACTCCAATAACAAACTGTCTAAATGCATTCAAGCTCACACCTCTGGCTAATGCAGATAGAGAGTCTATTGCCATTCTTGAAGGTTTATATTCGCTAATCTCAGATTTAATAATTTGCAAATGGTCTTCTAACCCAGTTGATTCTGGATAAGCACAAATAATCTTCAATAATCCATCAGCTTCCATTTTTTCAAAATCAATCCCCCAGCTAGTTGCATTTCGAAGAAGTTGTGCTCTTGATTCCTCATATGCAAAAAGTATTGTTCTTTCTTTATTTATGTAAGAATCTTCAACAAACTTAGACACTAGCATTGTTTTTCCAGTGCCAGTCGCACCAGTTGCAAGAATAATTGAATCTTGAAAATATCCTCCTCCACACATTTCATCCAAATCAGGGACACCAGAACTTATGCGAATATTTGATGATCTTTGAGTCAACCTCATTGCGCCTAAAGGAAATGCAACTATTCCTTGAGGGCCCATAGTAAAAGGGAATTCACCCTTCATATGAGTAGTTCCTCTTAATTTCAAAATCTCTACAGTTCTTCTCCTCTTCTCTGCCTCTAAAACGTTTCTCAGAATAACAACATTGTCAGAGACGAATTCTTCAACTCCATATCTAGCAATTGGACCATATTCATCTATTCTTTCAGTGGTCATAACAGTAGTCACTCCTATTTCTTTTAGTCTTGCTATTAATCGAAAGATCTCTCTTCTAACAACATATATAGCGTCATATTGTTGAAAAACGGCTGTCATTGAATCTATAGCCACTCTCTTAGCTTTGAACTTTCTAATCGCATAACTAATCCTTTCTATCAACCCTGACAAATCAAAACTACCAGCTACATCTTGTCCATCTGGATCTGGAGATGCATCCAAAATAAAAAGTTTATTTTGGTCAATTAAACCTTGTAAATCCCAACCAAAACTTGCGGCATTTCTAATAATATCTAATGGAGATTCTTCAAAAGTAACAAAAATCCCTGGCTCATCAAAATTACATATTCCATGATGAAGATATTGCAAGGAAAAAACTGTTTTACCAGTCCCAGATGTTCCACTGACTAAAGTGCTGCGAGCATTAGGTAAACCACCATGACAAATATCGTCAAAGCCCTCAATTCCAGTAGGGAGTTTTTGAACATGCATTTTTGATCAACTTTTTTATTAAAGAACGCTAAAAGCTCTCATGTACAAAACATAATAAACAAACTGTAAAAATAGTTAGGTTATCGGTTGTGCTTAAGAATTGATTTACTTCATGTTTAAATAATTTCATAATTTATCTGAAGAATAAAACATTTCTTGATCTGATAGTTCATCGTATAAAAGGTCTAAGCCAATTAAAACCTTCTCTCTGTCTGATAGGTCACCAATTATTCGTCGAACAGGTGGAGGTAAAATCTTAGACAATGTTGGAGTGGCAAGTATTTTATCTTCTTCTGCTAGTTGAGGGCTTTTTAAAACATCAATGACTTTAAGAGCATAAACACCTTTGAATTCACTTTCTAAGATTTCTCTCAATGTGTTCAAAGCCCTCATAGAGTTTGGTGTATTCCCAGCCACATAAAGCTTGAGAATATATGTCTTTCTTGCACTCATTTAAAACCTCCAAAAAGCCACAGAAAATTTACTATTCTTTGATCTTGACTAAGTAACCAACAAAAAGCCAGAATGTTAGTTTGTTTTTCGATTACGATTAGGGCTTAATCGATTATTAACTAAAGAAAAAGGTAATAACTGCTTTTTTTAATTAATTTCGAGCCTTAACGTGTCACCTGATAATCATGGCTGATAAAAAATCATCCTCTAAAAAAGAATCTTCTCAAAAAGAAACTTACGCGATAGTTGAGGCTTCTGGAAAACAGTTTTGGCTTCAACCTAATCGTTATTATGATTTAGACAGATGCCAAGCAGAAGTTGATGATGTTTTGACTCTTGACAAGGTTCTTCTTCTTAACGATGGCAAAGATTTAAAACTAGGAAAACCCTATGTAAAAGATGCGAAAGTAGAAATTAAAATATTGGAGCATAGAAGAGGTCCAAAAATAATAGTCTACAAAATGAGACCAAAGAAAAAGACAAGGAGAAAAAATGGACATCGTCAAGAACTAACAAGAGTTTTAGTTCAATCCATATCAGTAGTATCAAACACTAAAAAATCAAAAGAGACAAAAGATCTTAAAACTACTGCTAGTAAAGTAGAATCTGAATAAGTAAAATCAAAAATCTTATAAAACATGGCTCACAAGAAAGGTACAGGATCTACCAGGAATGGAAGAGATTCAAACTCCAAACGGCTTGGAGTAAAAGCATATGGCGGCGAGTCAGTAACGGCTGGATCTATTCTGATTCGTCAACGAGGCACATCTGTCCTTCCAGGGATCAATGTAGGGAGGGGCAAAGATGATACTCTTTTTGCACTAACTGATGGTTCAGTTCATTTTGAAAGCATTCGTAGAGGTTTAAGAAATAGAAAAAGAATTAATATCTCCGCCGCGAAAGCAATCTGATTTATTTTTTTAATGGTTTATAAGCTCGAGTAGTAATTAAAAAAGGATGGAAAACTTCTAGGTAATTTGTTTGTAATGTAGAAAAGAATTCCTCAATCAGAGCAGGTTCATCAAAATGAAAAGGATATTCACCATTATTTCCTTTATAAAAATACCAATTCATTAAAGCTATTCCTTTTGGAGAAAGTTTTTCCAAAAATATTTTTAATTGTTTTGCTGGATCTGGAAGATGTTCAAGGACATCCAAGCAAACAAGAGAATCAAAAATCACATCCGAGGTGCTTTCTAAGTCTCTAAAAACTGAAATCTTATTTTCGATGCCCAATTTCTTAGACCTATATTCTACAAAACTTCTGTTTTGAGGATTAAGGTCCACAAACCAAACATGTTCAACATCTGGCAAAAATGAAGCGGCCAGAGCATGCGTACCAATACCTCCACCAAAATCTAAAACTTTTCCAGAAGCAAATTTTTGTTGTAGACGAAGAGTATCAGCTATGTAATTGGAACTATTTAAATGCCAAGATGATAAATCTATTAAATGAGCATCTCCAACTTTTTCTTCGTAAAAATCGCCTGCATTATTCTCAGTAAATGCACCTGGATGCAGAGCAGCCAAATCATTAACACCATTAATTAACCTCTGATCTAATTCTTCATTATTTATATCAAGGAAATCAATTAAATGATTTTTTAAATTAAAGCCATCTTTAAGGAAGCAGGAAATACTTAGATCTAAATTGGTCATATTAATTGGCTCACTGAACACACTGAGTTATAACTCTAAATGTTCAGGGTTACTTGAACAATCATTTCATCTGAGCCTAAACCTACAATATTAATTTTGGAAAAGCCTTTTGGATTTGTTGTTATTGATAAGCCTTCTGGGCTTACTTCTCATGATTGTGTCAATAGACTTAGAAAAGTATTTGGTATCAAAAAAATTGGACATAGTGGAACTTTAGATCCATTAGTCACTGGCGTTCTTCCAATAGCGATAGGTAATGCTACAAGATTAATCTCTTATTTACATGGTTCTAAAGCTTATAAAGGAATCATTCAGTTAGGTGCTTCTACAAATACTGATGATATACAAGGAGAAATTATAGATTCAAGAAATTGGCCATTAATTAGCGAAAATGAAATAAATTCTCTACTCGAAAATTTTAGAGGTGAGATATTACAAAAACCTCCCATTTTTTCTAGTGTTCATATCAAAGGGGAAAGAGCTTACAAGAAAGCAAGAAAAGGAGAAAAATTTGATTTGATTCCTAAAAAAGTTACAGTAAATAGATTAACTTTAATAAGTTGGTCTCAAAATAAAGGTGAGTTATTGGTTGACGTTGACTGCTCAACAGGAACATATATTAGATCCTTGGCTAGAGATATAGGAGATAAAATTGGATGCGGTGGCTATTTAAAAAGTTTACGCCGTACAAAAGCATTTAATTTCAACGAAGATCATTCAGTAATACTTCCTCAGAAATCAGACTTTTTCCCAGAGAAAAATAAACCTAAAATTCTGAAACCTAATATCTTTTTTAAACATCTAACTTCTTTTAAATTAGTTTCCGAAGAAGAGATCATTAGTTGGTGCTCAGGTAGAGAGATAAGTTTTCAGAATAATATTAAACGATTAAAGATTGTCAAAAACAATAAGATTGAAGATAGTATTATTCATAATAAAAATGTATTAGTATTGGATGCAAAGGATGAAATCATAGGCATAGGAAATTTAGATGAGAGTTATAAAATCAAACCTAAGGTTGTTTTCAATGCGATTGGCTAAAAGCATAAAATTTATATCTTATAATAAAATTTATTCCTATTAAATAATTACTAATAAGTTTTTATTTGTATATCTGTATAATAATGTTTTAAAATCTTACGAAAGCTTGATCCTCTTTCAGCCATAGATTTAGCGCCCCATTGACTCATGCCAACCCCATGCCCAGCTCCATACCCTTCAACTAATAAAACATAGTTTTCTGGAATAGAAGGGAGAGGTTGAATTGCAAATTCGTCAACTCTTTTATTATCAAAGCTCAATTTATTTTCTAAATTAATTGGGATGAATTTCAAGTCAAACTCAAATTTGGTACTATTCAATTGCAATCTTTCTCTTAAGTTTTTCCCAGTGATAATCTTATTTCCATTAGTTCCGTGAAGTCTAATCTTCAAGACTCTACCAGTATTACTTTTTTCAATAATTTGAAAACCATTTACTCCACCTAAGTCAGAAAAAATATTTTCCAATTCTGCAGAAGTAAATTTATTCGTCCATCTATATTTTGTACTATTTTGATCATAGTCAATAACACTTTTTAAATAAGGTAATTGATACTTCCAAACTTGACCACTATTTTCAGTCCTACCGCCAGAACTACTATGAAAGACAGCATCAATGAGCTCATTCTTATAAAATAGAGCAAGTGATCTTGTGCTTCTAACCGCCCTATTAATCTTTGCTGTTTCAGCTTCAAGTCCTAAATAAACTTGACTAGCTTGAGTTGAATGAATATCAAAGAATTCATTCTTCCCTAAAAGTTTTAAAGCATAAGTCCTAGCCGCTATTGCTTGAGCTTGAAGTGCTGCAAGGGGAAATTCTTTAGGCATTTCACTACCTACAACACTTTTTAAATATTTTTCTAATTTTAAATGATTAATTATTTGCAACTTCTGATCATTTAATGAAACTCTTAATTCTCCAGCATATCTTCTATTTTTATACCAAATACCACGATCATCTTTATTTTTAATTATTAAATTAAAATTCTTAGGTAATTCAAACCTTGAATTTAGGTTGTTATTAATATAATAATTAGCACTGCCATCAGTATAAATTATATTTATAGATTTAATAGACCTATGTTTAGAAGAAATTCCTTTAACAAAAAAAGATTTGGATCCATCTGCTCTAAATCTCACATTATTTTCTTGACCAATTAAGACTCGTATTATTGGTTCTTTGGTAGCAATTGCCTTTAATGGAGAAATGAAAAATATAGCTACAAAAATTAAGGCCCATCCCGAATTACTTTTAGGTGATGTGCTCACAATAAAAATTGAATTTAGGTACTAATTCTGCCTATAAGAAGGAAGATATACCAGTGGTCAAAGCCATGAATGGCACCATGTATTAAAAGGGGAAAACTTGCAAGTCACTTTTCTAGGAACCAGCTCAGGGGTTCCAACTCTAACTAGAAACGTATCAGCGATGGTACTAAAGCCTCCACAAAGATCAGATTTGTGGTTGTTTGATTGTGGCGAAGGTACTCAACATCAGTTCATCAGAAGCAATCTTAAGTTATCTCAAATCAAAAAAATATTCATCACTCATATGCATGGTGATCATGTTTATGGCCTACCAGGACTTCTAGCAAGTATTGGGTTGGCTGGAAGCAGCTCTGGCATTGAGCTTTATGGACCAGCACCTCTTAAAAATTTTATTGATGCTTGCTTATACAACAGTTCAAGCAGATTGGCTTACTCTTTAAAATTTCATAAAGTTGAAAATGCTGCTATTCAAAAAGAAATTTTATTTGAAGATTCCGATTTAGAAGTAAAAGCTGCTCCACTCAAGCATCGAATCCCATCTTTTGCCTACAGAGTGAATCAGAAAGCCAGAGCAGGAAGATTCGATATAGACAAAGCAAAATCACAAAAAATACCTCCTGGTCCTGTATATGCCTCTCTCCAAAGAGGAGAGGAAGTGCGTTTAGATGATGGACGAACTTTCTCTGGGAAAGAATTCTGTGGACCTCCTAGGCCTGGGGTCAGCATGGTTTACTGCACAGATACTGTTTATGCAGAATCCGCAATTGAAATTTCCAGAGAAGCCGATCTATTAATTCATGAAGCTACATATGCACATAAGGAGACCGAAATGGCTTATCAACGCGGCCATTCAACTGCCCAAATGGCGGCAGAAATTGCTGCAAAAGCGAACGTAAATCAATTAATTCTGACTCATTTGAGCCCGAGATATACCCCTGGGAATGAAACAAGTCCAAATGATTTGCTTAATGAAGCAAAAGCAATTTTTCCAAATACCCAGTTAGCAAAAGACTTTTTGCAAATTGATATAAAGAAACGCTGCAACAGTTCTTGATCCCTTGCCTATGAAATGCCACTACATGAAACAATGGTCGAGTTTGGTGCTTCCGTCAATCGCTGGCGTTATTAATGGATTCTTTTATTTCTTCTCTTAAACGGTCCCTTACAAGACTATTTGTTTTGATACCTGTGCTTGTAAGTCTCATTATTAGTCCTCTTTCTGTAAGTGCCCTGTATCCCAGCGATCCTTCATCAGTGGAGAGCTTAGATACAAGCTTGGCTGGTAAGGACTTACAAAATACAGAGTATGTAAAATACGACTTATCAGGAAAAGATCTTGGTGGGGCGAATTTTACTGGGGCTTATTTCAGTGTTTCAACTTTGAAGGGCTCTGATCTAACGGGCGCAAACATGACCAATGTCATTGCCTATGCAACAAGGTTTGATAATGCAAACCTCACAAATGTAAAACTGACTGGTGCAGAGTTACTTAAGAGTGTTTTTGATGGTGCAACCATCGATGGCGCTGACTTTACTGATGCTGTATTAGATAGAAGTCAACAAAAGAATCTATGTAAAGTAGCTACTGGAAGTACAGCCGAAAGTCTTGGTTGTAGCACCACAGCCGCTGGATATGTGCCTGCGACCAAAGGTCAAGGTTTCAACCCAGGTACTTAAATTTATCCAAAATTTAACAACCAATAAAAAAGGGGGCCATTGGCCCCCTTTTTTATTGGTTAGATGATGATTGATATCACTTTGTGATAAGAAAAAAAGCCGCTGCAGCTCCACCAACTGCAAACATAGGCAACCCAACTAACAAGTGAGAGGTGCCAAAACCAAAGCCTTTTTGGCGCAATATAAAATAACCAACTCCAGCAGCTCCAGCAGCCAAAGGAATTGCAGCAGTAGCAGCAGAAGCAACAGCGTGATAGTCGAAGTTCATCCCTGTGTTGAAATTTAATTACTTACAATTATCCTTCAAATTTGAAAAATGGTATGAACTTATGCCTGAAATGCTTCATATCTTCATCACTTTAAATCCAAAAGAATTTTTAATTTTTCTAAATCCATGCAGATTGAGGCTCAATATTTGAGCTATCTCTAGAACGTGGATGTTTGCTATACCACCATTCCTGAATATTCGTATCTAAACGAGAAGAAAATAAAGTCAAAATAGTTTTAGTTGGTTTCACTCCTGGTTGAATAATCTCAACAGAATATGAAGGACATTTTTGTGCAGCAATATCAGCAACCAATCTTTTCCCAATTCTTCTCCAGCTAGGCTCCTTACTTCGCCATGAGAGCCTACAGCAAGGCCAAGGTAATTCCTCACGGTCGTAGAGACGACAGCATGGGCCTAAAACCCTAAAACTAAATTGGCCCCCAATACTTGAATGAATAGAACCATGATCTAAAAGACCTTGAACTTTATTGGTTGGCAAAACTTCTGAAATCAATTAATCCCTAAATAATTTTATTTGCGCCCATGAGCACATAAACCAGAGGTTGGCGAGGGAGGAGATCTTTGGCAAGCAAAACGCTGAAAATCTAGCGAAAAAATTAATATCAATACATTTCGTCTTCTGCATGAGTTCTAATTGTGCAATCTGAAGTCGGATATGCCACACAAATCAAAACATAACCTTTTTTAATCTGATCATCATCCAAAAAACTTTGATCCTGTTGCTCAACCTCTCCTTTTTCTAATTTTGCTACACAAGTTGAACAAGCTCCCGAACGGCAGGAGTAAGGAAGATCAATATTTTTTTCACATGCAGCATCAAGAATATATTTGTCATCTGGGATATCAATAATTTCTTTTAGCCCACTTAACTCATTTATAAAAGTGATCTTAAAAGATGTCATGAAGGTTTTAAATCTGAAAAATTTAGAATTTATATAATCAAGGTAAATCCAGAGTCAATACCATTAAGGCCCATTGATCCTTTGTTTTAATTTCAAGAACTTGCCAACCAAGTTGTAAAAAGAATTCTTTTAGTTCTTCAATTTGCTCAACTAATAAACCAGACACAATTACTTTACCTTTGTGACCAATAATTTTTTCAAAACCTGGTCCTATTGATTTTATGACAGGTGCAAGAATATTGCAGAGCACCAAATCAATTTTTTTTCTTGGAATATTCGCCTCAACTAATTCAATAGAACCAAGAAAAACATTTAAGCAATTTTCAGAAAAATCATTTAAGGCAGAATTACTTTTGGTTGCTGATATTGCTAAAGAATCAGTATCAACTGAAAAAGTACTCTTTGCTCCTAATTTCAATGCAGTTAAAGATAGTATTCCGCTTCCACAACCGATATCAGCAATTACTTGACCTACTGGAGGATCATTATCCAAGGCTTCAATACATAGCCGAGTAGAAGGATGGCTACCAGTTCCAAAAGCACTTCCTGGATCTAAACGAATAATTTTTCGTGCTAAAAATGTTTCAGGAACGTCTAACCAAGCCGGTAAAATTAAAATTGATTTTCCAATAGGATCAGGCTTCCAATTTTTTTTCCAACTTAAGCTCCAATCTTCATCTTTTACTTGAATGCATTTGCAAGGAGGCAACGTCAATTCAAACACTTTTGCCAACGAAATTAATGATTGGACTAAAGTCTCTTGCTCCTTGACTGACCACTCACTCAAAGGAAGCCATATGAATAGCGTTTTAGTGATTTTGTTATGAGGAACATGCTCAAATGAGAATCTATGAATTTCTAAATTGCTCAACAGCCAATAAAAAGAGTCTTCAAGCTCAAATGAAAATTCTTGCTCCAATCTCAACCAAGAAAGCTGGGAGTTTTGCAAATTTAAAGTTTTTTCTACCAACAAATTATAGAGTCACAGAATGTGCTTCATTTATTCCTTGCATTGAAAGAATTGAGCCCAACAACTCAGAAGGGATAGGGTCATCGATACTTAAAACCATAACTGCCTCTCCTCTTACAATCCTTCTTCCTACTTGCATTGATGCAATATTTACATTGTATTTTCCTAGTAGTGAACCTATCTGACCAATGATTCCAGGCATATCTCTATGCCTTGTAAAAAGCATATGTCTACTTGGCACAAAATTTATCGGATACTCATCAATACTTGTAATACCAAGATCTCCATCACCAAAAACAGTCCCGGAGACACTATGACCACCTTTGTCGCTAAAACTATCCAATTGCAAGGAGCCTCGAGCAAACTCTGGGCTCAACTCATCCTTAATCTCGACAACATCAATACCACGACCTTTAGCTTCCAAAGAGGCATTTACGTAATTAATTTTATCTCCCAATGCACTGGTAAGTAATCCCTTCAAAGTTGCAATAACAAGAGGTTGAGATGGATGTTGAGCGAATTCCCCTTGCAAACGAACTTCTAATTTTTGAATCTGTCCCCCTGAAATTTGACTAACTAATAATCCTAATGTCTCCGCTAGTTTTAAATGTGGTTTCAGACTATCCATTATCTCTGCGCTAAGGCCAGGAATATTTACGGCACTGCGTGCTGGCAAGCCTAAGAGAACATCTCTAATTTGTTCTGCAACATCAATAGCAACATTTTGTTGAGCCTCGACAGTTGAAGCACCCAAATGAGGAGTAAGTACCAAACCTTTTTTTACAGCACGGAGAGGGGAATTTTCAGCTAAAGGTTCTTTTGCATAAACATCGATCGCAGCTCCTTGAATAACATTTTCCTCTAATGCAAGAGCTAAATCATTTTCATTAATAATTCCGCCCCTTGCACAATTAACCAATCTGGCAGATGGTTTCATTTTTCTTAAAAGATCAATATCAACTAAATTCTCTGTTTCAGGGGTCCTTGGAAGATGAAGAGTTACATAATCAGATTCTTTGAACAGCTCATCAATATCGCTTAATCGAACCTGCATTTGCTGAGCTCTTTCACTAGAAACAAAAGGATCAAATCCAATAACTTCCATACCCATAGCATTAGCAACTTTTGCTACATGAGAACCAATCTTGCCAAGTCCAACTACTCCTAAAGTTTTCTTATAAAGCTCATTTCCTACGTATTTCTTCCGATCCCAACCTCCAGAAAACATACTTGCATGAGCTTGAGGAATATTTCTAGATAACGCAAGGATCATTGCCAGAGCATGCTCAGCTGCAGCAATAGTGTTTCCACCTGGGGAATTAACAACTAATACTCCTTTCCTGGTTGCGGTTGGCACATCAACATTATCTACTCCAACTCCTGCTCTACCAATGATTCTCAATTTCCTTGCCTCAGCAATAACATCTGAGGTGACTTGAGTTCCTGAACGGATCATTAATCCGTCATAATCACAAATAATATTCTTCAACTCATCTATCGAAAGACCTACTTTTTGGTCAACCTGAGCGACCTGAGTAAGAATATCAATACCTGCTTGATCAATTGGATCAGAAACAAGAACTTTCGTCATTAAAGGCGATAAACGTGCCGATCTGAACTTTAGTGATCTATTTGCCGCTGACCAGAATTATGTTGAGCAGGATTGAATATCCAAACATTTCAAGGAGCTAATTAGTGTCCACATACGTAATCATCTTAAAAGGAAAGAATGTAGCAAAAGAGTTGCTACACAATTTGAGAGAGGCTCAAACACCCATCCTTAATTGCGATCTTGTAGAGCCATTGAATAATAAATCGGAGCATGAGAATTCAAATTTAGACACATCTGAAGAAGTATTTGAAAATCAATCAAGTTTTAACAATATCAAACTTTTGAATCCTGCTCTTGCTCGAAAGGATCGCCAAAAAACTTTAGCCACATGGTTAATACCCTTCGGTTTTATTGCAGGCCTAAGCTTTTCTCAAATGACCGATCTGAAGACATTTTCAGATATGGGCTTCCCAAATCAACTAGAGAAGCTTTTAGGTGGCCTAGTTGGAATGATTTCGGGAGCGTTGGGAAGTTTTTTTTCAGCTGGGGGCATTAACCAAGAAACAGTTGATGATTTGAGAGCTATTCGAAAAAAAAGTGAAGAAGGTTTTTGGCTGGTAATTCTAGAATTACCAATAGAAATTGAACCACCTTGGGCAATATTAAATGAAACAAACAGCTTAGAAATAATAACCATAGGAAAAGGTTAGTACTTAATTAAATAATGTTTATAAAAAATATGAATATAAATGTTAATAGTTGTGATCCAAGATTGAATATTATATTTCACTAAATAAAGAAGAAAAAAGGAAAACAGGCTTAGACTATTTATGTACAAAATGAGAACATTCTAACTCTTTTCATGTATCTTCCAAAAGAAAAGATTCTATTTAGAAGTCCTTTTCGTGAGGATTTAGAGACTTTACTTCACTTCGCTGAAAAAGCTCTAAATGATAGAGCAGCAGTATGGTCTCCATTTGTATCAGCACAATTAATAGAGGAAGTTAAAAATAGATTTAACAATCTAAACGACATAACTCTTCTTTTCGAGGGAGGATTTCCGAGAGCAGAACGTAAAAGGATCTGTTTCCTAAGATCTGAAGAAGAGAGAAACTCTACATCTATAGATATTCCCATAAAAGGTATTTATATTAAAGGGAATTTTCTGTTTGATAGAGCCAAACAAAATGATTTTAGAGATGTCTTACATGAACTTCATACTCAAGCAGGTGATATAGGAGATATTTGGTTAATAAGAGATAGAGGCGCTCAAGCTATTTGCTCGAAAAAATGTGCTGATTCATTAAATCAACAGAATGGAAAACTAAGAGATGTTGAAATATTTATCGAGGCATTAGATTTAAGTGGAATGGAGATGCCTTTTTATAGGCCAGAGAAAGTAATAAATACAGTTGAGGCATCTACCAGGATTGATGCAATAGCTTCTGCAGGCTTTGGATTATCAAGGTCAAAAATAACCGAACAAATAAAGAAAGGATGTTTGCGACTTAACTGGGCTTTGAATCATCAGCCAAGCAAATCTGTAAATATTGGAGACTTTATTCATTTGGAAAAAAAGGGTTCACTTAAAATTTTAGATATCTACAAAACAAAAAAAGAACGTTGGAGAATCAAATTACTAAGGCAATGATTATTGGGTCCTATT
>QCID01000003.1 GCA_003216895.1 Prochlorococcus sp. AG-402-K04 | reverse complement strand
GATTGGAGATAGAGTTTTTACAGATATTCTTGTAGGCAATAGATTAGGAATGTATACAATATTAGTAGATTCAGTAGATTATTATGGAAACAAAATTGAAAAAAATAACTTTCAATCAATAGAAAGAAACTTAGCAAGAATTATAACTGGAGATTTTTTATGACAACCTGGGTAATCAAAATTGGGACAAGCCTTTTGAGAGGAAATGATAAATATACAACTTTTGATATCATTAATAATTATTGTTCATACATATCAAAGGCTCAAAGAAATGGCGATAAAGTTATTTTGGTATCTAGTGGTGCTGTAGGACTTGGATGTCAAAAAATGAACTTTAAGACAAGACCTAAAGAAATAATCTCTCTTCAAGCATCTGCCGCAATAGGCCAACTTCATTTAATGGCTTTGTATGAAAAGGCTATGTACAGTTTTGGGTATAAAGTTGCACAAATATTACTAACTAGGTCAGAGTTGGGCTCAAGACATAGTTATAAATCTGCTTCACAAACATTAAAAAAGTTGATCGAATGGGATGTTATACCAATAGTAAATGAAAATGATATAACATCAAATGAAGAGCTAAAGTATGGAGATAATGATACTTTATCTGCATTAGTTGCTACAGCCATATCTGCTGATCAATTAATATTGTTAACTGATATCGACCATCTCTACTCTTCTGATCCCAAAACCAACAGTAAAGCTAAGCCAATCAAAGATATTAATAATTCAAAAGAATTAAATGATTTAGAACTAGCAAATGAGCAAACTTCTTGGGGAACTGGAGGAATAAAAACCAAGTTAAATGCTGCAAAAATCGCCACTGAAAGCGGAATAAAAGTACAATTAGCAGATGGAAGAACTCCTGAAATTTTAGAAGAATTACTTGATGGAAAAAGAATAGGAACTGTTTTCCACCCTCATCCAAACCCTATAGGTAATAGGAAAAGTTGGTTAGCGCATGCAATTAAACCAGTTGGTAAAATACAGTTAGATGATGGTGCTAGTGAAGCTATCAAAAATAAAGGCGCTTCACTATTATTAGTAGGTGTAAAAAAAGTTAGTGGGAATTTTATTGCAAATCAACCTGTAAAAGTTGTTAACACTGAAGGTGAGGAAATTGCTAAAGGAATATGCTCAATGAGCAGTGATGCTATAAAAATAGGAATTAAATCAAGATCCGAGACATCAGGATCTCCTCTAGTTATTCACCGAGATGTTTTGGTTCTAACAAGTGAATAACTCCGATAAAAATAGTAATTTTTACTTCCTCAATTAAATCAAATTATGCAATTCAATGAAATAGTCGAAAAACTTAAGGAAGGTCAATCTGGTGTGGTTGACTTTAAGATAAAAAACAATCCAGCTATTTTAACTGCAGCTTCATTGGAAAAAGCCAAGGAAAATGATATAACTTTTCTTGACACGAATAGTCCATTAAATCTTAAGAATCTTATAAAAACCTCAGAAGCATCAGCTCTATTATTGCCAGCAAATGATAATTATGTTTATGAAATAGTAAAGAAGATTGCAGTTGATTGGATACTACTTAAAGACCCCAAAATTGCTTTTGCTGAAACATTAGACTTTCTTTATCCTTCTGAAATAGAAAGTGAAGGTATACATAAAAGTGCTGTTATAGGAGAAAATGTAAAAATTGGTCTAGGCGTTTCTATCGGAGCTAATGCTTGTATTGGAGATAATACAGAAATTGGAGCTGGGACTATTGTTCATGCAGGAGTAGTTGTATATAAAAATGTAAGAATTGGGGCCAAAAATTTAATTCACGCAAATAGTGTTATTCATTCTGGATCGACACTTGGAGACGAATGTGTAATTAATGCTAATGCTGTTATTGGTGGTGAAGGTTTTGGATTCGTGCCCACATCATATGGATGGAAGAAAATGCCTCAAGTGGGAATAGTTATTCTGAAAAACAAAGTAGAAGTTGGAAGTGGCTCAACAATTGATAGGCCTTCAGTAGGAAAGACAATAATTGGAGAAGATACAAAAATTGACAATTTAGTTCAAATTGGCCATGGAGTTACTACCGGTAAAGGATGCGCCATGGCTGCACAAGTGGGGATAGCAGGAGGAGCTGAAATTGGAGATGGAGTTATTCTTGCTGGACAAGTAGGTGTTAGCAATAAGGTCAAAGTTGGAGATAGAGTGATAGCGAGTTCAAAGACAGGAATAGTATCAAATATTGAGGCAGGGAAGGTTGTTAGCGGCTTTCCTGCTATTCCAAATAAACTTTGGTTGAGATGCTCTGCTAATTTCAAAAAACTACCTGAGATGGCAAAGGCTATTCGTCAATTAGATCGCAGAAACTCCAGGTAAGTTTTTCCCTTGATTAATATGAACAAATGAAGTCTTACAAAATAACATTATTGCCAGGTGATGGAATTGGTCCAGAGATAACAAACGTCACACAGAAAATCCTTGAACTTGTTTCAATGAAATTTGGCTTTGGAATCAAATTCAAGGAAATGCCTTTTGGTGGATCAGCTATAGATTCCGATGGTATTCCCTTCCCAGACAAAACTCTTCAAGAATGTAAGAACTCTGATGCTGTTTTGTTAGCGGCTATTGGTGATCCGAAGTATGACAAATTGCCTAGAGAGAAAAGACCTGAGACAGGCCTACTTAATCTTAGATCTTCTTTGGATCTTTTTGCCAATTTAAGACCAGTAAAAATAATTCCATCCTTAACAAAAGCAAGTAGCTTGAAGGAAGAGTTTGTTAAAGAAGTTGATTTATTAGTAGTTAGAGAACTTACTAGCGGTATTTACTTTGGAGAACCAAAAGGAAGGATAAAAACAGAAAAGGGAGAAAGAGCATTTAATACGATGACTTACACTTCCGAGGAAGTTAATCGAATAGCAGAAATTGCTTTCAATTTGGCCAAACAAAGAAATCAAAAAGTTTGCTCAGTTGATAAAGCAAATGTTTTAGATGTAAGTCAATTATGGAGAGAAGAAACCATATTAGTTTCTAATAATTACAAAGACATAGAGCTAACTCATCAATATGTAGATAATGCCGCAATGCAACTTGTTAGAGATCCAAGCCAGTTTGATGTGATTCTTACAAGTAATTTATTTGGAGATATTCTTAGCGATATAGCAGCAATGCTTACAGGCTCAATTGGCATGCTTCCTTCTGCTTCATTAACCGTTGATGGCCCGGGCGTCTTTGAACCTGTTCATGGTTCGGCACCTGACATAGCAGGAAAAGATGTAGCTAATCCAATAGCAATGCTTTTATCTGCGGCAATGATGTTAAAAATTGCCTTTAATGAAACAAAAGCGGGAAATTATCTGGAAAATGCAATTAACGAAATTCTTAATGACGGCTACAGGACGTTTGACTTAATGAGCAATGAGACAACTAAACAGGTTGGTTGCTCTCAAATGGGTGATCTATTGGCAGAAAAATTAAAATAATTAGTTCACAAATTAAAAAACTCTTTGAATAGTTTCCCTTTGAGGGTCAGTCGACCTGTAAAAATGAAAGTCAATACATAAGCGTCGATGTCAAAGCTTCACCCAGTAGTAGCTGTAACTGGTTCATCCGGAGCAGGAACAAGCACAGTTAAAAGAGCATTTGAGCATATATTTGCTCGTGAAAAGATTGTTCCTGCAGTTGTTGAAGGAGATAGTTATCACCGTTTTGAAAGGATGCCTATGAAAAAAGCAATGTCTGAGGCACTTTCAAGAGGTGAAAACTTTTCTCATTTTGGACCAGAGGCAAATTTATTCGACAAGTTAGAAGACCTATTTAATCAATATGGAAAAACTGGGGGAGGTCAGAAAAGATATTATTTACATAGCCCAGAAGAAGCAGAGGAACACAACACTCGTTTAGGAACAAAATTAGATCCAGGTCAATTCACTCCCTGGGAAGATATTCCAACAGGAACAGACCTATTATTTTATGAGGGACTACACGGTGGAGTAGTAGGAAAAGATTATGATGTAGCTTCATTCGCTGATTTACTTGTTGGTGTAGTGCCCATTACCAATCTCGAATGGATACAAAAAATACATCGAGATAATGCAGAAAGAGGATACTCAGCAGAAACGATAGTTGATACAATCCTAAGAAGAATGCCTGATTACATTAATCACATATGCCCCCAATTTAGTCGAACAGATATTAACTTCCAGAGAGTACCTACAATTGATACTTCAAACCCATTTATTTGTAGAAACATTCCAACACCTGACGAAAGTTTTGTAATTATTCATTTCAGAAAAGGTTCAAGAGAAAAATGGGGAATTGACTTCCAGTACTTATTAGGAATGATACACGATTCATTCATGTCAAGTCCTACAAGTATTGTTGTTAATGGAGGAAAAATGGGATTTGCTATGGAACTTATTCTTACACCTATTATTCATAAAATGATAGAAGAGAAAAAAGCTGCAGGATAATAAAATAAATCAATTTAAGCCAATTAGATAAAGTATTACTAGATTAAGCTAATAAATAATTTTGATTAATATATTCTTCACTTTAATACTTTTATACTTCTTGTCTTCTATATCTATAGAAGATAAAAACACACTGCTAATAAGCGAAAATAAATTAAAATTATTTTCTATTTCAGGTATTCTTTACTTGTTATGCTTTGGCTTATCAAATCAAGGAATAGATATTACATGGTTAATAATAAATAATTCTGTATCAATGATTATTATTTTTATAATTATGTATTCTATCAGTTATCTAAGTTATAAGATTTTTGGAGTAAATTCATTAGGAATGGGTGATATAAAACTCTCGTCTTACAGCACAATATGGCTTGGTATTGAATTGGTTTTTTTATCATTATACATTTCATTTTTTCTATCAGCTATATATAGTTTGCATGGAAAAATTACAAAAAGATTTAAACCATTACAACAGTATCCTTTTGCACCATTCCTCGCAATTGGGATATTATGTTCTTGGATTATAGATAAGATTTGAACTTTCTAATACATTAATGGGACTCAGGGTATTAAATTAAATTCAATCACTAAATAGCTGTGTCATTATTCGACTGGTTTGCTGATAGAAGAAAAGGCCAATTTGTTGGCAAAGTAACTCAGGAATCTGAAGAAAGTGATGGACTATGGGAAAAATGTCCAGAATGTGGACAAGTTGTTTATAGAAAAGATTTAATCGATAATTGCAGTGTCTGTAGTAATTGCAATCACCACAATCGGATAGATAGCGAAGAGAGAATAAGACTAATTACTGATCCAAATACATTTAAATCAATCAATAATCATATTACTCCTGTTGACCCTCTAGGTTTTAAAGATCGACGAGCTTATGCAGACAGGCTCAGAGAAAGTCAGGCAAGTACGGGGCTCAAAGATGGTGTGCTGACAGGGACATGCGAAGTCGATTCTATCCCTATGGCATTAGCAGTTATGGATTTTAGATTCATGGGTGGCTCAATGGGATCTGTCGTAGGAGAGAAAATTACACGTCTTATCGAACACTCAACCAAAAAAAAATTACCATTGCTAATAGTTTGCGCATCAGGTGGTGCTCGAATGCAAGAAGGGATGTTAAGCCTTATGCAAATGGCAAAAATTTCAGGAGCACTAGAAAGGCATAGAGATGCTCAATTGCTTTATATGCCCTTGCTTACTCATCCCACCACCGGGGGAGTTACTGCTAGTTTTGCGATGCTTGGAGATTTAATACTTGCAGAGCCAAAAGCACTGATTGGATTTGCAGGGAGAAGAGTAATTGAACAAACACTTAGAGAAAAACTGCCTGATAATTTCCAAACAGCAGAATATCTTCAAGAGCATGGTTTTGTAGATACGATCGTACCAAGGACGGAACTTAAAGATACGCTTGCAAAAATACTTCGATTACATAAGACGCAAGAAGTAAAATTACAAACTAATGCTTAAAACGAATCAAAAGATAAAAAATAATTATCATTATCTTGTAAATATATTAGTACTATTAGTCATAATGTCAGTAAATTTATTCAATAGAACAAATTTAGTATATGGGGCCAGTATCAGCTGGGTTGAAGTTAGCAAAACGTCTGCAGGAATTCAATATTTAGATAGAGATAGTATTGATATTAAAGAAGAAGGAATAATAGAACTAAAAACAAAATACTTAAAAACCGAAACCAACAATGCAAAGAAAATGGAGGAGAATATTTATATAATGCAAATAAATTGTTTAACTACTAAGTTCAAAGATATTTCAGTTAACGGTAAAAAGAATTTAACTGCAAAATGGGAAGACCCTAATGGGGATAAACTGTTAGACGATTTGATTTCAGATAGCTGCAAAAATGTTTAAACACATTAATTATTTAAAAGAATGATAAATACAGATCATCCGCTCCGCATAGCTATTGCAGGACTAGGTTTCGGTGAAACTGTTCATATCCCTGCATCATCGTTTAATAAGAATATTGAGCTTATTGGTTTGTGGCATCCGCGTCCAGAAAGGCTTAAAGAGGCCTGTAATAAGCACAATCTTCATGCTTACGAGTCCTGGGAAAATTTAGTTAATGATTCCGAAATAGATGGAATAATCATAGCCACTCCTCCAGCCCCCAGATACGAGCTGGCACTTGAGGCAATTGAAGCGGGAAAACATCTTTTACTAGAAAAGCCAACTTGCTTAAACTCTGACGAGGTAAAAGAGCTTCAAAGAAATGCTCTCCAAAGAAATACAAAAATAGCTGTCGATTACGAATATCGAGCTGTTCCTTTGTTCATGCAAGCAAAGCGAATAATTGAAAAAAACCTAGATGAACCTTATTTTGTAAAACTAGATTGGCTAATGAGTAGCAGAGCCAATCCCGATAGGCCATGGAATTGGTATTCAGATAAAGATTCTGGTGGAGGGGTCTTGGGAGCTTTAGGTACCCATGCTTTTGACATGATTCATTGGCTAATTGGTCCAACTCATTCCTTAAGCGCAATAAATTCAACTTCAATTAAAGAAAGAGTTTGTCCACAATCAAAAACCATTAGGCAAGTAACAAGTGAAGATGTAAGTATTTCTCAACTACAAATAAAAAGCATTAATAACAATCTGATTCCAGTCCAAGTTAATCTGTCTGCAGTAACAAAACAAAGCAGGGGATTTAGTCTGGAAATATATGGGAGTACTGGAACTCTTGTGCTTAGCAGCGACAACCAGAACGATTATGTCCACGGATTTGGTTTGTGGTACTCAACTAAAGGAGAAGTTCTTAAAAATATTCAACCAGATACAGATCTTTCCTTTTCTAAAATCTGGACAGATGGAAGAATTGCTCCCGTTGCAAGAATACAAAGCTGGTGGGCTCAAAGCATAAAAGACGGTACGCCTGTTATCCCAGGCTTAGCTGAGGGATTAGCCAGCCAAAAAGTTTGCGACAAGGTCAAAGAATCAAACTCAATGGGAATGAAGCTTGAAATCAATTAAAGAAATTCATTAAAAAGCAAAAAAGAATTTTTAGGTGTAATAAACAACAAAAAGGGCCGTTGATATGGAATAATCTTAAGGAAATTTTTGTTGCATAAATGGCACTCTCGTACTACGCAGAAGAACTAAAGAAAACAGCAAGTGCCATAGCCCAGCCAGGCAAAGGGATTCTTGCTGTTGATGAATCAACCAAAACAGTAGGAAAAAGACTTGCTTCTATAGGTGTTGAGAACACTGAGGACAATAGAAAAGCATATAGAGGTATGCTTTTCACCACAGAAGGTCTTGGAAACTTTATAAGTGGAGCAATTCTTTTTGAAGAAACTCTTTTCCAGAACCATCCAGATGGTGAGCCAATGGTTAAAAAGCTTGAAAAGCTAGGAATAATTCCAGGAATAAAGGTTGATAAAGGTCTAAGACCATTAGCTGGTGGACACGATGTAGAAACTTTCTGTTCAGGTTTAGACGGCCTTGTTGAAAGAGCTGCTGATTATTACGAGCAAGGTGCAAGATTTGCCAAGTGGAGAGCAGTTCTTCAAATAACAGATGATGGTTGTCCTTCTAAACTTTCAATCAGGGAAAATGCTTGGGGTCTAGCTAGATACGCTAGATCAGTACAAGAATCAGGCTTAGTTCCAATTATTGAACCAGAAATCCTAATGGATGGTTCACATTCAATTGAAAAGACAGCAGCAGTTCAAGAAGAAGTAATTAAAGAAGTTTATCTAGCTTGCCAGGTAAACGGTGTACTTCTAGAGGGAACACTTCTAAAGCCATCCATGACAGTACAAGGTGCTGATAGCTCAACAAAAGCTGATCCTCAGCAAGTTGCTGAGATGACAATCCGCACAATGGAACGCTGTGTACCAGCCAGTGTTCCTGGTATTACTTTCCTTTCAGGTGGTTTGAGCGAGGAAGCTGCATCAGTTTATTTGAACCTGATGAACAAGATAGACAGAAAGGCAAAGTGGAATGTTTCATTCTCATATGGCCGTGCTCTACAACATTCATGTCTAAAAGCATGGAAAGGATCAAACACCGCTGATGGACAAAAAGCATTGATCGCAAGGGCTCAGGCGAACTCTGAGGCATCAAAAGGATTGTATGTTGCTGGTTCTCAGCCTTCTTCTGATGAACAATTATTTGTAGCTGGCTACAAGTACTAAACCATAAAAGCTAAAAAAAGGCTGCTATCTCTATTGTTGATAGCAGCTTTTTTAATGCCTAGATTTACACATTCAAGAAAGAAGAGTACTAAGGATTGATTTGCCATCAATATGACCTAAAGCCTCATCACAAGCTCTTTCCGGATGTGGCATCATCCCCAAAACATTCCCCTTTTTATTTGTGATTCCAGCAATATCATGGATTGAACCATTTGGATTATCTGCGTATCTAAGAGCAACCGAATCATCATCCTGCAATTTTTTCAAGACATCGTGGCTACATTGATATCTACCTTCTCCATGAGCGATAGGTAGTGAAATAAAATCATGTTTTTTATAATTTTTCATCCAAGATGATTTTGTGCTTGCAATAGATAAATTTGCTCTATCACAAATAAAATGTAGATTCTTATTTCTTGTCAAAGCTCCTTGCAAGAGACCGAGTTCAGTAAGTATTTGGAACCCATTACAAATACCAAGAACTTTTCCACCTTTATCAACAAAAGAGATTAAAGAATTTAAAACAGGCGCAAATCTTGCTATTGCGCCACAACGTAAATAATCTCCATAACTAAACCCCCCTGGAATGACAATTGCGTCAAAACCATCTAGATCAGTAGTTTCATGCCATAGAAAACTTGTAGGAATTCCTAGGCATCCTTCAGTTGCCCACCTGACGTCCCTGTCGCAGTTAGATCCAGGAAAAACAATTATTCCAATATTCATTTTTTTTAGGTTGTAAGTGCTTTCTGTTCGTCCTTAAATTCCAAAGTCCAGTCCTCAATAACAGGGTTTGCGAGCAATCGATCACTCATTAACTCAATCTTCAATCGAGCATCCTCCTTACTTGCCGCTTCGATTTCAAGTTCAATAGATTTGCCAATTCTTAGCTGCGTAACACCATCAATTCCTAATCTTTTTGTAGCTGATCGAGTAGCCTCTCCCGCAGGATCTAAAACTGAAGGTCTTAAATGAACAAAAACTCTAGCTTTAAATAAAGACACTTTTAAAAAATTAATAGGATTTTCCTTTTCCTTGGTTAACCCAAGCAAGAAGGGTTAGAAATTTATTGTAGATAATATCTGATAATTTACTAATTGATATTTTCCCTTTGTTCATTGATTAGTCCCTTACCTAGGCATGTCAGACAAGTGTGATAACAATTTGGGCTAGATTTCATATATCCATTACCACCACATTTATTGCAGGTTCTTATATTCAAAGTATTGGGAGGACTTTGAACTAGATTTTTTTCGGTAGTGGAAACTGCGTTACTCACAATAAAAGTCGGATTAAAAACTCTTAAAATTTGATGTAAGAGAATTATCTCTTACATCACAAAGAATCGCGGAAATATGCATAAAAACAACCTATTTTTAATATAAATATAATAATTTGAGCCAATTAATTAAAAGGAGCGTTCAAAAGCTTTTTCAACTCCGCCTTTAAGACTCAAACATACTAAATCAAGCCCAGCCCTAGAAGGTTTCCAAGAATCATCATTCGAATTCTCAAACCATGAATTAAATCTAGATCCAACCATTTGGATCTGAAGAGGCAACGCTTTACCCTCTATCCAGCATCTCCCTTTTAACCGAAGGATTTGATATTCCGGAACAAGTTTTATAAGTATTTCTCTCAGTACATCTTGCTCAATTGGGAATTCAAATCTTAAATGCTCACTAATCACATCAACATGGTCATGGTCATGGTCATGGTCATGGTCATTTTGATTAAGACGGGAAATATAATTTTTTTGTTCATTGCGAAGATCGAGAATTAATGAAGGTTCAATTTTTCCATTAGATATTGTCAGAATATTAGTAGTGTGATTTCCTTGCTTTATCACCTCATCCCTAACCAATGAAAGATTTTTTGCAGAGAGCAAATCAGACCTACTAATTAGGACGAGATCAGCAGAAATCAATTGATCTCTAAAAAGCTCATTTATTGGAGTTAAATGGTCGATACTATTGTCACTCTTTATTTGTTCATTAATACCTTTTAAATCACCTACAGGACTTCCATTTGAGAGTGCATATCCATCAACTAATGTTACGACTCCATTAATAAAAACCTTACTTCTTATTGCAGGCCAATTAAGAGCCTGCAGTAAAGGCTTTGGCAAAGCAAGACCACTGGTTTCAATAATAATTCCATCAAGCTGGTTTGATCTAAGAAGCAATGCTTCCATTGCAGGAAGGAAGTCCTCTTGAACAGTGCAACATAAACAGCCATTATTCAATTCAACTATCCTTTCATCAACTTTATCATCAGGGCAAAAACCACAGTTTTTAAGAAGATCTCCATCTAGGCCTACTGTTCCAAATTCATTAACAACAACAGCTAGACGTTGATGACCTTCACTTAAAAGATGCCTCAAGAGTGTTGTTTTGCCAGAACCTAAGAATCCTGTAACTACCGTAACTGGTAGACGACTATCACTCATTTATATTTTTCAACATATCAACAACCAAGACTATAGCTGGTATCCTCCCCAGTCCTTGAATTTGCTCCAGAAGCCATAGAACATAATTCTTTTTGCTGTATTCGACTTATTACCGCATCTGTAAAATCCGCTCCATCGATAAGAGCATTTGTGAAGGTACTTTCCATCAATAATGCACCATTGAAGTCGACATCCCTTAGGTCAGCACCCTCAAAATCAGTTGCATATGCCAATGCATCATTTAGCTGCGCACCATGCAAATCTGCTCCATTTAATTTACTATTATTAAAAACTGCTCCAGTAAGGTTTGATTCACTAAAATTTATTCCTTTAAGATCTAGTTTTACGAAATCATTTCCACTTAAGTCCTGGCTAGACATATCTTGGGAAATATTGAGTTCTTCTTGATTGCGAATCTCAGCAGGAGTTCTCGCGAAAACATTTTGAGCAGGGAATATAAAAACAAAGAAAAGTAATACAGCAAAAAAAATTGCTTTAAAATCAGAGATGAAAGAAGTTTTTTTGTTCATTGGAGCTTAAAAGGACTTTTAACAGTTAATTTAAATATTCACGTTATGGCAAATAAGGCCAAGAATGAATCATGTCAATGAGCTTAAGAGTAATAGTTCCTCCACACCCACTCATATCACATTGGTTAACTATTTTAAGGAACCCTACTACTCCAGAAATTCTTTATGCAACAGGCCTAGAACAACTTGGCACCTGGCTCACTTATGAAGCTCTCAGAGATTGGATCCCAAGCAAAAAAGAACAGGTCACTACTTCAACAGGAACAACTGAATGCTCAATTATTGATCCAAATATTCCTATTTTGGCAGTTCCATATTTGCCTGCAGGGCTTGAGTTCTTTAGAGGTGCAAGAAATTTAATACCGAATTCAAATTTATGTATTGGCGGGTTACCTAAAACAATTGAAGAAAATGCAGGAATTATTTTTTACATAGATCAAATAACAACCGGTAAACAACTTTTAAAAGATTTAAATCATCTTAAAGATAATAAAATTGATGCAAGAAGGATAAGAGTGATTACAGCATTAGCCGCAAATCAAGGTCTTAAAGAAATCGGCGAAAATATTCAAGATTTGAATATTTATTGTGCTTGTATAGATCCTGAATTAATATCAGAAAGTGAACTATCACCTGGGATTGGTGATCCATCATTACGTATCAAAACCAGAGTCACCTCATCGGGCTAGCATTTAAAGAAGTTATTCAAACTCATGAGCCAATACCGAGATTCAAATTCAGGAAGTTTGGCATCATTAATTAGTGGTGCCGTACTAGGAGCTGCAGGTCTAGCTTGGTGGTTACTTTCTGAAGCCGAAAAAAGGCAAGAGACTAGAAAACAAAAAGCAATGCTTTATGCACCGAGAATTCAAGATGGCTCTGAGGCAACTGAATTAGAATCAAAGACTATAGGGAATCAAAGTAATGAGCACCTTGAACAACGTGTTGAGCAGCTTAATTCGGCCATAGCAGACGTGCGAAAACAATTAGAAGACCTTGGATCTTCAAATTAATTCTAATTTTTAAACAATTAAATAAAAATCAAATGCTTAGATCAAATGCAATAACACAGGGTATTCAACGGTCACCTAACAGAGCAATGCTGAGAGCTGTTGGGTTTGATGATAATGACTTTAACAAGCCAATCATTGGAATAGCCAATGGTCACAGCACAATAACCCCATGCAATATGGGATTAATGGATCTAGCTAATAGAGCTGAGGCCGCTTTAAAAGAGGCTGGTGCAATGCCTCAAACATTCGGGACCATAACTGTTAGTGACGGTATCTCTATGGGAACAGAAGGGATGAAATATTCATTAGTTTCAAGAGAAGTTATTGCAGATGCAATTGAGACAGCTTGCAATGCTCAAAGTATGGATGGGGTATTAGCAATTGGTGGATGCGACAAGAATATGCCCGGCGCAATGTTATCAATGGCAAGAATGAATATACCTTCAATTTTTGTATATGGAGGAACAATTAAGCCTGGGAAATTAGACGGTTGCGACTTAACCGTAGTTAGTTCTTTTGAAGCTGTCGGTCAATTAACAAGCGGAAAAATCGACGAAGAACGTTTAATAGCAGTAGAAAAAAATGCCATCCCTGGTCCAGGTAGTTGTGGTGGCATGTTCACTGCAAACACCATGTCTGCGGCAATTGAAACGATGGGTTTTAGTTTGCCATTTAGTTCAACAATGGCAGCTGTAGATGATGAAAAAGCTGAGAGCGCTGCGAAAAGTGCTCAGGTGCTTGTCAATGCAGTTAAGAGCAACATCAGACCATTAGATTTACTCACAAAAAAAGCCTTTGAGAATGCAATCAGTGTCATCATGGCTGTTGGTGGCTCAACAAATTCTGTCCTTCACCTACTTGCAATAGCGAGGACTGCGGGAGTTGCTTTAACAATCGATGACTTTGAACGTATAAGACAAACTGTTCCTGTAATTTGCGACCTTAAGCCAAGCGGTAAATACGTAACTGTAGACCTACATCAAGCTGGGGGGATACCTCAAGTAATGAAATTACTCCTCGAAGCAGGATTGCTTCATGGAGAATGCAAAACTATTGAAGGTAAAACAATTAAAGAAGTTCTTAGAGACATCCCCTCAAAACCCAAAGAAAATCAAGATGTTATCAGAGCTATATCAAACCCTATTTATAAGAAAGGACATCTAGCTATTCTCAAAGGAAATTTAGCTAGCGAAGGAAGTGTCGCAAAGATCAGTGGTGTCAAAACTCCTGTTTTAACAGGACCTGCAAGGGTTTTCGAGAGTGAAGAGGAATGTTTAGCTGCAATCCTAGACAATAAAGTCAAAGCCGGAGATGTAGTAGTCGTTAGATATGAAGGGCCAGTAGGGGGACCAGGGATGAGGGAAATGCTCTCTCCTACTTCAGCAATTGTAGGTCAAGGGTTGGGAGAGAAAGTTGCACTAATTACAGACGGCCGATTTAGTGGCGGATCATATGGTTTAGTGGTAGGCCACGTTGCTCCAGAAGCAGCCGTTGGAGGCACAATTGGTTTAGTAGAGGAAGGAGACAGTATTACTGTTGACGCTAATAAATTATTAATTCAGTTAAATGTTGAAGAGCGAGAACTATCTAGAAGGAGAAAAAATTGGGAGAAGCCAAAGCCTAGATATAAGACAGGCATTCTGGGGAAGTATTCCAGACTAGTAAGTTCATCAAGCCAAGGAGCTACAACCGATCAAATATAGTTCAGTTTAATGAAGCCTTAAAAACCGTCCTTAGTCTTCTCGCAAGGGACTCAAAAAGTTTTCCATATGAAGGCGTTTCGCATTGAACACCAGAAGAGCTATCCATCCAAACAGCATGCTTCCCTTGCCATAATATTGGTCTATCAATTAATGATTTCCAAGATATAGTCATATTTACCTCATTGCCACTTTTATACACTTCAAGTTCAATATCCATAGATTCTTCTCTTTCGCCGTCGATATTTCTACATTGAATTTTAAAAATCAAGTCATCAAACTCATTGTCAACATTTAATTGATTTTCCAAAAAAACAGAATGAACATATGGCTTCATACAAAGGTCTGCAGCTTTCGCGACTTCAGCTATCAAGCTATCTTTCGAATCAGGAGTATGCACTAATTGACTTAATTAAGACTTTGATAGGACCAGCAAAAAATCCTGAGTTCATTTTGCCTGGCTGACCAAATTTTGAATGAAGTAATTGAAATCTATTAATACATGTGGAATCAAAACTAAGGGGTAGCCAAACAGGCTTTGCTCGTCGAGCCGGTTCCAAATCTTTGAAAGGTATTTTAATTCTACTAACTCCATCTTTCTTTGTGGGTATTGATACAACCCAACGAATATCACCTTTTAGAAGATTTGATAGTGATAAAGGTTTCTTTTCACAGGCAACCGCAAATTTTAATGTCCTCCCTTCTCCTTCAACGTCAAGAATTAATCCAGAATATTTGGAAAGATCAAAAGGCTTATCAAAAACTGGAGAGCGGCAACTAACAAAGCCACCTCCTTCTTCTACTAAGTTACCCTCAAGGAATAAGCCTTTATCTGAAGAATGACACTTTGCAAAACTTGATCCTCCCATAATTGTGTCATTCAGAGATTTCCAATCCGAAAATTCTGAACCCTTTATGAGAGGAGTTATTGAAATTTGAGTCGGTGGTGAATCAGGAATCAATTAAGAAGTACTGCTCTACTCATACAATAATCTAACTAGGAAGATGGGTAAGCATCTTTATCAGCCAAAACTATAATTTCAGAGCTGGGTGAAACTAATTTTGCGGGTGTTCGTTCCCATGATTCTGATTGATCAAGTAGACGTTTAAGAGCCGTTTGTTTAGCAGATCCACTGATCAGGAAGACCACATTATCTGCTGAACTGAGCAATTTACTGGTAAAGGTAATTCTTTTATGACCTTTACCTTCGCCAACAGTTATCAGGCTATCTCTTTCAAATAATGCATCCGAGCCAGGGAAGAGAGAGGCTGTATGCCCATCATCTCCCAAGCCCAATAAAATCAAATCAAATTTTGGTGGATCCCCATCCAAATTATTTTTTAAAATTTTTTCATAATCTTTAGCACTATCCTCTGGTGATTCTAACTCAACGGTTGAAACATTAAAAAATGATGCCTCTAGAGAAGGATTACCTTCTTTAAACAATGAATTATTCAATAAAAAACAATTACTATCTTGCGATTCATTGTCTACCCATCTTTCATCTCCTAGGAACAAATCCACGTTAGTCCATTCAAGATTTTTTTTACCCAATAAAGAATAAGCAGCCTTAGGAGTCGAACCACCACAAAGGGCAATTTTTGCTTTACTTTTAATTTTTAAAGTTGATTCAACAATCTGAGCAATTAAATCAGAGGCAGCTTGAGCGAGAGAATTTTTGTCTTCTGAAACTTGAATTTCATATTTAGTCATTAGTATCAATCAATCCATTCAGTGTGAAACGATCCAGCTTTGTCTACGCGCTCATATGTATGAGAGCCAAAACAATCTCTCATTGCCTGAACTAAGTTTTGGGGAAGTCTAGAGGTTCTATAGCTATTTAAATAATCAAGAGTACTACTTAAGCACGGAACTGGAATCCCAGCAGCAGCAGCAGCAGAAACGACCTGAGTCAAACCAGAAAGACGATTATTTACCTGATTAGTAAACCAACTATCTAAAATAAGATTGCTTAACATCGGATCTTTTTTAAATGCATCCTGAATACGACTCAAAAGAGTAGATCTTATTATACAACCACCTTTCCATATTTGAGCTATGGAGGGCATGTCAAGATCATAATTATATTCATCAGAGGCGAGTCGTAAGATGTCCATACCTTGGGCATAGCTAGCAATTGTAGCCAATACAACTGCATCCATAAGCAAGGGCATTCCATCAGAAGGCTTTCCAAAGTCAACAAACGAAGGCTTATTGCCGTTCAAAATTGTTTCTGCATAATTTCTTTGATCTTTCATCGAGCTCATAACCCTTCCATTCAAAGAGGCATAGATAGTTGGAACAGAAGCTCCAAGTTCAAGCGCGCTGACGACTGTCCATAAGCCAGTTCCTTTTTGACCCGCCTTATCCATTATCTTTTCAACAAGATCGGAACTGTCATCAGGGTCCTTAACTCGTAAACATGCCTCTGTAATTTCAACAAGATAAGAAGAAAGTTCTTCGGTTTTATTCCAATAACCCATAACAGATGCCATCTCATCACCACTCATTCCACAAACTCTCTTCATCAAGTCATAGGCCTCAGCCAAAATCTGCTCAATGCCATATTCAATTCCATTGTGAACTGTCTTAACAAAATGTCCTGACCCACCTGGGCCGATGTAAGTCACACAAGGTCCATCTTCAACCTGCGCTGCCATTTTGTTCAACAAACTCTCTATTGCGTCATAAGAAGTCTTTGTCCCACCAGGCATCATGCTAGGTCCTTCCAATGCACCTTTTGCTCCACCTGATACACCCATCCCGATATATCCAAAACTCTTGCTCTCAAGTTCTTTTACTCTTCTTTCTGTATCCATAAATTGGGCATTTCCACCATCGATAAGCAAGTCACCTTCCTCTAGGAAAGGTGAAATTTGATTAATGACAGCATCAGTAGCAGCTCCAGCTTTAACCATCATTAATACTCTTCTTGGACGTTCCAGCTTTGATACAAATTCTTGAAGATCCTTCGCTCCTTGAATTGATTTATTTAAACCTCTACCAAGAAGAAAATCTTCTGTTTTTTGATAAGTACGGTTATAGACCACACTAGAAAAACCATTGCGCTCTGCATTAAGAACAAGGTTCTCACCCATTACTCCAAGACCGACTAATCCAAAATGTGCCTTGGTCATTAAGTTAATTAATTTCTACTTGAGTTAGTGTGACGACTGTCGAATCATTTCGCTGCATTAAAGAGCTCAATGTCAGGGATGAAGGATTCTTTAAAAAATATTTAATAATAAAATCTTGAAAAGCTAGGCTTATTAAATTTCCAGGGAATTAAATAAAAATCAAATAATAGTTCCATCTGGAATTGTTGCATTTTTGACGATAACAACAATTCCATTACGAATATAAAAACCTTGATCTGCTCGATCAGCTTCTTCCACGTTGTCTTTATTAACTATCGTCACATTGTCTCCTATTCGAGCGTTTTTATCGAGAATTGCTCTTTTAACAGTTGTTCCTTGTCCAACACCTAATGGTATCCCCCCACCATTTCTTAGAGCTATTCTCTCTTCATAAGACTCATAAAAGTCAGATCCCATAACCAGAGTTTCATTCAGCACTACGTCACTTTCAATTCGACTCCTTACTCCCAATACACAATGGTGAATACTACATGATTTAAGTATTGATCCCTCGGAAACTATTGAATCAGTTATTTGGGTATCTACAATTTTTGAAGGTGGAAGATATCTTGGTCTTGTATAGATGGGAAACTTTTCGTCATAAAAACTAAATGGAGGAGTTGGTTGCTGTGTTAAAGCTAAATTTGATTCAAAAAATGCACCAATAGTTCCGATATCCTCCCAGTAATCATTAAAAACATAACTTTTAAGTTTGTCTCCTCTTCCTAAAGCTTCAGGAATGATTTCTTTCCCAAAATCTGTATAAGAAGGAAATTTATTTAGCAAGTCAAAAAGAGTGGAACGACTAAAAACATAAATACCCATCGAAGCTAAATATGGTTTTTCAATTGCCTCACTTTCTGACAAGCCCAATCTTGAAGTATCCACAGCCATTGCTTTCAGAGAATCACCAGTTGGTTTTTCACGAAATTCTTTAATATTCCCAGATTCATCAGTACGCATCAAACCAAATGCCTCAGCTTGAGCTGAATCAACTGGTAAAGCTGCAACAGTTAAATCTGCTCCAGTCTTTCTGTGTTGTTCAACAAATAAGCTGTAATCCATCCGATAAAGTTGATCTCCGGAGAGAATCAAATATTCATCAACATCCCACTCCTGAAAAAGCCATTGATATTTCCTGACAGCATCAGCAGTCCCCTCAAACCAAGATGGTGTTTCAGGAGTCTGTTGAGCAGCTAAAACTTCAACAAAACCTTGACCAAAAGGTCCGCTGAGATTATAAGTTTGTGCAATATGCCTATTAAGTGAAGCACTATTGAATTGCGTAAGAACATACATTTTACTGATGTCCGAATTTATGCAATTACTTATAGGAATATCTATTAGTCGATATTTACCCGCTAATGGGACAGCGGGTTTTGCTCTCATTTTTGTTAATGGATATAGGCGTGATCCTTTTCCACCGCCAAGAATGATGGCAAGTACTCTCTTCATGAAGGCACTATTAATCGGCTATTCGGAGCAAACCTACTGGATAGAGTGCTCATTAATCCAGAAAAAAGTGATAAGTAGTAAGAATTTCAAAAGTAAATAACAATATCAGGTGTTTTTGGGTTTATTTAAGGAACTAGAAACATCAAGATTAAAAAGTTTTTCAATCACGTCAAGAGAATCTCTACGCTCATTCCTTGATTGAGGTGCTCTTAATTTTGTTACAGGAGTATGAAGTATTTTGTTAATGATGCCCTTGCTCAATGCCTCAACAACTTTTCGTTCTCTAGCCGAGAAATCAGGTCCCATTCTACTTAATGCTTTCTGAAGTTCTTCCTTTCTGATTGACTCCAAACCAGATCTAAGACAATTAATAGTAGGAACAGCCGCTAAGCTATCCCACCATTCTAGAAAAATACGACATTCTTCCTCGATCAATCCTTCGGCTTCTAAGGCGAGTTTTTGTCTCGCTTCTTGATTTCTTGAAACAACTTCTTGAAGGTCATCAACATCATGAGATTCAATACCAGAAACTGATTTTGCATCAGAAGAAATATTTCTCGGAACTCCAATATCAATAAGTCTTAGCAAAGGTTTTCTGTCAATTTTAATCAATTTTTCAGCATTAATAATAGGCTCATTTGCAGCTGTGCTTGTAAATACAAGAGTACTAAGTGAGAGACATCTATCCAACTCATCTATTAATTGACAATCAATTTGAATATCAGGAAATGCTGCTGAAAGATCCTCGGCCCTTTTTTTAGTTCTATTAAGTAAAGTAAGAGAGCAGCATCCTTTCGATTGGAGATGCTGAAGCAATAGACGACTCATTCTTCCAGCACCAACAACAGCAACCTTTTCAGTTTCCAAACTCATTAATTGATCTCTTCCGTGCGCTTGTCCAAGTTTTAATTGAGCTAGTTCTACAGCCGCAGAGCTTATAGAAACTGCACCAGTGCCAAGATTTGTCTCGCTTCTTACGCGTTTACCAGTACTAACAGCCTGAGTTAATAATCTATTCAATATAGGACCTAGACTTTGATGATCTTGGCCAAGACGCACCATTTTTTTTACTTGAGAAAGGATTTGTCCTTCTCCTAAAACCAAACTGTCCAAACCAGCAGAAACTCTCATCACATGAGAAACAGCTTTCTCCTGGACAAAGTTAAATAAATGCGGAGAAAGAATCTCATCTTCAAGACCCGAAAATTCAAGAAGAAAAGATTTAATTGCTTCTATTCCCAATTGAGGATCTTTGACCAAGCTATAAATTTCAAGTCTGTTGCATGTACTCAAGATAGAAACTTCTAATATTTGATCAATTTTCTTTAAATTATTGAACGATTTTTCAACGTGTTCTTCTGGGATACTTAGCTTTTCACGCACTTCGACTGGGGCCGTGCGATGGCTAAGACCGACGACAGCAATATGCATAAGTAGCCCCTTACTTCATTTACTTAAATCTCACTTCAAAGAGATGCTTTGAGCACCATCTTTGATGTGAACTGTATTGGTAAATCTTGCTGTTTGATCAAGTGTACTTATCACTAGGCTGCTAGTTCTTGTGCAATCTTTTTCAAATTTAACTCCATCAAAAAGCAATCCATCTGTGATCCCACTACCAGCAAAAGCAACATTTTCTCCTGAGGCAAGTTCATTTGCTTCGTAAATCTTGTCAATATCAGTTATTCCCATTTCATTCAATCTTTTTATATTTCCCTCTTTTGTATAGTCTGCCCATTCTGAGGTTTGTGCTATTGCAGGATCATAAACAAGTTGTCCCTGAAAATGTCCTCCAAGTGCCCTCATGGCCGCAGCAGAAATAACTCCTTCAGGAGCGGCACCAATACCCATTAAGCAATGTGTGCCAGTCCCCTCAAATCCGCATGCTATTGCGGCTTGAACATCTCCATCGGAAATAGGCTGAATCCTGGCACCAGTGGATCTGATTTCGGAAACTAGATTTTTATGTCTGGCTCTATCCATCACAACAATAGTTAAATCACTTATTGCTATTCCCAGGCAATCACTCAAAATTTTTATATTTTCTGTAGGTGTTTTTCTGATATCAACTTTGCCCTTAGCTGCTGGTGGGGCAGCTAATTTATTCATATAGAAATCAGGAGCATTAAATAAACCACCCCTGTCTGAGGCCGCTAGAACAGCCATAGATCCTCTCTGGCTATTAGCACATAAATTTGTCCCTTCGCATGGATCTACAGCAAAATCAACTCCAGGTCCTGTGCCTGATCCAACTTCTTCTCCGATATAAAGCATAGGAGCTTCATCTCTTTCTCCTTCTCCAATGACGATCCTTCCTTGCATCTGAATCGTTCCCATTCTCTTTCGCATTGCCTCTACGGCAGCGGCATCAGCCTCATCTTTTTTCCCCAAACCAGTCAATTGAGCCGAAGCAATTGCAGCTTGCTCAACTACTTCAAGAATTTCTTGGACGAGAGTACGATCCACTTTTTGCAGCTAGGTAAAGAAATTTACGCCTTTAGGCAGACAATAGTGTAAGTAATTGAGGGCATTGAAAAATGCTCAGAAAAAAGTACTCACAAAAAACTTATTATCTGTTGATAAGCAATAATTACTGTATCAGTGCATGGTCACACTAGAACTTGTGACCATGAATTAATAGAATCTCTGCCAAAAGACAAAAACAATGATCCAATCCATTTCTTCAGCAATTTTTTCTGAACACCGTCCAGTTCAAATAATCCCTTCAGTATTGCCAGCAGACTGGGCAAATATGGGCCAGTGCGTAAAAGACCTTGAATTAGCAGGGGTAGACAGAATCCAATTTGATGTGATGGATGGGAACTTTGTTCCAAATCTCACATTCGGCCCAGAAATGATTTCCGCCTGTCGAAAGTACTGCAAAGTTCCATTTGAGACTCAATTAATGGTTAGTCAATACAATTGCGAAACCATGCTTGAGGGATATGTAGAAGCAAGTAAGGGTGCAAACGGAGAGCCAGGAGTTGTAATTGCTCATGCTGAAGCTAATGTGCACCTTCATCGAATTCTTGGCAGAATTCGTCAACTAGGAGGGTCTCCCTCCGTAGCCCTTAATCCTCATACTCCAATGGATATGGTTAAGGATGTGCTTGATATGGTTGATCACGTACTAGTAATGACAGTTAACCCTGGATTTGGAGGGCAAGCTTATATTCCTACAATGCTCAACAAAATAACTCAATTAAGAAAAATAATTTTAGAAAATGGATACAACGTAGACATAGAAGTTGATGGAGGTATAAAAGCAGATTGGTCATTATCTCAATGTTGCGCTGCAGGAGCAAACTGTTTCATAGCTGGAAGTGGTATGTTTGCTTACCCAACACTTAAAGAAGGGTGTGATGCACTAAGAAAAGTTGCGAATGACGCACAGAATGGAATAATTATAGAAAAATAGACAATCTTAATTACCTAATTAAGCATCAAAGAACCAACCATAACTGTGTAAACCAACGCCAAGAAGGTTTACTCCTATATAGCAAATAATAATAACAAAAAAGCCTGCTATAGCTAACAATGCAGGCTTTTTACCTTGCCATCCTCTTGTTAACCTAGTATGCAAATAGGCAGCATAAACTAACCAACATATTAAAGCCCATGTTTCTTTAGGGTCCCAACTCCACCAACTACCCCAAGCTTCATTAGCCCAAACAGCACCACTAATAAGTCCAACCGTAAGCAACAAAAAACCAGCAGTTATTGATCTATAACTTAAAGAATCAAGTTGCTCAGCATTTGTAAATTCTACCGGTCGTATTAAATTTAATTTTTCATTTTTTTCATCAATATATAGCTCAGAACTTTGCCGAAATGAACCAGAGCCAAAGGAGCTATTACGGATATTGAATTGCTTTTTTCCATCAACAAAAAAAACACCAAAAGACAAAATTGATCCTATTAGTAATGCAGCGTAAGAACTCATAATTACACTTACGTGCATTACTAACCAACTTGAACGAAGTGCTGGAACCAAAGGAGAAGAAGATTGTAAATTCTCTGGTAAAACAAAGCTGGCAAAACCTATTGAAAGCAATGAGATAGGAGTTGCAACTGCAGAAACGATTGGAGAGCGCCATGCCCTTTCGACAAAAAGTTGCGTCAAGGTACAACCCCAAGTCAAAAAGCAAAGTGACTCATAGAGATTACTAATTGGGAAGTGTCCTGATTGCCACCATCTCAATATCAATTGACTAGTAAGAAAAAGATTGGATATTGCGACTAAAAATCTAGCTTTGGAGGAATCACTGCTACCAGCAACTGACCAAAATGAAATAGGCAATGCGATTAATAAGAAAAGAAATGCTAAAAGCCCAAGAGAAACAACAGGGTCAAAGGAAAAATTATTTAACTGAAAATCAACCATTGATAAAAGCAACTAAAGATTATTTAGAAAGACCAGATCATTTGCTTGCCTGTTTTAACAAAAAACCCCCTCCTAACATAGACAAAAAAACAGGAGACCAAGCAGCAAAGATAGGATTTATTATTCCTTTAACTCCAAGAGAGCTAAAGCTGAAACTCAAAATGTAATAGATAAGTATCAAAATGATACTTAATCCAAAACTTTGACTTCTACCTCCCCCTTGTTTTTGCATTACCCCAAAGCTACAACCAATTAAAGCAAAAACTGAACAAGCGATTGGTAAAGTAAATTTTTCTTGAATTCTTACTTTCATTCTTCTAGCTTCTTTAATATTTCCACTACTTTGATACAACTCCATAGCCGTATTCGCTTCGCCGAGATTCATATCATTTGCATCTTTCGGCAGTTGTGCAATATTGGTAAGATCAGTACCTAATGGATATAAAAAGCTCAAGAATTTAGTTCTCGTATTACTTCCATCAGGACTAAGTGTCAAAATATCTCCTTCAAAGAATTCCCAATTATTTTTATCACTATTCCAAATTCCTTTTTTAGCCTTAAGCATTTGAGTAAAACCTAATTTCGAGAAATCAATTACTGTGACATCCAACATTTGTCCGTCAATAAATTTCCAGGCATAAAAAAGATGAGTAACTCCTCTTTTTTTATAGCTTGAATATGGATCTAAAATCTCTCCTTTCTTTGAAAAGATAATATCTTCTCCCTGTTCATTTGTAAAAGATTTACCTAAAGAATTAGCCAAGATGATTTCAGCTTTTTTATTTGTACTTGGAACAATATTATTATTAAAAATGAATGTCATATATGACATAAATATTGACAAAATTAATCCCGGTAAAATAAGTCTATAAATTGAAATACCAATACTTTTTAATGCCTTAATTTCACTATTGTCATTAAGACTTCCGTAAGCAAGTAAAGTTGAAAGTAACATTGCCATAGGGAAAGAAATAACAATAAAGCTAGGTAGCTTTAGCAATAGAATTTGAATGGCTATAGAGATAGGAAGTCCAATCTCAACTATTTTCCTAATAAGATCAAAAATAACTCCTACTGAAAGAGAAACGACAGTAAAAGCTGCTATTGAAAAAAATAAAGGAGGCAATAATTCAAAAAGTATCCATCTATCTAACAAAGGAATTATTTTCCATATTCTTCCTACTAAATTTTGAAATCTAGATAATAAGAATAGGTTATTAAACATAGCTAATTAATCAAATAAATTACCAAGATAATTCTCTTTAACATCATCATTTCTTGTGAGTTGATCTGACGATCCATTGGCAAGTATTTGGCCTTGATTAAGAATATAAGATCGTTCGGTTATAGCCAATGTTGCTCTAACATTGTGGTCAGTAATCAATATACCTATATTCCTATTTTTTAATTTCCTAATTAAATTCTGTAGATCATTAATAGCTATAGGGTCAACTCCTGCAAAAGGCTCGTCTAAAAGTAAAAATTTCGGACCTAAACGTCCTACAGCTAAAGCTCTAGCAACTTCACATCTGCGTCTTTCCCCACCGGAAAGTTGATGACCAAAACGATCAAGGAAGGAGACCAAATTAAATTCCTCAATCAATTCTTCACGTCTTTTCCTAAATAAAGAAATTGATAAGTTAGCCTGAGAAAGAGCAATATCCAAATTCTCAATAACTGTAAGATTTCTAAAAACACTTGGTTCTTGAGGTAAATAACCAATTCCCAATTGAACTCTTTTTGTCATAGAAAAATTTTTTATGCTAATGCCCTCCAAGTAGATATTGCCTTTGTTTGGCTTAATCAAGCCAACGATCATATTAAAAGTGCTAGTTTTGCCCGCACCATTTGGTCCCAAAAGGCCAACCACCTCCCCAGGTTTTACATTTAAATTAATGTTTTTTACAATATTTTTATTGGATAAGGTTAAGTCCAAACTCTCAATAAGTAGAGTCATTTTAATAGAACCTATCAGGGTTAAGCTTATACATAAGGATTATCTAATAATAAACTATACCTCTCAGATATAAGGTTAATCAATAATCCTCTCAACCCAATATAAGTAGAACATCTCTGAATCATGAAAGGAATTCTCAAATTTTGAATCAGCAATTACTCTAAATTTCTCAAAGTAAAGAGATTCACCAGGCTCCAAATTCTTAATAGACGATCGATTACTTAAAAGTAATAATAATTTATTTACTTTGGGAAATTTATCTAAATAAACTTGGACTTCATCAAGTGTTTTACTTCTGTCTAAAATAAGCCGATTAGACCACTGAGCATAACTTCCAAATCCATTCAACTCAGGCAAGTAGAATTCTCTATCAAGGTATCCAGATACTGTCGCCACTTCAACATCTCTAGTCGCAAATATTGGAAAATCCTCCCATCCTTTAGTCTGAATGTATTGAGCAGTTTCCCTTCCACTTGAATACGGTACCCGAAAATCATTGATGACCATATGAATCCCCACAACAAAATGTATAGTCAAACAAAAAGTAAGTAATCTAGGGAAATAAAAAAAATTACCCTTAGTGAATAAATTTGGTTGTTTAGAAAAATAAAGTTGTTGATCTTGATTAGATAATGCCAACCATAATGAGGAGATAATCAATAGAAAATAATATCCATAATGTCTTGATCCGTCACCTATAAATAAAAAATAGTTAAAAAGAAATAAAAATAAAATACCGCTAGTAAAATAAATTAATGCTGGACGATAAAATTTAATAAATGTGATTGTACTTATAAGCAAAATCAAAGCTATTAAAGCACATAAAACTAAATCAAAAAATCTACTTGAATCAGGAATAATAAGCATATATCCTCCAAAAATCTGTCCTATAACTCTAAGAAAGTGACGAATATCTATAAAAGAAGTAAGTAACTTAACTGAATCTCTTACTTGAAAAAGACTAAAAGCTCCAAAGAACAACAATATAGAGGAAATAGAGATACTAGTTGTTAAATCTACAATCCAATTCTTATTTCTTTTATAATTTTTTCTTTGATTATGATTTAAAAACCAATCCAGTACTAGAGTCATTCCAATAGCAAATGCTAATGACCAGGACAAAGCTTGTGTATTAGCCAAAAGTCCAATACACAAAGAAAATGGTATATAGGTTTTCTCTTTTAAATGATAAATAGAACAAAAAATAAATATTATTAATTCAGCAATAACATAATGACGACAAACAAAAAAATATTCCCAAAAAGGGAAATATCCAAAAGTAAATAGAGTTTTAGTAGTGACATTAAAAGGACTAAATCTCCAAAAAATTAAGATCGCAGAACTACCTAAAAACCAATGCATCAATTGCATGCTTATAGGTGTACCAGTAATATTTTTTGAAAAATAAATTAATAAGGACCAGAGTACAGGGTGTCCTGATGGTGCGTTATTTCTCCATAAATCTATTAAATTATCACTATGCCAAGCAACCAGCCATCCTTGCATCTCATCTCTCCAAAGGGCATGATTAAATGCACCAAATAAACCTATAATTATAAATAATATAGGTAAAAATATCTCATAAAAACTCTGATTAGGTAATTGTATTTGATTAATTCTTTTAAATTCCATTTTGATTTATGCAGAATATCGATCTATATAATTTTGATTAATCAAAATTGAAGCAAAGCAAAAAAGCATAACAAGAAATTAATATGAAATCATCTCTTTTTCAATAGTAAAATGAAAAGAGACTTGAGAAAGTTTTCAAAGGAAACTGAGCATAGGCAAGCTGCAACTAGATAGATCCTTACCAATTTGTATAAGTTCCAATCTCCTTGAAACGCAGTTAGACAGTCCCACAATATCTAATCCAAAATTAGCCAAATGAAATCTTTTTAATCTACCCAATGCTTCTCCATAAAGTATCGTCGCTCCATTTAAATTGCTATTTTCCAGATGAACTTGTGCAACAGCTACTTGCAATATGCCCTGTATCAATTGCCTTTCAGGTCCTCCAGTCTCATGCCATATCTCTTCAAAAACATCATGAGATTTGTACCACTGACATGAATTAAATAATTTCATTCCTATTTCAAAACGAGAATCATTAATAAATAAATCATCTTGTTTATCTATAAGTGTCATTATTTTTTAAAATTTTTCTTTGCAATAACTTTTCTCAACCTAATAGATTCAGGAGTAACTTCTAACATCTCCCCTGGTCCAATGTATTCAAGAGCTCTTTCTAATGTCATTTCAATTGGGGATTGCAATTGATCTAACTCATCTGCACCAGCTGATCTCATATTAGTAAGTTGTTTAGCCTTGCAAATATTTAACTCAAGGTCTTGTGGGCGATTATTCTCTCCAATAATCATTCCTTTATAAACTTTGGCTCCAGGTGTAATAAAAAATTGGCCACGGTCTTCAGCATTTTTTAAGGAATAGAAAGTAGCGACACCTTCTTCAAATGATATGAGGACTCCATTTCTTCTTTGTTCAAAATCTCCTACTGATGGTCTGTATTCAAAAAACGAATGGCTCATAATCCCTTCACCTCTTGTTGCACGAATAAACTCCCCTCTAAATCCAATTAAGCCTCTTGATGGAATAACAAATTCAAGTTGAGTTCGATGATCAGTGCCCGTTTCCATATTTTGCATTTCACCTTTTCTTACCCCAAGGCTTTCAATACAAGCTCCAATAGAAGCTTCGGGGACATCAAGGACTAGGGTCTCAACCGGTTCGCATTTAATGTCATCAATGGTCCTAAAAATGACTTGTGGTTGAGAAACTTGAAATTCATACCCCTCTCTTCGCATTGTCTCTATAAGAATTCCTAGATGTAACTCTCCTCTTCCACTTACAGAAAAACGATCAGGTGAATCTGTATCCTCGACTCTTAATGCAACATTCGTAAGTAGTTCTTTGTTTAAACGATCCTTCAACTGACGACTGGTTACAAACTTTCCCTCTTTTCCTGCAAATGGAGAATCATTTACAACAAAAGTCATCTGCAATGTTGGCTCATCTACCTTTATCAGAGGTAAAGGCTTCGGTTCATCAGGACAGGCAACAGTTTCTCCAATAGAGACATCTTCAAATCCAGCCAAGGCAACTATATCTCCAGCATTTGCTTCATCTATTTCAATTCTTTTTAATCCCTTAAATCCTAAAAGTTTATTAATCCTTCCTTTTTTCAGACTCCCATCTTCCTTTATCAGACAAGTCCTTTGGCCATTTTTAATCACACCATTATGTACTCTTCCAATAATTATAGTTCCTAAAAAATCTGAGTAATCTAGAGTGGTAACTTGTAATTGTAAGGGCTTATTCTGATCACCTACCGGAGGAGGAACTTGCCTAATAATTGCTTCAAATAAAGGTTTCATATTATCACTTTCACTTTTGACTTCAGTCTTTGCGAATCCACCTAATCCACTCCCAAATAAATAAGGGAAATCACATTGATCGTCATCAGCTCCTAATTCCAAAAACAGATCTAAAACTTTGTCTACTGCGGTTTCAGGTTCTACTCTTGCACGATCAATTTTATTCACAAACACAATAGGTCTTAAACCCTGCTCTAAAGCTTTTTTTAGAACAAATCGAGTTTGAGGCATTGGTCCCTCGTTGGCATCAACGACGAGAAGACATCCATCTACCATTCCCAAAACCCTCTCGACTTCCCCTCCAAAATCAGCGTGACCTGGTGTGTCAACAATATTGATACGGGTCTCGTTATATGTAACAGCTGTATTTTTCGAGAGAATTGTTATACCTCTTTCACGTTCCAAATCATTTGAATCCATAGCACAAGTTGGGACTTCCTCGTTATCTCGAAAAGTCCCAGATTGATTTAAAAGTGCATCAACCAAAGTTGTCTTACCATGATCAACATGAGCAATTATTGCAATATTCCTTATGGCCTGTATATCAAAACTCATAATTAAAAAAAATTAAAATTTCTTTGGTTAATAGAAACTTAAAGAATATCTCACCATGACTTCCTTTAGCTGTTTTAAATGCCAATTAAAATATCGAATAAAAAATTAGAAATAAAAAAAATTAAGTCAAAGTTATTTGAATTTTGTAATTTTATTGGCAGCTTCAAATTCCCTCAAAGCATTAACAGTCCCTTCAAATCTCCAATGCCAAGGCTCATACGTTACTCCTTGTTTGTTATTGGGTGGAAATGAAAGAACGAAATGATATTTAGGGGCAAACCTCTTCATCCATTTAAAAGCAGGCGTTTGTTCGAATTCAACTTCAAAATGAGTATCTGGATAATTCCCATCACCAACATCTATTGCATATCCTGTGCTGTGTTCGGAATAACCAGGAGGAGCTGAAACCATAGAACGCTCAACAGCAGTTTGATTTCTAATAGATTTATTTTCATAAAAAATATCTCTTTGCAAATCAATTGATCTATAACCGCTTAATAGTTGTAAAGAGATCCCTCTTTGAGCAGCCATAAATTGCATTTCCTTGAAATTTTCATAAATTTCTTTATGAACGTAAATACCTGGAGAGAAAAGAATTAACTCATTTTTTGAGGCCTCAGGGTAAGGAAGATGGCCCAACAAACTTTTATTTTGATTTGTCTCAGTGGAGTTAATCGAATCATCTAAAGCTTTTGTTTGGCGAAATAATGATTTGTCAGCTAAAAACGTTAACGATACTCCAAGTCCAACGAATAGAAGTCCTAAACGCAAAAAGGACTTGCTAGTAAGGGTTTTGACAGATCTAATCCTTTTGGCAAGTGGGATGTCATCTTGGTAATTCATACGATCTTCTTATGTTCAAAACAATTGGAATTCACAAAAATGATGTTTCGATAGTAACGAGTATCTCCAATCTTTATACTTTCTATGAGATAAGGATGTAAGTTTTATATATAGAGAACTAAATTTTTCATCCAAAGATGTTAAGAGTTGCTGTTATTGGTGGTGGTCCAAGTGGATCATGCGCTGCAGAGATTTTAGCTAAAGCGGGAATTAAAACTTGGATTTTCGAGAGAAAGCTTGATAATGCAAAACCATGTGGAGGAGCGATTCCATTGTGTATGGTTTCTGAGTTTGATCTTCCTGAATCAATTATTGATAGGAAAGTCAGGAACATGAAAATGATATCTCCATCAAATAGAGAAGTAGATATTATTTTGGATGATATTTATCCAGGTAGCGACAAAGAATATATAGGCATGTTGAGGCGTGAAGTAATGGATTCATTTATGAGAAATCGCGCCGCAGAACTTGGCGCAACATTAGTAAATGGATTGGTATCAAAAATAGAAACTGGTACTAACAAGCAAGGTCCATATACACTTCATTACACAGAGATCCTGAGCGACCAATCAGAAGAGAAAGGTAAGCAACTTGAGGTGGATTTAATTGTTGGGGCTGATGGTGCAACTAGCAGAGTTGCGAAAGCAATGGATGCTGGTGATTACAACTATGCAGTAGCAATACAGGAGAGGATAAAACTACCTAAAGAGGAAATGAAGTATTACGAGGACAGAGCCGAAATGTATGTAGGAACTGATGTATCACCTGATTTCTATGGTTGGGTCTTTCCAAAATACGACCATGTTGCAGCGGGAACAGGCACAATGAAACAAAATGGTGGTTTGATAAAAAGCCTCCAGATTGGTGTTAGAGAGAGAGCAAAAAAGAGACTCGTAAATGGAGAAGTAATCAAAGTAGAAGCTCATCCAATTCCTGAGCATCCCAGGCCAAGAAGAGTTGTTGGAAGAATGGCTCTAGTTGGAGATGCCGCTGGTTATGTAACCAAAAGTTCAGGAGAAGGAATTTATTTTGCTGCCAAAAGTGGAAGGATGTGTGCCGAGCAAATTGTAGAATCAAGTCAAAATGGAAAAATAATACCCACAGAGAATGATCTCAAAAAATATTTAAAAAAATGGGATAAAAAGTATGGAACCACATATACAGTTTTAGATATTCTCCAAAGAATTTTCTATACCAGTGACGGAGCAAGAGAAGCTTTTGTAGAGATGTGTGGTGACATGGATGTTCAAAGACTTACATTTGATAGCTATCTCTATAAAACCGTGGTTGCAATGAAACCGCTACAACAATTAAAACTTACCCTGTTAACAATTGGTTCTGTTTTAAGAGGGAAGGCTCTAGCACCAAGCACGTACAAGCCAGTACCAAGCGCAGTAAGAGACGATAAAGAAGTTAATAAAATGTTGGCTGTAAGTTCAATTAAAGGTGGTATAAAAACCAGTAAAAAATAATACCAAATATCGACTAAAATAATTAACTAAGCTTGCTAAAATCTGCAAGCTTCAAAGATTGATTCCTAAGGATTGTCAGTAGATTTAATCTGTTATTTCTTAGATTAATATCATCCGTCATAACCATAACACTTCCTTCTCCATCAAAAAAGTTGGCCAAAGTTTTTGCACTTGAGACTAGACCATCAGCTAACAATTTATATTTAACACGCTCACAATTTATAGCTAAAGGCTTTAATTTCTCCAAAACATTAAACATTTCTATTTCACATGCCTTCTCAAATAGTGATGTATCTACAAAATCTAAAGGATCTGTTGCATCATTTGGGATAGAACTTTTAGCTGCCAACTTAGAGGCTCGAGTCACTACAGCTTGCAACAAATTAAGTGTATTATTTTTCCTCATTTCCATTAATAATGAAGTTCGAAAATAAACATCAGTTGGATCATCTAATAATTTTGATATTGAAATTGTATCTCCTGTAATTGCCTGAATAATATCAAAATCGATATTTTTCTCTTCTAATAAACTAATAATTCTTTGACGAAAAAATTCCTTTAATTCGCTGACAAGTCTACTTATATCAAAAGGGAGAGAAGGGAAAAGTTGCTGCCAATAACATAGTGAATCATTTAGTATTTCATTGATATTTAATTGCCAGTCTTTATTCCATAAAATCAACAATATTCCATTAGCAGCCCTTCTTAAAGCATATGGATCAGAAGAGCCAGAAGGTCTTTCACCCTTTGCATAGATACTAAAAAGTAATTCAAAACGTTCAGCTAATGAAACCGCATTACCAAGATTATTTGAGGGAAGAGAGTCTGAAGTTCCTTTGGGTTTGTAATGTTCCAAAACACCAAGGCATACATCTCTAGATTCACCCTCATGAAGTAAGTATTTAGATCCAATAATTCCTTGTAATTCAGGGAACTCGCCAACCATGTTGCTAACCAAATCATGTTTAGAAAAATGTGCAACTTTCACAGATTTCTCAATATCCTCTTGATGAAATTTAAGTTTTGATGTCACTAATTTAGTAAGCCATTCAATACGATTTACACGCTCATATAAAGAACCTAGTCCTTCAGCAAAAGTTACATCTTTTAATTTATTAATACGTGAAGAACTATTGATTAATAAATCTGACTTTATAAAAAATGAAGCATCAGAAAACCTAGCCTTTAATACTTTTTCATTACCTAACATAATATTCTCTTTCGCTGAAGATAATCCATTACTAATACATAAAAAACTTGGGAGTAAAATATTTCTTGAGTCAAGTGACAATGGATCAAACTCAACATTTAATTTGTATACAGGTATATACCTTTGATGAACCTTCATCACTGTGGACAAAACCTCAGGTGGTAAATCGAGGAAAGACTCATCAAAGCTCCCAGTCACAAGTAAAGGAGACTCAACTAGATCGGTCAGTTCACTCAAAAGAGGTTGAGTTAGATCAGGCTTAACTTTTTTATTTGTTTCGTGATTAAGAACCAACTCGCTAATATTTGAAAGGCGACTATTCCGATCAACTATTACTCCTAAATCCTGCAATTGATCAAAATAAGTGTTCGCATTCTTAATTTCTAATGTTGAGCCATGCAACCTATGTGGTCTTGAGATATTACTAATTTGAATTTCTGGGTCGCACCCTAAAATTTTAAAAGGTAGAACTTCTGAATCAATCAAAGAGACTATCCAACGGATAGGTCTCGAAAAGCGAAAATCACCTTTACCCCATTTCATAAACCTTCTTCCTTGAATTTTGCTGATCCATCCAGGTAAATAATCAACCAACAAACTCCCAACAGGCTTGCCTTTCTCTATTAATTGAGCGAAAACAAATGACCCTTTTGGCGTTTCTCGTACCTCTAATTTTTCAGGAGTAAGGTTATATCTTCTAGCAAAACCAATTGCTGCTTTTGTAGGCTCTCCATCATGAAAAGCTTGAGAAAGAGGAGGACCTTTTCGTTCTGAAATATTATCTTCAGAAAATGGAGCAATCCCTTCAATCGTTAATGCAATTCTTCTAGGAGTAGTGGTTACTCTTATTTCTCTAAATTTTATTTGAGAAGAATTTAAGTCGTTATTTACATTTATTTCAAGCTGGGAAATAACTGATTCAGCTAAATCAGCTGGCAGTTCCTCAGTGCCGATTTCTAAAAGGTAAGTAGACAAAAATAATTTCCTTATGTACACAACAAGATTAGATCTAAATCTGAATTACTTCTACATTCTGTGTCCTAGAAAAAATTTAATTTTCAATGAATGAATCTTTGTTCACTCATGGTTTTATTTGAACAATTAGGCACTAAGCAACACGAAAAATGATACAGTGTAGGTACCGGTGTAGGTACCATTGCCTAAGATAATACAAATACCTGGAAGATCTGGGTTTTACCTCAGGGTCGCTGTACCGAGGGGTAGATTAAGGGATGCTTTTGGAACATGTGATGTAGTAAAAAAAATAGGTAACACTAAGCAAGAAGCAGAAGAGAACATAAGCTCAGCAGAAATAGCTATTCAACAAAAATTTGATGAAAAGCTCAGAGAAGAAGAGTCCAAACAGATCAATAAATCCTTACCTAAGGGCATAAAACTCGAGGCTATTAAAAATAGTAATCCAAAAGAATCACCAAAAAACATAGAAAGAGACTTAAAAGATGCTGGCTTCAGTAATGCAGCTATTGAAGCTCTGATGAATTTCGAGGAAAGTGGAAGTAAAAATATTGAAGAAATAGAAAAGACTGTTCCATCACCTTGCATAGCTAATAGTTCCCCTAGAGCAAAATTTGAACAATTTAAAGCTGATAGTAATTACTTAAATGAACCTCTTCAAAGTGAATTATCAAACGACAGCGATCACTTTACAAACGACGCAGTACAACTTTTAAAATTCCATGGTAGTTATCAACAAGATGATCGGGAACATAGAAAGAAAGGCGGAACAGGTAAAGATTGGCAAATGATGCTGAGGCTAAGAAATCCAGCTGGTCTGGTGCCTGGGCCCCTATTTGTAGCATTAGATGATCTCTCTGATCGACTAGGGAATAAAACGCTCAGAGTGACCACTCGTCAATGCTTTCAAATGCATGGAATAAAAAAAGGAAATATTAAAGAAGTAATAGGAACAATTGTGAAATCAATGGGATCAACCCTCGCGGCTTGTGGAGACGTCAACAGGAATGTAATGGCTCCCGCAGCTCCTTACGAAAAAGGGGGCTATCCTGCTGCAAGGAAATTAGCTAATGATATTGCCGATGTTTTATCGCCGCAAAAAGCAGAGAAAACCTACATTGATTTATGGGTTGATGGCGAGATGAAATATGCTATCAAGCCAACCTCCGAAGTCAAAAAGAACAGAAAGCTTCAGCGAAATCCTGGTGTTTATAGTGGCGACAAAAATGAACCTTTGTATGGCACAACCTACTTACCAAGAAAATTCAAATGTGCAACTACAGTACCAGGTGATAATTCTGTAGATATTCTTACTCATGACATAGGTCTAGTGACATTCACAAATAAAAAAGGAACTATAGAAGGATGTAATGTCTACGTTGGAGGAGGCATGGGTAGAACACACAATTTAGATACAACATTTGCGAGGATGGCAGATCCTATAGGTTTTGTAGAAGGGAAATATATATTAGAGCTTGTTCAATCTATTCTCGCTCTTCAAAGAGATTATGGAGATAGAAAAACTCGAAGGCACTCAAGACTTAAATATGTTTTGCATGACATGGGTGTCGATTGGTTTAAGAAAAAGTTAACAACGAAATATTTTACGAAAGATATTGGCACCTTAAGGAACGAAGGGGATACAGTGCTTGAAGATTATTTAGGATGGCATCAACAATCTGAGAAACTATGGTTTGTTGGGCTACCACTATTATCAGGTAGGCTTACCGGAGAGGTAAAGAAAGAGCTAAGAAATATAGTTGAAAAATTCGCATTAGATGTACGCTTAACTCCCAACCAAGATTTACTTTTGTGTAATATCGGAAATTATCAAAAGGCTAGTGTAAAGAATGCTCTTATTAATATTGGTTTTAATAACCCAGAAAGCCCCGAACCAATTACTAGACATGCAATGGCGTGTCCAGCTCTACCGTTATGTGGACTCGCGATGACAGAGGCAGAAAGATTTTTGCCAGAGCTCTTAGAGCGAATAAACACTCAGTTAAAAAGACTAGACATTAATAAATCAATATTGGTAAGAGTTACAGGCTGTCCAAATGGATGTGCTCGCCCATACATGGCAGAGTTAGCTCTAGTTGGTAGTGGTCTAAATCAATACCAACTATGGCTTGGTGGTAGCACTAATTTACAAAGATTGGCGACTCCATATCTACAAAAGATGCCTATCAATGAACTAGAGAAGACATTAGAGCCTTTATTCCTTAGCTGGAAAGACACCGGAATCTCATCTAGTCTTGGAGATCATGTAACTAAACTTGGGTCTGAAAGTGTAATGTCTTTACTTACCTCAAGTGCAGCTCCATAAATAGCATTACCTTTTTTAGTCAACCATGACCACAACTGATCTCCATAGCTAAAGTGCCACCATTCATTCGGGTGTTGAACAAAGCCAGCCTGTTCCATAACCGAAAACAAAAGAGATCTTCTATCGTGAAAAACCTGATGTGTTGAATAGGATATCTTAAAAGAGTCTTTCTTATAAAAGTCAGGAATAGATTCAGGTCCAATAAAATCTATCTCTCCACCAAGATCTAATTGTTTACCATTCATATCAGCAAGTGTCAAATCAATAGCAGCACCAGTACTGTGCGGAGGTGGCGTCAGAGGATCGGAAGATGGTTTTGCCCAGAAACGACCAACCTCCTCAATTACATCATTGATATCTTCATTGAAAGAAAGATCATTAATATCAATTCCCTTCAACTTACAAGTTTCTTGAATAGTGTAATTAAACATAAATTTTTGGACAGATATAGGTCTCCAAGCATCAAACAAAGCCAATTGTAATTGGGGATTAATCTCGGAAAGGTGTTGTTGCGCACGTATCAATCTTTTTAAAACACTTCTACGTAAAACCCATGGATCAGCACCAGTTAAATATGGAGCACCTAAAATAATATAAGGATGAGGTGTTAAACGAAATATTGAATTTGGTATAGAAATTAAAGGCTCATTACATTCATTTATTTTAATATTATTCCAAGGCTTCAACTTTATCATTTGTGAAAAATATAAGTATTAAATTTTAATCACTTAAAAATTAATATTTCTAAGTCTACCCAAAAAACAAATGAGTTCAATAGTGAGAACTTTTCAAAAAGTTAATTTAATTTATTACCAATTTTCAGTTTATCCCACTGTTCTTTTATTAGAGAACGAAGCAAAGAGTTATCTTTTAGAACAGGATCACAATCTAAAATATTTCGAGCCTCACTCCGCGCGAGTTCAAGGACATCAACATCATTAGCTAATGAGGCTAGGGCGAAATCAGGTAGCCCCGATTGTTTAGTACCTAAGACTTGTCCTGGTCCACGAAAACGTAAATCAATTTCAGAGATTTCAAATCCGTCATTAGAATTAACCAAAACATCTAATCTTTGTCGAGATATTATGTTTTTATTTCTATGGCTCAATAGACAATATGACTTAGATGCCCCCCTCCCAACACGGCCCCTTAATTGATGCAATTGAGCAAGGCCAAAACGATCAGAATCTTCTATGAGCATTACACTAGCATTTGGGACATCAACACCTACTTCGATAACCGTAGTAGAAACTAGTATGTCAATTTTTTTGTTAATAAAATCACGAATGACCTCCTGCTTTTCTACACTTTTCATTTTTCCATGAAGTAATTCTACCTTATAATCATAGAAAATTTCAGTTGACAATTTATGATGTACATCAATAGCTGAGCAGAGTTCAAGTTTATCAGACTCTTCAATTAAAGGTAAAACAACGTAAATTTGATGTCCTTTTTTGATTTCACTTCTTATTAAATCATAAGCATACTTTTTGTCTTTAGGAGAGATCAGCTGAGTATTGATAGGTGTTCGACCAGGAGGGAGTTCGTCTAATTGACTAACGTCGAGATCACCATGCAAAGTAAGTGCCAAGGTCCTAGGGATGGGTGTAGCAGTCATCGTTAGCAAATGAGGTTGTAACCCTTTGTTCAAAAGTTTGTTCCTCTGCTTAACACCAAAGCGATGTTGCTCATCAACAACTACAAGACCAAGTCGCTCAAAAACAACTGGGTCTTCAAATAATGCATGAGTTCCTACAAGAATTTTTGTAGAGCCATTTACTAAATCAGTAAGAATTTCTTTACGACGAGACATGGGGGTAGAACCAGTTAACAGATCTACGTTTAATTCAAGCGGAGAAATCCATTTACTTAGTGTTTGATAGTGTTGTGTTGCAAGCACTTCAGTTGGAGCCATAAAAGCACCCTGCCATCCTGATTGGACTGCAGTAAGGAGTGCTGAAATAGCGATAACTGTTTTACCACTCCCAACATCGCCTTGTAATAATCGCGACATTGGTTCCGCCTTGACGATATCTGATTCAATTTCCTTCAATACCCTTTTCTGAGCACCTGTGAGGGAGAACGGAAGAATACTCAAAAATTTACCAACAAGGCTATTGCTACTTAGCTCGATACTTAATTGAGGTGAATTAGATTTCTTATGTAGATTACGTCTTAAAAGAAGACTAAGCTGTAACAATAAAAACTCTTCGAAAATAATTCTTCTTTTTGCTTTGGCTAAAGTTTTTGAATTCTCGGGATTATGAATATGAAAAAAAGCTTCTTTCTTGGAAGGAAGGTCTAGTCTTTTTAATGTATCTTGAGGGAGAGGCTCATTTATCTCAGATGTGAGATAAAGAATTGAATGTACTAGATCCCTGAATTTATCAGCAGTAATTCCTTCAGTTAGAGAATAAACAGGAAATATCTGGCCAATAGTTCTAGATTTCAAATAACTATTAGGACTATCGATAATTTCTATTAAAGGCTCATTTAATGATTTACCATATCTACCTTCCTTAACTAGCCCACTTACCGCAACAGTCGCGCCGACAGCGTATAAACTTTGCTGAGATTTTACATATGCAATACTGCTATTACGACGACCTGCGAAAAATCTAGTAACTTTCATACTTCCTGTCTTATCTTTTATAAACAGCTCAAGAATTGAAAGATTTGGGTTTTTTGGACTTTTAAATGAACTACATCGTCTAACTTTTGCTACGATAGTTACATTCTGACCTGGTTGACTTTTATCTATAGTTTTCAACGAAGTGTAATCAACATAATCACGAGGAAAATAATTTATGAGATCACGAATTAAAACAAGACCTAATGAAGACAATCTTTCAGCTTGTTTTGGGCCCACACCTTTAATAGCTGAAATCGAACAGCCTAAACTTAATGAATCCCCAGAAGAACTTCTCTTCTGAACAATAGATTCATGTGTTCTTCTTAACTTTAATTTTTTTGAGCCTGTTTTATCTACACCTTCATGATATTTATATAGATTATGAAGAGCCTGTCTTGTCTGAACAATTATTCTACGTCTATCATTTATAGACATAGTTGAATATTTTTTATAATTCAAACCTAATTCCTTAAATTTTAAAAATTCACTCTCTGAAACATCTCCGGAAGGAACACTTGATAAATAACCACTTACAAAACAAGAAAATTTATTTGTTCTCCCTTGAATATTAGTAAACCCATGATCAACCTCAACTGTTAAAGCTTGTTGTAAAGATCGAATCCAATTTATTAGCTCTTCCGATTTGATCTTAGGAGTAGATTTTAAATCATTTTTGTTTATATTTTTGTTGTATTCTTCCACCATTCTTTATTAACCTCTTCAGCTATGGAGCGGCCCTGCCAGTAACGTTGCTGTTTAATCATACACAAAAGTACATTTTGATAATGATTAATGTTAGTCCTATTTTTTCTAAGTCTTGGATTATCAAATTCCATATCCGAAGGAGTTATTAATAAGCAATCAATATCATTACCTCCGGCAACTAAAAGATTATTGGTTGGCAATTTAAAAGTAAGAATATTAGATATAGATTTAGATGAAATTAATTGACCTGATAAAGCGGCATCTAAAATATTTATGGGAACAAGTGTATTTACCAATCCAGATTTTAAAAGCTCAGTATTAATAGAATGTGAAAGGTCACGCAATTTTCGAACCAAAGCTGAATCGATAGAAATCATCCACTCATATAATCCATTTGGTGATTGTGGAAAAAAACGATTACTTTTCGTATCTTCAAAAGAATTTGACTCCTGAGATGAATCTTCTGTTATTGAATCTAAGTCATTTAAATTAGATTCATCAGTCAATGCAAATATTGAATTTAAAATTTCTATATCTTTACTTTTTAAATTAAAAGTATCGGTATTCTTAACATCTTCTTTTAACGAATCATACTCATTATTTGTATTTTTAAGTAGATAATCACTATCTGATATTTTACTTTTTACATAAGGTTCTTTATTTTCTATTGAATATGGAGATTCCAATTCACCATTCCATCCTTCAGTAATTGATAAGTTCTCCAATGGTGGGTTAGAACTTATTTTAACTGAATTAATATCACCATTTGATTCTAATTTTTCAGACTCATTTTTCATATTAGGTGAATTGGACATTGCTTCTTTTGCATTATTTAAAATACGAATATTTTCTTCATCAATTTTTTTAGCCAGTTCATTTAAATGTTCAATTGTTATTAGTGAAATATTATCTGAGACCAATTTATCGATTTTCAACTGAAATGTTTTTCTTGAGTTGACCGTTGAGAAGCCAAAATGTTCTCCAAGCCTGTCAGTTATGAGAGAGAATAATGAAGTTTTTATAGTTTGAGGGAGGAAATTTCTTAATTCCTCTAGATAGCATGAATAAACCCTATATAAATGAGGTGATAAATTATTACATTTTTCTTTTAGTAACCTTATTTGATCTAAAGGATCAAAATCGGAATCATATAAATCTTTTTTTTCAGTCAAGATCAACCTGAAGTCATAGATGCCACCTCTTCCGCGAAGTCAGAACCTTGAACCTCAATCCCTTCCCCAAGAGTATATCTAGTGAATCTACGAACCTTTATATTTTCTCCTATTTTTCCAGCGACTTGTTTTACCAGCTCTTCAACATTTATTGAACTATCTTTTATAAATGGCTGTTCTAGTAGAGCCATCTCTTTCAATCTCTTTCCTATTCTTCCTTCAACTATTTTAGCTTTGATTTGATCAGGCTTACCAGAGAGATCATCTCTTCCCATCTCTATTTCTTTTTCCTTGTTGGCAATTGTTTCTGGAATCTGATCAACACTTACATATTCAACATTTGGACAAGCAGCGACTTGCATTGAAAGGTCTCTCAAAAGGCCTTGGAATAAATCTCCTCTAGCAACAAAGTCAGTCTCGCAGTTCAATTCTAGAAGGACTCCTACACGAGAACCTGTATGTATATAGCTACCTACAGCACCCTCAGCAGCAACTCGACCTGATTTCTTTTCAGCACTAGCTATACCTTTTTGTCTTAACCACTCAATAGACTTATCCATATCGCCCTTATTTTCAATTAGGGCTTTTTTGCAGTCCATCATTCCTGCGGATGTCTTATCACGCAGTTCTTTAACGAGTTTAGCTGTTATTTCCGCCATTTTATTTTGGGATAGTGAGAAAAAAGGTAAATAAGGATTTATTAAATAATTAATCTAATGCTAACTACTCATTGGGGCCATGTCTTCCTTCATTGATAGCATCAGCTAATCTTCCTAAAACAAGTTGTACAGAGCGAACAGCATCATCATTACATGGTATTGGAATTTCACAAAGATCTGGATCGCAGTTAGTATCAAGCATTGACACTAATGGGATATCAAGCTTTCTCGCCTCAAGAACAGCGTTTGTTTCTCGCCTTTGATCAACCAAAACAACGACATCAGGCAGACGTCTCATTCCCTTTAGTCCACCTAGGTATTTTTGTAATCGTTCTAATTCTCTCCGCAATACGGCTCCTTCCTTTTTTGGTCGCATAGCAATAGCACCACTCGATTCCATTCTTTCAAGATCTTTTAGTCGATCAATTCTTGCTTTCATTGTTGTCCAATTTGTAAGCATCCCACCTAACCATCTTTGATTGACATAGGAGGCTCCGCACCTTATTGCTTCTTGAGCAACGACTTCGGAAGCTTGTTTTTTAGTACCTACAAAAAGGAATCTTTTACCGCTCCTTGCAGCTCCTCTTGTCCATTTATAAGCACTGTTCATGCAAACAGCAGTCTTAACCAAATCAATAATATGAACCCCATTACGAGCGGAATAGATGTATCGAGACATCTTGGGATTCCATCTTCTTGTCTGATGCCCAAAGTGAGCACCAGCTTCCATCATCTCTGAGAGAGAAACTACAGCCATGTTTTTGTGGGTTCCGGGTTTGCCTCCACCCAACAGGGATAACTTAAATAATGATTAAAGAATCAAAATTTGTTTATCACCCGAAACAGTTAGGTGTGCGGTTTTAATTTGCACATCTAATCTAACAAACAATGGTTCATCGAAGTCCAATTAATGATGCTTCTCTAAAAATTTGTCTCACACCAATCAAATTAAGAGGAAGTCTTAACAATTCCATAGCCCAACCAGATTGACCATTCTTGATTAGAAAAGCCAACAGAGGTCTAAGTGATTTTGTATTAAGAAGTCCACCAAAAGTTAAAAATTCCCAAAGGCAACGATGAAAAAAAGTGTATTGAACTATAAATTTCACTCTCAAAGTTGGGTGCTTACGATAAAAGACTAAACCCATCTTTGCTCTTTCTTTCTCAATTCGAATCAATTGAGGTATTTGATCAAGAGTTAAGGATGGATGCCAATGATATCCAATCGCTCTTGGACATTTGATAAGTTTAACTCCCATATTTCTTAGTCTTTCACCTAATTCCAAATCTTCCCAACCATAAAGTCGAAAAGAGGTATCAAAAAGGCCTGATGTTTCTAAAATCTTTTTGTCAATAGCAACATTTCCTGTAGCAAAATAAGCCCAAGACAGGTCTTTAAGTTTAAAAGGTTCAGAATTCGGATTATTAAAATTAGAAGTATTTATTACAGATCCATAAGTGAAACATTTTTTATTGCCAAGTTTTTTCCAAGCTATTAACAAGGAATCAATATGGTTACATAGGAAATATCTATCAACAACTAGATCACTGTCGATAAAAACAATTAAGTCACCATTTGAATTTTCTACTCCAAGATTTCTTCCTAAAGCGGGGCCTCCATGGGATTGTTCAAAAAGTCTTAAATGAGGATAAGTTTCAATATTATTTTTTAGCCAGTCGACTGTCCCATCTGTTGATCCGTCATCGACTAATACAATTTCGAAATTGTGAATGCCATTATTAAAAATTTGATTTTCTAATGCATTTAGACACTTTCTTAGTATCGGAAGTCTGTTGTAAGTCGGTATAACAACGCTAATTAACATCCTTAATTAAAAAATAAAATCAAAGGTTTTTGTTCATATACTTTAAATTAAAGGATTTATAAAGAATATTTTTTCATTTTAATAGAGATTTATTAATCAGCAGCTCCACCATTATTTGCAGTGCCTGTTACACCGTTACCAGCGCCTTCTCCCCTACCATCATTGCGAAGCTTACGTTTCTTAAACTTCCTGGCATAAGCTCTGTTCCTTTCTTGTTTCTCTTTCTTAAGATTGCGTCTTTTAGACATACTAAAATTCCTACAAATTTTTATCTAACTAATTTACTAAACAGAGGGCAATATTTGGCCATCTTCCATTCTCAAGAGACGATCTGCTACATCCAATATTCTCGGATCATGAGTAACCATCAACACTGAACAAGATTGTTCTAAAGCTAGTTTTTTTAACAAATCAACAATTTCTCTACCAGTTGAACTATCTAATGCAGATGTTGGTTCATCCGCTAATAGTAGTTTTGGTCTAGCGGCAAGAGCTCTGGCAATAGCAACGCGTTGTTTTTGCCCACCAGATAAATCATGCGGCAGCTTAGACAAATGATCTTCTAATCCAACAGCTCTAAGCCATTCTCTAGACTGAGCTCTTCGAGACATGTATGAAAATCCATTCAAAAGGTCAGCACCCATTTGGACATTTTGCTCAGCAGTAAGGCATCTCAAAAGATTATGCCCCTGAAAAATCATTCCAATATTTTTTCTAAGGTTCTGTCTTGTTTTTCTGCTGGCTCCAAAAAGCTGTTTACCAAATACTTTAAGATCTCCATCTTGAACTTTACGAAGAGCTCCAATCAAAGTTAAAAGAGTGGTTTTTCCGCATCCAGAAGGGCCCGTAAGTAAAACAACCTCGCCAGGAGAAATTTCCATAGAGATAGACTGGAGAACATGCCTTCTCATTTCTCCATGACCATACCAATGATTCAAAGCAGTAATATTTAAAGTATTATTATTTATATTTTTCATAAATTATTTAAATTTAACATTCGATTTATTCATCAAAATATTTCAGCAGGATCGGCATCTGCCAACTTTTTCATAGCTGCTAATGCTGAGCCCATACACATAAAAAGTATTAAGCAAAATATAATTGATGCCCTACTAAAACTCATTTCAACAGGTAATTTAGTTGATGATCTAACCAAAGCATATAAAGCTTGACCTGAAATATAAGCAGGAATATATCCCATTATTGATAAAATGAATCCTTCCCTAGCTACAACTCCTAATAGGCTTCTTAAGTTATATCCCATAGCCATTAGGGTTGCATACTCAGGCAAATGATCACTAACATCACTATAGAGAATCTGATAAACAATTACACAACCAACAATAAATCCCATTGCAGCACCCAATGTAAAGATAAATCCAATTGATGTACTACTTTTCCAATAATTTTTTTCAAAGTCTATAAACGATTTCAAAGACATTACCTTAACGTCACTGGGTAAACTTAAATTCAAAGATCGAACAACTTTTTCAACATCTGAACCCTTCTTTAATCTAACCAAACCAATTTCAATACTTCCTTTAGGATTACCCGGTGATAAGTCTAAGTATGTCTCACTGCTAGTGATTAAATTTCCATCTGCTCCAAAGGAGGGCCCGAGACTAACTATTCCAGAAACTCTTACTCTTTTACCTGCGACTTCAGTTTCAACTAGTCGCCCTGATTTAAACCATGAGGATACAGGCCCAAATTCATCTCTGGAAAGATCATCAAACAAAACCCTTCCTTTGTTCTTTAGAGTTTTAGCCTTTTTTTCAAAATCCGAATCAAGCAATAATGGCTTACTTGGCTCAAAACCTAAAGCAAGAATAGATCTTGTTGATAAATTTTCAGGATTTCGCCAAAGCAGGAAATTCCAATTAACAGCAGTGGTTCCGACAACATCCCTATGTGCCATTGACTGAACTAGTCTTCTTCTAGGGAAACCACTCATACTTATTGAACTTTTTGAGCGAGGACTAATTAAGACCAGATCAGCGTCAAATAACTTATGAACAGTAACACTTGCGTCAAACAAACCATCTCTAAAGCCTAATTGCATAAACATCAAAATTCCAGCAAAAGCTATTCCTGCGATAGCTACTAATATTCTTAATGGTTGTCTTGTCAGCAATAGCCAAGCAAGGGGAATTTTTCTTTTTTTTAAAAAATTATTCAATTCCACTACGGTTGAAAACGAGCAATGACTTTCATTCCAGTTAAATTAGAAACCTTTTTAGCTGATGGATTATCAAGCTTGACTCTGACCTCAATAATTCTGGAATCAGCATCACCAGTTGGATCAGTTGAAAGCACTCTTCTTTGTCTGACTTGTGGACTGATTAAACTCACAGAACCTCTTAAAGATCCGTTAAATCCTCCATTTTCACTAATCAAATCAACAGCTTGGCCAATTTGAACTCTATCTATATCAGATTCATATACTTCAACAAGTGCTTCCATTAATTGGTTAGCCCCAACATTAATTACACCAGAAGAATTTGGTCTCTCTCCCTCACGAACTAAGATTTGCAAAACAATTCCATCAATTGGACTTTTTAATTGTGTTTGTTCTAAATCAACCTTAATAGCATCTATAGCAGATTTAAGCTTTAAGATTCTCGTCTCAGAAAGAAGCAAATCGTCTTTCATCTTGTCTAAAACAATTAGCGCTACTGCTCCTTTATCAACTAGATTTTGATATCTATTTATTTCCCTTTTTTTTATACTAATTTCACTCATTAATATATTTAAATTAGCTTGTGCAGCTTTCAAATCAGCTTCAAGCTTCGGACGGTTGTCAAAAATAGCTAAGATTTGTCCCTTAACAATAGAGTCTCCTTCTTTAATTAATAATTTAGATAATCTTGGAGTGCCACCCTTTCCACTAGTTGGAGGAGCTAATTTCCTAACTTCACCAAGAGGATTTAATTGACCTAAAGCTGCTACGCCTTCAATCCTCTCTACGACTTCAGTATTCTTTAGAGTTTGATTTAATTCAAAATCTTTATTATTACATCCACTAATCAAAGCAAAGCATAAAGAGGTTGTGCCGAGCAGGAAGAGGGATTTAAAAGATGAGTATTTGAACATAACTAACATTCAAAAAGTATTGTATTGATATATTCATCTGCCCAAGATGAACTAAAAAATTTAGCTAGAATAGCTCTAGTCTTACTATTAAGTTTTTGATTTGAACAATATCGTTTTTGATAATTAAGTCTGCTCATTGTATCCAACGAATTAATTTCGTCTGCCTCTACACTAACTAATAAAGATAATAATAGTGACAAATATTGATCAATAAGCTTTAAAAATAATTTTTCTTCGAGAAAATCAACTGGACGAATAAAGCATACATAAGGAGAAAAGATAACTCCCCATTCCGGCAACTTACCAGGTTCAGTGAATTTAGGGACTTTTAATGATCTCATTTGAGTGATGAGGGAATCAGGCAAATGTTTCCCTACAGGCGATAAATCAACAATGGCAGCGGAGATATTATTTAAATTAACTACCAAATCAGCGCCAAATATGGGGAGTTCATAACATGGGTCAGGGAAAAGAACACAATGAAGTATTTGCAATGATTTTCCAAGCTTTGCAACTTCCAAATGAATTTTTCTAAATCCTTTTGCTTGATAAAACTCGTTAACAATAAATAATTCCTCTTTATTTATACTGCTACAAATCTTGCTCGACTTTGGATAAATATTTAAAGGTTCAACATCAGGCAGCGAATGGATTCTATTCTTGATGAGTTCGAAAGCCTCAAGCAAAAGAGGATTCAAGTTACTTTGATCACAAAAAACTGATTTCAAAACCAAGAACTCAAGATAAATGGGTTTGGATAAGATTCATAGAAACGTTTTATTATAATTATGCTTACACAATATTATATTATTATTAAGGCTAAAAAGAAGTTAAAAAAAGACTTTTTTGTGCAAAGATTAGTTAATAAAAACCAAGGGTCCAAAGGTTGAAATTAGAAAAAGAAGAATATACTAATAATAAAGAAGTGAAAATGATAGTATAAATATAAAATAAAATATAGATTTTCAATCATATAGATAATGAATTCATCTTTTACAATTTAATAAATTTCAAAACATCGCATTTTAAAGTTATAAATCCTATCATCATAGATTCATATAGCATAAAGATATAGAATCCTTTAAGATATATAGAATGAAGGTAAATCATTGGTCATTACCTAATGGTGCTACATGTGTTGTAGCTGATATAGAACAATCAACATTGACTTGTATTGACTTTTGGTGCAAAGGAGGAAGTCTTTATGAAAGAAAAGATGAAGAAGGTATGGCTCATTTCTTAGAGCACATGATATTCAAAGGGAGTAAGAACCTTAAAGAAGGTGAATTCGATTTAAAAATTGAATCTCTTGGTGGAAGTAGTAATGCTGCAACGGGGTTAGACGATGTTCACTTTCACGTTTTAGTGCCACCTGAAAAGATAGAAGAAGGACTAAAATTGATATTAGAATTGTTATTATTTCCTAAAATTGAAGGAGGTGCATTTGAAATAGAGAAAGAAGTTGTTTTAGAGGAAATCGCACAAAATATTGAACAACCCGATGAAATAATTTATATGAAATTATTAAAGGAATGTTTGACACCTCATAGATATTCCAAACCAATACTTGGTGACGAAAAAACTGTAAAAAGTATAAATACTAAACAAATGAAAATATTCCACGAAAATCATTATGTAGGTAAAAATTGTACATTATGTATAGCGGGAGAATTACCAAAAGAAATATATTCGATAATTAACAATAGTAAACTTAAGGAATTAAAAACAATATCAGAAGAAACAAATAAAAGTACCGAAACTACATTTAATAAGGGCTATAAAAAAGAAACTATTCCAAGGCTTGAGGGAGGAAGAATATTGAAAGCCTGGAAACTTCCACCGGCAAAAGAGCAGATCTTAATTTTAGGAGCAGAAATTGCCGCCACAATATTATGCGAAGGTAAAAGTAGCCTTATTGTTAAGGACCTAAGAGAAGAAAAACGTATTATTGAATCAATAGATATAGATTTACAAATCCTTGAAGAAGGAGGGTTAATTCTTCTAGATGTGAGTTGTCCTCAGGAGAACCTTGAAATAGCTGAAAGTGAAATCAATAACATCCTTACAGAAATAACTAAAGATTTAGTTACTAATAAAGATTTAGAACGTGCAAAAAAATTGGTCATAAATAACATTTATTTTGGTTTAGAATTAAGCTCTCAAATCGCCTCAACATTAGGAAATCAAGCTCTGTGGGGTCGGCACCAGTCAATCTTAAAATCAATAGATGATATTTCATATTGGACAATCGCACGCCTAAATGAATTAATATTTCCATTATTCAATCCAGACAATGCATTCACATTAATTGCTGAACCAGAGGAATAAATATGAACATAATTCTAGACAAACATAATATCAAAAATATAATGTCGGCCAAACTATGGATAGAAGACGGTAGTAGGAATGATCCAAAGGATAAAAAAGGAATTCATCAACTTTTAACCTCAACCATGCTTAGAGGTTGTGGACCATACAATAATAATCAAATAGCTGAAATTGTAGAAAATTCTGGTGCACATTTGAACTGTGATACATTCGAAGATGGTCTTTTAATAAGTCTTAAATGTGTCGAAATTGATGCTTATAAACTTATTCCTTTAATTGGTTGGATGATTACAAAACCTTTACTTCAAGTAGATCAGGTTGAATTAGAAAAAGATCTAACGATAAAAGCCATCAAAAGACAAAAAGAGAGTACATATCAATTAGCATTCGATGGCTGGAGAAAGATGGTATACGGCGATGGTCCATATGGACATGATCCACTAGGATCAATCGACGATATAAATAAAATCAATAAAGAACATATATTGCAAATCGCAAGCACATTAATTCATAGAAAAAAAAACTTAGTAATTTCAGGAAGTTTTCCAATTAATTTAGATGACTATATAAAAAATAGAATTGAATTCAAGGAGATTAGTAAAAATATTAACTACCAAAATAAAACATTTGAAAATAGTAATAAAATTGAAAATCTATTCAAACAAAGTAGCAGTATTTGCACACGTTCATTAAATACAAAACAAGTGATTCTACTTCTAGGCAAAGCAACAATTAGATATGACAATAAATCTGATATTTTACTTAGATTATTGTCATGTTACTTAGGTTATGGAATGTCAAGCTTATTATTTAAGGTTCTCAGAGAAAAGTATGGAGTAGTTTATGAAGCAGGGGTTTATCATCCTATTAGAGAGAATCAAGCACCATTTATTGTTCATGCTTCTACAACTGAAGATAAAGCAATCATTACTCTTCAATTACTTAAAGATTGCTGGGAAACAATTATCAATAGTGAAATCTCTGCTGAAGAATTAGATCTTGTAAAGATAAAATACCGAGGTCAAATGGCTCATTCCTTGCAGAGTATTAGTCAAAGAGCTGAACATAAAGCTCATCTTTTAGGAATTGGTCTAACCAAGAATCACGATAAAGAAATTCTACTCAGACTCGAAAGTATAACTGGTAAAGAAATCAAGGATGCTGCTCGTAAATATTTAAATAAACCATTGCTAAGCGTATGCAGTAGCAAAGAAGTTATTCGTAAAATCGATAAAAAATGGAATACTAATTAAATCTCATTTAATTATCAGTCGTCCATACTAAAAATCCTAAGTCTTTCAGAAGGAATCAAGAAATTACCCCTTCTAAATTTTACTTCTAATAAATCATTTGTCCTTATTCCCATTATTACGCCAACCTCATCAAGAGATACAAGATCTGGAGGTCTTAAGATTGATATAGAATCTGCTGTCTTCAAATATGGCAAAGGTACTTGTAAGGATACTTTTTCTCCAACTGAAAATTTCATTACGAATAAATAGTTATCAATTATAATATTGACATATCATTCAATTTGTAAATAATAATGTATAAGATCGGCTAATTAAATTCATTGAACAAATTTAGCAGCGGTTTAAAAGCAATAACAGGCGTAATGATAATCATTATATTCGCAATGCTACCGTCATCAATAATTTTTCCTCAAGAAGACCTATCTCTCTCAATTATTCCACTATATAGCACTTGGCAAATACAGGGCGTCCTCTTGACTTCATTGCTTTGCGGACCTCAAATAGGAACAATTTCTGCAATTTCCTATCTGATTATAGGTTTATTCTATTTACCTGTTTTTCATGGAGGAGGTAGTGTTGGTTATATCCTGACTCATGAATTTGGTTACTTATTAGGATTGATTCCTGCTGCTTGGATATGTGGTTGCTTAGCCAAACAAAATTCAAAAGCTAATTTAATTAATTATTCATTTTATACGGGCTTTTCATTATGTATTGTGCATTTTATAGGTATTATTTTTCTTATTATTGGTAAAACATTGGGGATTTGGGTAGATAATTTATTCGATCTTATCTTAATAAATACTTTTATACCCTTCCCAACTCAATTATTACTATGCATCTCAATAAGTCTATTTTCTATATTATTAAGACGTATCTTAATAGTAAAATGAAATCATTAAAGAGTAGAAGTATGAAGATAATAGTATACTCCTTTTACATTATTTTATTAGACCAAGTCAGTAAATTCATAGTATTAAGTACATTAGGATTTAATAGATCTATAAATATTGTTCCCAATTTATTAAATTTCACCTTAGTAAAAAACAAAGGCGCTGCATTTAGTCTGTTTAGCAATTACCCGAACTTTCTTACTATTATAAGTATTTTAGCCTCATTATTATTAATCACCGTTATATTAAAATTTCCACCAAGATCTCATTGGAATTTTATTGGACTTGCATATCTTTTAGGTGGCACTTTAGGCAATGGAATTGATAGATTATTCAAAGGTTATGTTATAGATTTTTTGGAGTTAGTTCCCATAAATTTTCCTATTTTTAATGTAGCAGATATTTCAATAAACATTGCTATAATTTGTTTTATAATTGATATAGTTAAAACCAAAGATAAAGCAGGATTTAAGTAAATGAAAGTTATAATATGAAAATCTATAATTCAAGAAAAATAATATTTTATATATTTATAATCTTAATTATTTTGATATTTGTAAGCTTTGTTGGAGCAATAATTAGATCAATAAATATACCTGCTATATTAATCACCATATTAATAATAGGTGGTCTAAGTTATTCAAAGAAAATAAATTGGTTGCTAAATAGTCTAAACTCAATATTAAAAATCAAAGATGAAAAAAAGTTAATAGATTTATCATTAACCAGCAAAAAGCAAGCTGCAGGTAAATCATTGAAAAGTATTGATCAATTAATCAAATTAATAAATGATAAAGTCAAGGCCAGGGCCTTAAAGGATGAAAAGGATAGAGTCTCATTAGAGTTAGACAGAGGAGATATTATTTTAGTAGTTTTTGGAATTGGCTCTAGCGGTAAAACATCACTAATAAGAGCTCTGTTAAAAAAAATAGTAGGCAAAGTTAGTCCTGAAATGGGCTCAACAAGAGAAAAAGAAACATTCCGGCTAAAACTTAAAGGACTTCCAAGAGGGATTAAAATCATAGATACTCCAGGAATATTAGAAGCCGGGAGAGGAGGTAGAGAAAGAGAAAAGAGTGCGTTAATAGAAGCACGTAAATCTGATTTAATGTTAGTAGTAATCGAAGGTGATTTACGATCTGAAGAAACAAGAATAATTAGGAGTTTGTCAAAATCAGGAAAAAGACTTTTACTTGTTCTTAATAAAATAGATTTAAGAGGAGAAAATGAAGAAAAAAGATTACTTGAAATTCTAAATTCTAGATGTAGTGATTTTATTGAACCAAAGGATATTATTTGTACATCAGCGTCACCTCAAACAATTGCAATCTCTGGTAAAAAGCCCTATCAACCAGCCCCTGAAATCAACAGTTTAATTAGAAGATTAGCAAATATCTTACATGAAGAAGGTGAAGAGTTAATTGCAGATAATATATTACTACAATGTAGCAATCTCGGGAAAGAAGGAAAAAAATTGTTAATTAAACAAAGAAGTCAATCAGCAAAGAGATGTATCGATAAGTATGGTTGGTTCAGCAGCGGTGTATTAGTACTAACTCCACTTCCTGTTGTAGATATGATCGCGGCGGCGGCCGTTAATGCACAAATGGTAATAGAAATAGCTAACATTTATGGTGTTAAACTTACAAATGAAAGGGCTAAGAATTTAGCGCTTTCTGTATGTAAAATACTTGCAACTATGGGTTTAGTTAAAGGTGGAGTTTCACTAATAAGTTCAACTTTAAGTTTATCATTACCTACGTTAGTTGTTAGCAAAGTAATTCAAGGCATAAGTGTATCTTGGCTCACTAGAATTGCGGGGGCAAGCTTTATAACTTATTTCCAACAAGACCAAAGCTGGGGAGATGGAGGGATACAAGAAGTTGTTGAATATCACTACAACTTAAACAAAAGAGATGAGTATTTCAAAAATTTTATTAGGCGAGCTTATGAAAGAGTTATTGATCCGCTCGTTGAAAAGAATCTGAAAAAGCTACCACCGAGATCAAGGCCTCTGAGGGAGGAGGACTCATCGGACCTCTGAAATCTAAAGCAAAAACCAAAGCCAAATAAATTAAGCCAACAATAATTGATATTAAAGCTGTTATTGAAGCAAGTATATTTTTTTTGTTAGAAAAATCTTTATTCATATTAAAATCAACTAGTTGAATGATTGATAATATTAGATAAAGTTTCTAAATCATCGAATTTCGTACTAGGGTTTCCCAAAACAGCTTTTAAATAATATCTATCTCCATACATTGGTCTAGAGAGCATAAACTTATTGGCTAACAAAAAGTTTCTAGTTTTTATAGACCAATCTGATGCTTGAGAAGAACTATAATTAATAGGTGTAAAAGCTAAAAGATGAAGAGGTCCTGATATTATTTTAAATTTTGATGAATCAATTATTGATTCCAAATAACATCTTCTTTTAATAGAATCTAAAAGTATTTTTTCAATCCCCTGTTCCCCCAATTTTCTTAAGCCAATCCACAATTTCAATGTCTCGGCAGATCTAGTACCTTGAATTCCAAGTTCTCCTCCATGGAAGTCATCTCCTGTGATTGGTTCGGCATAAGGTAGTCCAGTTGAAAATGTTGAAGAAAGATGTTTTTTATTAGCGACAAGTAATAAAGAAGAAGTTTTTGGTATGCCTAATAATTTCTGTGGATTAATAGTTAAAGAGTCAGCGGAACCTAAGCCTTGAACAATTTCTGAAGTTTTTTCTGATAAACCAAAAACCCCACCAATCGCGCCATCAACATGAAGCCAAACATTCTCTTTTTTACAAAATTGAGCTATCTCAAATAGTGGATCAATAGATCCTCTTACAGTAGTTCCTGCTGTCGCTACTACAGCAAAGCACTTTTTTCCCTGAGATTTAATTTTATTTAAAGTTGTATGTAAACTAGAAATTTTTAATTTACCGTTTTCATCTGTAGAAATTTTTTGTAGAGATTCCTGTTTTAGACCCATAATCCTAAGAGCTTTTGAGAATGAAACATGACAATCATCACTTGCAAAAAAAACAGCATTAGGATCACTTTCTAGCCCAGAAATATTTCTTGCCATTACTAAAGCCATTAAATTACTCAAACTTCCACCACTAGCCGCTACACCTCCAGACAAATCCCCAAGACCCAGCTTGTGACAAAACCATTTGCATAGTTTTCTTTCCAAGGATGACAAACTAGGGGATAATTCATCGGCTAAAAGATTATTATTTAAACCTGCACAAATTAGTTCTCCCACTATTGAAGCTGACAGAGGAGGTGGATCCAAATGAGCAAGAGATCCTGGATGCAATGGTCGGTAGGAACCATTCATTAATGATTGAAGTTCGCTAAGTAAAACTTTATTAGAAATACCTTCTTTTGCTGGATAGACCTCTGGCAAGCTAAATGAATCAGGCATTGGACCTTGACTGGCTGAATCAGCAAACCAATCACAAAGATTACTTGAGGCTTGAGCAAGTAAAGAACGCAGTTCAGTATCTAAATTGTGAGGTGATGCGAAAGGGTCCAAAGAAAATAAGTCTCTATTTGTAGTATTGGATGATCCAGTTCAAAACAAAAAAAAATGATTAATCTCTAGATAACCATTTTATTTGATAATTCTCCAAACATCTAAAAAATTGTCAAAACCAATCGCACTGAGTCAGGAAGAAAAAATAAAATGGATGACAAGGTTGCTAACGAAAGCAAAACTTGTAGGCGAAAGAGGAGAAGTTCCTATTGCTGCAGTTATTCTCGACAAAGATGGTAGATGTATTGGCTATGGGGGAAATAGAAGGGAAACAATGAAAGATCCTTTGGGTCATGCTGAGTTAGTAGCGCTTAGACAAGCTTCTTGGATTAATAATGATTGGAGATTTAATGACTGTACATTGATAGTAAATCTTGAGCCATGTCCAATGTGCGCAGGAGCATTAATACAAGCAAGGATGGGAAAGATTATCTATGGATCTGAAGATCCAAAGAGAGGTGCGCTAGGTGGAACTATTAATCTAGCGGAACATAAAAGTGCCCATCACAAAATGTTGATTGAAAAGGGAATAATGGAAGAAGAATCTAGAAAGATAATCGTAAATTGGTTTAAAGACAAAAGAGTAATAGCTAGAGAAAATTTATCATCTAAACTTAGGTAATTCAGTTTCGAAAATATTTATTATTTTATCTACATTAGTAGAGGTGGAGTTATATCCCATCAAACCAATTCTCCATACTTTTCCAGCAAGATCACCTAAGCCACCGCCTATTTCCACTCCAAAATTATTTAGCAAATGCTTAGTAAATGCTTTACCATCAACTCCATCAGGTATTTTTACTGTTGTCAGTGTAGGTAAGCGTAATTCTTCTTTAACATGTAATTCTAAGCCCATTTGTTCTAACGAATTCCAAAGCGATTTTGCATTTTTTCTGTGCCTATCCCATGAAACTTCTAATCCTTCTTCTGCTAACAATCTAAGCGCCTCACGAATGCCAAAATTCATGTTTACGGGAGCCGTATGATGATACACACGATCACTGCCCCAGTATTTATTAAGCAAAGAGACATCTAAATACCAGTTAGGAACTTTATCTTTTCTATTGGTCATTTTATTTTCAGCTCTCTCATTCATAGAAAAAGGACCTAGTCCAGGAGGGCAACTTAATCCTTTTTGACTGCAACTATAAGCTAGATCAATTTTCCACTCATCTAAATACAGAGGAACGCCACCCAAAGAAGTTACTGTGTCTACGAGAAGTAAACAATTATATTTTCTACATAAATCACCAATTCCATCCATAGGTTGACAAACACCAGTTGAAGTTTCGGCATGAACAATTGCTAAAACAGCTGGTTTATGTTTTTTCAATGCATCTTCTATTTCCTCCAGTGAAAATGCATTACCCCAATCATTTTTTATGGTTTCTACATTTGCTCTATATCTACTGGCCATATCGGCTAATCGATATCCAAAGTATCCTTTGATAGCAACTAAAACAGTATCTTCTGGCTCAACAACATTTGCTAATGTTGCCTCCATAGCAGCACTTCCAGTGCCACTCATTGGAAGTGTCAATCGATTACTCGTTTGCCATGCATATCTTAGTAACTCTTGAACCTCACTCATCAAGTCCACATAAAAAGGATCTAAATGACCAATAGGAGGCTGTGATAACGCTTTCAAAACAGCAGGATCTGCGTTTGATGGACCTGGCCCAAGCAATAACCTTTCAGGAGAAACAGTTGGACCAAAATCTTTACGATGTTGATTATCAACAGAAGGAAGAATTTGAGTGGCCAAGAAAACAGATCGGTTTATATATTCCGAGCCTAAAAGGCGATAGGCAAAGTCGGGGTGTTTTTTTTAGGGATTGCAATAGGAATTTGCTAGATTTGCTTTAGAAAGCAAAAAATAATCAAAATTTTATGTTAAAACTCTAAAAAAAGTGCTTGTTAAGACAAAAAGAGATGCAATCGCTAATTACGTTCATAATTAAGTATCTTTGTTGAAATCAAATTCATCATGAGCAAGACCTCTCAGGATGTTCTTCGTCAAATTAAGGATGAGGGCATTGAGCTAATAGATTTAAAATTCGCTGACTTACATGGTAAGTGGCAACATTTAACCGTAGCCTCAGATCTAATTGAAGAAAGTTCTTTTTCTGAGGGACTAGCTTTTGATGGTTCTTCTATTCGTGGTTGGAAAGCCATAAACGAATCCGATATGGCAATGGTTCCAGATCCATCAACAAGCTGGATAGACCCATTTTATCACCATAAAACTCTTAGCTTGATTTGTTCAATTCAGGAGCCAAGAAGTGGAGAACCATATGCCAGATGTCCAAGAGCTTTGGCACAAAAAGCATTAGATTATTTAGGGAGCACTAGTGTTGCAGATGCAGCATTCTTTGGACCTGAACCAGAATTCTTTATTTTTGACGACGTCAGATATAACTCAGGGGAAGGCGGAAGTTTTTATAGCGTTGACACCATAGAAGCCCCCTGGAATACAGGGAGAGAAGAAGAAGGAGGAAACCTTGGATACAAAATTCAACTGAAAGAAGGATATTTCCCAGTCTCACCTAATGACACAGCGCAAGACATGAGATCTGAGATGCTTTTACTAATGGGTGAATTGGGTATTCCTATTGAGAAGCATCACCATGAGGTGGCAGGAGCTGGCCAACATGAATTAGGGATGAAGTTTGCTCCTCTAATCAACGCAGCTGACAATGTAATGATTTACAAATATATAGTTAGGAACGTAGCAAAAAAATATGGGAAGACTGCAACCTTCATGCCCAAGCCAGTCTTCAATGATAATGGAACAGGAATGCATGTTCATCAAAGTTTGTGGAAAGGCGGTCAACCTTTGTTCTATGGAGAGGGTACCTATGCAAATTTATCTCAAACAGCTAAATGGTATATAGGTGGAATACTAAAGCATGCCCCATCATTCCTTGCATTTACCAATCCAACTACCAACAGTTACAAAAGATTGGTTCCAGGATTCGAAGCACCTGTTAATTTAGTTTACTCACAGGGTAATAGATCAGCTGCTGTAAGAATTCCTTTAACAGGACCAAGTCCAAAAGCAAAGAGGCTTGAATTTAGATCGGGTGATGCATTGGCCAACCCTTACATTGCTTTTTCAGCAATGATGATGGCTGGTATCGATGGAATCAAAAATCAAATTGATCCAGGAGATGGAGTTGACGTTGACCTTTTCGAATTACCTGCAGAGGAATTATCAAAAATCGACACTGTTCCATCCTCTCTTAATGATGCATTAGAGGCATTAAAAAGTGACAACAAATATCTAACGGAAGGGGGAGTATTTACCGAAGATTTCATCAATAACTGGATAGAACTTAAATACGAAGAAGTTCAACAGCTAAGACAAAGACCTCATCCTCATGAATTCACTATGTATTATGACGCCTAATATAAATTTATTTATTAATTTTTAGAATACAAAATTAAGGTCTATGTACAAATATGCATAGACCTTAATTTTTTTTTAGGTAACACGTCACTAATCAATCAAATCTGTTAGATAATACTGAAATTAATGAATGGTTTATGGCAGCGCCAAGCCTTAAAAAAATTGCATATCACACTCTTCAACAAGGGAAAACACTTGCTGGGCTAGCTCATAAAGAGTTGAGCACAAAGTTGATGGAAGTGTTTGCTCCTGAAGCAGCACCAGGGAAATTTCCAATCAATCAAGATCTTATAAAAGAAGTTAAAAGATCAATGGAAAACCTAGAAAATATTGATTGGAACGAAGCAGAGGCAGGTGTTTACCCTAAATCACAACTATTCGAAGCTCCTTGGTTGGAATGGGCAAAGAAGTATCCATTAGTTTGGCTAGACATGCCACTAACTTGGCAGAGACGCAAAAAAAATAAAACCAGAGAAATTCCAAGAGATGTAAATGAAGAAGATTACCCTGAATACTATTTACAAAATTTTCATCACCAAACAGACGGATACCTTAGTGAGCACTCTGCTGAAATTTATGACTTACAAGTAGAGATTCTTTTCAATGGAACAGCCGATTCAATGAGAAGAAGAGTTTTAGCTCCTTTAAAAAGAGGTTTGAAAAAATTTTTATCTGAAGACTCAAAGAAAGTAAAAGTCCTAGATATCGCAACAGGAACAGGAAGAACCCTCCAGCAAATCCAAAGTGCGTTACCTCAAGTCGAACTATATGGCCTTGATTTATCAGGTTCATACCTCAAGCAAGCAAGCAAATATCTAAGTTCAAGAAGCGGTGATCTTGTTCAACTAACCAAAGGAAATGCAGAAAAGATGCCTTATGAATCGGCGAGTTTTCAAGCATTAACTTGTGTTTTCCTATTTCACGAACTCCCAAGAGAAGCTCGACAGAACGTATTGAACGAATGCTTTAGACTATTAGAACCTGGCGGAACACTTGTTCTTGCGGACTCCATTCAAATAGAAGATTCTCCGAAATTCACGCCAATTATGGAAAACTTTCATAAAATATTTCATGAGCCTTATTACAGAGACTATATAGTTGATAACATAAATTTAAAATTAGAAGAAAGCGGGTTTTCTTCAATAACTTCTGAATCTCACTTCATGACAAAAGTATGGAAAGCAAACAAGCCAAATTAATCTTATTAAAAAGTAAAAAATAGATAGTATATTATGTTAAAAAAAAATAAACACATTTGGCCAGAAAAAGTTCAGTTACTAACAAAAGAACTACATAATGAAATCAGTCTTAACAACTACAACTGGCATAAATTCAGAGGAAACAAACAAAGAAGAAGCGCTGAGTTAATTATTTCTGCAATTTCACAATTAATTAATGATGGAGAAGACTCAGAAATAGAAGATTTACTTAATCAAGCAATATTATGGATAAAAGAAGACATAAAAGATACAGGGTGTAAAAGTCATTAAATACTTATTTCCTCAGCGATAACTGAAGTCTATTACCTTTCCTACTCCATCTAACATCATCAAAACACTTATGAATTAAATAAATTCCTCTTCCACTATTAGCGTCAATTTGCAAAGGTAAAGAACTTAATCTTTTATTTTCAACTACTCCTAAGCCTTCATCTTGAATTTGCCAAACAAACCAGTTGGGAGTAAGAATTCTTCTAACACGAATAACTTTATTAGGATTAGACAAGTTTCCATGAACTACTGCATTAACAAGAGCTTCATGCAATCCTAATTCAATCTTTTTTACAGTTTCTTTGCATATTACAGGCTCTAAAAGAGTTTCAACAAATGATGCTAGCTTTAAAGTAGAGGGATGAATAAATACAGCCCAATTTTTGGAAGACTCCACAATTAATTAAAACATTCTTGGTAAATTAATAATCTAATCAAAGGATTAGAAAGAAGTTTAAAACATATTTTCAACTTAAGCCAGAAATAGTATTATTAGAGAAAAATTTAAACATTAATCATTAAACGCTTAACTTTTATCCTTAAATCCTTGATGGTTTAGCAACGCATCCATCAATCGAACTCCTCTAAGTTGATTAACTAATGGCATATGTCCATTTGGTGCTTCAATTGTCCAATTAAATGCTTTGGGATATCTAGTCCATATCCCATCATTTTTCCAGCCTATTCGAGGCCAAAGCTTATCATATCTACCACCTAAAGATTCTAATATTTTCGCTTGAACTGTAAAGCCAAATTTCCCTCTGGAATAAACAACCCATAGTTTATTTATTGTTGACAAATCAATAGAAGGTACTGATTCAACTTCAGAATAATAAACATAACCTCTTTTTACTGCCTGTTCTCCTGCAAGCTCTCTAAGTTTTGAACTTGTAAAGCGATCAGCATCTTCATAGCATTCATTCAATAAATATCTCTGAAGAGGAGAATAATCAAAACCTACATCTGATGGTGCATGAAACCAAGAAAGATCATCGCAATTGAGAGTATTTTTTATGAAATTTTTGTCAGTTTTATGAACAAGTTGCAAAATGAAGCCAGGAGTCCAGTCACAAAGACCAGAATCAAAGCCATTCATTAAAGTTTCTCCAAGGCTAAGAAGCTCCTCAACCCTTTCTTCTAAAACATTCAACAAACTGAGTCGTTTCCTTTCTGAAGCCATTTTAAAAGACTCCAGGAACTCCTCTATGCTCTCTTTATTTGGGTGTGTTTTTTCTTCAGTCATGATCTACTGCAGGCCTAAAATGACCTAAGCACTAATACTATGTCAGAGAAACCTACCAATTCGAGCTATCCCGTAACGGATTTTCGGAATTTAACCAGTCAGATAGTAGATGTAAGAAGTCCTAGCGAATTTTGCAAAGGTCATTTGCCTGGTGCAATTAATATTCCTTTGTTTTCTGATATCGAAAGAGAGACAATTGGTAAAAGCTATAAGAAAGAAAGTCGCGTAAAAGCAATCCTTAATGGCTTAAAAGTGACCCTTCCTAAAACCACAAAGCTATTAGAAATAATAATTAAAACGACTAAAAAAAAAGGGATAAAATCCTTACGAATATATTGCTGGAGAGGAGGGATGAGATCTAGTGCTTTTGCCTGGCTTGCGCGAACAATTGGTATTGAGACATTTTTATTAAAAGGTGGATATAAAAGCTATAGAAAATGGGTTTTAAATCAATTCGAGGCTGATTTACCCATAAGGCTGGTCGGAGGTAAAACTGGGACAGGAAAAACAGATCTACTCAACTACATCAATACAGAAAATATACATGTAATTGACTTAGAAGGAATGGCCAATCATAGAGGGAGTAGTTTTGGTTCATTAGGTATGGATGAGCAACCTACAACTCAACAATTTGAAAATATTATCGCAGAATCTCTTTTTAACTTTCATAAAAACAACGCTGTTGAAATATGGATTGAAGCTGAGAGTCCTAATTTAGGAAAATGTCGCATACCAAATAATTTGTATATAAGAATGAAAAAAGCACCAATCATTGAAATAATTAAAGCTAAAAACGAACGAGTGAAAAATTTAGTCAATGTATATAGTCAAAACTCTCAAAATGAATTAAAAGACGCTGTAGTTAGAATTAGCAAAAGATTAGGGCCACAAAGAACAAAAGAAGCACTAACTGCAATTGAAAAGAAAGAATGGTCAAAAGCCTGCGAGGCTATGCTCTATTATTATGATAAGTGCTATGAATATGAACTTAAAAAAACAAACAAGGTAAATTCAATTAATCTTAGTGGTCTAAGCCTAAAATCATCTTTAAATAAAATCTTAAATCAGAAGCTCAATCCATTATAGTTTTCATAAGACTGTCTATATTAATTAAATCAATGGAAAAGATGACTAAAATCAATGAGAATGTAGCAATTCAATTTGTTAAAGGAAAAAACGAAAAAGATCCTCCTGAAATACGATTATTCAGAAACCCAGATGGAAAAAGAGGTAAAGCAATCTATAAATTTAAACAGCCGACAACAATAACATTAAAGAATTTTAAATCGGTGCAAAAAATGTACCTTATTGATTGCGAAGGTGAACTTTCAACTAAAAAGATAGATTTATCTATTTCAAAAGATCATCTTAACGAAGTAAATTCTACTTATACTTGGAATTCAGAAAAAGAATTCGAGAGATTTATGCGTTTCGCGAAAAGGTATGCAAATTCACTTTCTCCTAATTAATTATTTAAATTGAAATCAACTAGCTTGTTATCAATTACTGCTTTAGTTTTTTCTGTAATAATTTTATGGGGTTTAAAAGAAATAATCATACTATTTTTTGCTGCCATAATAATAGCTATGGCTCTTTGCACTATTACTGGTAAAGTTCGAGATTTTCTTCGAATCCCTAGGTTGGCATCTTTACTAATAACAATAATTTCTATATTACTAATATCAATTATTTCAATAGTAACAATAGTACCACAATTTACAAGCGAGTTTCAAGAGTTAATCAATCAAATACCATCAGCAGTAAGTAAACTATGGGAGCTCTCAATAAATACATTTTTAAATTTCGTTGAGATTATATACAAAGATAATATTCCAGATTTAGCTAATAGAACAATATTAACAAATAAGCTTAATATGATTCCAGATGGTTCAACTCTTGCAAATGGAGTAACAGATAGTATAACAAGTTTAATAAGTTTGGTAAGCAATGTTGGGATAGGAATTCTTCAATTATTTTTTATAATCTCAGTTGGTTTAATGATAACTTTGCAGCCTAACTCTTATAGAGAAGTTGCTATATTATTAGTCCCATCATTTTATAGAAGACGAGCAAGAACTATTTTATTGAGATGCGGTAATGCTCTAAGTAGTTGGATGGCTGGGGTTCTATTAAGCTCAATATTTGTAGCAATACTTGCTGCTATTGGACTATATCTATTAGGAATAAAATTGGTAATCGCAAATGCTTTAATAGCTGGCATTTTAAATGTTATTCCAAACGTAGGTCCAACAATAAGTACTATATTCCCTCTTTCTGTCGCATTATTAGATACCCCATGGAAATCACTTGCAGTTCTTGGCCTATATATATTAATTCAAAATATAGAGAGCTATATAATAACTCCTTCAATAATGCATAAACAAGTCAAATTACTCCCAGGCTTAACAATTACTGCTCAATTTATATTCACTATTCTTTTTGGACCACTTGGTTTGTTGTTAGCAATTCCAATGGCTGTAGTAATTCAAGTATTTGTTAAAGAAATAATTATTCATGACGTATTAGAAAAGAATTATTTCTCAACAAAAATGTAAAGAAGGAAGATGAGGAGGAGACGAATATCAGCCTTCCCAAGGATCAGTGCAGGAAGAAATATCATTAGTAGAAAGCTCAGACATATTGATTCTTTTCAAATCTATCCATTCACACCACATTGAATTTAGGAGCCAAGCTTGAGATTGACTTTTAGCCCCATCATCTATCAATTTAATTTCATAGGGTTTTAAATTTTTCCATTTCTTATACTGATTTTTCCAATTTTCATCAATCATTAGTAAAATTACTGTCCTTAAATTTATTTTGTTAGTAGTTTCTTTTTTTGCAAGTCCCTATCAAAAACACTTAGGGAGAAAAGATTAATCAAACAAATTCTTGCATTGGTTTTTACATTTCCATTCAAAGACTAATTAATGATATCAATCATCAAACTCGGGTTTAGGTTTCTTTTTAACTTTCCCTGAAAGTAATTGATGAAGTGCATCTAATGAGTTATAAACCTCTTTCAGCTCAGACAACTCAGGTAATAACCCGTACTGGCCGAGCATTTGATCCAAGTCTCGAAGTTCTTGCCTGATATAACGCAGATGCGAACTAACTTCTTCTCTCTTACTTGTGGACATTATAGAATTGATTAATTGCTACAAGGAATTAACTTTAACCTAAGATTAGGATTTAAAGCATCTAAAAATTCACAAAATTTATAAACCTACAAGTTATCACCAAACTTTTAAGCAAGTTAATTACATAAAACATATAAAACTATAAATAACATAAAAAGTAGAGAGAATTTGACTTTAAAAAATTTAGAGCAAAAACTGCAGAGCTTCTTCCAAAAACTTACTGCTTTGTAAAAAAATAAGAACTATACAGTGCAATATCTTAGATATGGCTAAAAATATATATATGGATCAACAAAGAAGAAAAGACCTCAACCTGAGGCTAGGCAATTTAATACTAGCAATATCCCTTGCAACTGTTCCAACAGCGATAACATACGGAACTCTTAGTATTCATGGACTAAATATTTGTAGGAACCTAAGCAGTAAAGTCATCTCCACGAATAAAATCAAGGAAGAATGTAATGAAGCAGCTTGGGATACTACAAAAAGTTATATCATATTAATAGGATTCTTTATTACTTTGCCTACTTGGATGTGGTTCTACTTGTCAATGAAGAAAAAAGAAGATGAAAAAAAATAATAAAAATTTGATTATGAAGATAGAAAACTAGAGAAAGGAAAATCGAATGATTTCTTTTGTTTTGAAGATTTAGTTAAAACAATATTAGATGACACTATAGATTTATCTAACGGCTGTTTATTGAAAATTGAGATAACAAATTCGGGATTAGATTTTAAAGTTTCCTTAATTAGATAATCAGCAGAGAATTTTCCAGGTCCTAATAAAATTATTGAGAAAGCCGAAGCAAAATAAAGTGCTAAAAGCTCTAACAAATAAATATTAAAACCAGACGTGACGATTGCATGATATATGGCTACAGACATGGTTCCAAGTATTGCAGTTGCTCCTAATCTGGTAGCAAGACCAAGTATCAATAACCAACTACCACCTATTTCAGACCCCGCAGCTATGTAAGAGAGAGTAATGGGAAAAGGTAAGTGTAGAGGTCGAACAAAGGCATCAGCAAAGTTATTGATGTCATTTAACTTTTCAAATCCATGATGGATCAAAAGTGCTCCTGTAAAAACTCTTAAAACAAGAAAAGCAAAATTCTTGAATACTGATTTATATAAGATTGAATTAAGCAATTTAACCTAGAACAATTGACTGAACTTTAGATATGTCATGGCGTAAAGCGTGGAAAAAAAGGATTAGCTTTTAACGATGAGTATTAATACTTATCACGGTCGTTGGAAGTTTTTGCAGGGGATGCTTGAAAACAAATCAAGTATTTAATTTTGGAGCCTGTTATTGAATGGGGAAGCCATCAAATAATTGATTATCCTTAACCGAACAAAAAGGGGCGCGTACATAACATAAGTCCCAACAAATCGTATTAATACTCACAAAAACAATGAAATCTCTTCTGTATGATGTACTTGAATATTAAAGTACTTTGAGCACATCGTTACTTACCGCTACAGCTGCTGTCGGTCTAATAGCAGTTGCGATACCAGCACTGATTGCATCACTTGGATAAATCATATATCTAGTGTATTCAATCTAATACCATTATTTATTGCACCTAAAATTTATAAAAATTGAATTCAACCTATAACTATTTTATACGACTGATTTACCCGCAACCCAGCCACTTGTCCAGCAATGTTGGAAATTAAAACCACCAGTGATACCATCAATATCTAGTACCTCACCAGCAAAAAACAGCCCTTTACATATCTTACTTTCCATAGTTTTAAAATTAATTTCATTGAGAGATACTCCACCAGCAGTTACAAATTCCTCTCCATAAGGACCACGACTGTTTATTAAGTAGTTATTCATTGTTAAACTTTTCACGAGACACTCTTTAGAGGATTTAGAGAAATCAGCCCACTTTAATTGACTATCAATATTTAAGCTTGAGAGAAGAGCTTTCCATAAGCTTCTTGGCAGATTATTAAAAGGTTTATTATTAAATACAGACTTTTTACCATTATCTAATTTATATAAATCAAGTTTTAATCTCACTTCATCCTCATTCATGCAAAGCCAATTTATTTTTAATTTACCTTTATATTTATTAGCGTGTAGATATCTTGCGCTAAATGCTGAGAGCTTTAGTATTACAGGACCACTAAAGCCTTTATGTGTAATCAAAATCGAACCATTCTCAGCATATTTTTTTTTATTTACAGTCAGTTTAATTTGAACATCTAAGGTGATACCAGAACAAGTTCTTAATGATTTTTCAGAAGTAGCAAAAGAAAAAAGAGATGGAACAGGTTGAATAATAGAATGACCAAGACTCTTTGCTAATCTTCGTCCACTAGGATGACCTCCAGTACAAATCAAAATATTTTTTGCTTCAAATGACTTGTTTCCTTTAACTAATAACTTAAAGCCCTGTTTTATAATATCTATTTGCTTTACATGAGAATTTGCGAATACCTTTACACCAGACTTCTTTGCAAAATCAGTCAAACATTTTATCACATCTTCAGAGGAATCTGAACAAGGAAATACTCGGCCATCTTTCTCTACTTTAAGAGTAACTCCTTTATTCTGAAACCATTCAATAGCTTCAGTTGTAGAGAATCTATTAAACAAGCCTATTAATTGCTTTTCTCCTCTAGGATAATTATTTACTAAATTAGAGATCTCGCAGCATGAGTTAGTTAAATTACATCTACCTCCTCCACTAATTCTAACTTTTTCAAGTACTTTTGAACTACCTTCAAGTATCACAACAGATCTAAGTCCACTTCCAGTCGCTGTAATTGCCCCCATAAAACCAGAGGCACCACCGCCAATAATTACAAGATCTGAAATCATCAAATAATAAACATCCAATAATTTATACTTTAATAAAATAGTATATAAATTATTTGTTTACTACTTTTGTTTATTGAATAAAAGGTAAATTTAAAAAATCAAATAAGATTTAAGTTAAATAAAAAAAGTTGTTAAATAGAAACACATTGTCTTGAAACCCAGTTGAATTCATAATTAAGTTGATTTTTGTTGTATCTTTTCAAAAAATTTAAAAAAAAATATGGCTGGTCCAAAAAGAGATGAAGCAAAATCAATTCTCTCCTATGTGAGACAAGAGCTAAGATATATGGATGAAGACCTTAGGAACGATGGTTTACTTCCAGAGTTATCATCACTCAGATCAGTTTATGAACAACTTTCAACTCTACTAGAGCTTTCAGACGGAAGAAGAAAAAAGAAAGAGAGACCAGAATTTCCCGAAGATAAAAAACACTAACAACAAATTATTAAATTTAATATATTTGAAAATCAACTGTTAGTAATAATTAATACCTAAAGAATTTTATTTCACTATATTTTTATTTTTTCATAGAAGCTTTAGTCAATAGTCTATTCTGGAATTGAATAAAACTATTTAATTCAATTCCAGAAATAGCTCTTTTTCAAACTAATGTCTAAAAATAGTACTAATTCGGGTAGTGAATCTAATCTTCTAAGCCCTATAAATCATATTCGTTTTTGGGAAAAAGGGAAAATGGCCTATTCAGCTCTAAAAAAGATAAATGAACTTAAGGCTAATAATGAAATGGAGAACGCAAGAATAATGCTAGCCGAATGGATTTTTTAAAAACTTACTTCAAGAAATACATAAAAGATTTGAAATTCAACCAAAAATCAAAGTAAATTAAAATTATCTAAAATAGCTTTGTATGCCCTCCATAAGAAAAAGGATTGGCTATCTCCCATCAATTAAGGCTCAAAAAACGATAACCAAAATTGCAAATAAAGAAAAACTAAGCCAATCAAAAGTGGTAGGAATTTTAGTCGAAGAGGCACTAATCGCCAGAGGAGGTTTAGAACTTCAAAATTCTAATGATCTAGTTAGAAAGAAACACTATGAAGAGGTAAATAATATGAATAATTCTTCTATCAACTATAATGAACTTGATGAATTGATCTCAGATAAAGGTATAACTTTCAACAAAAAAAATTACAAATCCAACTCAGATATTAATTTCTTCGAAACCAGAGAAGTCTTTAACAAAGAATTATTTGAGCAGTTTAAACAATTTATCCTATTTCAAAAAATCATACAAAATAAATAATCGGTATTTCCAAATTAATTAGGGAAAGTCTAATTCCCGTTAATAAAGGATTCAAAGAGTTGTTTAGCAATAAAAAGGATGCAGAGATCAACAAAAATGGCGCATATAACAATCCAATGCACTAGAACGTATGTGAAATATTCTTCTAAGGATCACTAAACAAGTTTTTTTTATAAGAAATTTAAATATAGAAATGACAACAACAACAACTCGTCCCAAATCAAACTCATCAAATCTTCTTGAAGAAGCCTTAAATCAGCCTCCTATTGGAGAAACAGCTAATTTTTCTTGGAACGCAACTCCATTAGGTATTGCTGCAATTTACAAAGGAAATTCACCTTCAAAACCTCCCTATGAGCAGGCAATTAAAGAAGGTGAGGAATTAGCAATGGATTTAAGTCGCGAAGAGAAAGAATTTTATCTGACTCCAAAAGGTCTTACACTTATTTTTTACTCATAAATATAATTAGATTCCTTATAACTTCGAATAGAATATCCAAAAGTAATCATTATTATTTATCCTCAACAGATGAGTCTATGACCCACTCGTCAGATAGTCCAAGAAGAATAAGAGCCTTATCCTCCCAATCTGTATCTATAGACCAATCGTAAGGAACATCAAAAGATAATAAAATTTCGTTCTTATTCTTTGTGTAAGTTTTAGTTTTAGGGAGGATTTTATTGGAAATGTTATTATCTATTAAATAAATATCATCAGAATTTACGTACTCAGAGTAACCAAGTCTCTTAATTTCTTCCTCAAATTTAAGTTCAAGTCTTACATTAAAACAATGCGCATCGTCCCAATCAGAATAATGTGCAAAATATGAATCCCAAGAATCTGCCACTTAAAAAATAATCATATTTAAAATATGGTACTAAAGATAGACACACATTTAAGTTTTTAGGGAAGTGTTTACTAATTGAATTTTTGCACTAAGGGATAATTCCTGATTGCGTAAAAAATTAACGAGCGTATTAATTTGTAAAAGTAAGAAAATTAAAATCATTAAGTACCCAAGTACCTAAAGTTAACAAGCCAAAGCCTGCAACAAACATCATCAATGCAGCAACCTTATATCTAGTAGATTCAGAACCCCTTCTTAGTAAAAAGGTATCTGCAGCAAAAGAATTTGATTGAGGAATGGCCTTTTGCGGTGTTTTTTTCCTTGATGAAAACATTTTTTGCTATCCAGTAAGACTAAATTAGAGGAATTTTCTATCGACCGCGAAGAAAAAGATGAACTAAAAAAAGAAAGACCATATATTCGTATGGGAACTGAGGGTTACACGACAAATTCAGGGAAGCGATAATTAACGGGTTTAAGAGGGAAGAAAAAAAAATAAAAAAAATAAAATAAAAAATTAGCTAAAAATTTTAAATTGATTAATTTCACATAGAAATTAATCCCAATATTATTTAAAAATTAGAGCGAGATTGTTATTCGAGTGAATTTGCTACTGTCATAGTTCAATTTTACTTATTTTTAAATAATAAACAATGGATATGAATCCCTTCAAGCCATTAGATCACTTCATTAAGGGGCTTTATAAAAATAAATACATTTATAAATTTAGAGTCTTTTTTAATTTTCTCAAATGATCATCTGTACTAATATTAGTTTCAATTACTGGACATATTTTATACTTTTTATAAGTCTTTAATAGTTCTTTAATTAAGTTATTAGCAACTTCAACAGATTCTAAAAATTCATCAGAGCAATAAACACCTTTCCATGGCCTAAATTTAAATCTATTTAAAAACTGATTGGATGGAATTAAAATACTTCCAAATAAAATAATATTTGAAATTTTAGAGCTATTATTAATCGTCTTTGATATAATACTTGAAAGTATTTCAAATCTATTGTTAAGAAGTTTATAATCAGTCCCAAATTGAAACCAAATAGAATTTACCAAACCTGATTGAAGTTTCTTTTCTAATCTTAAAACCTCTTCATCAAACAAAAGGTCTTGTAGATAAGGATTAAATGCTACGCCAATAGAAATATCATCTTTAAAAAATAATGGATTATCTTTAAGCATTGACAAAGCTGAAACAGAATCTAATGAAGACCTTTTTTGAGAGCCAGAAACTAGAAGTAACTGTCTGCATCCCAAATCATTTATCACCTGAAGAAAATTAAGAAAAGAATCCTGAGTATTATTCCTATTCCTTTTAAATTCATGCAGAATACTAAAATGAGGGATAATATCTATATCTGGGAACTCTTCTCTTGAAATTCTAATCGACTCTAAAAGAAAATCTTTTTTTAAATTATTTTTACAGGGTATATTAATTTTATACAGATCATTTCTCTGATAAAAAGATAGAATCTTACGTAGCTCATCATAAGATTTGAAAGATATTTCTATCCTTATATTATTTAAGTTAAATAATACATTCTTCATATATCCTATCTTAAAAAAAGAATTTTTATTATAAAAAAAGGGAGAGAAATTAAATTATTCTATATAAAAAATACAAATTATATCCCTTAATTATTTTTCCCCAACCATTTATAAATGGCTTTCTTTTTACAAGATATCTCATCCAAAGAAGAATAATAGTAATCATTCCATGAATCATAAGGGATTCCGAGGAAAAGCATTAAATTAAGCGGGTATTCATCAGAGTCAGTACATTTACGAAAATCATCTCTAAATAAAAATGTAGGTTTTCCTAATGCAATAGCGGCACCAAGCTCGACCATTACCCCCTCATCAGGAGGCACTCCATTAACTATTGCGAATAAACCATCTGCTTGCCTCAGATCGTTTAAGTTTGAACTAGCCACTTTATTAGCCCAACCAGGCTTAGAAATATCAATATTGCTATTACGAGCAAAAGGTTCCCAAACTCTTGCCCCCATAAACTCAAGTTTAGAAATAAATTCAGGCAAAAGTTTTATTTTCCAATGTTCAGAGAACCCATATGGAGAGGCTAAATAAAGTGTTTTATTTGACAATTTTATAAATGTTGAGATTGATTAAACAAAAGTAATAATAATAGTTTGTTTATTAATAAAACATAAAGATGAATATTCTTAATCTAATTTTGAATTGCTCAATCGATTACCCCTTGATTTTTTTTAGAAAACCGCTCATTTGCATCCTTTACTAGTATAAGTGATAGTTCCTTAACATTAAAAATAAAATTCTTTTGATTCAAGTACATTTTAGTTATTAAATCCTTAATCTCTAATGTAAATGTAGTATTAGATAATAAAATAATTGACGTCCATCCAGTAAGCACAAGTGTGAATATAAAAGATAATTTGAGAAGTTTATGGAAAGCATTTAGCAATTTATAAAATCATAATACTTAATTTTATATTACCTATTAAAGAGCAAAATGCACATTAAGTTAAAATGCTTTTCAAGCTGTAATGTTCTTTTCATAGTCAAATTCAACCCAATTGGATGAAACCAATTGATTCCAAGTCTTGAGTGAATCTTCCTTTGTCACCTTTCTTCTGCTTTTAAATTTCATAGGTTTACCGTTTGGAACAACCCCCCACATATCAATAGTGAAGTTCGGAGAGATCTGTTCATTAGATACCTTTTTAAAATCAAAGTGAATAACCCATTTATTGTGAGGATCTATGAGCCAACCAGAGGGGGCAGTAATTTTATCTATTTTTGCCATCAAAAAATAAAGTCTTAATTTTGTTTTTAATTAAGAAACCAGGCTTCGTCAAGCCTGTAAATCTAAAGTGAAGTTAAAGAAATAATAATTTAAAAAAGCTGAAAAAATTACTCATTTAAAAGCATAGATATAATAAACATATAGCGATAACTCAAACGAAAATGTCTTCTGAAGCTGGTAGCACCCAATGTCGTGGTTTAATAGAAGCGAAAGAAAGCCTTATAAAAGCAATGAATTCGCTTGGAGCAATAGATAATTTAGATCACATCCAGAAAACATTGCGTGACGTCTACAACGAATTAGAACAACTACATGAATCTAGAAGAATAAAAGAATCAAACAGTCTTAATTAATAGTGATAAGATGAATTGCAAGGGTAGAATCAAAATTCACCTAAAAGAATCTACAAATATATATTCATTTACTAATTTATTATTAGATTGAATAATTAAAATAAATATTATTATAAATAAAATATAGAAAGATTACTTTTGCTGTTAATATATACAAAATGAAGATCTAAATGACTGTAGAAAATATTGACATCTGTAAATTAGAAGACTTAGATAAGTTGAGATCTGCGCCTAAACTCAATAAAAAGCAATCCAAAATACTTTATAATGAACTTACTAATATTATTCGTGAATCAGACTGGATAACTATAGGAGTTATGTCACCTTCATTAAAGAAAGGAATCAATGCAGTTAGAAAAATAGAAGAAAAATTTCAATACAAGAAAATGAGATGCGTCACATTGCCTAATTCAGACGGTCCAATATTTTTAAAGGCCAATCAAAAAACAGGGGAAATTCACTCTAGGATTGAATTTGGCTTGGGAGAGGGTATATTAATAAGTTGTCAAAATGATGATGATTCATTAATCACAAAAACTGTTGGTCCCTTTCCATTAGATTTTTTTGATTAAAAATAATATTTAGCTGCTAAAATATAAGCTTAATAGTTCGCATAAAGAGATGCTAAATCTAAAAATAATCCGAAAATAGAAAAATTTGAAAATAAATGCTAACCTAATGTATATAATATAAACAAAGATTCGATACTTTACTAAACTAATTTATTTATAATCAAATCAAATGCCATACCACTGTAGACCTAACAGAGAAGATTTAATACATTCTCGTTTTTACATAAATGGATAAAGAAAGAGGCAAGTTTTATCAATCTGGAGATGGCTCCTATTTTTATTCAGCCGATGATGCATCCAAGTGGGATCTTCTTGATAGAATAGGCCAACTTAATCTTCTTCATGTTTTAAAAAAAGAATGGGAGCCTGAAGAATTAAGTCAAAGCAAATTAAGGAAAGTACTTCAAGAAATAAATATTGATGAATTTGAAGATTTCATGGCAGATATCCTTGGAATATGCGAATCTTTCGAGGAAATGGTTTATGAATTTGAAGGTAATATAAATTTAAGTCCTGAATACCTAGAGAGAGTTTATCCAGAAGAAAAAGAGAGTTTAGAAAAGTTAAAAAACCAGATAAAAGAACACAAGGAATGGAAGGAAAAACACCAAGCATCATATTCTTTTCTGACCAAAAAGCTTTTAGAGAAGAATGAAACAGACAATAATGAAAATAATTTATAACCTAGTTTTTGTATATAGGATTTCATTAGATAAAAACTAAAAACAAATTATAAAATTGACTTATATACATAAGCTTAAGTAGCAGGCTATTAAAATTAAACAAATTATTCTTATTTGATATTTGATCTGATCTGATCAGACTTGATATGAATTGATCTTGTCACCAATAATCTGAGAAATCAAAATATAAATTCTAGCTTTTTAAGTGCTAATCTTTTTCTAATAGTGTATTTTTCGCCATTAATTTACACTCATTACTTCATCTAAGAAATATAACTGTGGAAACAGAAGCACTAATTAAAACAAGGTTTTTCAGAAAGATCTATTAACGATGAAAAACTTGTATTTTTGAACAAATAAAATTTCTGAACAGATCAAATTAAAGCAGAAACTTACATTACCTCAACTAAAAATCCAAATAAGGTGATTTTACCTACACAACTTCCAGAAAAATCCATTATAGTCTTAACAAATATTTACATACCAACTCTCTCTCTATCTTTCAAGCTCTCTAACAACATCTACTTAGATTAACCAGTAAGAGAGTCGCCATTGCTTAATTAAACAACTTCAGTTAAATATTGAATTTGTTTATCCCGAGATTTATAAACAATCTCAAAGCATCAAATTTACATAAAAAAAATGACTTCTACCAATCCAAAATCAACTAATTTAATAAATAGAGAAGACGTAAATGAAATGATAGAGAATGCAATAAGAAGACACAACAGGAGATCAACTATAATCTCTGCAATACTAGGATGGATTCTCATTGGTGGTTATTCCTTTGGTTTATTTCATGTAGTTCAAAATATTTAAGTTTTTAGATGTAAATTAAGTTAGTTGGCTTGCTTTAACATTTAAACAAAATACGTAGATAAAAATAAAGAGTTTAAATTTTAACTACTATCATTATCAAATGTTATTCTCTACTAAATATAAATATCATTTGTGTTATTAAGAATAAAGATTCCAATTAATTTAGGCCAAAAAATTTGCTAGCTGGTTCTACTCCATTTATCTTGATAAGGAAGCTGATAATCTTCTTCGTTCATTGGTATCCAGCTCCAATCAGAGCATATAGAAATTTGATAACCAATTACATAAAGAGCTAGCATTGCATTAAATAAATTTATATGTGTTATTGGAGTATCCATGATTTAAATATTACTTGGATTATTTTAGCTAATTTAATATCCGAAAAGAACTACCAATCAATAAAGTGACCATCAAACTCTACAACAATAGTGGAAAATAAGCGTTTCTTATTTAAATTTAATTTTTTAGTATGAAGTAATAGATTTAAATATAAAATTTTTGAATATAAGAAATCAATATCTACTGATTTTTATTTATTGGAACTGTAGGATGGTCATACGGGTCATCGTTTAATATTGGCGCACATACTTGTCGACAAGATTTTCCCTGTTCATCTTCAATACACACTTCTAAACATTCAAAATATCTATCTTGTGCCGTTTTCATACTTGAAATTTATTAAGTAACTAAATCTACTATTGAACGATTATATTTCATGATAAATTAACAAAACTTTTTTAGGTAAATTCACTTATCATCAATCTTTTAAATGGAATTGTATCTCTAAAGTTTTTGTAAGCATAAAATCCTAATACAAATCGTAGTAATTCTTGCCTAATAAGAAGTTCTAGAATCTGAGTCATGTCAATAGAATAGAGATCATCATCGAAACTCCAACTATAAATTATACTTAATTGGGTGCATGTGGTCATATCTCTAGAAATATAATAAATACTAATAATATTTTTTTAATTTATATTAAATTTTAGGTTTTTAATAGTCTTACTAAAATTCTGGATATTAACTACTTAAAGGTACTTAATATCAATATTAATCTAAAATCTTATTTTCAAAGGATGTTAATGTTTAAGACAAATTTTTAATGATAAAATAATTATCTTCAAAACTTTATTCAGGTTTTTTTGACTGATAGCTAGAAATTGATTTAAACCTAAAAAATCAGTTATCTAGATTGAGAGAAAGGAAATCATATAAGGTCGAATTATCATCGTTATTTTTAGAATTTTTTGTCTTTAAATCTTTAAGAAAAAACTTTGAAAATTGTTGGGTTTGTTTTTTTTTCATTTCAAACTTGATGTATTAAATAATTAATCGACAATTAATATAGCGTAAAGAAAAGGTTACTGCGAGTGAAAACCGAACAAACTTATGTTGAGTCATCACTTGATTATCAACTTTAATTTCTATGAAATTACCTATGAGTTAATAAGTATCTTAACAAATAAATACTTGCATTGAAAAATTAAATTTATAGAAAAAATTAATTTATCTAATAATAATTTTTGTTTTTAAGTGTTTGTATAAGTAATTATTATTTTGATGAAAATAAAATCAGACTTTTTCTATAGTACTAATTAGTAGATCTAGTCCAATTCTTTGAAACTTTAGATTTTTTCTCTCCTTTCAATATAAACAGCATTAGCAACGGAGCAATTCCCATTAATGGCACGAGGAGGTTCAATGCATAGTTATGGGTTTCTTCCATTTCGAAATAAAGATAATACTAATCATAATAATTAAATTCTACTTTATGTTAATGCGTAAAAATTCTCATTCATGCTAATAAATCTTTGAGTTGAAAGTAAAAAAAAGAGTCGTATACAAATTTAGAGCTATTCCTTCATTTTGAATTTATTCTAGATAATATATGAGAATAATATTTTATTTGGTATAAATGAGAAATAGTTCTTTGAATATTGACTACTTATCTCCTACAGGATTAATTGGTTTCTGGGTACTATTCATCGGATTAATTTTTACAGGCCTTATGTTCTATTTTGTTTTTTTTAGGCTTAATGAAAATGATGATTCATACAAAGATCGGAAAAGAAAAGAGCTAGAAAAAGAAAATCAAAAAGAGAAAATAGCTAGACTATATCCAAAGGGAAAATACTATTAATTATTTTTTTTAGAAATCTTGTTAATTTGTCTTAAAATCTAGATTACAATTATGTCTGAAAAAATGATAAAAGAAAAACTATGAGCTTTTCCCAGCAAAATCATCGTCTCACTATTACATCTCGTTTTTCTTCAGAAGATTTTGATTTTTTGGGCTAATAAAAGGAGATAATGGAAATATAAAGAAAAAGGCTTCTAATTAATGAAAGCCTAATTTAACTAAACCTATGGCTTCGAATAAAGCAAACACTAGTATTAGTCTTAATGAGCAGTCCTCTTTTTCAGCTTCCGGGAAACAAGTTCCAGCAGCTTTATCAATGATGGTCGACTCAATGACGAGCATGGTTGAAAGAGCAAAAATCGATTTAGAGAATGTTGATCAACGAGCTAGAGCAGATCTTGAAAACATTGATCAGAGGGCAAGAAAAGATGTTGCACTACTTGATCAAAGAGCAAGAGAAGATATTCTAAAAGTTGATAAAAAAGCCAGAAGAGACATAGCCATTCTTGATAAAAGAGCGAGAGAAGATCATGAACTACTTCGAAAGGTCCGCAAATCCAGAGGATTAACCTCTTGAGGTCTTTTTGTTTGAAAGGATAAAATTCATTCTATGTAAATAAATAAAGACAAGATTTAATGAATTAAATTCTCAAAAAAAATATATTATTTTCATCAACTCAATTAAAGATGCACCGCTTTGCCGTAAGGCCCAAGAAGCATCGACCTGGAAGAACCAGAGGGGGAATCAAAGTGAAGCTTCGTTTCCAGAGCAAGCTGGTATACGTTACTTTCACGACAGCTTCCCCAAATCGAAAGAGAGTCAGATCAGAGCACTTGAGAAGGCCAATACCAACAAAGCAGTACAAGAACAATCTAAACAAAATATCATCATGAGGTAGGCCAAATTGACCTTATGGTTTTTAAAACATCCAATGCTTCTCTTTTTCTAGGTAAAGCATCTTTATTTTTCAAAAGATAAGTAACATGACCAAGCTTCCTACCTTTTTTCTCTTCTTCTTTTTCATACCAATGAACATTCAAGCCAGGAATACTCCTTAAATCATCCAATCTCTGGCTAAGTGTTTTTGGATAGTTACTTTGTAAACCAAGCAAATTTGCCATCAAAGCACCATTAACTAACATTTCAGGCATAGGAACATTAATCCCGGATGTGATACATATTTGCTGATCAAACTGACTACTAGTACAAGCATCTATGGAAAAGTGACCAGAGTTATGAGTCCTTGGAGCTATCTCATTTACAAGTAATCCTTCAGATCCATAGAAAAATTCAATAGCAATAACTCCTACATATTCCAATTCGGCAAGCAAAGAAGATACGATATTTTTAACCATAAGATCCACGTCATGATTGATGTCAGCTGGAGCAAGGACCCAGTCGCAAACTTGTTTAGATTGATATGTTTCTACTATTGGCAAACTACGGACAATACCTTTTAAATCCCTACTAGAAACAATTGACAATTCCTTATCAAAAGAGACCCATTTCTCTAACATCCACTGTTCTTCTCTTTCAACCAACAAAAATTCTTTAAGTTGCTTTAGATTCTTAACAATTTTTGTTCCTTTGCCGTCATATCCACCTTTGGCAGCTTTTGCCATCAATGGAAATTCCCAATCTGCAGGAAGATCAAAATCCGATGAATTTTTTAACGGTATTGGTAACCAATCAGGGCAGGGAATATCAAGACTATTCAATAGCTCTCTTTGAGTAATTTTATTAATTAAAGGTCTAATTGATTGAAGTTTAGGGACAAAAGTAACCCCATTTTTTTCAATAGGAAGTAAACTCGCAATATCAACCCATTCATTCTCAAAAGTAATCAAGCGGGACTTTTCAGCAAGAAGTTTTGTACCTACGGGATTAGTAGGATCATGCAAAATGACATGACTTGTCTTTTTAGCAGCAGGATCAGTTTTGGCTGCCGTCTGAACAACCACATCAATATCTCTTTTCTTTCCAGCCTCAACAAGCAGCATTGCCAGCTGTCCTCCACCTACGACCCCAATCATTTAGTTAAAGGCCTCATTTTTAAAGTTTTACTCACTTGCAGGAAAATAACAAAATCGCGAACAAACAAACAAACAAACAAACAAACAAACAAACAAACAAACAAACAAATATTGTTTGAAGTGTGATTTTAATAAAAACATCCTTAATTCACAACCCAAATGATATTCCACCGCGTGATTATTTTGATCCCGAAATAAATACTGAACGTATATGAATACATATCATTTGCTAATCAAATGTGTTCGTCAACCATATAATTACTTCTATATTTTGATGATTTAACGTAATAAACCATCAAAAATCATCTATCCTCAAAACTGTGAATAAAGACAACCACCATATTAAAGTCTCTCTAACTAGTAATCCATACGAAATAGTTATTGGGAAAAGTAGTCTTGAATGCATAGGCGATGAGCTATATAACATTGGTTTTAGAGAAGGACTAAAAGTATTAGTCGTTTCTAACAAGGAAGTCTCGGATCACTATGGTGATTGCATAATTAAAAGTCTGATTAAAAGTAAATTCAATCCAAAACTTTTAATAATAAAAGCTGGAGAAGACCAAAAAAATCAATCATCTATAGATTACATCCATGATGCAGCATACGAAGCGAGATTAGAAAGAGGATCATTAATGATTGCCCTAGGAGGTGGCGTGATTGGAGACATGACTGGTTTTGCAGCTGCTACTTGGTTGCGTGGAATTCATGTAGTCCAAATCCCTACAACATTACTTGCCATGGTTGATGCTTCTATTGGTGGTAAAACAGGTATAAATCATTCGAAAGGTAAAAATCTTATAGGTGCTTTTCATCAACCTAAATTGGTGCTAATAGACCCTAAAACATTATTTACTCTCCCATCACGAGAGTTTAAAGCAGGTATGGCTGAAATAATAAAGTATGGAGTTATATCAGACCTGGGACTATTCGAACTTCTAGAAAGACAAGATAATATTTCTGATTTTTTAAACATAAAAGAAAAACTACTAATAGAAATAATTAAGCGTTCTGCTAAATCTAAAGCAGAAATTGTTGTAAAAGATGAGAAGGAAAGTGGAGTTAGAGCATTTTTAAATTATGGGCACACGTTTGGCCACGTAATAGAAAATCTTTGTGGGTATGGGAAATGGCTTCATGGAGAGGCCGTAGCAATGGGCATGGTTGCTGTCGGCCAGTTAGCAGTTCAAAGGGGACTATGGAAAGACGTGGATGCAAAGAGACAGCAACGACTAATAGAGAAAGCAGGTTTACCATCTAAGTGGCCCAAGCTTGAAATAGAAAGTGTTCTAAGCTCACTTCAAGGAGACAAGAAAGTTAAAAACGGCAAGGTCAGTTTCGTTATGCCTTTAAAAATTGGTGATGTAAAATTATTCAATAATATCTCTAATAAAGAAATACACGAATGCTTGCAAAAAATTAGCTAACTGGCTCTTCAAGAAAACGTTTTCCTAAAATCAGATCATCACTATTATCCTTCTGAAAAGCCAACCACCTAAAGTCACCTAGTCCCATTGGATCAACTAGCCTCAATAATGACTCTCTTCGATTTAATGCAGCTGATAGATCATTACTACTTGTATTTTGAAGGGAATAAAGAAAATTTGAAAGTCCTAAGGCCAAGAGTGCTTGTCCCTGCCTAGTCTCACCCATAAACTTCCATCCATTAGTCAGAGCATAATTAATTGTTGATTCGATACATAAATGTGCTGTCAAATCACAGAAGCCAGCATCTTTTAAAACATTAGAATTTGCTTTCTGATTTCTATAGGAAATAAGAGTACCTTCTTTTCTCATTGCGTTGTAATAGCGCTTAGATTCCATTGCATAGTCGACGATTAATAATGAACCATTGATTAAAACCTTTGACAATTTTCCAAGCCAACTCGGTACATCACAATGCCATTCAGTTACCCATCTATTACAGATATGCTTTGGTGGAAACTCAATCTTTAAAAGACTATTAGATTCATTCAAAAAGTTTATAATCTCAGAAGTAGGCTTGAGATCAACAAACTCCAGGAAATATTCATCATTTGTTTTGTTCAAAGAAACTCCCTGTCTAAAAACTTTATTATCACTAAAAACCAACCTCTCAACGGGGAATGCATCCAAAACTTCATTAGCAATAATCACGCCTGTTACTGGACTTAAAATGAGATCTTCGATGTTGCTCCAGCGACAATTTATCCCCTTTAAACTATTAACTACTTTTTCTTGTCGTCTTCTCATTCCCACATTTAATTCAACTAGAATAAGCTCAATTTTATTGGTTAAATCTGGTGCTGTTTCAGCAATGGCCATTATCAAATCTCTTGATAAAGTCCCTTCTCCCGGACCAATCTCAATAAGAGAAAACAATTCGTAATCAACCCCAGATTTTTCCAGATCGAGAAGCCAATCAATAACTTGAATAGCTAATAGTCGTGCAAAATCATTACTTAAAGACGGTGAAGTACAAAAGTCTCCATCCTTACCTATTTTCAATTTTCCAGTTGAATAAAATCCATTTTCAGGATCATTTAAAACTAAATCCATATATTTATAGAAGCTAATTGAACCACCGCTATTTAAAATTCGATCAATTAACCATTCGGGACATCTCGCGGTCGGGTCAATCATGATGGAGAATACCTTCAGAGGAAATCAAGCACATGCTTAAGAAATCATTTAACAGAGTCCTAATATTTTGTCTTGGACTTGTAATGATGTTTTCAATGGTAGGGGACGCATATGCTTACGATAATCCTGAACTACTACCAAAAGAACAAACACCAATAATCGATCTAGCAAAAACACTGAGTGAGAAACAAAGATTAGAGTTGGAAAACTCGTTAAACTCTTATGAAAAAGATACTGGGTGGAAGATAAGGGTTTTGTCGCAATATGAGAAAACACCTGGTTTGGCTGTCAAAGACTTTTGGAATCTAGATGAGACAAGTTTACTCATAATCGCTGATCCTAGAGGAGGGAATTTACTGAGTTTCAATGTTGGAGATGCTTATTTTGCACTAATGCCCAGAATATTTTGGGTGGAATTACAAACCAGGTTTGGCAATCAATTTTATGTAAGAGATAACGGAGAGGACGGTGCAATCTTAGCTTCAATAAAAGCTGTGGAGACATGTTTAGACCGTGGTGGTTGCGAGGTTGTACCTGGCTTACCTCAGGAACAATGGCAATGGACTTTATTGACATCTTTATTGGGAGGAGTTATTGCTGGTTTCGCAGCCTCACCAAGAAAAGAAAATGAGTCATTTTCAATAGGGTGGCTTTTGCTCCTCTCCCCGCTTTGGATAATGCTTTTTGGGATTTTTGGTATTGCTCCTGTGGTTACACGAACGAATGATATTTTGCCTTTAATGAGAAATATTTTGGGATTTATAGGCTCTGCAATTGGTGCTTATTTGATTGCAGAAAGAAAATTTAAGGAACCTGATTTAAATAAGCAAAGTTAAAATCAATTGATTATGAAGACAATAAATCTAATAAATACTAATTCTTTTTGTTTAATAAAATCTCTTTATATGCAATTGAGGCATCATTCCTAAACCATCTGTGTGATGCATGAACAAGCTTGCCTTTCGAGAACTCAACCCAAGAGAAATGACACAAATTTTCACCTGTAGAATCAATACCTCTTCTTGGAACGCAAGCTGCATTTAAATATGATGTCCCCCATAGATCTTGAGCAAAAGTTTTTCTAGTTCGATTCCCTCCAATTCTTAATTGATGATGAGTATGACCAAAAACAACTAATTCTGGAATCCTAAATTTACGGATTTGGTCAATTGCGATCCCAAGATCTTTATCTCCCCAATCCATTGATGGCAATTTCCAATCTCTTCCACAAAGGCTTGAAGCCTCTGACCCAAGGCCCACTGGACCAGAATGAGCAAGAATTAATAAAGGAAAATCTAATGGTGCAGACTTAGCCGCAGAAACAATCCTAAGGACAGACTCATCAAGACTGACCTCCCCGAACACCGACTTAACCTCTTGTGTTAAGAAAAATCCTCCCCCACCACTGCAAGGTCTAGCCCCAACGACAGAAAGCTCTTTCAGTTTCCATTTTGATAAATTCCAGGAACAATTTTTTTCGCCTAATAAATCCAATTGTGCTTTTAAAATATCTCCAGATCCGTCTTTCCCTCTGTCGTGATTTCCAAGTATTACTGATGTAGGAATAGAGATTTTACTTATTGCACGAACAATTCTTAAATCACCATCAGATAGATCGCCAACAAATAAAACACCATCAGGATTTAGTTCCAAAAGCAAATCCAGATCATCATGACCCCAAGCCCCATGCAAATCCCCTGCGATAGCGATTCGGATATCTGACAGATTATTTAGGAAATTAACCTCTATACTGCCCCAACACGTTCATTTGGAAACTAATTACTACTGTTTCCTATTACAAGACTGACATATCAGTCTCAAATAAAAGCAATAATCTCACTGATGAGATTAATTTTCTGCGCGAAAAAAGAAATGCAATAATTCTTGCTCATTACTATCAAGAGCCCGCAATACAAGATATTGCCGATTTCATCGGAGATTCTCTTGAATTATCCAGAAAAGCCTCGGAGACAAATGCTGATGTAATTGTTTTTTGTGGAGTTCATTTCATGGCTGAGACAGCAAAGATCTTATGTCCAGAAAAAACTGTCCTTCTTCCTGATTTTGATGCTGGATGCACTCTCGCAGACGACTGCCAACCAGATGACTTCCAAGAATTCTTAGATAAACATCCTGATCATTTTGCTATCAGCTACATAAATTGCAGTGCTGCAGTAAAGGCAAAAAGTGACCTGATCTGTACAAGCAGTAACGCAGTTGATCTTGTAAAACAATTACCCAAAGATTTACCAATTTTATTTTCACCTGACAGGAATCTTGGTAGATGGGTTGAACGTCAAAGTGGTCGCAAATTAACCTTATGGCCTGGGAGATGTCTTGTACATGAAACTTTCAATGAAGAATCTCTTATAAAATTAAAAATCAAGTATCCTACCGCTGAAGTCCTTGCCCACCCTGAATGTCAAGAAAATCTATTAGATTTGGCTGATTTCATTGGTTCAACAAGCAAATTACTTAATTACTCTCAAAAAAGTAACCAAGATAAATTTCTAGTTCTTACTGAACCAGGAATCATCCACCAGATGAGATTAAAAGACCCTCTAAAGACATATATTGAAGTTCCTGGATTAGATGGATGTAGTTGCAATGAATGTCCATACATGAGAATGAATACCTTAGAAAAAGTATATAAATGTTTAAAAGAAATGGGCCCAGAATTAAAAATGGATGAAAATATTAGAGCAATGGCCTATAAACCAATGAAAAAGATGCTGGATATGAGTAATTAAATTAATCCTATGGATTTGTCCCTTTATATTGTTGTATTAGGGGGAAGAAGTTTAAAAAGCAATATAGAAATACATGATGTAAGATGGGTATTAGGTAGATCAATAGAGGACACATTTCCTGAGCTTAGGAAGCAATGGATAGGAAAGAAAAGCGGCCTTCATATTGATAGTTATAAATGTATTAAATATGTTGATGGATATGAAATTGTCGTATCAAAATCTAATAAAGATAATTTAATTAGCTTAAAAAAAGAAAATTTATTACTTTGGTTTGTTAATTTAGGTGGATACAATCCAGAAAAGATGTATGAAGAACACGAATTTAATTTAATTGTCGCAAAGAAATCAATTGAGGCAAAGAGAAAAGCAAAAAAAAATTGGGAAACAAATTTAAAAAACAAACATAATGATGATTACTCAGGTATAAATTATTTTAAAAATGTTGACAATATTCATCCTATTAAGATAAAGAATTGGCAAATAAGTTTAATAGCAGATCCTCAAAAAAGAAGTGAAAAACTCGTTCCTGACTGGTATGGATATAGAAGAATTGATAAGTTTTAACTATTTTGCAAGGCGAAGCCTAAATTAGATTTCAAGGGCTTATAAGACTTTTTATTGTTTTCAACTCTAAACTTCTTAAGTAATATATTTTCAGCCGCAACATATTGACTATCTTTAAAAGTACCTAGATCTGAATTAGTTAATTTATTTTTTTCGTCTAACAAAAGATCTACTCTAATATCAGGCTCTATTCCATTTTTATTAATATCTTTACCACTTGGTGTTAAATATTTAGCGACCGTAACTGTTAGACCCGATCCATCAGATAGACGCCTTACAGATTGAACTAATCCTTTACCAAAAGTCTTTTCCCCAACCAATAATCCTCTTCTATTATCTTTAATTGCTCCAGAGAGAATCTCGCTAGCACTAGCAGATCCTTCATTAATTAAAACTACAACTGGTCTGTTAGTTAATGCGCTACTTTTAGCTTTCCTAATATCAGTAATACCATCTTTTGTTTGAGTACTAACAATAATTCCTGTATTTATCCATTGTCTAGCAATTTCAATACTTGACTCAAGCAAACCACCAGGATTACTTCTAAGGTCTAATACATAGCCAAAAGGTTGTTGTTTTTCTAATTTAATAATCGATAAACTCATTTCTTTTGGGGATTTTGCATTGAATTGTTTTAACCTTAGATAACCAATTTTCACCCCTAAAGCTGTCTCATTTATTCGACTATCAACTACATTAATTTCAATTCTATCTCGTATTAATGAGACATTTAATAACTCTTCTTCTCTAATTATACCTAGTTCAACCTTCGTACATTTTTTACCTCGAATAAGTTTAACGGTACTATCTATGCTCAGACCTTCGATAGGCTTACCGTCTATAGATACGATTATATCCTTAGGTTTTATTCCTGCGCGAAAAGCTGGTGTTCCTTCTATCGGTGATACAACAACAATTTGATTAGTATCTTTATCCAGAGAAATTTGAATACCAACTCCCATCAATTCACCAGTAGTATCTATTCTCATTTCATTGTATTCTTTCGGGTCTAAGAATCTTGTATAAGGATCATCCAATACTGTCAACATCTCTTTTATAGCAGCGTATCCATCTTCATTATCAAAATATCTAGTTGACAGTATTTCCTTTCTTAATTTAATCCAATCCTCTGCCTTATATTTCCCTGAATAGTCCAAAAAGTCCCTATATATAATTTGCCATACCTGGTCAATTATCTCCTTTGGATTGTCTGCAATCAAAGTAGAAGAATTAGCCTGAAAGGAAAAAGATGGCAAAGGCAAAAAAGCTATTAAAAAAAAGATTTTTAAAAATTTCTTCAACATAATTATCAAATAATTTTTCTAATAATAAAACAACTAAAATATATATTCTTTTTTAAGGGTCTACCCACTTACCATCTTCTTTAATTAAATCAACTAAGGCCTGAACTCCTTCATCCTCGGGCACCCTTTTGATTTCATCTCTATTTCTATAAAGAGCAATAGTTCCAACACCTTTACCTACATAACCATAGTCAGCATCTGCCATCTCTCCAGGTCCATTAACAATACAACCCATAACAGCAATATCCAGACCCGTTAAATGTTGAGTAGCTTCTCTAACTCTTGCTACAACTTCCTCTAAATTAAATAATGTTCTACCACAACTGGGACAACTAATATATTCAACCATAGTTTTTCTCAAGCCAACCGCTTGTAAAATTGAATATGCAACTGGTATTTCTTTCTCGGGTGCCTCTGTTAAAGAAACTCTGATGGTATCTCCAATACCCTCGGATAATAATGTACCTATACCTACCGTACTTTTAATTCTTCCATAATCCCCATCTCCAGCTTCCGTTACTCCCAAATGCAAAGGATAATTAAATCCCTCTTTGTCCATTGTGTCTGCCATCATTCTATAAGCAGCCAACATTACAGGTGCTCGAGAAGCCTTCATTGAAATTACAATATTGTGAAAATCTAACGAATGACATATTCGAATAAATTCCATAGCTGATTCAACCATTCCAAAAGGTGTATCTCCATAAGCAAATAACATTCTTTCCGACAAAGAGCCATGGTTAACTCCTATTCTGAGAGCCTTATTTTGCTCTTTTAGAGTATTAACAATTGGTTCGAATTTTTGTATGATCTTCTCTTTAATTACATCAATTTCATCTTGAGTAAATTCAGTTCTATTGGGATCAGGTTTTTCAAAAACGAATAATCCAGGGTTGATACGAACTTTATCTACATGCTTAGCAACTTCCAAAGCTATTTTCATTCCATTATGGTGAACATCCGCGACTAAAGGAACTGGTTGATAAGTGCTAGCAAGAAGTTTTTTTATTTCCCCAACAGCTTTTGCACTTGCAAGAGTTGGAACTGTTAATCTGACTATCTCACATCCAACTTCATGCAATCTCCTTATTGCGGCCGTTGAACCCTCTATATCCATCGTATCTTCATTAATCATTGATTGAACACGCACTGGATTATCTCCACCGATGCCAATATCACCGACCATCACAGGTCTAGTATCTCTACGAATAATTCTGGTGCTATATCGCTGAGATAGATTATTACCTTCCATATTCTTTTCCAGGGTCGCAATCATGGGTTAACAATTGAGCCTCTTTAATAAATAAGAATGACATATTTAAGGGCTATTATAAAAAATCAATTTTTTCCTTAATTTTTAAAAAATCCGATTTAGTCAGACTCATTGGTTTTCCTTCCTCTTTAGATGGGTTCCTAAGTAAAAATGATGGATGAAAAACAGGCATTACAAGTTTGCCCTCCCAATCAATCCATTTTCCCCTGAAGAGACTAATACGAGACTTGATTTTCAAAATCGCTTCGAATGCTGTTGCTCCAACTAGGACGATTACTCTAGGATTTACAAGTTTTATTTGTTGATACAACCACGGAAGATTTTCTTGGATTTCAATCTTTGTTGGGCGCCTGTTTTGGGGCGGTCTACATTTGACCACGTTGCAAAAATAAACATCCTCGTTGATATCAATCCCTGCATTTTGAAGCAATTTATCAAGTAATTTTCCTGACCTTCCTACAAAAGGCTCTCCTATCTCCTCCTCCTTTGCTCCTGGAGCTTCTCCAATAATCATTAATTTAGCCAGAGGGTTACCCCTTGATACAACAATTTTGTTTATGGGTTTGCTTAAATCACAAACTTTAGAAACGTCTTTAGGAGAGGGGATATTTTTGTTCACATTAAAGCTTCCATATCTGATCCATTTAAAAGATAAGGGACCAAAATTAAGAATTGATTGCCCTCTGGATCAAGCATCCATTGCTCAGACCCAAAATTCGCCAATTTTGGAATTCCCATAGTAATACCTCCTATTTTCAAGATCTCAAATGTCCAGCTTTCTATGATTTTTGATGGATCTTCACAAGGTTCACGTTGAAAACACAACGAGGTTGAGTTTCCTTTCCTTTGCCATTCGTGATTTTCATTAGGACGATAAAAATGTATTTTGGATCGATTACTTAATGAAATAAAATAATGAGTTGCATTAAAACCTTTATTCACCTTGTCAGAATTGATCTTGGCATAAAATCCAGCCAATTCTTTAGGGTTTTCAGAAGCAATTACAAAGTTTATGTTCATCAAAGGCATGCAGGTATCTGAATAAGTAGTAAGTTTGTTATTAGATCAATTCACTTCAAAAGTGAATCTAACAAAAACATTTTGAAGTTATGCTTCGAAGATGACTGACAAATCACAGATATCTATAAGAGCTCTCTCCATAAAACCTTCTCTAACTCTTGAGATCAGTGCAAAAGCTAAAGCTTTAAAAGCCGAGGGTAAAAACATTTGTAGTTTAAGTGCAGGTGAACCTGATTTCGATACCCCTGAATTTATTATCGATGCAACGCTAAAAGCATTAAAAGATGGGAAAACTCGTTATGGACCTGCAGCTGGAGATCCTGAATTAAGAGAAGCTATTGCTCAAAAACAATCAGAAATAAATAAAGTTCCAACGAAAACTGAAAATGTTTTAGTAACTAATGGAGGCAAACAAGCAATATACAATTTATTTCAAGTAGTTTTGAATCCTGGAGATGAAGTTCTTATTCCTGCTCCTTATTGGCTTAGTTACCCAGAGATAACTCTTTTAGCTGGTGCCAAGCCAATTAAAATTAAATCTTCAACCAAAGATAATTTCAAAATAGATATCAATTCTCTAGAAGAAAAAGTAACTGAAAAAACAAGGTTATTAATTATTAACTCTCCAAGTAATCCAACTGGCTGTGTTTTAACTGAGCAAGAAATTAAAACTATTTCCGATTTTTTAAGAAGACATCCAAAAATTTTATTAATGAGTGATGAAATTTATGAATTTCTTATTTCTCCAAATCAAGTTCATCACAGTTTCGCAAAAATCGCACCAGACTTAAAAGATAGAATTTTCACAGTCAACGGTTTTGCCAAAGCTTGGGCAATGACAGGCTGGAGGATTGGATACTTAACAGGAAGCGCAGAGGTAATAAAGAAAGCCATTGCTTTACAAAGTCAAAGTACAAGCAATGTATGTAGTTTTGCTCAAAAAGGAGCTATTGCAGCACTTCAAGGTTCTAAAAATTGCGTTCATGAAATGGCGGAAATTTATTATAAAAGGAGATTATTGATAACAGAAAGACTAAAAAAAATAAAAAATATTTCTTTTGTCCCTCCCGATGGAGCTTTCTATGTTTTCCCCGAAATTAATCTTGAGGAAATCGATTCAATAAGTTTCTGCAAATTGGCACTAGAAAAGGTTGGTCTTGCAATAGTTCCTGGAATAGCCTTCGGAGATGATAAGTGCATTAGGATTTCCTATGCTGCTTCAAATAAGATGATCAACGATGGAATCAATAGATTTGAAAGACTGCTAAATTATATATAAAATATTAAATGATATTTAAGTACTTCTATCAAAAAAACATAGGATCATTTCTCACAAAAACAGTCCTATGTCTTTTATCTATATTTAATTTATCTACTATCAATTCTTTAAAAGCAGAAGAAATACTTCGCATTGGAGCGATACCTGATCAAAACCCAGAACGGATTAATCGACTATATAACGTTCTAGCTTCTGAATTAAGCGAACAGCTTGATGTCAAAGTAATTTATGTACCCGTTATTAACTATCCTGCAGCTGTAATAGCTTTTAGAACTGGCAATCTAGATTTAGTTTTTTTTGGTGGGTTAACAGGCGTTCAAGCAAGGCTTCAAACGCCAGGCTCCAAAGTTTTAGTTCAAAGAGATGTAGATGAGAAATTCCATAGTGTTTTTATTGCAAACAAAAAAAGTTCCTTGCAAAAGATAGACACCATAAACGATTTAACATCACTAAAAGGAAAGCGTTTTACCTTTGGTTCTGAAAGTTCAACATCAGGAAGATTGATGCCGCAATATTTTTTAAACAAAGCAGGCGTACAACTCAAAGATTTCAAAGGAGGTAGCCCAGGGTTTAGCGGCAGTCATGATCGAACGCTAATGCTTGTTCAAAGTGGTTCATATGAGGCAGGTGCTCTTAATGAAAAAGTATGGGAAAGCAATTTAGAAAGTGGTCGCGTTGACCCATCAAAAGTCTTTGTGATTTGGGAAACGCCCTCTTACTACGATTATCATTGGCTTGCGCAAGGAAACTTAGATAAAAGGTTCAGGGAAGGGTTCACAGAGGATTTAACAAATGTGTTTCTAAGTTTTAATCAAAAGTCAACAAGACAAAAGCAAATTCTTGAACTATTTAGTGCAAACAAATTTATACCTTCAAAAAATGATAACTACAATAACATAGAAAAAATTGGGAGAGAGATTGGAAAAATCAAGTGACAAAGTTATTAGAATTAAAGAATATAAGCGTTTACCATAAAGAAAATATTAGAGTAAAGAATATTAATTTAACAGTAAGTCAAGGTGAAAAAATAGCACTTATTGGCAAGAGTGGTTCCGGTAAAAGCACATTAATATCTATCGCAAATGGATCGCTATTACCAAGCGAAGGAAATGTTATATGGAAAGGTAATAACATCAACAAAATATCAAAAAGAGAATCTTCAAATATAGGGACAATATGGCAAGACTTATGTTTGATAGAAGAACTTAATGTCGCGCAGAATATAAACTGCGGTGCTTTAAGCAAACACAATTTCCTGTGGGCATTAAAAAATCTCCTAGGAATTATAGATAAGGAATTATGCCAAGAATGCTTAACAGCAGTTCATCTCTCTAAAAAAGATATTTATTCCTATATCAGCAAACTATCAGGAGGTCAGAAGAAAAGAGTTGCCATTGCCCGCCTTTTAAGACAAGAGCCAGAGATTGTTCTGGGAGATGAACCTTTCTCTAATTTAGATCCTATATTGTCAAAAAACATATTAAATTTATTAATTAATCAAAGGAAATATTATAGTATAAAAATTCCTGAAACAATCCTTATTAGTCTTCATCAAATCAATTTAATTAATAATTTCGATAGAATTATTGGGTTAAAAGACGGAAAAATATTAATAGATAGACCCTTTCTAGATATTAAATCATCAGAACTTGATTTGATTTTCTAATTTAGAATGAAGTTAATCAAACCTGTAGCACCTTTATTAACATTTATCCCATCATTAGCCTATATTCCTGTTGTAATAGAAGTTTTAAAAGGATTTCATATAGGTGGGCTAAATATAATATTTCTCTTTATAACATCAGCTATAAAACCTTCACTTAATCACTTAGTAATTAAAAGCGCATGGGAAGGGCTACAAGTAACTATTGCAATTGCATTAACTAGCTGGGTTATAAGTATTTTTTTCGGCATAATTTTAGCAATTTTGTCTACAAATTTATTCTGGAAAAGCATACCTAATTTTTCCGTTTTAGGTGAGTTTTTAAAATATTTATTAGCCATTCCAAGATCAATACATGAAGTGGTTTGGGGTATTCTACTTATACAAGTTCTAGGCTTAAATATTGGGGTAGCTATTTTATCTATCGTAATTCCTTATTCAGCTTTAACCGCACGAGTAATATCAGAACAACTTGATAGCTTTGACATAAAACAATTAATAGCACTTAAGCAAGCGGGATCAAATTCTATGTCCTCATTAATAACTATCCTAATTCCTAAGTTAATACCTATCCTCTCAACATATGCTACTTACAGACTAGAATGCGCAATTAGAGGTGCAACATTACTTGGGATATTTGGACTAGGAGGAATAGGAACAGAATTATATTTAACATCAAAATCGATGGCATTCAGTGAAATGTGGACTTGCTTATGGATGCTTTGGTTGGTAATGATTTTACTAGAGAACTTTATAAGATTTATTAGGACTTATTTATTTACTGATATTAATATAAAGAAATCTATTTTGACTTCATCATCAATATTCTTACTATCTATATCAATAGGTCTAACTTGGCTTTATTATTTGAATTTTAATATATTTTCTAGCTTAAGCTATACGTCAATAAATTTACCAACATTTGAATCATTAAAAGATGCTTTTCATACTCTACCTATAATAAACTTAATTTTAACAACAATCATAATAACCTTTTTAGCCTCAGGAATTGCCATAGGGACACCACCCCTTTTACTATTATTTTTTCCAAACAAGATATCTCTAAATATTCAAAATCTTATTTGGAGTTTCTTCAGATTAATCCCTCCTCCCCTGACCACTATAATTCTTCTTCTTTTTACAAGTCCCAATATATCCGTAGCAGCTTTATCACTAGGAATTACGCATATGGGAGTTATGGGAAGATTACTTACAGATAGTATATTAAACCAAAAAAAAGATATTTATCTAGCAATTAATAACAATGGTTCAAGCATTAAGGCTGCAACCCTTTATGGAATATTAGCTCCTAAAAGTAATAGTTACTTAGCCTATGGTTCATATAGAGCCGATGTAATATTAAAAGAAACAGCAATAATAGGTGCTATTGGAGGAGTAGGATTGGGATGGCAATTACAGGAATCCCTAAGTTCTTTCGACTGGGCACAAGTTATGGTAATAACTACTACTTTTTCTCTATTAACAATTTCAGGGGAGTTCTTATTTAACACTTCACAAAACTATTGGTTAAGAAATTCAACTAATAACTTAATTAATTAATTTAAAAATTAATTTTATTGAACTTACGAACTTATGAATAAGTATCCAAAAAAATTGATCATAATGGGAGATAGTGGCGTTTATGGATGGGGAGATATAGAAGGAGGTGGATGGTGCGAAAGATTAAGACAAAATTGGTTGAAATTAGAAAATGCACCCATAATTTACTCGCTGGGAGTAAGAGGTGATGGGCTAGAGAAAGTTGCGAAAAGATATAAAAACGAGTGGGAAACTAGAGGAGAATTAAGAAGAAAAGTCCCTGAAGGCGTTATGCTTTCTATTGGATTAAATGATACCGCCAGAATTGGAAGGGAAGATGGCAGGCCTCAGCTTTCGGAAGATGCATTTAAGTTTGGATTAAAAAGATTAGTGAATGAAATAAAGAAAGAAGTAGATGTAATGATTATAGGATTAACGCCTGTTAATGAAGACTCAATGCCTTTTGCAAAATGTCTTTGGTATTCAAATCAAGCTTGTTCTAAATATGAAAATAAAATTGAAGAAACTTGCTTAGAGTTAAATGTCCCTTTTTTACCAATACATGAAAAAATGATCAACTTATTATCATTTAAAGAATTACTCTCATCAGATGGGATACACCTGAATACTGATGGTCACAAATGGATTTATAAACAAATTAGTGAATGGCCAGCGCTAACTAATTGGGCTGATTTAAAATAGACCCCTCAAATAAAATTTAAATATAAAAAGATAGAAATAATGGCGGCTATAGATGTCTGAATAGAATTAACTAATTCATTCGTCATCCAATCAATCTTATTTTGCACCACTGCTCCAATATAACTTTCCAAAAAAGTTGCTAAATAGCCAGATAAGAAAACTATAAAAGCAACAGATAGACCAGAAATGATCGATAGATTAAGCATAAACACAGTCATAATAATACTTCCTAACAAACCAGCCATCGAACCTTCGATGCTTATTGCCCCCTCTGTTCCTGGTGATACTGGCTTTAAAGTCGTAATTAGAAAAGTTCTTTTACCAAATCTTTTACCAATTTCACTTGAAAAAGTATCGGAAAGTTTTGCACTGAAACTCGATGCAAAACCTACCATGAATAGTTTTGAAAAATTTGGCCAAAAACTACTTAATATTGCGAGTGTACAACCTGTTGCAGCAGACCCCCAAACATTTTCAGGGCCACGTCGACCACCTCTGGCTTCAGCAATACCTCGGGAAGCCTTATCTTTGTATCCAATCTTTGTAACTAAAGTTCCCAACAAAAGATAAATACAAACTGATATCCAACCCTTCCAGCTAATAGATCCTAATAAAAGTGTTCCAAGTACTCCAGCATGAATCCAACCTTTCTTAGTTAAAAAGGGAAGCCTTTGGCCCAAAAATATCAACAAAAAATTGATCAAAAATGCATTAATCCAACTAACGCTATCAAAAGACAAGTTGCCCATCAATTCATAAGAATGCCTGTTGCTAAACAATAGACGTTTTTAAGATCAAAAATATTCAATCTTAAAGTGATGATTTAAGCCTTCTCCATGAAGTCATTAGTTGACAGGCACTTACGGCAGCTGTTGATGTCCTCAAAATAGTTTCTCCCAAAGACACCCCAACCAAACCAGTGTCAAAAGCCAATGCCTCTTCATCTTTATTCCAGCCTCCCTCTGGGCCAATTACCATCCAGACTTGATTGACCTCATGTGGTGTTGCTTTTATCCAATTAACATAATCTTGCAAGTCTTCAATGCGTGTAGCGGCAAATCCGATGTGAGCTTTGGGAGGTAAATTATTTATCCAATTCAAAAATGTCATAGCCTGCATTAATTCTGGACTCCAGAGCCTTTCAGATTGCTCAACGGCTTCATGAATGATTTTTTGAAATCTAATAATTTTTTCGTCACTGCATTCTTTAACTACTGATCGTTTTGAAATTAATGGTTGAATAATGTCAACGCCTATCTCACAACTCATTTGCAAAAAGTTTTCAAACCCTTTTTTAGGAATGACTACAGCAATGCCTATTAATGGTCTTTCTCTTGAAACGACTTTAAGAGGTTTATCATAACCATCGGAAAGTTTTATAATTTTTTTTTTAACAATTTTTGCGTTCCAAAGTTGACCTTTTCCATCAATTACTTCTAAAAGATCTTCCGATCTCATTCTCATAACCCTAAATAAATAATGTGATTCATCAGAGGTCAATAGCAACTCTCCATTTGAATCGATTTCATCACATAATCGATTTGGATTTATAAATAATCTTCTTTTCTCAGCCATATAAAACTAATCTGATGATGAAAAAATTGCATCTGGATGTTCCTCTACTGGCCAATCTTGATTTACTCCTCCAATAATTAGTTCCTCTATTTTCATAACATCAACATCCATTTGTTTAAGTACATTTATCAAAATATCAATTGCGATCAGATCAGAAGTGCCTAAATCGACCCAGCATCTAGACCAACACTCATTAAATTCAAACTCTCCAAGATTATGCATTAATGATGGAAGACTAGAAGAACTATCATCATTGTCATAGCTCATCCAACTGACATCAGAACCCATTTCATGAGTTTGCAAATTTTCAGAATTGAATCCCCCAAGTCGGCCAAGAACATACCAAGAATCAAAAATACCATCAATGTAATCTTTTTCTCCTTTACTTGGAACATCTGAATATCTAAGCCATATCCAACAATTGAAAGGATCAACTTCACGAAATCGAACTTCCATAAACAATAGATCTTGAAAAAGAAAAACTAAAAGATATCAAACATAATCTAATGTAAATTAATTAAAGTAAATAGAAAAATCTTTATTTATTTGATCACAGCCTCAATAAAAAAGAATGCTTAGTTTAAAAAATATTTATTACCATCCCGCAACAGCTGAGAAACCAATCCTTAGAGACTTGTGTTTAAATTCTAATGCTGGAAAAATCACAATAGTTAGAGGACCAAGTGGAAGTGGCAAAACTACATTAGTTGAAGTCATTAGCGGTCTATCGGGATATCAGAAAGGAGAGATAACATGGTTCAACAAAACTCTAAATGCACGTCAGCGCAGGTGGTTATGTGGATTAGTTTTTCAATTTCCAGAAAGATATTTTCTTGGATTATCCGTAGCTCAAGAATTAAGTCTTGGGCAAAAGAGGTTAACAACTGAAGAACAAATTTCAACTCTCACAAAAGTGGGGTTAATCAACTTAGATTTAAAGAAGCCGCCAGAATCTCTTAGTGGAGGACAACAACGACGACTAGCTATTGCTGTTCAACTATTAAGAAGTCCAAAAGTACTTTTATTAGACGAGCCAACAGCAGGTTTAGACTGGTCAGTGAGAAACGGAATTATAGAATTACTCGCAAAGCTTAAAGACAAGCAAACTATTTTAATAGTTACTCATGAACCCGAACTTTTTAAAGATTTGAATACCGAGAATTATGAGTTGCACAATGGGCAACTAATCCCTCAGTAAACAATTCAACTACTCAATGACAGATTTACTAGTTAGAGCTACTGCTGCCAAAGGAGGGATCAGATTAGTCGCCGTATCAACAACCGAATCAACGAAAGAAGCAAAAAAAAGACATTCTCTTTCATATTTAACTTCTGCAATTGTAGGTAGGGCTATGAGTGCAAGCCTCCTGCTCGCAAGCTCAATGAAGGTAAATCATGGAAGGGTGACTTTGAGGGTAAGCTCAAATGGACCACTAAAAGGATTAACTATTGATGCGGGTAGAGATGGAAGTGTGAGAGGATATGTAGGCGATCCAAGTCTCGAATTAGACCTAATTAAAAATAAAAGCAATCACTATACATTTGATTTTAAAAAAGCTACAGGTATTGGCTATCTTCATGTTATTAGAGATGACGGGAAAGGTGAGCCACACAACAGCACAGTTGAATTAATTAATGGAGGAATAGGTGAAGACATAGCTTCCTATTTATTACATTCTGAACAAACACCATCAGCTGTCTTTGTTGGAGAAAGAATTAATCAAGATGGAATAGTTTGTAGCGGTGGATTATTAGCACAAATACTACCGAAAGCAGAACGAGACTATTCATTGATATCCCTACTTGAAGAGAGATGTAAGGAAATTAACTCTTTTAGTGAGTTATTAAACAAAAAAGGGACTAACCTTATTTCTCTAATTGAAGAGATTTTTCCCGATCTTGATCAATCACATTCAGATATTATTAGCACATCTCAAGAAGTTCGTTTTAAATGTAGATGCTCTAGACAAAGAAGCCTATCAGCATTAAAGATATTAGGAAAAAAAGAACTTCTGGAAATAATAAAAGAGGATGGGAAAGCAGAACTTACATGTCAATTCTGCAAAAATGTTTATCTTGTTAACGAGCATGAATTGATATCTTTAATCGATTAAATCATTAATCAAGGAAAAGCACTCCTAACCAAAGCAAAAACACTGCGGGTATCGCCTCAAATTTATCTGAAGACAATGATCCAGCGTTATCAATAAATGATTGAGCACCTCCTAAGAGTAAAGCACCGGATAAAAGACCAACGCTGAGAAGAAGAATGCACCAGATAATAGAGGAAAAAAAAGGCCTACCTCTACGAGACTGACTAATGAATAAACCTATTGTTGAAAATGAAAGTATTAATTCAACACTTTCAGAGGGCACAATTAAAACTAGTAAAAAAGCCAATATTCCAAGAGAAATCCGTATATTTAATTCTTGTCCAGATGGCAAATCTAGGCTTGGTAAAAAGTTAGATGTTGACGCTTCGTATTTAGGAAGATTTAAATTTTTCAACCTAGTGAGAAGTGAACCAGGTCCTATATCACCAACTTTCTTGGCTTCATTTTCTTTCTTTGAAGCATTTATTGCCTCGTTACTTGCATTACCAAGTTGTCTTGACTTAAGACTTACCATAAGCAACGAATCATAAGCAGCTTCTATTTTTGCTTTAGTAATTTGATCCTCTCCTGCCTCTATTAACTTTTTGTCTCTTGCTTCTTGAATAGCATCAAAGCTTGCACCCTCATTTATTCCAAGTATCAAATATGGATCTTGCGAATTTGAATTTTGTGAATTAGTACCAGGATCCATAGATTTTACAAAAAAAGATTTATGGCTCTCTTTAATGACCAGATCTTAATCTACCTTAGAGGGAAACAGGATCAACACCACTTACAACAGGAGCAACTGAGTTTAATTCCATTTCAGGATGATCATCCTTTAACTGATTTAAATTCCATTCATTTTTAAAAAGCAGTACTGGTCTAAGCCAGGCGTCTTGGACAGTTTTACAATTGAAAATTCTTCCAACCTCCTCTAAAGCCGGCCATCCCCCTTTTACCCATCTGGCGACTTGATAACCCATTGGTTCAAGCCTAGTTTCAACTCCATATTCACTAGCAAGTCGATGTTGCACCACCTCAAGCTGAAGCTGACCAACTGCCGCCAAAATTGGATCTCTTTTACTTTGATCTTTATCGTAAAGGATTTGAACTGCGCCCTCCTCTCTTAATTCATTGACCCCTTTCCTAAAGTTCTTAAAAGCTGAAGGATTTGGATTCCTTAACCAACTAAATATCTCGGGGCTAAAACAAGGAATCCCCTCGAATTCAACTCTAGGTCCAATAAATAAGGTATCTCCAATTGAAAACATCCCTGGATTATTCAAACCAATAACATCACCAGGGTAAGCATCATCAACAACGGCCCTATCTTGACCAAAAATCTTTTGTGGCCTTGAGAGTCTGATTTGTTTACCCGTCCTAGCGTGTTGAACTGTCATATCTTTCTTAAACCTCCCACTACATACACGCACGAAAGCGACTCTATCTCTATGTTTTGGATCCATATTTGCTTGTAATTTAAATACAAATCCACTGAATGATTCTCTTGTAGGAACAATTGGACCATCGAAGCTATTTCGAGCAACGGGTCCCTGAGATAGCTCAAGAAAATTATCTAAAAATGGCCTAACCCCGAAGTTGGTCATTGCAGATCCAAAAAACACAGGAGTTAATTCGCCAGATAAGATTAAGTCCTGATTTAATTCACACCCAGCCTCATCCAGTATCTCAATCTCTTCAAGTGCTTTTATCAATAGTTCTTCCTCTACTAAATTTTTTAGTTCCGGATCATTAATTTTCAACCTGATTTCATTAGATTGTTTCCCTCGTTCTGCTCTAGAAAATAAAATAACCTCTTTTGTTGCACGCTCAACAACACCTCTAAAAAGCTCACCGCTTCCTATTGGCCAATTGACTGCAAATGTTGATAATCCTAATTCAGACTCAATCTCATCTAATAATTCCAGCGGTTCTTGACCTGGCCTATCCATCTTATTGATGAACGTAAAAATTGGTATTTGTCGCATTCTGCAAACCTCAAAAAGCTTTCTTGTTTGAGGTTCAAGTCCTTTCGCTGCATCCTCAAGCATTACAGCATTATCAGCAGCGGCAAGTGTCCTATAGGTATCTTCCGAAAAATCTTGGTGACCAGGAGTATCTAATAAATTAATGGTCTTATCTTTATAGGCAAATTGTAAAACAGTTGATGTAATTGAAATGCCTCTTTGTTTTTCAAGCTCCATCCAATCAGAAGTAACTTTTCTCTGTTCTCCTCTTGCTTTTACTGCTCCTGCTTGTTGAATAGCTCCTCCATAAAGTAAAAGTTTTTCTGTCAAAGTGGTTTTACCTGCATCAGGGTGGGAAATAATCGCAAAATTTCTTCTTTTACCAACCTCCGTACTTAAAGATATAGTTATCTCTTCTTCTAAATTTTGATCTAAATAAGTCTTGTCTTGTGGAGTTGATTTCATTATTGTTTTTGGTTGTTCAATTGTTCAGGGAAAGATTAAATACACCCAATAATCTCAAAATAAAGCTCATCAACTTGAAAAACCTCTAATTGAGATAAACCTGCATCGACTAGCTGTTGGGATACTTCCTCAACTGTAAATGATGCCTTGAGAGATGCATAAAAATCCTTTTTTAGAATTTCTGGAGAATTTGAAAGATGTTTTTCTTTTAGCTCAAATGCTTTTTCTGGAGAAGTAGGCCTTATTAAATCACGATGAATATGAATACACTTTCTTTTACCAAGTTTTTTTAATGCACCCCAAAAACAATAAGGATCGTGAAAATGATGCAAGGCACTATTACTTACTAGGACATCCGCTTTAAAAGGAAACTGTATATCACCTGAGGCTATCGAATTAATGTCAATCAATTCATAAGAGAGATTCTTCGTAAGATTGTCGGAAAGTTTATTTTCTGCCTCATTCAACATTTCCTTTGAGCCATCAATTCCAACAACATTTACAAAAGGCCATTTCGTGGCAATTCTCTCTGCAATATTTCCTGGCCCACATGCCATATCAAGAATCAAATTACTTTTATTAAGAGTTCTTCCTGCTTTTTTTAAATATTTTTCAAGTGATTTAACAACCATAGAATCACTCCTAGAGAAATCTGCATCCGCGTAAGCCCTTACCTGCGAAGGGATTTGCATAAGTTCTGGTTCCGGTGTTCTCTTCATTACTAAAAGAAAAAAATTTGTTTTTTCTTTGGAGCCCTGTAGATGGTGTTAAAAAAACTTGCTAACGCTATACATGGCGTTACCGTAGAACTTACTTAAGGGATACAAAGATTTTGACAATCGCAACAAGCCAGCCCGAAACCAATAATTCAGAATCGGGTAAAAAAAATGTTACGACTGATTTTCCAATAACAGCACCTGCAGCTAATCCTGTCTTTTATAGGACTTATAGTAGAAAACTTCCAGCAGGTCGTGAAAGCTGGGAACAAGTAAATACAAGAAACCTTAATGGTCTAAAGAAGCTTGGAAGATTAAACGAATCAGAAATAAATTTAATGCAAAGAATGCAACAGGAGAAAAAGGCTCTTCCCTCAGGCAGATGGCTTTGGATAGGCGGAACAGAATGGATTGAGAAAGAAAAAAATTTTTCTGGAGCCTACAATTGCACCTCAACGAATCTTGTTGATTGGCAAGCCTTTGGACTCATGATGGACTTAGCCATGATGGGATGCGGAACAGGTGCAATAATTGAACCTCACTTGATTGATCAACTGCCAGAGATTACAAATAAAATTAATATTGAAAATGTTTCAGATATTGGTTTAACTCCCTCTGAAGAAAGAAATGAAAAAACTACATTCTCTATTAAGGACAGTAACGTAATCATAAAAGTTGGGGATAGTAGACGTGGATGGGTTGATAGCTATCAAAAAATCCTTGAATTAAGCAGTGACAATAGCTTCAATTCTAAAGTTATCAATGTGTCTATTGATTTAAAAGATGTAAGGCCAGCGGGTGAATCACTCAAAGGTTTCGGAGGCATGGCGAACCCAGTGAAACTCAAAGATTTATATCCTCGCGTAGCAAATCTTTTAAACAAAGCAGTAGGAAGAAAACTAACTTCAATTGAATGTTGCCTGCTCATCGACGAAGCAGCCGTCACAATTGTTGCTGGCAATATTAGAAGAAGTGCAGGTATGCGCCAATTTTCTGCCCACGATTTAGAAGCGGCTGGTGCTAAAGAAAATTTATGGAAGCAGGACTCTGATGGTAATTGGAGTATTGACCCAGAGAAAGATGCATTAAGAATGGCCAACCATACTCGTGTTTACCACACCAAACCTGAATTAGAAGTTCTTGTCGATGCCGTTACCAAGCAATTTCATTCAGGTGAGGGAGCTATCCAATTTGCACCAGAAGCAATTGCTCGCTCAAATGCTGACATACTTTCAACAGTAGAGCTCAGGAATGAATTTATAGATATCTATTGCGACCAAGGTAAAGAAGAAGCCTCCAAATGGATTCAATTAAATTATGGTCCATTTGATGATAATGAACTTTTTCACAGACTCAGTAGATATGGTCTTAATCCTTGCGGAGAGATTCTAGGTTCAGATTTTCACTGTAATCTTGCAGAAATTCATCTTAATCAAATTGATCCATTAGACATAAATCAACAAGAAGATGCTTTCAAAGCAGCAGCTTTTTCAGTTGCTTGCCTCCTTAATCATCGATTCGAAGTCGAGCGATACAGAAAAAGTCGTGAATGGGATCCTATTGTCGGGGTCAGTTTTACAGGACTTTTTGACTTTTTTGTTCATGCTTTTGGGACTCCATGGTTAAAATGGTGGGAAGCCGGACGACCTGAGACAGAAGAAGGAAAGGATTTCAAACTCAAAGAAGCTACTTTTTTGAGTCGATGGAGGAAGATCGTCAACGATACAGTATTTGATTATTGTGATAGACATAATATTCGACGTCCAAGTCGTTGTACAACAGTTCAACCTGCTGGCACGAAAAGTCTTCTGACAGGGGCTTCTCCAGGTTGGCATCCCCCAAAAGCTCAGCGTTTTATTAGAAGAATTACTTTTAGAAAGAACGATCCAGTCGCATTGGCTTGCATGGATTATGGCTATACAATCGTTCCTTCCCAGTCAGATAAAGATGAAAATGGAAAACTACTAGACAATCCATTTGATCCAAAATGTACTGAGTGGCTAGTTGAAATCCCGACTGAGGTAAGTTGGGCAAACATACCTGGGGCTGATGAAATAGATATCAATAACTTTTCAGCTCTTGCACAATTTGATTTTTATATGCAAGTTCAAACAAACTACACAGACCATAACACCTCTGCCACAATCGAATTCAGAGAAAATGAGATAGATGGTTTAGCTAAAGCTCTCCATAACTCAATCAATGAAAATAAAGGTTATATTTCAGCTGCCTTGCTAGCAAGGTTTGATGCAAATGCAACCTTCCCAAGACTTCCATTTGAGCCTATTAACGAAGAATGCTACAAAAAATTGCAATCAGAAGTCATAAAAAGAAGGAACAATTGTGATTTCTTTGATGGTCTTAGTCGATATGATCAAGGGGAACTTAGCGAGGCAGGGCCAGCAGGTTGCGATTCTGATAAATGCTTACTCCCACTTGCGAAACCAGCCTAAAAACAGTGATTTAACTTCGAGTGAAGGTATTCTGATATCAACAGAAAGAAATTACTGATCTAATAAAATAAGTTTAATTTCTCAAAGAAGTTTTAAATGTAATTGTCCAAATTGGAAAATTTGGCTAATTATTAAATATGTATTGAGTTCCTTAAAATTTAAATGACTACGACGAATAAACCATTAAAGATAAATGGCACAAGCACTAATGATGCACTTATTGATCAACTGAGAGCTTGCAAAAACCCTGATGAAATTCTCAAATTCGAAAAATGGTTCAATTCCAATATTGAATCAGACAAGCTTTATAAAAGAATTTGTGAACTAATAAAAAACAGAAGTATTTCTAGAGCACTAGGATCAAAATGGCTCCTAACTCTTATTGAAGATAGAGAAAATACTATAAATAAGTTGTCTGTTCAATAATTTTTTATTTAGGTCTACTAATTCAAAATCAATTGTATATTCCTCTCATCTTAGAAAGGAAATGGTCCTGTTGCACCGCTTGAAGCTGTAAAACCAGAGAGAGCCCAAATCCCAAAGGAAAAAAGTGCGCATCCAATAAAAAACATCAAGTGAGCTACATAACGATATTTTTCTTTTTGACTAATCCCACCTTCCATAGGAAGGTCTCCAAGGAAACGAGATTGTGGGCTCTTGTTGCTTGCCATGAATGTGATTTACCAATGACTAAGATTATTGCACAAATTATTTCACTGACATTTATATATACAAAGAATCTATAGGTTCTGAAATTTTTAAAAGTCTAGAAGGGTTCTCTTTGAAACTAAATTAATAGCAAATAGAGCTGAAATTGTTGTTTGAGGAATTTTTTTAAGATTTTAGAAGCTAATGCTGTAAAATCGTATGTGGAGAGTTGGTCGAGTGGTTTATGGCTCTAGTCTTGAAAACTAGCATGGGGGCAACTCCATCGGGGGTTCGAATCCCCCACTCTCCGCTCTTTGTCGGTGAGTTTGGAGTTATTTAATTATCCTCTTTCCCCTGCTATATGACAAATAAGATAAAATATTAGTTAAATTAAGGAAAAATTAAAATAAATTACTAAAAATTAAAATAGTTTTTTGTTCAACCATTTTATTTTTACTTAAAAAGAACGCTAGAAACTATTGGTATCACATAAATTATGCTAGTCTCAAAACTAGCATTTGCGGGGTTACTTCCAGGGATTTTGAATCCCCGCTATTACTTCTGTAATTGAGAATAGATATATTTAACAAAAGTTATAGAAGAAATAGATTAATACAAGAAAGAAAAGTGAAAAAACATGTTTAAAAATTCAAGCAAATGGTAAATAAGCCAGAAAATCTTAAAAATGATTTATTTTTTGTCCAACTAAGATAAGTAAATCAAATATTTAATACCTACAAGTATCTCATAATAGCCATAATTCTTTTGTTTTTTCGTTAAGGTAATCAATGAATAAGTATTTTTTAAATTTTAAGATAATGATCTGACATCAATCGAAACCACCTATTCAATCTTGAAGATTTATTTGATTGTTTTTCTTAAAAGCTCAGAAACCACACATTACTTAACTAAATCAAAATGAAGGAAGAGCGCTACCTAAAAGACAGAGAAGCTATTGTAAGAGCTGACATTTGGAAGGAGATTACTTCGTCATGCAAAGGGCTTAGAACTGAACTTGGGTATACAAATATCCAAATAGTTGACTTTCTAAAAGAAATAACAAAAACATTTGAAAGAGACCTACTTTGAATCCCGCAAATCAAGCTTAATATTTTCTCTTATCATCTATCTCTCTACAGGTTTTAAAGCTTCATCAATATTTTTTATTGCATTAGGAATACTTTTAGAAGCAGAGGACAACCTCCAAAAACTTCCTCGAAAAACTCCACTAATATCACCTAAACTTTTTAGAAAGTAATTAGGATTTCTTTTATAAGCTCTATCTGCAATTAAGGAGGCCTTCCAAGGATTCCAAGAGGCAAGGTTAACAATACTTCTATAAGAACTTGGCCAGGGATTATTCGGCAATAAAATTTCTAAATCTCTAAGATAAATATCTGCTTCAGAAGGTCTGTTCGATAATATCTTCAGAAGCGATAAGGACCATAAAGATTCTACGTCTTCGGGGTTAGATCTTATTTTATTAAAAGCCTTATCTCTAACTATATTTTGATATTTAAAATGACCATCTAGCATATGTTCTATTTCTATTTCATCAAATATCAATTTAATACCTAATGGACCCTGATCCATACCTTTTGCTAATTGAACAAATCTATCGTGAAATTGATTTTGCTTTATTGAACTTGAAGTTCGCTTCCATAAAGAATAGCTTCCTCCTTTTTCTCTAGGAAATTCTCTAACTTTTATAAAAAGAGAACTATCTCTAATAGATTTGTCTAGAACCAATGAATTATTCGAAACTGAGCCTTGATCTCCCTCAGCTAAAATAATCCAATTAGAATATTTAAGAACAGGTTCTATATGCAAAAGGGATTGACCAAGTTGTCTTCCTAAAATATTTCCACCTTGCATTCTCCCAAAATAACTTACATTATGCTGATTAATATTGGGTGTACTAGGAACAACAATAACTGTTTCTTTTTCATCAAAATTCTGATAAGATCGAACTATCGATATAATGTCTTTAACAGGATAATACTTAATTGAAATATCATCTAAAGTGTCAAATTTATTAATAGAATTGGAAAATAAAAAACTTAAAGGTGGAATCAAAAATAAACCATAAGATTTAAATCTAAAACTAGTATCTAGCCAATCACTCCACTTAGAGAACCCAAGGGCTAATATTAAAATAATTAATGGTATTGTACATGCAATATATCTTTCATCCTTATTAGGAATTAAAGTTGTAAAAGTCCAACACGTAATTAAATTATAATAAATCCATGACCATTTATAATTATTTCTGTTTAAAATATCCACTAATCTTATTGGAGATCTTAGAGATCTCCAATAAGATAAAAAGGCAAATAGTATTCCTGAAAAACCTAAAAAGAAAATGATACTTCCAAA
>QCID01000002.1 GCA_003216895.1 Prochlorococcus sp. AG-402-K04 | reverse complement strand
TGCTGGATTTGATCACACGCATGCTGCCGCGTTTGACCCAATGGCAGTTGCTGGATTTGATCACACGCATTTTGCCGCGTTTGACCCAATGGCAGTTGCTGGTTTTGATAAGGATCACTTTGCAGCTTTTGATCCAACGGCGATGGAAGGATTTAATCCAACGCATGTTGCAGCATTTGATGCAGAAGCAATGTCTGGTTTTAAAGGCCAGACGCTAAAAGAGTTAGATCCCGAGTCGTTTGCTGCTGTAACACCAGATCAACTTGCGAAAATGGCACCCGATGCTGCTGCAGCGGTTAAAAATTGGGTGCTTCCAAAAGACGACATCATTCGTTGGGAAGGAGGGCTTAGAGGACCTGATGGTGCTTGGATGACAGCGGAATCTTTCTTTGATAAAAGAACAACTGGTGATAAACCTGCAGTAGCGACTGTTTGGACACCACCAGAAGCAGATGCAATTGCTAAGACAGGTGGATTTACAAAAGCAGACGGAACGTTTGTCAAAGAAGATGACTACTTTAAAGATCCATCATCTGCTGGATGGACAGTACCTCCAGATGAATTGATTAAAAAAGATGGTGGTTTTAGAAATCCAAATGGTAAGTGGGTTACATCCAAGGAGTTTTTGAATAACACTGGGACAGTTCCTGAAACCGATGAAATTAAAAAGAACGGTGGATATTTTGATGCTGATAAAAAATGGGTTTCTTCCGTAGCGCATTTTGGAGAAGGAAGCGCTGATGCACAAACCGTTGCTTGGACACCACCAGCTGAGATAGATATTAAAACCGATGGAGGTTTTTGGGATCCCTTTGGCCAATGGGTGAAATCAGAAACATTTGAGACAGATGGATGGAAAGCACCGGAAACTGCAATTAAGCCTGCAATTCCAGAAGGCATTACAGCGGAAGAAATTAAATCGGTAGGTGGCTATCAGTCAGCAGATGGTACTTGGGTTACAGATGCCAGCTATTTTGATACGTCACTAGATAATGAAGCTAATAAAACGGCGGGTTACTGGGGAGCGACTAAAGATCCCATTAAAGAAGCTGCAACCTCTGTAGGAGGAGCAACAGCACTTGACCCAACAGCTGTTGTATTAGATAAAAAACCAATCAGCGAAGTCGCTTATCCATGGCAGGAAATTGATGATTTAAAGAAACCGATAGAAGATGGATCGGTATTAGATTCAATAAGTCATTGGGCGTCGTTGGTTAAAAGTAAAGATGATGGAGATGATCGGTTAGAAGGAGGTGAGACTTCTGACAAGATTTTTGGAGGGTTGGGCTCAGACTTTATCGATGGGGGAGAAGGAGAAGATGTCGCTTATTATGCTGGTAATTTTGCGGATTATCAGTTTGATCGAACAAAAGATACAGTTGCGATTCAAGATCAAAGAGAAGGACTCAATGATGGGAATGATACCTTGAAAAATGTTGAATATATTCAATTCGCCGATCAGATGGTAGACGTTTCAAAGTTAGATGTCGTTAAGACTTATACGGGTAAGAGTAAAGACTTTCAATTCTTTAAAAGACAAGATGGAACGATAGAGGTTAAAACGGAAGATGGATTTGATGATATTACTGGTGTCCCTAAATTAGAGTTTGATGATAAGTCTTTTAGTGGTATTAGCGATATTAAATCGACGTTTGATCAGGTGAAATCGAAAGATGATTCAACGGGACAAATGTTTAGGGTTTATAACGCTGCTTTTGCAAGGTTCCCTGATTCTGATGGGCTGGAATATTGGATTGATAAAAATTCGTCTGGTGAGAATAGTAATCGTCAAGTCGCAGATTCTTTCTTAGGCTCTAAGGAATTCAAGGAAACATACGGAGAAAATGTTGATACAGGAACTTATGTTAATAATTTATATAAGAACATCCTTGGAAGGGATGCAGACCAAGGAGGGTATGATTACTGGGTTGAACAGTTAGATAGTGGACAAGAAAATAGAGGAGAATTACTGCTAGGTTTTGCCGAGTCGCTAGAGAATAAAGCTCTATTCTCTGAAGTGACAGGATTGTTTTAAGGTATTAAAAGGCATGTATTTGCTTTGTTGATTTTTTCAATTTTCGGTTGTTTTATTAAAAGTTAAGAAGTGTCCTCTTTAAATAGAAACTAAAAGAGCACATAGACATACTATCTAAACTATTTTCGCTAGTATTTATAGTTTAAATAGTAGATTTATTTTGCATCTAAACTTAATTTTTTTTCTCATACATAGTATTGTTATTATTAAAGAATTGATTATAGTTAACCCATTCAGGTCTCTAAATTAATGACTAAAAGTCAGTTTAATATAAAGATCTCAAAAGATTTATTGATTAGAATAAAGAGACAGGCAATGATGTCGGGGAAAAGCCTGACTGAACATATTACTGGTTTAGTTGTTAACTCCTTGTCTGAAGATAATATTCAAAATTCTCATCTCTCTTCGGTTGATAAGATTAAGGATTTGGAAGAAAGGTTATTGACCCTTGAATCAATAGTAAGAAATCGGGAATACTTAAGTCAAAAGTTAAAACCATTTACTAATTCAGAAGCCATCAACTGTACAAAATTTATGAGAGGTCTTTTTGAAAAAGAATTAGAAAAAAGAAATTTTGACGATAAATCCGAGGCGTTTGATGATTTTCTTAAGTCAGTTCAACTTTATGATCAGTTTAATAAGTCGTTTTCTGATCGATTAAAAGAAATAATGCTTAGCGATAAGCCATCTCCATGGACCGGTAAAGAACTTAATCAATTAACTGGTGAGGATAAATGTAATTGTGCAATTAGAAAAGGCTTAATTCATTGGACTGGAATAATAGAATGCCCTTCCCAGCAAGAAATATGTGATAAAGGCGAAGAATTACTTTCTTTTTTTTGAGAGGATATCAAATATCTTTAATAAGCTTTTCGCTTATCTCCCACAATTTTTTTCTTGAAGTCTGGTTTAATGCTTTTGGAGCACTTTTACATATTTTTGGGACACCTCTGAAGTTAAATCTAGGTCCATATTGTTCTCCTCCTCTAGCACTTGGTAATGTTGCAGCTGATATTTGAGGCATTGCACCCATTCTTGCGCTTTGAAATATGGGATCCATCAATTTATAAGCAAGTTCTTCTTGCCACGATTGATTAGCTTCAATAGACTTTGGCTGTAAATTTGTACGTGCAAATCCTGGATGCGCGAGTAGCGAAGATGTTTTCGAATTTCTTTCTTTAAGTTTTAAATTAAGCTCTAATCCAAACATAACGTTTGCAAGTTTGCTCTGCGCATATGAAGCCCATCGATCGTATTTAAGATTTCCTTGTAGATCGTCCCATTGAATTTTTCCAAAATATTGAACCCCCGAAGTTACCGTGACAACTCTAGAATTTTTCCTTCTTTCAAGCATGGATAACAACTCCAAAGTTAAACTCATGTGAGCAAGATGATTAACTGCAAACTGTATTTCGAATCCTTGCTTACTAAAAGTCTTTGGCGGGGCCATTATTCCAGCATTATTTATTAAAACATCTACGTAATCAAATTTATTTTTTATAGACTCAGAAAATTTCTTAATGTTTTTTAAATTAGATAAATCTAATGCAACTAGTTCAATCTTTCCAGAGAAGTTTAATTTTAAAAGTTCTTGTTTTGCTCTCTGACCTTTAATTGAATCTCTGCAACACATAATAACTGTTCCTCCTTTCTCTAGAAGGAATTTTGATGTTTCATAGCCAAGCCCGCTATTAGCTCCAGTTATTAAGAATACTCTTCCATTTTGTGCTTTTATCTCATTAAATCTAACCATTGTTTAGTGGAATTTTTAATACTATAATTGATTTTTATTTTTTTGTGGTATTTATTTTTTGTTAGATCTAGATATTGTTAAGTTTATAAAATGAGGTTTTAAATTTATAAAATCCTGACTTTGTATGATTCCAATATGTAAGATCTTCATCTCTATATATATAATTCACATCGATTTTATTTAGATGAGTATATTGATTTATCAAATCTAGGTTATGTCCAACTCCTGGATAGATAATATCAATATACTTGTAATCTCTTAATAAGATATCCAGATCATCTGACTTTATTATTACTGAATTTGGAATTAATTTATTTACACTTTCAATTACCTCCCTTTTGAATTCACTTACTTTTGCACTTAGCTGAAGCCCGCTACTCATAATATTATTATGCAGGATATATACTTTAGAGTATGAATTAAACAACTTTGATCTATTAATAATATTTAAATCATTATCAAACATTATAAGAATATTACTATTTGGAAAACTTTTTATAATAGGTAGACTGTTTGATTGATGTAGGATATTTTTAAGGGAATTTATTCTTTTTGGCATGCATATAGGAATTTTTTCGAAGCGATTAACTGTATATTTTTTGATGTTTTCTTTAGATGCTATATAAGGCTTATTATTTGTATGCATACCCGCAACCCATCTCCAACTAAGTGTATTTGAAGCGGCATCACCATCTAACAAGTGCCTCATAAAAAGTCTTGCCCCAAGTTGCCATGGAAGTCCGAGAGTAAATATCCATAAACTTGCGAACCACATCCTTGAGTGATTATGTAAATAGTTATTTTCTCTAAGTTCCTCTATCCAATCATCAAAACATTCAATACCTGTTTTACCTTCCTCTGCAGCTTTTAATTCATTTGAATGGTATGATTTAGCTTTAAATGCTTTATATTCAATCCATAAGGAATTGTAATTTTCAAGGTAACCTTTCCAATATATTCTCCAAAGAATTTCATTAGTAAATATTTTTTTAACGTCAATATTTTTTAATCTTTTAATTATATCGTATTCGTAAAGGATTCTATGGGATGTGTATTTAGAAATTTGAGATACATTTGACCTATTTTCGATACCATAATCATAATTCCTTAACCGATGATATGAAATTAGATTATTACTAATGAAGTTATCTAATTTATCATTAGCTTCTTTAAAAATATTCATTGATATGTTAATAAATTTATCTAATTAGCTTTGAATATTCTTCAGGGCTCTTATCGCCTCTTTTATGTGAGCTGGTCCATTTAGGAGATCTTCAAATATGTGTATGATTGATTCTTGTGAATTTATTATGTATGTGACTCTACCCTCTATTAAACCAAGGGTTTTTGGGACTCCAAATTTTTTTCTAACAATATTATGTTGGTCGCAAAGTAAAGGGTACTGAAGTTTATTTTTATTTGCAAATCTCAGATGACTTTGAGTATCACCATTACTAATTCCCCATACCTCGGCTCCTAAAATTTTGAAAAGATCATATTTGTCCCGAAAACCACAGGCCTCAATTGTGCATCCAGGTGTATCGTCTTTTGGATAGAAGAACAAAACTAGTGGCTTTTTGCTTCTATGGGATGATCTAACATTTCCATGTTGGTCTTTCAAAGAAAAGGTAGGAATCTTATCACCAATTTTTAACTTCACATCGTTTATTCAAATATCCATAATATAAGTTCCTCATTTGAATGTGGACTTTCTAGTGGTGTAAGAACACTACCTAGACATGTTATTAGATTAATTCTTTTAGATTGTTAGTTTAAATTTCTATTTTAGTTCAGAAATAAATTTATTGGCATTTTCTCTGTAATTGTTTTTTTTATTAATGTCCATTTTTTCAAGATTACTTATAATGAATGATAGTCTATATTGGTTTTTAAATTTATCTTTGTAGTCATCTAAAAATGTCCAGAATAGACTATCCCAAGTTAAGCACCAATTATCAAATTTATAATTAGACATTTTTCGGATATAATTTGAACCTGAAATATAGGGTTTTGTTGTAAATAATCCTCCATTTGAAAATTGACTCATTCCATATACATTTGGAACCATAACCCAATCATATGAATCTATAAATAATTCCATAAACCATTTATAAACTTGATTTGGGTGAAATCTACATAAAAGCATAATATTTCCAATTATCATTAGTCTTTCTATATGGTGTGCATAACCTGTTTCTAAAATATTCTTTATAGAATCGTCTAATGGTTTTATTCCCGTTTCACCAGTATAAAAACTTGATGGTATTGGTTTATCCTCAAAACCCCAGAAATTGCCATTTCTAAGTTCTAAATTGCTACGTTTATAAATTATAAGAATGAATTCACGCCAGCCAATAATCTGTCTAATGAATCCTTCACAGGAATTTATGCTAATAGAATTAGATCTATAAAACTCTAATACTTTATCAATTATTTGTCTGGGTGTAAGTAATCCGGTATTTATTAATGGAGAAAGAACACTGTGCCAAAGTATCCTATGAGTTGAATTTATTGCATCTTCATAATCTCCAAATAAATTAAATTTTTCATTTAGAAAATTATCTAACCATTCTTCAGCATCTTCGTGTGTTAATGGATAGTTAAAGCTTTCCATATTACCATAATAGTCTTTGTAATTTATAGAAACCTCTCTTTTAGCTTTATCTAAGAATTTGGTTGTTTTTATAGTTTTAACTTTGGGTACTTTAATGGAGGTAGGTATTTTTTTTCTATTCATTTTGTCAAAACTCCATTTTCCTCCTTTAGGTGACCCATCTTTTTCAATTAGAATGTTTAGGCTTTCTCTTTGACTCCTGTAGAATTTCTGCATACCATAGATTTTTTTTTGATTAATAATTTCTTCTGATATTCCATTACTAGTTATGAACATTTCATTCTTTCTGATTTCTAACTTTATATTATTCTTTAAGGAGAAATCATTTATTCTTTTTTCTAGTGACCAATCAAATGCTTGATAAGTAATGAAGCTATTAAAACCTTTCTTTGTAATATAATTAAGATTGTCTTCAGTCCTAGTTCCTCTTTTATGTTTTATATGAATAACATTAAATCCATGACTCTTGAGTTCTTCTTCATAAGAGTCCATAGTTGCTTTGTGAAAAATTATTTTTTGACAGTGAAATCTTTGTTTCCATTGATAATCACATCCAAAAAATAGGCTATCTTGAATTAAAGCAATGTTTTTAACTGTTGAAAATTGTTTTTTTATTTTGAATAATTGGTTTGGAAAAATTAGGAATATTTTTCTCACTTTAATTGAGTAATAAATCTACGACTTCTTAAAGACTATTTAAGAAATTTATCCTTTATAAATTAACTAAAATCTTTTACAACTGCGAAAAAATTGATTAATATAATTAATCTTTATTTTTTCTTCTTCTGCATCTTTCAGAGCAGTAAATGACATTTTCCCAATCCTTAGCCCATTTCTTTCTCCATTGGAAATCCCTGTTGCACTTTGGGCAATTTTTAGTCGACTTGATTTTCACTTTTGGTTTGGCGACTTGAACCTTGTATTGTGTTTAGGGAATCCATGCTTCGTTTTCCTTCCTGAGACTCTCTTTCTCCACATTCTGAATGAAGATGCTCTTAGATTTGAGCGCATTAATAAAATAACTTCTTTCTCTTTTAGATTGAATTGAAAGAGAATTGCTTCAAAAGGAGTTCTATCCTCCCATGCCATTTCAATGACCCGGTCGATATCAATTGAATTTAGATTTTTCAGTGTGATTCTTAATCTAACAAAAATATACTATTAGAAAATAAATCAATGTTAGGTAGGTATATCACTATAATTTTGTTGGATTTGTAAAAGTCCTTCCCTATTAATTTGTTTAGGTTGTGCGAAAAGAATTATTTGTTCTCGCAGTTGGGATTGATTTTTGTTATGACTTTTCTGTTGATAGGAATTGAAGTCGAAGTTCGTTTCTCTGTCAACACTGGAAGAGCGATTGCGCTCTTCCAGTAAAAAAAAAAGAATAGCTGCAAATGTTAAGCAGGACTTATCTAATTTCTTTAAATAAATTGTTTCACTTATCTGATAGGTATTACTTATAATTAGTATTTAATTTCATTGTTAAGTTTTACTTATGTGTGGGTATAAAATGATATTAGATTATTAATCATAAGCTGTTTTTACCTGTTTTAGATAGTTAAAAAGTCTGCAAACTTGTAGTCTGTTAAATATATTTTCTCCCCTGATTTCATATGCAGACCTATGGAAATCCAGATGTTACCTATGGTTGGTGGGCTGGTAATTCAAGGGTTACTAACCGCGCTGGAAAGTTTATTGCAGCGCATGCAGGCCATACTGGCCTAATATCATTTGCCGCGGGGGCTAGCACTCTTTGGGAGTTGGCCAGGTTTGATCCTTCTATCGCTATGGGGCATCAAAGTTCTATCTTCCTTGCGCATCTAGCATCTATTGGTATCGGGTTTGATGATTCAGGTGTCTGGACTGGCGCTAATGTTGCCTCTGTAGCAATAGTCCACATTATTGCTTCGCTTGTATATGCAGGAGGGGCTCTTTCTCACTCTCTTCTTTTTGATGGTGATTTGACTGATGGACCAGGACCTACTACTCAAAAATTTAAACTTGAATGGGACAATCCTGATAACCTGACATTCATTCTTGGTCACCATTTGATTTTCTTTGGTGTTGCTTGCATAGCATTTGTGGAATGGGCAAGAATTCATGGGATTTATGACCCTGCAATAGGAGCTGTACGACAAGTCGAATACAACCTTAATTTGACCAATATTTGGAATCACCAGTTTGATTTCTTAGCTATTGATAATCTTGAAGACGTTCTTGGTGGGCATGCGTTCCTAGCATTTGTTGAGATAACTGGTGGGGCATTCCATATTGCTACTAAGCAGGTTGGAGAATATACAGAATTTAAAGGCAAGAATATTCTTTCTGCTGAAGCAGTACTTTCTTTCTCTTTGGCAGGTATTGGTTGGATGGCTATTGTTGCGGCTTTCTGGTGTGCATCAAATACAACTGTTTATCCCGAGGCTTGGTATGGAGAGCCTCTGGTTTTGAAATTTGGTATTTCACCTTATTGGATTGATACCGTTGATGTAAGTGATAGCACTGCATTTGCAGGGCACACCACAAGAGCTGCATTAACTAACGTCCATTATTATTTTGGATTTTTCTTTTTACAAGGTCATTTATGGCATGCAATCCGTGCATTAGGCTTTGACTTTAGAAGAGTTACAAATGCTGTCGCTAGTTTGGATACTGCAAAAGTTACTCTTAATGACTAGTTGATTTAATTATTTGGATACTCAATAAAAAGCCCCGTAATTTTTTGCGTGGCTTTTTATTAATTTATTTAAAAAAATTGCTTATATTAAAAAAGGATTGTCACTTTCAATCTATCACTGCTTTTTTAGGGAAAAACAATGAATAATCAAAGCTCTTCTTTTAATTAGTTTTATTCATTAAATAAAGACCTTTTACGATTTCAAGCAAATTTATTGCACTAAATGTAAGGTAGGTCGAATTTCGACTTCAATTTCCTCAATTATGCAGTCCTACGGAAACCCAGACGTCACTTACGGGTGGTGGGTTGGTAATTCTGTCGTAACAAATAAGTCAAGCCGATTTATTGGCTCGCATGTTGCTCATACAGGATTGATTTGTTTCGCAGCTGGAGCCAACACACTTTGGGAGCTCGCTAGATACAACCCAGATATTCCAATGGGACACCAAGGAATGGTGAGTATCCCACATCTTGCTTCTATTGGTATTGGATTTGATCCAACTGGAACAGCATTCGATGGCACATCAATTGCTTTTATCGGAGTATTCCATCTGATTTGTTCAATGGTTTACGCGGGTGCAGGTCTATTGCACTCTTTGATCTTTAGCGAAGACACACAAAATAGTTCAGGTTTATTTGCTGATGATCGTCCTGAACATCGTCAAGCAGCAAGATATAAGCTTGAATGGGATAATCCAGATAATCAGACTTTCATTCTGGGTCATCATTTAATTTTCTTTGGTGTTGCATGTATATGGTTTGTTGAGTGGGCTCGAATTCATGGTATTTATGACCCTGCAATAGGAGCTGTACGACAAGTCGAGTACAACTTGAATTTGACCAACATTTGGAACCATCAGTTTGATTTCTTGGCTATCGATAGTCTTGAGGATGTGATGGGTGGACATGCATTCTTAGCATTTGTTGAGATAACAGGTGGAGCATTTCATATCGCTACTAAGCAAGTAGGCGAGTATACCGAATTCAAAGGAAAGAATATTCTTTCTGCTGAAGCAGTACTTTCATGGTCTCTTGCTGGTATTGGTTGGATGGCAATTATTGCAGCTTTCTGGTGTGCAACAAATACAACTGTTTATCCAGAGGCTTGGTATGGAGAAACATTAGCTCTTAAATTTGGTATATCTCCTTATTGGATTGATACTGCTGATATGACTGGTGTCGTTAGTGGACATACGTCAAGAGCTTGGCTTACAAATGTTCATTACTACCTAGGCTTTTTCTTTATTCAAGGTCACCTTTGGCATGCAATACGTGCTTTAGGCTTTGATTTCAAGAAGGTTACTGATTCAATTAGTAATCTTGATAACGCTAGGGTTACTCTTTCTGACTAATAATTGGTTTTAAGATTCCAATAAAAAAGAGCCTCGTTATCATACGAGGCTCTTTTTTTTGTGAAAAAATTAAAGAGGTTTTAAGTTTCTTTAGCTCTTGTAGTTTTCAGGCTTAGCCCAAGGATCGATCCTTTTTGAATCATCAGAATAATAGAAAAATTGAGATGCTCCAAATACTGCTCCAAGACCACAAAGAGCTGCGGCTATATTAAATCCACCGGATGGTTTGATTAAACCGATATCGGATGGGTGTGGAAGCTGAGTGGCAAAATCGAGAAGGTGAGAAAAATCAATCATTGAGTAAAAAAATTGTTTTTATTGTTAACCCAGGTGGCCACTATGCCAAACCCGTGTTTGAGGATATTACATTAATTTGAGGACTAACACTGAAAAACAAAATTTTCTTAGTCATTTAAAATCCTTTTGCTCGAGATTTCTTCTCAGAGGACGAAACCTTGTGATCTTTTCTTTTAGATGAGGAATTTTTCCGAAAAAAATAAATAATCACTGCTAAAAGAGAAAACCCAAGCAGAACAAACCAAATTATTGTTGCGATATAAGGAAGTCCATGAAGGTCTTGTAGTTCAAGTTGTAAAGCAGATTTCATTTTTGATATTTAAATTTTTCTTGAGTATTTCCATGAAAACCTAGTTTAGTTGGGGTTTAAGCCAATTTGAAGAAAAAAAACTTTACTACTTCTTTATACGCCTTATGACTATTGGTAGTTTTTGAATTCAGCTGCCTGTAAGGTGTGCTCACCGTATTACGCCAAAAAACTTAAATCATGCAGACCTACGGAAACCCGGATGTCACCTATGGTTGGTGGGCTGGAAATGCTGGGGTTACAAACAAATCAGGTAAATTCATTGCTGCACACATTGCTCATACTGGCTTGATAGCCTTTGCAGCAGGTGGAAGTACCCTTTGGGAACTAGCAAGATACAATCCTGAGATTCCAATGGGACATCAGAGTTCAATCTTTCTTGCTCATTTAGCTTCAATTGGTATCGGCTTTGATGAGGCTGGTGCTTGGACAGGGGCAGGAGTAGCCTCTATTGCCATCGTACATTTGGTTCTTTCCATGGTTTATGGAGCCGGTGGCTTATTGCACTCGGTGCTATTCGTTGGGGATATGCAAGATTCAGAGGTCCCTCAAGCTAGAAAGTTCAAACTTGAATGGGACAATCCAGATAATCAGACTTTTATTCTGGGTCACCATTTGCTTTTCTTTGGTGTTGCATGTATTTGGTTTGTTGAATGGGCGAGAATCCACGGGATTTATGACCCTGCGTTAGGAGCCGTTCGACAAGTCGAGTACAACTTGAATTTGACTAACATTTGGAACCATCAGTTTGATTTCTTGGCTATCGATAGTCTTGAAGATGTTTTGGGAGGCCATGCTTTCTTGGCTTTCTTGGAAATAACAGGTGGAGCTTTCCATATAGCAACTAAGCAAGTTGGTGAATACACCAAGTTCAAAGGTGCTGGTCTTCTATCTGCTGAAGCAATTCTTTCTTTCTCATGCGCAGGTCTTGGTTGGATGGCTGTTGTGGCAGCTTTCTGGTGTGCACAAAACACAACTGTTTACCCAGAAGCTTGGTATGGAGAGGCATTAATCTTGAAGTTTGGTATTGCACCTTATTGGATTGATAGTGTTGATCTTTCAGGAGGTCCTGCTTTCTTTGGTCATACAACTAGAGCGGCTCTGGCAAATGTTCATTATTACTTTGGATTTTTCTTCCTTCAAGGTCATCTATGGCATGCTTTAAGGGCTATGGGATTTGACTTTAAGAAAGTTCTAAAAGAGCCTCTTCCTGCTCAACTTTATTGATTTATTAATAAAGTTGATTTAAAAAAGAGAGGATTTAATCCTCTCTTTTTTTTGTGGTTTTTTTTTTTGCTTGGTCTAATAAATTCTTGCGAAACATTGATTTGATAAAGCTAGTAAGACTTGATGACTCTCTTATATCTGGAAAAAAGAATTTCAAACATAACGACCTTTAACTATTCTGCACATATCAATTGAACAGAGTGTAATCTGCACCCATATTTCCCTGATTCGCTTAGAAATTATGCAGAGCTATGGAAATCCAGACGTTACTTACGAGTGGTGGGCTGGTAATTCTGTGGTCACAAGTCGTTCTGGTCGATTCATCGCCTCCCATATTGGGCATACAGGCTTGATCGCATTTGCGGCTGGAGGAAGTACCCTTTGGGAACTTGCTCGCTACAATCCAGAGATCCCTATGGGGCATCAAAGCTCCTTATTCTTGGGGCATCTTGCCGCCTTCGGCGTAGGTTTTGACGAGGCTGGAGCTTGGACTGGTGTTGGTGTCGCAGCCGTAGCCATAGTTCATTTGGTTTTGTCAATGGTTTACGGTGGTGGTGCTTTATTGCATGCAGTTTATTTTGAGGCTGATGTTGCAGACAGCGAAGTTCCAAGAGCTAGAAAGTTTAAATTGGAATGGAATAATCCAGATAATCAGACGTTTATCCTGGGTCATCATTTATTTTTCTTTGGAATGGCTTGTATAGCCTTTGTTGAATGGGCAAGAATCCACGGCATATATGATCCAGCTATTGGTGCAGTAAGACAGGTTAATTACAATCTTGATTTGACGATGATTTGGAATCGTCAATTTGATTTCATTGGAATTGATAGCCTAGAAGATGTAATGGGTGGCCATGCATTTCTTGCTTTTGCAGAATTGACTGGTGCAACTATTCATATGGTTGCAGGTTCAACTCAATGGGAAAACAAGAGGCTTGGCGAATGGAGTAAGTACAAAGGAGCTGAATTGCTTTCTGCAGAGGCAGTACTTTCATGGTCTCTTGCTGGTATTGGTTGGATGGCAATTGTTGCAGCATTCTGGGCTGCCACCAATACAACTGTTTATCCAATTGAGTGGTTTGGTGAGCCTTTAAAATTACAGTTCTCAGTTGCACCATATTGGGTAGATACTGCAGATAGCACAGGCATAACAGCTTTCTTTGGTCATACAACTAGAGCTGCTTTAGTTAATGTTCATTATTACTTTGGATTTTTCTTCTTACAGGGTCACTTCTGGCATGCTTTACGAGCTTTAGGATTTGACTTCAAGAAGGTTTCCGAAGCAATTGGTAATACTGAAGGCGCAACAGTCAGGGTTGAAGGCGCTGGTTTCAACGGAAGAGCTCCAAGATAGATTAAAAAAAAAACAAAAATATACCTCCCTTTTTGGGGGGTATTTTTTTGTCTATTTTTAAGATAAAAGAGCTTTTTTGGTAAAAAATGAGAGAGACCTATAAAGACCTCTAACTATTCTGGTAAAAACAATTCCAAAAAGTGTAAGGTAACCAAAATTTCGACTTTAATTCCTTTATTATGCAGACCTACGGAAACCCAGACGTCACCTACGGGTGGTGGGTTGGCAATTCTGTGGTGACCAATCGCGCGGGTCGATTCATAGGGTCACATATCGGACACACAGGCCTGATTTGCTTTGCAGCTGGTGGAAGTACCCTTTGGGAGCTTGCTCGCTACAACCCAGAAATACCAATGGGACATCAAAGTTCCATTTTCCTTGCTCATCTAGCATCTCTTGGCATTGGCTTTGATGAAGCTGGAGTATGGACCGGAGCTGGTGTAGCAACAATTGCTATTTTCCATTTGATTTTTTCAGCTGTATATGGAACGGCTGGATTGGCTCATTCACTCTTATTTGATCCGGACTTGAAAGATGGTCCTATCCCTACCACTAAGAAATTCAAACTAGAATGGGATAACCCAGATAATTTGACATTCATTCTTGGACATCATTTGATTTTCTTTGGGGTTGCAAATATTTGGTTCGTAGAATGGGCAAGATGGCATGGAATTTATGACCCAGCCATAGCTGAAATCAGGACAATCTTCCCTGGATATGGTGACTTTGGAATGGTTTACGGTCATCAGTTCGACTTCCTAACCATTGACAGCCTTGAAGAAGTAATGAGCGGACATGCATTTTTAGCATTCGTTCAAATTAGTGGTGGTGCATGGCACATAGCTACAAAACAACTAGGCGAATACACTGAATTCAAAGGTAAAGGATTGCTTTCAGCAGAAGCAGTACTTTCATGGTCTCTTGCTGGTATTGGCTGGATGGCAATTGTCGCTGCATTCTGGTGTGCACAAAATACAACTGTTTATCCAATTGATTGGTATGGAGAGCCTTTAGCTTTGAAATTTGGAATTTCTCCTTATTGGGTAGACACAGGTGATGTCTCAGATAGCACTGCGTTCTTAGGCCATACAACTAGAGCAGCATTGTCAAATGTTCACTATTACTTTGGATTTTTCTTTATTCAAGGACATATCTGGCATGCTCTTAGAGCCATGGGCTTTGATTTCCGTCGTGTTGTTGGATCAGTAGCTTCTCTCGCAACAACTGAGAGTTAGTAGATTCAAACTTAATTTCTAATCAAAAAGCCTCATCAAATTTGATGGGGCTTTTTATTGGAAAAATATTTAACTAAAAAATTACTCCGTTTTTATATCAATATTTTCTTTATCAATTGAATCTTCAGAGGGAGTTTCTAATTCTTTATTTGTAAGGATTTTATTTTCAGCATTTACTTCAGGTTCAGCAATGGCTTCAGGTTCAGCGATGGCTTCAGGTTCAGCGATGGCTTTAGGTTCCGACTCGGTTGTTTCTTCTTTCAGTTGAGTTGGTTCTTTGTCTAATTTTGATTGAATTAACTCTTTAACTATCACATAAAGCTTTTTAAGATTTGAGAAGAGTTCTTTGAAATTTTCAGATATATCTTTGAGAATGCTTTTAATCTCTTGAGCTTTTTCACCTTTGTTAAAGAAAAGCAAGGTGGAAACTACTAATACTGAGATTAATATGAGAATAAATAATGCACCCATTTTTTTTTATCAGTTAGATATCATTAAGATCGCTCTTTATGTCGATGCTATCAAGTGTTTATTTACATTGAACAACGAAGATAGCCTTTTCTTCTTAAATTCAAACCCTTGTGAGGGCTCAAATTTTTTATGAGCACAGTCAAATTGACTATTTCTTTTGACGGAGGATATCCCTTTCACAAAAGATAGATTGATTTCTTGTAATCAATTTATCTAAATGGGATATCTAAGATTTATTGATATTAATAATTCAGATTTTTCTTTACATCTTAAATACGGAATTACTTAAAAATAAGCCATGGAAAGATTCCAAGCTTTAAAAAGTGATGGTTTAGTAAATAAAGATATTAAGGTTTTTCAAGGGGCTTATAGTTTGATTGGTTTAGGTTGGTTTTATGCCCCAGCAAAATTGGCGATCATTGATAAATTTATTAAGCATTGACATGGATTATGGGCAAAGTACAGATTGAAAATAACTTTACGACCATCTATTGAAAGGCTATATTCTGTTAGGGTTTGTAGTATCTCTTATTGTATGAATAGAGTAAATACATCTAATTAAATATTTTAATTTTTAATTTTCTTTACGATATCATTTACTATCCAAATGTTGAACCATTGAATCCCCAATTTGTGGCTTTAACGTCAATAAATTCAATGTAAATTCTATTCATATTTATATTTGTTTTAGATGCAATTAACTCACACAAAGACTTGCTCATCGTGGAAGGTTTTAGTGAGCCAATTGATTTAACTTTGATAAAGCAGCATGGTTCATCTGATCCAGCAAATGTCATCTTGGTATCCCTTTGAATCATTGTCATTACGTAATCCTCAGGTTTTCTGGTTAGATCAGCAACCATTTTTGAAATATCTTTTTGGAACAAATCATGATTGTCTACAACACTTTTGGAAGATGTGTTGATTTGAATGAAAGGCATGAGTGAATCAATTTTTGACAAATACTAATACTAGAAAGGGATATTGATTTATTAAAACTAAAAAACATCCAAACATTATTTATTAAGAGTTCCCAGAAAAAAATATTTTTAAAATCTTAAAAAAAAAGAAAGATCCTGTAAGTTTTCCTGTTAGAGCCTCAATAATTTTGTTTTTCTAGTAACTTGGTCAAGTCTTTTTATGCAAAATGAACCAGAATTTCCAAGCCATTGTTCAAGAAACTACAAAAGATAATTCTTCGAATGATCAAACTTTTTTGCTCGGCGGAGCTTTGATATTTTTTAATGTATTCTTAATGTTATTCGTTGGTTTATATTGGATGAATCCAGTCATGCATGAATTTATTTCTGGAAGACCTCTTTTATAGTCATTACTAGATACATCTTCTTACATTAATTTGTCTTATCAATGTATATAAAATTCTTTAATACGAGAGATAATTGCATTATTCAGATTGATTCTCATCTCTACTCATGAATTTTGATCTCCTTTTTTCAAAAATAATTAAATATGTACTCAGCTTTTTAATCATTTTTTTTGGAGTGAATCCAGTCTTTGCCGGAGCAAATGTAGCAGTTAAGGGAGAGGGAGACGAAGTTCCAAGCTACGTTCGATCTGATATCACTGGATTTAATTTTCATGGAGAAGACTTACATCTTTCTTCAATAGCTGGTGCAATGGCAAGAGATGCTGATTTCAGTGATGTTGATCTTCATGGAACAACATTAACTTTGTCTGATCTCAAAGGTTCAAATCTTAACGGTATAGACCTCACAGATACCCTCTCGGACAGAGTTAATTTTCAGAAAACTGATCTTAGAAATGCGGTTTTGATAAACATGATCGCCTCGGGTAGCAGCTTTGCTGGAGCTCAAATTGAAGGAGCTGATTTCACATTTGCTATTCTTGATAGTGAAGACCAGAGAAATCTTTGTAAAATAGCAGATGGAGTAAATCCAACTACAGGAGTTTCTACCAGGGAAAGTCTTGAATGTGTAGGAGATAAAGAATCATACAAACCTGCCATGCCAGCTGCTTAATTTCTTGGAATAGTTCAAAAAAGATTTGTTATAAAAAAAAAGAATTACTTGCAATTTTCTTATTTTTGGTTTTCTTTGTAAAAGAGTTTATTTTATTTTGAAGAATTTTTGGCCACATCGATCCAAAGCAGAAGGCTTCTCCATTCAGAATCTTGCTCGTAAATATCGTTTAAGGATATCCACTAGCGTCCCTTCTAATGGAAATTCAAATCAACTTCTAAATGATAGAAATTTAATATCTATGGAAGATGAAGGCGAACAGATCGCTACTGTTAATCTGTCTATAAAAAAAATGCATTGGGCGAATAGAGATTTTTCAGAGTATAAAGAGGCTGCTTGAATTTTATTTTTTTGAAGCAGTATTTTTTGTATCTTTTATATTTTTAGTAAGAGGAATTGTTGATAAAACAAAAGAAATTACAAATAATACTGTTATACCAACAAGACTCCAAAAACTTAGGTTAGATAGCTCTAACTCTCCAAATGAGACTGTAAGGTATAAATTCAATTTTTAATTGATTGAAAGTTTTCTAAATTATTTTAACAATAATTTTATTTTTTATAATTATTTTTTTTCGACTTTTAAGATTTACAAATATTTCTTCTTGCCATCAGTACTTATTTTGTAAATTCCTCCTTTTGGTCCAATAAATAGCATCTCCCCATTGATTTTTGATTTACCAAATTTACTTAATCTAGATCTATGTATATCTGCTTTTTCTCTTAGTTCATCCTCTGAATACCATGTCCCCAAAGGGATGTTTTTATAAGGGTCAAGTAAAAGAGAATATGTAAATTCCTCAGATATCCTTTTTCGGCGAACATTTATATTTTTGAACCTTTTTTTGAATCTTTCCATTAAACTCTTTCTGTTGGAAAATGTTTTTCTTTTATTTGAAATTAAGAATATATATAAAAAGAATATAATTGAAAATATTGAGATTAATTCCACTAAAATAATTAAAACCTTTGCTAATTAAAGCAACTTCTAGAAATAAAGCCAGTTGTTTTCAAAATATTATATTGATTTCTCTTAATTCTGTCTCTTTATTTTCTCTTGATTATCAAGTCGAAGCCTAGATTCGTTTTTTTTGAAAGTATTTGTTTTTTTAAAATACCTTTTTTAAATATACTGATAATTATTGCTATTGATTCAACAAAAAGAGAAATAATTGAAAATACAAGGATTATAAAATTATTAGTAATAGAAGTATTATTCTTTTGGTTTGGATTCTTATTCTTTTGCTCTTTCATTTTAGTAAGGTCCGTAATGGGTAGAGCATTCAGCTCCGCAATACGCACCTATATTAATAGCCTGTTCTAAATTTAGTTTCGCTGATAGAGCTGTAGTAACAGCTCCTGCGAAGCAGTCGCCACATCCATAGGTGTCTATTTCTTCAGAACTAGGCTTAATGGAGTTGTATTTAATTTCCTTCGGAAAAATTGTTCCACCTGATTTCCCTTCCGTTGAAATGTATATCTCTGGTTTAGGGTCAAGTTCTTCAAAATTTATTTTCTCACCAGGATCAAGACCACTACCAATCAAGGCGTTGATTTTTACTTTCGAACTCATTAGGGTTTGTTTGCCTGTTCGTGGTGTTGCAGAGAGGAATTTAGCTTTTCTGGCAAGTCTTATTCCTTCTTTGTCGGTTGCAGTAACAAAAATCCCATCGTAATTTTCCATATCACTCCAAGGTAGATTGTCCGAAGCGATTGGCTGTAATCTCTCTCCAATAACTGTAATTGCTCTTTCTCCATCTTTACTGATCAAGCTAATACCTTTTCTTGTCGGCTTTTCACTCCAAGCCACTTTTAAATTTAAGCCAAGTTTAGTAAGTCTTTCATAGCATTTTTCACCATAATTGTCTTTACCTAATGATGTGATTAAGTCAACAGGTCCATTTGTTAATCTTGCCATTTGAACAGCGGCGACTGCTGCACCTCCTGCTGCTTCCTCAAAGAAATCTTTTGCATGTGAAATTTCTCCCGCTAACGGAAGTTGGTCGACCTTTAAGAATGTTACCCATTCGACATGACCTATCACTGCTAATTTAAGTTTAGGGAGCTTAAATATTTCTTTGTGTTCATTCATTTTCATTCTAAACTAACTAACTATATTTTTAATATAGTTAGTTAGTTACATTGGTGAAACTATGATATTTGTTTATTCATAAAATAAACAAACTTTGCAATAGCTCTGATATATTGTTTCGTGTTAAATAACAATTCCCTATGATAAAGCAGATTAAATGGTTGAAATGGATTTATTTATTATTGGCTATATTAGGAGCCGTTTTACCTACACTTGCAAATATTGAATTTGCAAAAAGCTATGGACCTGCTTTTGATATTCAATTATTTATAGAGTTGGCTAATAACAATCCTGCCTCACAGTCTTTATCTAGAGATCTGTTTATAAGTTCCACAGCTGTAATTTTTTGGATAATTTCAGAATCGAAGAGACTAGATATGAAAAATTTATGGATTGTAATATTAACCACATTTACAATCGCATTTGCTTTTTCAGCTCCTCTCTTTTTATATCTAAGGGAATTAAGAATTGAAGAAATGAATAGGAATTAAATTAATTTAAAATGATTATATGTTTTATTTAATATTATTAGATATTGGTATTAAAACTATACACATAATACTAACAATTAACCATAATTGAAAGGCTGTATCGAAATTGTCAATTAGCTTACCAGCCATCCACGGGACTGTTAAAGCACTAATTCCAAAACACTGCGAATACAAAGCTATTGCCGTTCCCTGATATTTAATTGGAGACGTTTTTATAATTGCATCAGAAGCGGATGGTAGGAATATACATAGAGAAATTGTTAGAGGTAGGAAAGCTATAAGTATTAATAGATATCCATAAATCAAGAAATTGGAAAGTGATAATAATGTAAAACCTATTAGTAGTGATATTAAGCATAATTTGAATTTAAAGGGAGAATTTTTATTCCTTAAAATATATCCAACTGGCCATTGAAAAATTGCAAGTAAAGTAAGTTGAATTGTTAATAATGTAGCAACTCTTTGCTCTGTAAATGGTGGCCTTATTATACCGCCATTTGCTAAATCTAATGGAAGAATACTTTGTAACAAGCTCATGACTCCTGTTATGAATAGAGTTATTAAAAACAAAGGAAATAACTTTAATACCCATTTTAGATTAAATTTTTTCTCTAGATATTTATCCTTAACTTCTTTATTATCTTTTATCTTTAATTCTGTTTTAACTTTAAATACACCTAGCTTATTTAATAGAATATTGAATATATATAACATGCATATTATGTCTAACAAGTATATTATCCGTGTAAAATCAAAATACGTTCCTATGGTACCTAGTAACACACCTAATGTAACTCCAATAGCATCAGCACTTCTTGCAAGAGAATAACCTTCACTTGAGTTTATTATGCTATTGCAATTTAGTGGTATTCCTAATTCTGCAGAAGGCCAATAAATGCCAGCTGCAGCTCCTAAAAAAAACTGACCACAAACGTAAGCTAAAAAATTTTGCGAATAAAAAAGTATAAAATCCGAAAATATTGTAATTAAACAAGCAACTTTTATTGCTTTCCTATAGCTAAATTGTTTGTCAAGTAAATATCCTGTTCCAAATCTTGTAGTTATTCCAGCAAATGCAGCTGTAGTTATTCCGCTACCGATTTGCTCTGCTGAAAACCCTAAACTATTGAAAATTATTGGACTTAAATACAATACCCCTCCTGTTCCTATTGCTGTCCATAAACGAGCCTTTATGATTAATCTTAAGGATAAAGGGAATCTCTCCCAATAATTGCTAAATCTAGAAGTTGAGAACAAATTCATTCATCAAAAAATTAGTTGTTCTTGGAACAGTTGGAAGCTTACTAGCTCCTTATTGTTTTTATCCAATACTTCAAGCAGCAGAGAAATTTGAAATTCATTTCGATGGAATGTCTATTCCAATTTCGATAAAAGAATTGATTGATTGGAGTAATGGTGCAGAGGAAAAACATTCAGAATTAGCAAGCTGGCTTGATTTGCTTGGCTTTAAGGAAAGGGAAGGTTTAGCAAAGTTTTTAAATACACCGTTGGTAAGAGATAAAAGTATGGCAAGACAACTTTTGAGAAGTTGGTCAGGTCGAAAATTACTTGATGAAGTAAGTGATCTAATACTTATGGATGAAGACAGCTCCGGAGAAAGAGTTCTTGATACTTTGGAAAACCTTTTAAATGAAAAGGATGAGGTGACAACTTTTGATCTTTTAAATTCACTCTCTGTTAAAGCAATTCATATTGATTTGGATGGGTGGATTGAAGTAGCTAATAACTGGAGAAGTGAATTAAATAAACAACAAAAACTTATATCTGATTTGGCATCAATTAATGATTTATCAGTTAGAAGAGGAGAAAACAATGTTTTACTTCCTGAAATAAAAGAAACTGAGTATGAATTGATTTCCTTAACTGTTTCTCATCGAAATGAGCCTTTAAATTTAGAGGTCTGGAACCCTTCTGCTAGGAAGGAAATTAGAAAAAATTGGGTTCTTTTAATGCCCGGTTTAGGAGGAGATCGTAATCATTTTAATTGGCTTGCAAGAAGTCTCAGTCACAATGGTTGGCCTGTTGTTGTTCTAGCCCATCCAGGTAGTGACTCGTTAGCATTAGAAGCTTTGGTCAAAGGAAGACTCCCTCTCCCTGGCGCTGAAGTTATTCCTCAACGATTGAACGATATTGATAGTGTCCTAAGGGCAAAAAAATCAGGAAAAATTGATATTTCAGAAGAAAATGTTGTCTTAATGGGACATTCGTTAGGAGCGCTAACTGCTATTTTTGCTTCAGGAGTAAAAATAGATGACCAGCTTGAAAATAGATGTGAGAAGGTACTAGATAATCTTTCACTTTCTAATTTGTCTTCACTGTTGCAATGTCAACTAATAGATATTACTTTGCCAGATAGGAAAGGTATAGAAAATCTTTCAGCTATTGTTGGCATGAATAGCTTTGGGAGCTTTTTGTGGCAAAAGAATTTAGATAATCAAATAAATATTCCTCTTTTTTTTACTGGAGGAACATTTGATTTGGTTACACCATCTATAAGTGAGCAACTAGGATTGATGCTTGCTTTAAGTTCCAACCCTTTGAGTAGAGTCCTTTTAATTGAGGGGGCCAGTCATTTTTCACCTATAAGAGTAGAGGGACAGATGTATAAGTCTAAAGGTAAAGACTTATTTAATTTAGGAGAATCAATAGTTGGATATCATCCACTTTCTGTTCAGAGCTTATTAGCTTTTGAGATCATCAACTTTCTAGATAAATTAGAAGAGAATAAACCAGTCACTTCTAATACTAATATAACTAAGGGTGAGCTTAAGTTTCATATTTTGGACAATAATATAATTGAAAAACTTGTCAAGATTCAATAGCTAACCCTAGGATCAATATATGCAATAGCAATATCTATTCCAAGACTAATCATAACAACAAGGCTTGATATTATGACAACTATTCCTTGCACAACAGGATAATCTCTTTGATTGATAGCTTCTTGAAGACCAAGAGCGATTCCAGGCCATGAGAATGTTATTTCAATTAAAAGTGCTCCACCAATTAAAGAAGAAACTGTTAATCCAGTAATTGTTAAAATAGGAAGAAGTGTATTTGGTAAAGCATGCTTAACTAATATTCTGGAGTCATTTATACCTCTACTTTTGGCGGCCTCAATATAATCTTTTTTTAAAACTTCCTCTAGATTTAATCTTAACGAACGACTGAATATGCCGCTTAATAATATCCCTAGAGTGAATGAGGGTAATATTAAATGTTTAATAGAACTAAAAATTATTTCGATGTTTTTGTCTAAAATACTATCTAAAATTAAGAAACCAGTAATTGATGGAGGAGGAATAGCTCCAGGAGGTAATCTTCCTCCAATTGGTAACCAACCTAGAAGAACAGCAAAGATAATTTGAATTAGCATTGCTGCCCAAAAAGGAGGTAGAGCGTAGGTCCCAATTCCAAAAATCCTTCCCCAAAAATCTATCTTACCTTCTGGTTTAATTGCTCCTAAAAAACCAATTAAATAACCTACTAGTGATGCTATTATTATTGAAAATATAGCTAATTCCAAACTTGCAGGAAGAGCCTTAGAAATAATTATTTTGACAGGTTCTTCTGTGTTTAATGAAATTCCTAAATTTCCATGAATTAATTGATTTAAATATTCTATATATTGATTAATTAAAGGTTTGTCTAATCCAAGTTTAATTCTTAGGTTTTCCCTCGCAATTTCAGTAGCTCTAGTGCCTAGAATTGCATCAACAGGATCGCCTGGTGCAATTCTCAATAATATAAAAACTAAGCTCGAAATGATCCAGAGCATAATTGGCAATAGAGTTAATCTCGAAAAGATATATTTGAAAAGTTCCTTTTTAGATGACAAAACTAGTCTCTTTTTAGATTTTTTAGAATAATTAATCCATCTCTTGAAAATTCTGGTTGACTTATATCAGTTAAAGACCAAGCTTTAGGATTAACTAGCCAAATTGGTAAGTAGGCACTACCTTGTGCTGCTAGTTGTTCAACTTGTATTAAATTTTTTAATCTGTTTTCTCCTTCTAGTTCTTCACTTTTCTCCAATAGTTCTTGTACTTTATTATCACCCCAAAAACTACCACTGTATACAGACTCGCCCTTCAGGCAAGAATTATTTTTTATTTCACTACAGCTTAACAAGGGAGTTAAGTATGCTTCTGGGTCAGGATATGCTCCAGTCCAATCTAATATAACTGCATCAAACGCTCCTTCGGAAAGTTGTTTGTAAACTGTAGTTGATTCAATTCCATTGATAGATATTTCTATGCAATCAGATAAATCTCTTTTGATTTGATCTTTCCATGTAAGGGCAAGTAATTTATCAGCAGGTACATTAGATCTAAATGTTAATGGTATAGAAAGAATATCTTTTTCACAGTAGCCTTCTTTTTTTAATAAAGATCTTGCAATATCAGGATTATATTTAGGCCAAGGTGAAAATTCTTTTTTATGTAATTGAGGAGGGACTATTGATCTTAAGGGTTCTCTAGTTCCAAAACTTACTTGCTGACTCATTAGTTCTCTATCAATTGTGTAAGAGAGAGCCTGTCTAATTGATTTGTTTTTTAGTGGTGGTTTATTACTTTTAAATGTAATATACCCTATCTCTATTGGATCACCTTCTCCTGATTTAAGTTGATCTTTATTTACCATATTATTTAATGTTAATCGCTGCATATCATCTATAGAATTTGATATTAGTACGTCAACTTCTTTTGTTTTTATAGCGCCAAAAAGAGTACTAGAATTACTGTAATTTATAAAGTCAATGCCTTTATTTAAAGGTTTTTCCCCCCAATAGTTTTTGAATGGCTTTATTACTTGTTGACTTGGGTTGAAACTTTCTAAGAAGTAAGGACCAGTTCCTATGAAATTTTTATTATTGAAACTACCTTTATAATTTGAATATGAATTAGGAGATACTGGTGTTAAATTTACTGATGTTAAAAGACTTTTTAAAGAACTCGATGGCTTTTTTAATTTTATTCTTATAGTAAATTCATCTTTGACTTCAATATCTTCTACTTTTTCATTTAACAGGTAATTTAAAGTTCCTATTTCTCTGAAGCGATTAAGACTAAATGCCATCGCTTCTGCGTTAAAAATACTTCCATCGTGAAAAGTAATATTTTCTTTTAGTCGGATATCTATGCTCAAACCATTATTACTTACTTTTGGTAAATCTTTGGCTAAGCTTGGGGAAAGATTTCCTTCCTTATCTATTTTGTACAAAGTATCTCCAAGAGCGCTTAATATTTGTAGTGTCCTAATAGTATTTGCTTGAGCTGGATCAAGAGATTCAATTTTACCTGCACTTGCTACAACAATATTTTCTCTTTTCTTGTATTTAACGCAAGATAATTGTAATAGTATTAAGAGAATACCTGAGACTTTTAAAATATTTTTTATATAATTCAGTTTTAACATTTAGTATACGAATCTATAATCATTTCTAATAGAGCACAATATTTATTGATTAGGAGAAACTTGTTTAATTGATATCTCGAAGACAGGAGATCCATTAGGATTAAGTGGCCATTCGCGAACCCAACATTTTTCATAAGCATTATCTATTCCTAATACTTGAAAAAGTTCTTCTTGATTATTTAGATAAACACAATCTCCTTGATTAATATTTTTTTCTGATTCTTTTCTGGCTTTTTCAATTACGTTTTTAGATGTTGTCATGGTTTAGGTCTGAAAAGAAATTTAAGATAAATTTCCTTTTTCTATTTATATAATTAGCAATTTAATTCCGATTTGACTAGTTTTCGTTAGCTAAAGGCAACCCATCGTTGCTGCAATTCTTTTAACTTGTGACATGTTTTCTATTTCTAAAAGAGCCTCTTCAAGTTGACCTTGATTAATCTTGTGAGTAATAACTACTATCTCTGCTTGTTTGTTCGTTGCATCAAATTGCACAATTGATTCAATAGATATTTTTTTCTTTCCAAAAATAGTCCCAATTTCCCCAATTACTCCTGGACTATCTTCTGCAATAAGCCTTATGTAATTCTTTTTATTTATTTGTTCCTTTTCTGCTAGGTGACAACTTCTCCAACCTTTTGCTGATAGAAGTGGATCTAAGTTAAAGATTTTGTCTTCACTCATAGACTGAATACCTGCAATGTTGAGTATGTCTGCAACAACAGCTGATGCGGTTGGACCAGATCCTGCACCTGGTCCAAAAAACATTACTTGGCCAATGGGATTTCCTTCCACAAGGATTGCATTGTTCACTCCATTTACCCCTGCTAATGGATTATCTTCGGGTACCAATGTTGGCTCAACCCAGACCGAGAGTGGTTGACTGTTTTCGCAGTTTGATTGAGTCTCGCCCCTCTCAGATATTGCTAAAAGCTTAATTCCGTATCCTAACTTTCTAGCGTAATTAACATCTACAGCTTCTAGTAGATTAATTCCAGTTGTGGGTATGTTAGCTCGATTAATTGCTCCACCAAAAGCAAGGCCGCTAAGAATCGCAATTTTATCAGCTGCATCTGAACCCTCTACATCAGCAGCAGGATCACTTTCTGCATATCCAAGGGCCTGGGCATCTTTTAAAACTTCAGCATAATTAACTCCTTCTTTATCCATTCTGGAGAGTATGTAATTAGTTGTTCCATTTATTATTCCACTTACTTTCGTTATTTTATTAGCCCCTAAAGATTGCTTTAAAGGCTCAATTATTGGAATCCCACCTCCTACTGCTGCTTCGATGAGGACATAAACCCCAGCGGCTTTTGCTTCATTTGAAATCTCTTCACCATGTCTTGCAATTACTGCTTTATTCGCAGTAACAACAGATTTACCTGCTCTTATGGCTTGGATAATTAATGATTTTGCGGGCTCTATGCCGCCCATTACTTCAACAACTATTTGGATATTGGGATTATTTACTATTTCTATTGGGTTTGTTGTAAATATTGAAGCTGGTATAGATATATCTCTTTTCTTTTTGAGATTTCTTACTGCTACACCAACAAGTTCAAGCTTTCCAACCAAAGGATGCCTATCCTTTGGTCTGCTGATAATATTTGCAACCCCTTGACCAACAGTTCCTAGGCCAAGTAAACCGATTCCAACTTTTTTCATGTTTTTATAGAGCGATAATTTTGTTTGAATCTTATTTATTCATTGTCAGAACTTGGTAGTGAGAGGTTTTTTGCTTGAGCCTTCATTTTTAGGAATATGTTGAGAAAACCATTTGCTCTCGATGGCGTCAAGCTTTTACTTAGTCCTGTCATCTCAATAAATTTTTCATCTATAGAGAGTACTTCAAAAGGTGTTAGATCATTCAGGCCTTTTATTAGAAAAGCAAGCAATCCTTTTGTTATGAGCGCGTCTGAATATCCTTTCCATTGGATTTTTCCATTCATAAGAATTCCAAGAACATATACTTCTGAAATGCAACCTTTTACTTTGGTAGTTGCTATGTGAAGATCTTCATCTAGTAACGGCAAACTTTTTGCAAGCCATAAAATATATTCATAGCGTCTTTTGGGATCTGAAGTTGATTGTAGACGCCCTATAAGATTATCTAATGAATTACTCCCATAAGTATTGATGAAAGATTTTTCTTTGATTTCAGTCACCTCTTTAGATCATGTAATTTACTTATCTTAAACCCTAACTAATTATTTAGTTGCTTCAATTTGATGTAGACCTTTTTCACTTATCCAACCATTAAATGGCACGTCCCATTTATCTCTAGGCAATGGTTTTTTAGATATGCAATTATTACTGATGACGACAAATGAAGGTATTGAAAACCATAAATCTTTTTGGCGAAGACGATCGAAGTATCCTCCCCCGTAACCTAATCTGTATCCATCTAGATCAATAGCTAATGCGGGAACAAGTAGTATAGAAATATTCTCTGGGTTAATAGCCTCTTCTCCCTTAGGAGCGGGGATACTGTTTGAATCTATCTCTAATTGATTATTTGACCAATAGTGATAACTTATACCTTTATTCTTAGAACTCGAAGGTAAAGCAACTTTTATATTTTTTATTTCTTTGATAAATCTTATATCCACTTCACCTTTTAATGGCCAATAAATACCTATATATTTTCCTTCAACATGATATTTATTTAAAAGTATATTTAATGTTGATTTGACATTTAACTTTATTTTCTCATGTATTGAAAATGAATTTGAATAACGGATTAGATTATATTCTTTTCTTTTTATTTCTTTTATCGATTTCACATCATTATAAATATTTTTCATGAAAAATATATTTTAACTATAGATTCTATTATTTAAGGAAGATTCCAGTTAGTGCGATAGCTAGTGCATCTGCAGCATCGTCTGGCTTTGGCGGTGAAGTGAGTCTGAGTTCATGCATGACAGAATTTAACACTTCATTTTTATCTGCATGACCATAACCAGTGACAGCAAGTTTGACTTGCATAGGTGGAAATTCTTGAATTGGAAGATTATGCTTTCCTAAAGTCATCATTATTACTCCGCGAGCTTGAACAACACTAATTGTTGTGCTAGATCGGTAGAAAAAAAACTTTTCAACCGCTGCATAATTGGGATTCCATTTGTTTATTATTGAGCTCAAATCATATGAAATTTCTACAAGTCTTTTTTCTTCTTTTTGTGTTGTTCTTGTCTCTATAATTCCGCAATCTAGCATTATTTTCTTTCCTTCAATTTCATCAATAATCCCATAACCTACTCTAGCGAGCCCTGGATCTATTCCTATTATCCTCACTTAGTTTGTTGTGGCTAGTTCAAATTGAGATAAATCATTACTTTCATTTCTTTCAAAAACTTTGCAAAAAGCTTTTACTACTCTATCTCCAGAATCAACTTGTTCAAGAGGATCTTTTCGAAGTCTGTGCCTTAAAGCCGTAGAGACGACACGAGAAATATCTTCTTCAGTTACCTCTTTCCTTCCTTCAAAAGCGGCAAGGGCTCTAGCTGCTCTATTTGTAACAATATCCCCTCTAAGTCCATCAACATCAAGTTCTCCACAAACTGCAGAGATCTTTAGTCTGAGATCTTCATCAATAGATACTTCGTTAAGTAAATTTTGAGCATCAACTACTTTTTGTTGAAGCGAGTCTTGATCCCCCTGAACCAAATCACTAAAAGATTCAGGATCATTGTCAAAGGCCGTTCGTTGATCAACAACTTGAACACGAAGTTTTGCTTCCCTTACAGTTCTTACTTCTACACTCATTCCAAAACGATCAAGTAACTGCGGCCTTAATTCACCTTCCTCAGGGTTTCCAGAACCAATAAGGACAAACCTTGCAGGATGTCGAACGGAAATCCCTTCTCTTTCCACTGTGTTCCATCCAGATGCAGCAGAGTCTAGAAGTACGTCAACAAGGTGATCATCTAGTAAGTTCACCTCGTCTACATAAAGCAACCCTCTGTTTGCTTTGGCCAGTAGTCCTGGTTCAAAAGCTCTAACACCTTCGCTAAGAGCCTTTTCAATATCTATAGTTCCACATAGTCGATCCTCAGTAGCACCTAATGGTAGATCAATCATTGGAACTTGTTTCTTGCCTTTCTTAATGTCAATACCACTGTCAATCCTCTCCCTTACATCATTGCTTTGAAGATCTGGATCATCAAGAGAACTGTTGTAAGGATCTCCTTCGACAACTTCAATAGCAGGTAATAGATCTGCAAGTGCTCTTATGGTCGTGGACTTTCCTGTTCCTCTGTCACCCATTATCATTACGCCGCCAATTCTCGGGTCAATAACGTTTAAAAGAAGCGCTAACTTCATTTCCTCTTGTCCAATCACTGAAGTGAATGGAAAAACTCTGCGTTTTCTAGTTGAACTCACTTTCTTAGTACTATTAACAAGATTGTTTCATAAGCAGGCCACTTTAGATTGATTAAGTTCAAAAAAAAAATGATAATGAAAAGCAAAAGTTTATTTGAATCGGTAAAAAATCTAATTTGGATTAGTTGATTTTTGATCTAGCTCTAGAAAAGGGACTATTTCTGCCGATAAATTTCTTATCAACTCAGCTGATCTTGGATCGTTAAATGGACCTTTGACTATAAAACTTGCAAATGCCCTCGAATTATGAGGAGTTTGAATTAAAGCAGTATCTGAATATGAGATTCCAATATCACCAGTTTTGTTGTGAACTAAATAACCTTTTAATGAAAGATGATAATCAGTGTCTTTAGATTCTTTCCCAAGACCTCTTAAAATTCCTGAGGGTATTAATGTATTTGTTTTTGATTTACGCATTATATCTCTGAAAATGTCCCTAGTAATAACATTAAGTAGATAACCATTATCGACAAGAGCCATTGCTAAAGATAGATCCTTCGTTGACGTTAAATTTGTTCCATCTAGATCAGGAAGATAATTATTTATGTGTGTATTTTTTAATCCAATTTCTTTGAATTTTTGATTAACTATATTTATTCCTCCCAGACGTTTTATTAGCAAATTGGTTGCAGTATTATCGCTAACTCTAATCATTTCAGTTGCTACTTCATAAACAGGGAAACTCTCGCCAATCTCCTGGTATGCCATCCAGCCAGAACCGCTACCTATTACATCTTCTGAAAGTATCAATTTTTCGTCCCAAAGTATTTCTTCTCTATCTATCATTCTAAGTAAAATAATTAGAATTGGTACCTTAATACTGCTTGCTGCAGATAGCTTTTTATCAGATTCTATTTCAGCATAAACTTGGTTATCTAATGATATAAAAAAAGCACTAACGTCTAAATCAGGATTTTTAATTATAAGCTTTTCCCATTTATTAATTAGTTTTTCTATTCTTTCAAATTTTTCTAATTTATTATTGTAGAATGATGATAAATTGGATTTTCGAGTTAGCAACCCTTCTTTAACTAACCTATTTGAGTTTCCCGTTAGATTCAATTTTTTATTTATTTTGTGGCTATGATTAATGGGACCAAAAACCCTAAGAAAACTGCCAAGTAGAACTGATAATGCTATGCTTGTTAAAAATATATTTAATATTACTTTGAATTGATTTTTCACTTTACAATAAAGAATATAACCTTTGATATTTATTGTAGCTTGTTATTTTGATTAATCATTTTTATTTTTAATTTTCCACCTTGCTTGGCTAATTATGCCTCTGATTAGAGCAACTTCGTCATCTTTTATCTCACCTCTTAAGAGTAATTGTTTGATTTTCGTCATTTTTGCTTTATATGTATGTTCCATCAAGAAACCAATGTCAAGTAAAAGACTACCTGCATCATTAATACAATCTTCCAATTTAATTAAATTCGCAGGATAACTTAGTTTTGTAGGTTGTTTTTTAAAATCAAGCTCACTGAATTGATGGAGAATAATAGCTACTGCATGTGAAAGATTTAATGATGGATAATTCTCACTTGTATTAAGACTGATCACTTTATTTGCTTTTAGAAGCTCTTCATTAGATAAGCCTCGGTCTTCTCTTCCAAAAACTAAAGCTATTGTCTCTTCTCTTTCTGATCTAATAGCCCAGCTCAAGGCCTCTTTGTTTGAATTAAGAGGAATTTCTCCATGTTCTTTTCTTCCGCAAGTAGCAATAATTCTTGAGCAGTCTGAAAGTGCTGAGTTCAGATCCTTGTAGACTGAGGCTTTTTCTAATATATTTACTCCTCTGACAGCCATCTTTTTTGCATCTTGAGCTAAATAATTGCATTGTGGAGAAACTATTCTTAGTTCATGAACATTAAAGTTTTCACATAGTCTTGCAACGCTCCCTACATTGATTGGCCCTGCCGGTTCAACAAGTACTACTCTTAGAGTTTTTTTTGTAGTCACTATTAATTAAGCGAATGCATATAGGCCAATAGATCGGCCATTGATTGAGGTTCAATTTCAAAACTTGGCATTGGTGGAGTCAATCCTCGAATAACTTGATTAATTATCTTTTTATCACTCATTTCTTGAGTAGCTTCATGCAGGTCGGGCCCTACAAACCCTTGCGCTGAAATCCCATGGCAACCAACGCAATTGATCTTGAATAATTTGCTTCCTGATAAAACTTCCCCTCTAATGGATAAAGTTTCAGTTATGAAAGGATCTTGCTTGAAGTCTCCCACTATCCAAAAAAGGATAAGAAAGGCGAAAGTGGCAGTACTCAATAAGAATATTCGCCAAGAGCTAATCTTTTGTTCTTTTTTAATTAATGCTTTTGATGACGGGGTATTCACTAAAACCTCTTTGACATGAAAGAATTGATGATAGTAAAGATGGAAAAAACGAGCCAATGATTGAGCCTCTGCTATGTGGGATTGTTCTTGGACTAGTTCCCATAACATTATTAGGCCTTTTTGTTAGTGCATGGAATCAGTATCGTCGAAGCAGTTCAATGCCTGATTGGGAATAAGGAAAAGAAGAGAGGTATTTCCATAAAATTTCTCTTTATTTAATTTCCAACCATTATGTATTCTTGGCATAGATTTTGACGAGCATTCACATATCAAAGTAGATGATTCTTTAATCCATTGTTTAGTTAGTAAAAGTTCTTGAGAAAGTTCATATAAACCAGATTCATATGGAGGGTCAAGAAAAACAAAATCAAATTTTTTCTCAAGACTTGAGCATTGTTTGATTTTTTTGTTTTTTGGACCCTCTTTGAGAAATGAGATCAATTCTGTACATATGACTTCAACATCTATTGAGTGATCAATGGCATTTGAAATTTCGATGAGGTTTCTTTTGCATATTTTCGCTGTTTCCCTCTGCTTTTCAATTGCAAGCACCCTTTTTACTCCTTTTTGAAGAACTTCACATGCCACTGCTCCACTTCCACTACAAAGATCTAGCCAACTTGCTGACTTCAGCTGGTTCCCAAGAATATTTATTATGGCCTCTCTTACTTTTGAAGAGGTTGGTCTTGTCTTTTGGCTTAAAGGACTTTCTATCCTTTTCCCAGACATAAGTTTGAGTTTTCCTTTCAAACTAAAATTTATTTTTTTTCAACCAATTAATCCAATTAAAAATAAGTTTCTGACCTGCAACCCCTGATTTTTCGGGATGAAACTGACAGGCACCAGTGTTTTTATGCCAGACCATAGATGAAACATCAGTTTTACCAAATTTTGTTACCGCTACGGTGTGTTTTGGTTCTAAGGGACATGCTGCGTATGAATGGACGAAATACATCCAACTAGAATCATGATGATTTTCTAGGATAGGACATTCATTTGTTTTATATATTGGAGACCAACCAATGTGTGGAATCCTTTCATTTTTTACTTGAGGTAATCTACGAATATGGCCTTTAAAAACTCCTAAACCTCTCGAAGATCCCTCATCGCTAGTCTCGAATAAAAGTTGTAATCCTAAGCATATTCCAATTAACGGTTTACCATTGTTTATCCAGTCAATTATTGAAGGTACTAGTTCGGTTTTTCTTAAATTTTTCATTGCTGGATCAAAGGCACCAACACCAGGAAGAATTAAAGCGTCACAAGAATTGAGTACTTTGATATCAGAAATAATATCTAAATTCTGATTAGACCTCTTAAATGCTTGTTGAACAGAAAAAAGATTACCCATTCCATAATCTATTAATCCAATTTTTGCCAAAAGATTTACCTTTGAATCATTAAAATGGGGCTCTAAATAAAACTCTATAATTTGAGCTTAGAGATGTTTGGAGATTGTTCCAGAAAGGGTGGCTTTAGGAACTGCTCCAACTACAGTATCTACTTTCTGACCTCCCTTAAAAATCATTAAAGTTGGAATGCTTCTGATCCCATATTGACTAGCAACATTAGGGTTCTCATCAGTATTCAATTTGAAAACTTTAATTTTGCCTTCGAAATCTTTTGAGATCTCTTCAACAATTGGAGCAACCATTCTGCATGGTCCGCACCAAGGTGCCCAAAAATCAACCAAAACAGGCACATCGCTCTGGAGGACTTCTTGTTCGAAAGAGGAATCAGTTACTGCAGAAGCTGTGGACATACCTTTGAAGTCTTAAGAACTTGATCATAACAATTGTATTTTGCCTATAAAAAGCTTTCCTGCCATTTTTAAACGAAGTTTGAATATTGATTTCTGTTCTTTTTAATAAGAAAAACCCGAACAAGTCGGGCATTTGTGTGTGTGAGGAGTGTGAGAGCAAAGGCCCTCACTACCCAATTCTAGCCATTGTATTTAATTCTGAAATCTTTCAGTAGCTTTATTTTCCCATCCCAAGCTGTTGTGCTTTTTGATAAACTTTTCCTTCTGTTAACAAAGAAGGTGCAATAACTACCTCTACTTTCTGCATTTCCTTGATATCCGTAGCTCCTAGAGTACCCATTGATGTCTTTATTGCTCCTAATAAATTATGGGTTCCATCATCAAGAATTGCAGGTCCACAAAGAATACTTTTTAAACTCCCTGTCGTTCCAACTTTAATTCTAGTCCCTCTAGGAAGAACAGGACTTGGTGTTGCCATGCCCCAATGAAAACCTTTTCCAGGAGCCTCCTGAGATCTTGCAATTGGAGATCCAATCATAACTGAGTCAGCACCACAAGCTATGCATTTGCAAATGTCGCCACCAGTGATAATTCCACCATCAGCAATGATTGGTACATATTTCCCACTTTCTTTTTGAAAATCATCCCTTGCGGCAGCGCAATCAGAAATAGCAGTTGCTTGAGGGATGCCAACCCCTAATACTCCTCTTGAGGTGCATGCAGCTCCAGGCCCGATCCCAACCATTACTGCTGCGGCTCCTGCTCTCATAAGCTTTAAAGAAACTTCATAAGTAACGCAATTACCCACGGCAACGGGTATGCCAATGTTTTCGCAAAGATCAAAAAGGTCAAGATTTTGGCTGCCTTTTTTACCAAGATGTTCTGTTGAAACTACAGTTGCCTGAAGAAAAAATAAGTCTGCATTTGAGTTTTTGACTAAATCCTTGTACTTAATTGCAGCTAATGGAGTCCCGCTTACAGCCGCAATACCTCCACTTTTTTTGATTTCTTGAATCCTCTTTAAAATTAATTCTTCTTTAATAGGCTCCTTGTAAATTTCTTGCATAAGAGGAACAAATTCCTCTTTCCCAATTGATTGGATTTTAGTTAGGACTTCCTCTGGATCTTCGTATCTTGTTTGGACTCCTTCTAGATTTAATACACCAAGGGCCCCTAAATGAGACAGGGCGACTGCCATGTTTACATCTACAACACCATCCATCGCACTTGCGATTATGGGAATATCTCTTTCAATTCCACCGATTTCCCATTTTGTTTTTGTGATTTCAGGGTCAACTGTTCTTCCTCCTGGAACTAATGCAATTTCATCAATCCCGTAGGCTCTTCGAACAGTTTTGGTGCGTCCTAGTTGAATATTCACACCTAAATTTTGTAAGTTCTCGTCAAACTACCAACTGAAGTGCCAAATTGAGCAAATGTTGGGAATAGATAATCAAGATTTTGCTTGTTTTTTCTCATTAATTTGATGATTTTAGGAATTGATTGAGCGAAATTTCTACCTGTTTTTGTAAATGTTGATCTTGTTAGAGGTGATTTACTTTCAGATATATGGTTATTCACTTTAAAAGGTTTATTAATGCTCAGATGTTCTTATAATTGGTAAAACCCTTATATATGGCTGATCCATTGGGACCCAATAGTACTGGTCCCGGGGAATCCGACGATCGGATCATTCAGACTGACTTAAGAAACGAAATGTCGCGATCCTATTTGGAATACGCGATGAGTGTGATAGTTGGGCGAGCTTTACCTGATTCGAGAGATGGACTTAAGCCAGTTCATCGAAGGATCCTTTATGCGATGTATGAACTTGGACTAACTAATGATAGGCCGTACAGAAAATGCGCTCGTGTGGTTGGAGAAGTTTTAGGTAAATTCCACCCCCATGGGGATACCGCCGTTTATGACGCTTTGGTCAGAATGGCGCAAGATTTTTCAATGCAGATGCCTCTAATTGATGGGCATGGGAATTTTGGATCTGTTGATAATGATCCTCCAGCTGCAATGAGATATACAGAGTCGAGATTGCAATCTTTAACTACTGATAGCTTGCTTGAAGATATTGAATCGGAGACAGTTGATTTTGCAGATAACTTTGATGGATCTGTGCAAGAACCAACAGTATTGCCTGCCAGGATTCCACAATTGTTATTAAACGGTTCGTCTGGAATAGCCGTAGGGATGGCAACCAATATACCTCCCCATAATTTGGTCGAATTGATTGATGGATTGATGGCTTTAATTTCTAATCCTAAGTTAGAAGATATAGAGTTGATGAATATAATTAAAGGTCCAGATTTTCCCACTGGGGGGCAGATTCTTGGCAGAAGTGGAATTAAGGAAACATATCTTTCTGGTAGAGGTTCAATCACAATGCGTGGAGTCGCTGAAATAGAAACTATTGAAAATCCAGGGAGACCAGATAGGGATGCAGTGATAATTTCTGAACTTCCTTATCAAACAAATAAAGCAGGATTAATAGAACGAATTGCTGATATGGTCAACGATAAGAAACTTGAAGGTATTGCAGATATTAGAGATGAAAGTGATAGAGATGGAATGAGGATTGTTGTTGAATTAAGAAGAGATTCATATCCTCAAGTTGTTTTAAATAATTTATTTAAACTTACTCCATTGCAGACTAATTTTAGTGCAAATATGCTTGCATTAGTTAATGGTGAGCCTGTTATATTGTCACTTAGAAAGATGTTGGAAGTATTTTTAGATTTTAGAGTAGAAACTATTGAGAAAAGAACTAAATATCTCTTAAAGAAGGCAGAGAGTAGAGACCACATACTATTAGGATTATTATTAGCTTTAGATCATCTAGATGAAATAATTAGTCTTATCAGAACGGCCTCTGATTCTGCTACTGCCAAAAGGAAATTACAAGAACTACATGGTTTAACAGATATCCAGTCTGATGCTATTTTGCAGATGCAGTTAAGAAGGCTGACTGCTTTAGAGGCTGATAAGATTAGACTTGAACATGAAGATTTAGTTAAAAAAATAATAGATTTAAAAGATATTTTAAATAAGAAAGAAAGGGTATTTGAAATAACAAAAATTGAATTAAATGAAATAAAAGAAAAGTACAATACCCCAAGAAGAACAAAAATTCTTGAACTTGGAGGAGGCCTTGAGGATATTGATTTAATTGCGAATGAAAGATCAGTCGTTTTGTTGACCGAGACAGGATATTTAAAGAGGATGCCTGTTAATGAATTTGAAGCAACAAGTCGAGGTACAAGAGGTAAAGCAGGAACGAGAAGCCAAGGAGAGGAAGAGGTGAAAAAATTTATTAGTTGTAATGACCATGACAGCCTCCTTCTTTTTAGTGATAGAGGAGTTGCTTATGCTATACCTGCCTACAGAGTTCCTCAATGTAGTAGAACTGCAAAAGGCACTCCTATTGTTCAATTGCTTCCAATCCCAAGGGAAGAAGCTATTACTTCATTGCTTTCTGTAAGTTCTTTTGATGATGAAAATTATTTATTGATGCTTACAAGGGGGGGATTTATAAAAAGAACACCTCTTTCAGCTTTTAGCAAGATTAGAGCTAATGGACTCATCGCAATAGGCTTAGAGGATGGTGACGCTTTGACTTGGGTTCGATTAGCGGAGTCTGGAGATAGTGTTTTGATTGGGTCCAAAAATGGAATGACAATTCATTTTAGATTAAATGATTCTGAATTGAGGCCTTTAGGAAGAGCAGCAAGAGGTGTTAGATCGATGAATCTTAAGTCTGGAGATTCTCTTGTAAGTATGGATGTTTTATCTACCGAGTTGGCTGATCATATTGACAAAAGTGAGGAAGAAGAAGTCGAGGATGAATCATCAGTTTCTGAAGGCCCATGGGTACTTGTGGCATCAGGAAGTGGACTAGGTAAAAGAGTTCCTGTGACACAATTTCGCTTGCAAAAAAGAGCGGGTATGGGCTTAAGAGCAATAAAATTCAGAAAAGATGGAGATGAACTTGTAGGGTTAAGGGTTCTGGGAAAAGGAGAAGAATTATTATTAGTTAGTGAAAGAGGAGTAATTGTCAGAACTAGTGCCGATAAAATCTCTCAACAATCCAGAGCTGCAACTGGGGTCAGAATCCAGAAACTCGATAATGGTGACAAGTTGTCGGAGGTCGTTTTAGTTCCTCCAGAACAAATTAATGATGAAGATGGAAAAGAATCATCCATAACGAAGGAATCAACAAATACTGATTCAACGTCAAAAAATTGAAATTGATTAATTCTGCTGATGTATTAGTTATGGGAGCGGGACCAGCTGCTCTTTGCATCACGGCTGAGTTGGTTCAACAAGGACTTAATGTTCAGGCAATTGCTTCTAAGTCTCCTTTAGAACCTTGGCCAAATACTTATGGAATTTGGGCATCTGAACTTGAGTCTTTAAATATGGAGGAATTGTTGAAATATAGATGGAAAGATACTGTTAGTTTTTTCGGAGATGGATTAAGTAAGAAGGGCAATATATGCACAAATCATTGTCTTGACTATGGACTGTTTAATTCAATCAATTTTCAGGAGGCTCTTCTTGAGAGATGTAATGGTCTCCGTTGGCAAGTCGAAACTGTAAAAAAAATCGATTTTAGTGAGAGAGAAACCGTTGTAATGTGCACTTCTGGGAAAAAATATTTTGCCAGACTAGTTATCGATGCAAGCGGACATAAATCACCTTTTATTAAAAGACCTGAAAATGATCAAATTGCTAAGCAGGCCGCCTATGGGGTGGTTGGGAAATTTAGTTCTGCTCCTGTTGAGAAGAATCGTTTTGTATTAATGGATTTTAGATCAGACCATTTAAATGCAAATCAATTGATTGAGCCTCCTTCTTTTCTTTATGCAATGGATTTGGGAGATGGAAGCTATTTTGTTGAGGAAACATCCTTGGCTTGTTTCCCTCCTGTTTCATTTGAATCATTAAAAACGCGATTAAATTCAAGACTGTTAAGCAAAGGAATTCAAATTGAGGAAATCATCCATGAAGAACATTGTCTTTTCCCTATGAACTTGCCATTGCCTTATAGAGATCAACCTCTTTTAGCTTTTGGAGGTTCGGCCAGTATGGTTCATCCAGCATCAGGATATCTTGTTGGATCCCTTTTAAGGAGAGCACCCTCATTAGCAAAGGAGATAGCAAAAATAATCAAAAAAGATCCTCTTATTCCTACATCTCAGATAGCCAGAAGAGGATGGAAAACCTTATGGACAGTAGAATTAGTTCAAAGACATCGTCTTTATCAGTTTGGACTCCAAAGGCTAATGAGCTTTGATGAATCCTTATTAAGATCCTTCTTTGATACTTTTTTTAAACTACCTACAAAAGACTGGTACGGTTATTTAACTAATACTCTTCCTTTGCCAAGACTATTTATAGTAATGCTCAATTTATTTTCCATAGCCCCATCTAAAGTTAGATTGGGTATGATTGGTTTCCTAATAAAAAAGCAAGAAAATATTTAGATTTATTTTTTCCAATCTATAGGAGAAATTAATGGAAATATACAATCCTCTTTTTCTATTTCTTCTAGAGTTCTATCAATAATAATTTTATTATCTTTAAGCGCATTAATTAATATCCAAAATCTCTTTAAATGTAAATTTATTCTTTCCCTTGCTAGCTCTGTAGTGGTACCTGCTCTGAGAATGAAGCTCCAATCTGAAGATTGACATAATAAAAGTTCTCTTCCAGCTTGTTTAATGATTTTGATATTTGATTCTTCTATTAAACCTTCTGAACAAATACTGACCATTTCTCTTCCAGCTTTACTCCATTCATGCACAATCCATGCATTTGACTTGTTTAACCAATAGTTATGAAAACCACCTTGTCCCCAACTTGATGGAGAGGGATTGCATAATTGGATTTTTGGAGTTAATTGAAGGGCCTCTTTTAAAGTAATTAATTTAATACCTTCTTCTTTTGACTTGATAAATAAATGGGAGAGGAATTGCGGTCCTTCAAACCACCAATGACCAAAAAGTTCTGCATCAAACGGAGCAATTAATAATGGCTCTATTTGCATCGATTTCTCAAGTTTTGTAAGTTGTTTCTTTCTGTCCTTTAAATAATTCTCTGCGTCTTTTTCAACACTTTCTTTTGCTGCTTTTGGGTCATATTCTTGTTTATTTTCTAAAGGTGTATTTTGTGATGAAATCTTAAATAATTTTATTCCTAAGGGTCTTTTCTCCTTTATTCCTATCTTTTTTAAGCTTTCTATTGATAAATCCCATCCCAAATCCCTATGAAATTCTCTATAGTTTGGATTTCCTGGATATCCATCTTTTGCTGACCAGACTGGAAGAGTTGATTCACTATCTCTACCAAAAAAAGCTACTCCTCTTTTAGTGCAAATAGGAGCGTAAAGTCCAAATCTTGGTCTTGGATCTGCATTCAGCAATCCGTGACCATCAAGAACTGCATATCTCAGTCCTGATTCAGCCATTAATTCATCTAATCCTTCGTAATAGGCACATTCAGGTAACCAAATCCCTAATGGAGAACTCATGAAAAGACGTTTATGTTCTGTTACGGCAGTTTTTAATTGAGCTCTGACGGTCTCAGGATTTTCTCTTAAAAGAGGAAGATATCCATGAGTGGCTGCACAAGTGAGAATATCAATCACCTCTGCTTTTTGTAATTTTTTAAATCTCCCTATTAGATCACCTTGATAAATTTTCCAGCTTTCTAGTTGACTTTTTAAGTGCTCTTTTAAGTGATGAACGGCTTTTAGGCAGTTTTTATCTAAAGTATTTAGAACTTCTAGTCTTATCGTTATCCATTTTTCAAATCGATTTTTTAATATCTCATCTTCCAAAAGAGAAAGCAAAGTAGGTGATAAGCCTATTGTGACTTTAGGTGCTTGATCTTTTGCTCTAGCAGCATTCTCAAGTGTTTCTAAAAGCGGTAAATAACATTCCACTAGCGCTTGAAAGAACCAGTCCTCCTCTAAGGAACCAGGTTCTTCTGATCTCACGTAAGGTAGATGGGCATGCAGGACTATGGCGAGATTGCCTTTAGTCATTAAAACTCCCAGATTGTTGGATTTGATTCTTGGATACTTATACTATTCAGACGCACAAGAAAAGATAATCTTTAAGTTAAAATCTAAAACTAGTAAAATTATATACGCTAAATTAAATACTTTTTTATTTATAACTTAGAATTTTTATTTGAATTTTATATTTAATCTCCATTTTTTAATTATTCTTTAAATAAAAAATATAAAAAGATCAATTAAATAATTAGAAACTTCATAGTCTTTGTAGAAATTTGAGATTAATAGACTAGAATTAAACTAATTCATATAGATCTTAAAAGGTCTAAATATCTCTATATAGTTCATGCTATGGCCAAAGATCCAGGCCGTGTTTTGATTTTCGACACCACTTTAAGGGATGGAGAGCAATCCCCTGGTGCGAGTCTTAATTTAGAAGAAAAGTTGGCTATTGCGCAGCAATTAGCAAGATTAGGAGTTGATGTAATTGAGGCAGGATTCCCTTTCGCTAGCCAGGGTGATTTTGCTGCCGTTCAGAAAATAGCAGAGAATGTAGGAGGAGAAGAAGGTCCTATTATTTGCGGATTATCAAGAGCCTCAAAGCCAGATATAAAAGCATGCGCGGATGCAATTGCTCCAGCACCAAGAAAAAGGATCCATACTTTCATTGCAACCAGTGACATTCATCTTGAACATAAATTAAGGAAATCCAGAAAAGAAGTTCTTGATATCGTTCCGGATATGGTTGGATATGCTAAAAGTTTTGTTGATGATGTTGAATTTTCCTGTGAAGATGCTGCAAGAAGTGATTTAGATTTTCTCTATGAAGTGATTGAATTAGCCATATCCTCAGGTGCTAATACTATAAATATCCCCGATACAGTTGGTTATATAACCCCTTCTGAATTTGGCGATTTGATATTAAATATCAATAAAAATGTTCCCAATATCAATGAAGCAGTTCTCTCAGTTCATGGTCATAATGATTTGGGACTTGCTGTGGCAAACTTCCTTGAGGCTGTCAAGAATGGAGCTAGACAGCTTGAATGCACTATTAATGGAATAGGTGAGAGAGCAGGTAATGCTGCTTTAGAAGAATTGATTATGGCTCTTCATGTAAGAAGATCATATTTTAATCCTTTTTTTGGCAGGCCTCCAGAATCTCCAACACCTTTAACAGCAGTTAGAACAGAGGAAATAACTAAGTCCTCTCGATTGGTTTCCAATTTAACTGGGATGGTCGTACAACCAAATAAAGCAATTGTTGGAGCAAATGCTTTTGCTCATGAATCTGGAATACATCAAGATGGAGTATTAAAAAATAGGCTTACTTATGAAATTATTGATGCAAAAACAGTTGGATTGAATGACAACAAAATTTCTTTAGGAAAATTGAGCGGTAGGAGTGCTGTTCGGGCTAGGTTAGAGGACCTAGGATATGATTTGAATAGAGAAGATCTTAATGATGCTTTCGCTAGATTTAAAGACTTAGCAGATAGGAAAAGAGAGATAACAGATCGAGATTTAGAAGCCATTGTTAGTGAACAAGTTCAACTACCAGAAGCTTTGTTTCAATTGAAATTGGTCCAAGTAAGCTGTGGAACATCTCTAATGCCTACTGCAACAGTAACTGTCGTTGGTGAAGAGGGAGAAGAGAAAACGTCTGTCTCTCTCGGAACAGGTCCTGTTGATGCAGTCGTACGAGCTTTGGATTCTCTAACTGAAGAACCTAATGAATTGATTGAATTCTCTGTAAAGTCAGTTACAGAGGGAATAGATGCTTTAGGAGAAGTTACTATTCGAATAAGAAGAGATGGAAACCTCTTCTCTGGACATTCTGCTGATACTGACGTTGTTGTTGCTGCTGCTCAAGCATACATAAATGCTCTTAATAGATTAGTAGCGGCTAAGGGGAGGAAATCTATTCATCCACAGCATGATTTTGCTCAGGTAGATAAAAAAGGAGTTTAATAGCTTTGCTTAAGTTCTTATTAACGACCTTTTAAATTTTTTTAAAGACTTCCGTAAATTTTTTTTAGATAAATCTCATTAAAGTATTAATAACAGATTAGTATGTGTTGTGACGATTTGATATGCGCACATAAATGGCTTTTAAAAAAAATCTTTACAGACTTACAGGACTTGATGGTTCTCCCCATCATGTCCTAGATGCACCATATGAAAGCATTGAAGCAGCCTTAAAAGCAGCAAAAGTGTGGTGCAGTGGTCAAGGTTTGAGTTGTAAAATTAAGGATAGAGGCATTGGTGTAGAAGTGCTTGCTGCTAATGGAACTTGGAGAACTGTTTGTTATCCATCTAATTGTTTGCAAACTTCTTTCGCATAAATAAATTATTAATTACATTCTTATGATCTTTTTAAAGAGAATATTTTTTTAAAATGAGTTTAGGAATGCGCGGCTACTGGACGCTTACTTGGTTTGGTTTGATCTCAAATACACTTGCAATTCCTTTTATTGCTTATGTAGTTAGATCAGGAGAACCTCTTCAGACTGCCAATATTACCCTCGCTATTAGTCTCGCATGGCCAGCTGCAGTAACTGGAATTGTCGCCTCAGCAGGCCTGCTCGCTCAAAGAGGATGGGGTGTGATTTTATCAATAGTTTCTTTGTCTATGACTCTTTCAGGAACTTTGCCTTATGGAATAATCAGGTTAATTAAAGAAAATGATCTTTTTGGTATAAGTGGTTTAACATTGCTAATAGCTTTGCTTAATTTATTAGCTTTACTCTATTGGTGTAAAAAAGGACATAGACGAATAAGGCTATAAATTTAAATTTTATATGTTCAATAATTCTGTTTGTTTTCACCTTGAATTAAAGCTGGGATATTTCAGGCGTCTGTGCCGCATTCTCCTCCATACAGAGACAAAAGCCCTAAGTATTATTTCTACTTCTGCTCTTGTTAAACTACTTTCCTTTAATTGGCCATCAATTTGACGAGATTGAATTATTTTTCTAACTGTTTTGCATGCGTCGTTGTCAGAAGAAGAAGCGTCTAGAGCTCTTAATGCTGCTTCGCATCCATCTGCAAGCATTAATATTCCAGTTTCTTTTGAATGAGGAATAGGTCCCTTATATCTGAAACGTTTTTCAGAGGCAGAAGGATCACTTTCTTGAGCTTTATGAAGAAAATATCCCATTTTTAAAGTACCTTGATGTTCTGGGATGAAATCAGCAATAGGTGAGGGAAGTCGATATCTCCTGGCAAGCTTCAATCCTTCATCTACATGAGCTTGAAGAATATCTGCACTTTTATATGGGTTTTTTATTTCTTCATGAGGGTTTATTCCATCTTTCTGATTTTCAATAAACCAATTGGGGGCATGTAACTTTCCTACATCATGGTAAAGAGCTCCAGTTCTTATTAAGTCAACATCAGCTCCAATTACTCTTGCTCCTTCCTCTGCGAGACTTAAAATAGTTAAAGTATGTTCAAATGTTCCTGGTGCTTCCCTAGACAAACGGCGAAGTAAAGGTCGTTCTTGATCAGCAAGCTCCATTAACCTTGCTCTAGTAAGTAATCCAAAGGTATTTTCTAATATTGGAATAATTAATATTGTTACCATTAATATTGAACTTATAATAAGTGTCTCATTAAAAAGAGAATTAGGGTCGAAAGATAGGTTATTGAATTCTAAATTTTTTGATTTAATTAATTGATTAAAAATAAACCATTGCCCTAATAATGCACCAAAAGGTATAAATAAAGCTATTTGAAGAACTTGTGCGCGGCTTCTCATTCTTCTTCCAAGAAATGCAACAAATGAACCAGCTACACAAGCAATTATTAGCCTAACTTCACTTGATCCATTAAGAGATGATGGCCAAATCAGGCTAGCCGCTGCCATCCAAGCTAATGATGTTGTAGTTCCTATCCCTTGCGAAAGAAGTAGTGTGGGAGGCAATATCAATTGCATAGGACTTGCTATTGGTCCAAGCCAATCTTTTGTTAATTGAACTACTAATAATAAAGTTAAAGATAGTAGACCATGCTTAGCCTTAAGCTTTGGTTTTTCTCTTCTCATAATCATAAGAAGCAAGCCACAACTTCCCATTGCTTCTGAGAAGGTAATGAACCACTTTAAGGGCCTAGGACTTCGACTAACTTTATTGAAATGTTGTAAAATTTGAAATTCTTGTGAACTTATGGGTTCTCCTTTTTTTGAGATAATACTTCCTTCTTTAATTTTAATTGTGTTTATACCATCTTGATTAATTAAACTTTCAAGTAACATTTTTGTTTCTAATTTATCAACCTTTAAATTACTTTTTTGATAAAAGCTGCTTGATAATATTTTTGTACCTAATGATCTGTTTGGAGAATCTTTTTCACCCAGATCTATTAATTGAAGAGAAGAAGCTTCATTAAGTTGATCAAACGCTAGTGTATTAATAATTCCTTGAGAAAGCATTTTTTTTGAAGCATTTTTTATCTCTTCTTCCCATATTTCCCATTCTCTATCTGAAACATTAGCAAGCCAAATTCTTTCTATATTTGTTGGATTAATTTCTTTTAAACTTCCCTTAAAGTTTTTATTTTTTAAAGTTCGCAGTTTTTTGATTTTCTGAAAAACACTATTCTCTAAGTTGTTTGATTGATTCTTGTCTAATACTTGTACAAAAGTTTCTTTTAAGTCATTTTTCTTTTCTCTTAAAGCCTTGGTGTCTATTACAGTGGCATCTTTAGGAGCTATCTCAGTGAACTGAGCAACATCGCCTGGTTTGAGATCGGGAACAGCAAGTAACTTATAACTTGAAAAAATTGCTACTAATAGGCAGACCATTAGTAGACCTATCTTGTCTGCGGTTGACCAGCGAAGAATTGGCCGCCTGGGAGATTGACTCCCTAGCCATATCCTCCAAAGTTTTTTTGGACTGGGTAATTTAGCCAAAGACTTTCTCACCTACCCCTAACATTAGGTTTAATGCGTTGATTGATTGCAATTGTATTCATTTTATTTATGTCAAAAATTTTAGATGGAAAAAAACTTGCTCAGGAGACTGAACACATACTTCAACAGGCTATCGAATCTGGTTTAGAAGTTGCGAAACGTCCTCCTGGTCTTGCTGTCCTCAGAGTTGGTAATGATCCTGCCAGTGAAGTTTATGTCAATTACAAGGAAAAAGCATGTGATCGAATAGGTGTTAGAAGTTTTGCAAAGCATTTAAAAGAAGATATTTCATTGGAGGAACTTAAAGAAACCATTAAAAGCTTGAATCAAGAAAAGAATGTGGATGGAATTTTATTGCAACTTCCACTACCTGCGCACCTTGATGAGGCTACCTTGCTTAGGAGTATTGATCCAGATAAGGATGCTGATGGACTTCACCCTTTAAACTTAGGAAGGTTAATAAAGGGAGAAAAAGGTCCGAGATCATGTACCCCTGCTGGTGTTATGTCTCTGCTTAAGCGAAATCAAATCAAAATCGAAGGAAAAAGAGCAGTAGTTGTAGGACGTAGCATCCTAGTTGGTAAGCCAATGGCTTTAATGCTTGAAGCCGCAAATGCTACTGTCACAGTTGCCCATTCAAAAACTAAAGATTTATTTTCTCTGACTAAGGAAGCTGATTTACTTGTCGTAGCAGCTGGTAAGCCCTATTTGATTGGGGAGAAGCATGTAAAGGAGAAATGCGTGGTTATTGATGTTGGCATTCACAGACTTCCACCTGATCAAGAAAATATGGAGAAGCTAAAAAAGATTAAACTTTGTGGAGATGTAAAGATATTTGAAATTGAAGATAAAGTAGCTGCTTATTCTCCTGTACCTGGTGGAGTAGGGCCTATGACAGTAACAATGCTTTTAGCAAATACGGTTGATAGATGGCAGAAACATTGTGGATTACCTTTAACTATTAGTCATTTACTTCCATGAATCACTATGTCCTGAGAGAATTGGTAGGAATCGATTTTTTGCATGCAGGAAGCAATCGCTTCTTTTGACTTCGCTGAGTATCTAGAGAAAGCTAGAGCTCGAGTTGAAGATGCGCTGGATGCGTCTCTAGGCCCTGAAAAGCCAGAAAAATTAAGAGAATCTATGCGCTATTCTCTTTTAGCGGGAGGGAAGAGATTAAGACCGATACTTTGTCTTGCTGCCTGCGAACTTGCTGGAGGTGAAGTTGATAAAGCATTGCCTACAGCAGTTGCTCTGGAAATGATTCATACAATGTCTCTTATCCATGATGATCTACCTTCAATGGATAATGATGATCTTCGTCGTGGGCGTCCTACTAATCACAAAGTTTATGGAGATGCGGTAGCAATACTTGCTGGTGATGCTTTATTAACCAGAGCTTTTGAGATGGTATCAATTCGCACAGAGGGAATACCGCCTGAGAGACTATTGAAAATAGTAGGAGAACTTTCTTTAGTTGCAGGCGCTCCTGGACTTGTGGGGGGACAAGTAGTTGATCTCGATTGCGAAGGGAAAGAAGTTGATTTGGAAACCTTAGAGTATATTCACCTTCACAAAACAGGAGCTCTGCTAAAGGCATGTGTCACTTGCGGAGCATTGATAGGAGGAGCTGATGAAAAGCTGCTGGAAGCATTAAGTGTCTATGCGAGAGGGATTGGCTTGGCATTTCAAATAATTGATGACATTCTTGATGTAACAGCAAGTAGTGAAGTTTTGGGCAAAACAGCAGGTAAGGATTTAATTGCTGATAAGACTACTTATCCAAAATTACTTGGTCTTGATGAATCAAGAAGGAGAGCAGATCTTTTAGTCGCTAAAGCTAAAAATGCTCTTGACCCTTGGCCACAAAAATCAAAACCTCTTCTTGCGTTGGCAGATTACATTACAAATAGAGATAGATGAACATAAATCATGGTGGCGAATTTCAATTAATTTATATTCTTGATAATGCTGTATTGGCCTGGGGGCTAGCAGCATGTGGTTTTGCTCAATTTTCTAAATTAGTATTTGAATTAATTTTTAAGAAAAAATGGAGACCGTCTGTGCTGATAGAAACAGGTGGTATGCCTTCAAGTCATTCCGCTTTGGTAACAGGAACAGCTTCAGGAGTTGGACTGCAGCTTGGCTTTAATGATCCAGTATTTGCTTTGGCTGCAACAATTGCTTTTATTGTGATGTACGACGCTTCAGGAATAAGAAGATCAGCTGGCTTAACAGCCGCAAAAGTCAATCAAATTTCAAAAGATAATTCCAACGAATTATTTTCAGAAACCACTTTAAAAGAATCTCTGGGACACACAAAAATCGAGGTATTAGTAGGTAGTTTTCTTGGACCAATTGTGGCTTTGCCAGGTATTTCCTTCATTGGTTCCCCTTTTCATATTTTGCAAATGATGGGATTATTTTCTGTGTGAAAGAAGTAAAAGCAAAAGAAAATTTTGTTGTTTTAACTAAGGATCAAGAAAAATCTCTTGAATTATTTTGTGAATGGCTTAATACTCCATATTCCTTTAAACCCTTTGTAATGAAAGGCTTTGCTGGAAGCGGAAAAACATATTTGTCGATGAAATTATTAAAAAAAGTTGATGAGTTAGGTTTGTGTTGGACTGTGGTTGCGCCAACTCATAAAGCTGTAGGCGTATTAAGGGAGGGTTTGAGAAGTGAATCTATTCAGCCTACATGGTTCCCCTCTACCATTCATCGTTTGCTTCGGCTTAAGTTAAAAAGACAGGCGGATGTAGAAATATGCGAAAAAACAGATCAAACCGAGAACTCTTTGGAGAATTTAGGACTTGTTTTGATTGATGAAGCATCAATGATTGATTCCAAATTATTGGAAATAACTCTTGAATGCGCAAGATGCCACTCGACTCGTTTGGTTTTTGTTGGTGATCCAGCTCAACTCCCACCAGTGGGAGAAAATTCTAGTTCTGTTTTTTTAATGAAACGAGCAGTAAATACTGAACTTAAAGAAGTTGTTCGTCATCAAGGCCCTGTTCTGAAATTAGCAAAGATAATCAGAGACGGGCAAATCCCTTGTAAGCAACCACCAATATTGCCAGTTATTAATTCTCAGAAAGGTAATGTTGGAATATTAGATAGAAAGAGTTGGCTTGAAAGGGCTAAATCAGCATTGAGCTTGTCCTCCTTAGAAAATGATCACGATCGAGCAAGAATTTTGTGTTATACGAATCGAATTGTTGATAATTTAGTTCCTCATGCAAGAAGAGCTATTCATGGTGAAATGGCAGATCAATACCAGGTTTTACCTGGGGAGGTTTTAATAAGCCGTAAAGCTATAATGGTAAATGCTTCATTAAATGAGAATGAGCTTGGCGAAGAACCAGATATTCTAATTAGTTCAAATAGAGAGATGGTGGTAGAAGATGTGATTCCAAATAGTTTTGACTTGGCCTCTTTAGTAACCCCTCAAGATTTTGAAAATCCTTTACCCGTTATTGAAACTCAGATAGCTAAGGTTAGCTGCGAACAAAAAGAATTTTCTTTGAGGTTAATGCCTCAAATAGGGTCTAAATCTCGTATTGAATTGGACCTTTCTTTGAATGAATTGAGCAAAAGAGCTAGAGATAAAGGAAGAACAAATGGGGCTTCGATTTGGAAACTTTTCTTTTTTATCAGAGATTCATTCGCTTCTTTAGGTCCTGCTTCTGTTCTTACAATTCACAGGAGCCAAGGGAGCACTTTTGGAGAGGTGTTCATAACCTCTGATGTCTTTTGGCCTAAAGATCTTGAATTTAGAAGACGCCTTGTATACGTTGCTGTAAGTAGAGCTAGCAAAGGAGTATGGATTGTTGGTAACAATACAAACAAAACGAATCAAGCTCTTTTAGAGAAATTATTAATAGAGTAATTTAAAAAATATTATTTTTAAAAACAGATTATTTAGGTACAACTCTTAACACTTTTTTTCCAATTTTCTAGAATAAAAGGAGAACTTGACCAATGTAGATGTATCCAGCTTGCATGAATTAATTGATTGCAAAAACCTTCATTTTTAATCTCTATGTTCCATCCTTTAATATCCCATAGTTTATTTATATTTGAATTATAGCTTTCATTAATTATTTCCCAGCGATGAAATTCATGCCCTATTATTTTATTACCAGGAGTGGTAATAGGACTTTTATTCTTACTTATAGCTTCTCTATAACCAATTTTTAAACTACCCTTTTTAGCTTTAAAAGGTAATATTCCAGCCATTGAATGTTCTCTTCCTTCAAGATCAAATATACTTTTACCCAAAAGCATCATTCCGCCACATTCAGCGTATATAGGATATTTTTTTGAAAACATTTTTATTGAGTTCAGGCTTATTTTTGAATTACTTAATTGAATTGCATGTTGCTCAGGAAAACCACCAGGTATTATTAATCCTTTAGCTTCTTTTGGAATCTGTTCGTTTTCAAGAGGTTTCCAATTAATTGTAGGCATTCCGTTTTCTTCTAATAATTCTTTTGTTTCTTGATATCTAAAATGGAAAGCTTCATCTTCAGCGATTGCAATTGGCTGAATTAATCCTGATTCTTTTTTTTGATATAGTTTCGTTGCTTTGTTTTTAGATTCTGGAGGTAATAAAAGCTTTCTAAAACTTTCAATGTCTAAATATTCGGTGGCTATTGATGCCCACTTTTTGACTTTGGTTTCTAAGTCTAGAATTTCATGAGCTGGAGCTAAACCTAAATGTCTTGCTGGCAGATATAAGTCTTTGCATGAAGGAAGAGAGCCCAATGACTTTATATTGATTTGATCAAGTACCTCAAATAATATTTTTTCATGTCTTGTTGTTTGAACTTTATTGATAACAACGCCTGCAATCTTTAGCTTCTTATCGTGTTCTCTAAATCCTTTTATTAATGCTGCTAGTGAGGCAGCCTTCCCTCTAGCGTCAACAATAAGTACTACCGGCAGATTTAAAGCCTTAGCTAATTCTGCTGTGCTACCTTTTGAACTACTGCCAACTCCATCGAATAATCCCATTACCCCTTCAACAAACGAATAATCAGTTAATCCTCCGAAGTGATTAAAATGTTCTTTAACCCAACTTTCACCAGAGAGAATTAAATCAAGATTTCGACAAGCTTTCTTTGAAACTGCTGTTAGTTGTTGAGGGTCTAAATAATCAGGGCCAGCTTTAAAAGTTTGTACTGTTTTATTTGTGCTTTTTAACCAAGAAATTAAAAGAAGACTTAAAAGAGTTTTACCACTATTGCTTGATGTAGAAGAGATTACACATGCCATCTAATAACTATATTTAATTGGCTTGATTAACTAAATCAAGTATTTCTTTTGCTATTGGTGCTGCACTCGCAAGTAAAGGACTTGTATTGCCCCTACTGCTAGAGAGTAAACGAGCAACATCATTTTCTAAAGAGTTTTTTTGAATAGGAACGACTTGTTCAATAAGTTCCATTCTTGCCATTCCTCCAGCTTCTAATCTCATACATTCCCCAGATTCTGATGCAAGGATTACACAAATATCGTTTTTTTGATTGTTTTTGGCTTTTGCAATTAACCTCAAGCCAACTATTTGACCAGGATTGATGCTTGGCTTCCCAATTGGAAGAGAAGTTATACTAACTTCCACAACAGTTTTGTCAGGACGAAGAAAATTAACTTTCAGCTGATCTTTTTTTGAGAAGATGCAAGTGTCAAGTCTCCAGTTGAGGCGATCGGCAATCCAAGCAGCAAGTAATAGTCCTTGAACTGTTTGAGAACCCTCAATATCGATATCAATTTTTTGTAAATTTTCAAGAGCACTTCTTCTCTGAAGTGGATCAAATACCATCGCCAAGGTTTCTCTCCAACCTCTAAGGCGAAGCCAATTTAGGTCATTAACAGCTTGTCCTGATTGAATTCTTTGAAGCAATAGATTTAAGCAAACTATTGGTTCACCTAGAGCAGTATCAATAATTAATCTTCGATTTGGCAGCGCTAGAGAATTAAGGAATTCAGGTGCTTCATCAATTCTTCCATTCCACCACAACCAAGAGGGAAGCTCATCAGGTACAAGAGTTTCTACAATTTCAAGCCCATCATTAATTGCGGTTTTATTACCTCTTAAAACAATTACGTCACCACAAGCTGTTTTACCTCCGCCTTCTTCAGGAAGAGGGCAATATGCAGCTACTAAAGTTTCTAAATTATTTTCATCTTCAATTGTTGGCGCAATAGTTATTAATCTTCGAGGTTGCAAATTACTTATTGAGGTGTCAATGTGCTGCCCTCTAAGATCTTCTACATTTTTAATTAACTCTTCAGATTGAATTGAAGATTGAACTCTGAAATCTAGTGGTGAAGTGCTGTTAGGAAGATCTCCTTTTAAAATAATTTCTCTTGCAGCTTCTATAAGATCATTTCTTTGACTACCTACTACTGGGCCCGATATTTTTCCAGTTTTGACTAATTTTTGTTCAATCCATGCAGGTTGCCAGACAATCAAACAAAAAGTGTTAGCTCCTTTATCTCCTCGCTCATCATGAGACCAAAGTTGCTCAAGATAAGTAGGTATTTCTGCTGGAGGTAGCTGAAGAGGTGTTTGTAGGGTTAATTGAGGAGACATTTAATTTGGTTCGAATAAAAAAATTAGATTCAATTTTTCAAGGTCTTCTCCATAGAAGCTGATCTTTTCCAATAAGTAGGTCTGATTCAGTAGGACCCCATGTTCTTGATTCATATTGATAAACGGGTAATTCCCAGGGAGAATCTTCAATCTTCTCTAAAAGAGGTGTATATAAACGCCAAGCAGCCTCTACTTCATCACTTCTAGTGAACAATGTTGGATCTCCAAGCATTGCATCAGCAAGGAGTCTTACATAACCTTCATCTGATGGCTCACCAAAGGATTCGTCATAAGAGAACTCCATGTTTACAGGCCTACTTCTCATCCCTGACCCTGGCGATTTCACCTCAAAACTAAATTCAGCCCCCTCGTTGGGCTGGATTCTGAGAATTAATTGGTTTGATGTTGGACATCCCCCTGCTGCATCGAAAAGGTGAACAGGAGCTTCTCTAAATGTTAGAACGACTTCACTAAGTCTTTTAGCTAGTCGTTTACCTGTCCTCACATAAAAAGGGACTCCCTGCCATCGCCAATTGTCTACAAAAAGCTTCATAGCGACATATGTTTCAGTTGTGCTGTTTGGATTAACACCTGGTTCTTCTCTATAGCCAAGGAGAGGATCTTCATCGCTGCCTCCCTTTGAATACTGTCCTCTTACGCAACATTCCCAAGGCTTCTCTTCATTGGCAAGCTTCACTGCCTGAAGAACTTTGGCTTTTTCATTCCTTATAGCTTCTGGATCAAAATGTCCAGGGGGTTCCATTGCCGTTAGAGCAAGCATTTGAGTTAGATGGTTTTGAACCATATCCCTTAAAGCTCCTGAAGATTCGTAATATCCAGCTCGATCTTCAACTCCAACTGTTTCGGAACTGGTGATTTGTACACTGGAGATATAATTTCTATTCCAAATAGGTTCAAAAATAGTATTCGCAAATCTGAGAACAAGAATATTTTGCACAGTTTCTTTTCCCAAATAATGATCTATTCGAAATATTTGACTTTCTTGGGCACAACTCTGAACAAGAGAATTTAGTGACTGAGCGCTATTAAAGTCTCTTCCAAAAGGTTTTTCAATTACAACTCTGCTACGCTTGGGATCTGTCAATAATCCTGCGGCCGCTAAAGCTCTACATCCACTGCCATAGAATTTGGGAGAGACTGAAAGATAAAAAGTTCGATGGCCGTGAGTTGCTCTTAACTTATCAATTATATCGAGTCTTTCCCCAAGCTTTACAAGGTGATCTGGTTGTTGCAGGTCTACAGGTTCATAGAAAAGATTTTGAGAAAATAGTTCCCATTCTTTTGGATTTTCTTTTATTTGGGAAGAAAGAGCTTCTTCCATTTTTTCTTTAAATATTTCATCAGTCCACGGTCTTCTTGCACAGCCTAAAACTGCAAACTCACTTGGTAATCTTCGTTGTTTAAAAAGCTCAAATAAAGCAGGAACGAGCTTCCTGTGCGTTAGATCTCCAGAGGCACCAAAAATAACCAGACATTGAGGGGGAACTACCCGCTCTTGGCGAAGACCTATCCTCAATGGGTTTGTCACTGGCATGCTCATTGATTAATTCCTTGCCAATTAGATTAGAAATATTATCCAAATTGCTTCAAATCATCCGTGCATTTTTATGATCGGATGTCCAAAAACAAAATTGATGTTTATAGATTAAATATAGAAAAAATTTTTATAAAGTAATTAATAATTATCGCTTTCCAGACTTTTATATTTTTCTAGTAAGTCTCAGCATGCCATCTTCCTGCTTTTCTAAGTTTAGGTCTAAGTTCAGACCAGTCTAAACCTTTTGCAGAAGCTGCAGTTGTCATTGCCTCATCTATACCTGGCTCCATTCCTTTTAATCCACATAAGTAAATATGAGTTTTAGGATTCTCAATCATGGTGAATATTTCTTCAGCATATTCAAGAACCCTGTCTTGAATATACATTCTTCCTCCTTTTTTATTCTTTTGTTCTCTGCTGATTGCTTTGGTGTATTTAAGATTTTCTGGGAATTTTGATTTGTAGTGCTCAAAATCAGCATCATAAAGCAAGTTTGCGGTCTTGGGTGCACCCATGAATAGCCAAGCTTTTCCTTTGAAATTCCACTTATGTTTTTCAATTTCCGTGGGTTCAAACATCCTTCTTAAATAGGCTCTCATTGGAGCTATCCCAGTACCTGTAGCAAGCATTATTATGTTTGAATCTTCTTCATCTGGAAGAAGCATCTCTTTTCCTACTGGTCCACTAATTTTTACTTTATCTCCAGGGGATAAGTTACATAAATATGTAGAGCAAACACCATTTATGGTTTCACCATCTTTTTCGTACTGAAGTTGGCGAACACATAATGAAAGTGTGTTGCCTGCAAAGTTATCGCCATATCTTGTGCTAGCGATTGAATAAAGTCTTGGCCTATGAGGTTTTCCTTTTGCGTCTTCTCCTGCTGCAAGTATTCCGCAACTTTGACCTTCAACATATTTGAAGTCAGGGTCAGCTGCAGAAAGATCAAAAGTTATATGTTGAACTTTCCCAATTGCTCCTTCTTTTAATACTGAATAATTTTCAGTTACTGTCCCAGTGAAAGGTGCTTTAGGCTTATAAGTATTAACGGGTACATCTGAATGAGGTTTTTTTGCGGCAGCAGCCTTAACAGGAGCAGCAGCCTTAACAGGAGCAGCAGCCTTAACAGGAGCAGCAGCCTTAGCAGGAGAAGATTTAACTTTTTCGCTTAAAGCATTCTTACCAGTCCGCAACATCGCTCCAAATGAATATTGCCTGCGTATTAGGTAGAAAAAACCAATTATGATAGGAATATGTGCAAGACCACCAAGAACTACCTTTGTCTCTGAGTAAGCCATAAAAACTTAAAATAGAACGTGAGATTACCAAGAAGAGGTAACTTTTAGCTGTTTTATCTTGATATTACTAATTTATAAGGTCACTTTTTGAGACCGTCACATGATCATTTTGTTCTTAGACCCTTCTCAATAAAGGGGTTTTAGTAATTCTGTCTTTTTTGATTAACCTAATATTAATTTTCTAAATTTCTTTTGTTCAATGCTCGATTGGTAAACGATTTATAAAGAGAGGGTATGTAACTATTTTAAGCCAATAAAAAAGCTCAGCTAGGGTCTACTAAGCCCAATAGGAGGTTTTAAGTGAATTTATTTATAGCCCCAAGGGGATTCGAACCCCTGTCGCCTCCGTGAAAGGGAGGTGTCCTAGGCCTCTAGACGATGGGGCCAGATGTAAGTGATAAATCACTCAATAAGTAATTGATATCACAATTGAAAGTTACGGGCCCGCCTTGCCACTCGTCAAGGCTTCTTGAACCTTATTTTGGCCACGCCATACAGGAACGGTGAAGTAGAAACATGCACCTTCAGTTGGTTTGGAAACTACCCAGATCTTGCCACCATGCACTTCAACAATTCTTCTGCAAACTGAAAGACCAATGCCAAAGCCGATTGTCTCTTGTGAAGTTTGTGGAAGTCTCACTCGATCAACAAATATTCTTTGTTGTTCTTCTGATGGAATACCAGGCCCATTATCTCGAACAATTACTTCAACCCATTGATTTGTTCTGTGAAGCATTGTTATAAAAATTTCACCTTTGTCTTCTGAAAATTTCAAAGCATTTTCGATGAGGTTTAACAAAACCTGCATCATTCTTCTTTGATCTGCAAAAACTGCGGGTAAATCAGATGGAATATCAGTATTTATTTTTATTTTCCTATTAAGCCATAGCTTCTCAAGCTCAAGTATTGCCTCAGCAGATATGTTAGCGAGATCAACTTTTTGAGGGTTAAACAAAGTTTCCCAACGAGTACTTCCAACTTCTAATAAGTCTTTTGAAAGTAATTCAATTTCTTCTAGTCTTCGTTTTAAGACCTCTTGAAATTTAGACATACTGATTTGACCTAGTTTTTGACTTTGAAGAGCTAAACCAGCTGCCGTTAATGGAGTTCTCAATTCATGAGCAACCATTCTGAGAAGACTTTCTTGAGAATGTATTTTTTTAGTTAGTGTTTCGTTTTCTTGTCTAAGAACTAAAAGATCATCTTCCAAGAGAAGTTCTTTTTGTGTTTGATCGGATTCAATTGTTTTAGCCCTAAGACTTATTCCTACTCCATTAATTAGTCCTTCATGCTGCCATCTTGGTACCCAAGTCTTAACTTGTGTAGAAATCGAACTCCCAGCGAAAATTTGTTTGGGTGAAGGCTCTAATTTTATTAGTGCAGGAAGAGCTACTAATCTATAAAGCTCAAGTAATTCAGGATTATCAGAAGGATCTGAAAAATCAAGAGTAACGTTAAACCCACAATCTTCTCCTTCTAAATATTCAATTAACAAACGAATATCTCCCCTTGAGAGATGGTGACGAGATGCCACAAGCAACAGTTTTAACTGCCGTCTGTCTTTAGCTTCGGCACTATCCACAGTGTCGAGCAATCTAAATAATTACGCATACCTTAAGGTAACGAGACTCATTTTAGGTATTAGCTAATAATTAAGTGAATACTTTTAAATCTCTCAGTTCCAGGAAATGGCTATTTCTCATTCATCTGGTATTGGAAGAACGAAGAACTCTTCAGTAGGTATTGATAGACTAAGGATTGACTTTGACAGTAATTTAAGGCGATGGTTTGGACGTAATATTGGTTTATGGCATTCTAAAAGACAATATTTTTTTGATGAAGAGAAGGCTATTAATTTGGAAATGTACATAAATGTAAGCAAGTTAATTCAAGCTGATTCGGAATTTGAAAGCTATAGGTTTAAGTGGTGGTGTCAAGATGAAAAAGATTTTTTTATTAAAAAGCCAACTTACAAAAGTGAAGGCGAAACTACTGCGCGACTCCAAGGCCATCAACTAATACGTGATTGCGTTTATTTATCTGATTCTTCAGGAATATCAAATATTAGGCAAGTTGATGAACACGAATTAATTTTTGAGTCAAATTACGATAATTGGCATATATTAGAACATACACGCTTAATAGACCAAGATAAATTTAGATCCAGAACTATTTATAGTTGGTTTAATGATAAGTTGAAAATAGTCGAAAATCACCATGAAATAAGGATTAAGAATCCCAACTGACTAGTTTATAAAATCTAATTTGATATGCCTCTATGTATATTATATTATTAACTTGCAAGTGAAGAATTTCCGATAAATTTTTTACTGCATAAGATGTTTTTTACTTATTAAAATCACTTGAGAAAAATCAAAAGATCTCCAAGAAAAACGATTTTGGCTTTATCTATTTTTGTTGCTTCAATACTTTTATCAAGTTGTAGTTCCTCTATAAAGTCAGAGTCTAATCCGACTAAAATTAACTCTGAGAAAAAGAATATTAAATATATTCCTGCTACTGATGAAGATATTTTTTTATACAGACAAATAGGAATTAGCTATCTGTGTATGGCAAGACAGATTGAAGTTGAATTTCCTAAGGCTATTTCCTTGGCAGCAAAAAACTATGCATTGCTTATTTCAAGTAGACATGGGGGACTTATTAAAGAATTAGGTAAAGAAAAAATACCAGACAAAAATATCTATAATGGAGCGATTTTACAACTTCTTGATGGGGCTATGAAAAATTGTCCTAACATGGTTCCAGAAGAAGATAAGAAAAAATTCTTAAAAACTGTTGAACAGTTAAATCAAAAGAAATAAATTCAATTTTTATTTAAAATTATTTAATATGTCAACTCAGGAATCGATTAAGTTATCATCCTATCGCGAATATCCTTACCTCATACCACGTATATATTTAGATTTTGATATTGGTACAGATTATATTGTTGTTCAATCTTTAATGATAATTAAACCAAAGCTAAAAAAATCTTCTAAGCTTATTCTTCAGGGTAATCAAATTAAATTATTATCAATATCCTTAAATGGAAAAGTATTGAATTCAGAAGATTATTCGACTTCAAATAAAGAATTGATTATAAATAGTCCTCCTGTGTCAGAATTTGAATTAAAAATAATATCTCAAATTGATCCTTTTGGAAATACATCACTAGAAGGATTATATTTAAGCTCAGGTATGTTAACTACACAATGTGAGGCTGAAGGTTTTAGAAGGATTTGTTATCATCCTGACAGGCCAGATATCTTAAGTAAATATACAGTAAGATTGGAGGCAGAAAGAGATTTGTATCCTATCCTACTGTCAAACGGGAATAAGAAGTATTCTGGGAATTTAAAGAATAACAATCGTAGACATGAAATTATTTGGGAAGATCCTTTCCCTAAACCTTCCTATTTATTTGCTTTAGTTGCAGGTAAATTAAATTCAGTTTCCGATACATATTGTACAAATAGTGGAAGATTGGTTGATATTAAAATATATGTTGAGCCTGGAGATGAAAAATATACTAAACATGCTATAAATTCTCTGAAAACAGCTATGAAATGGGATGAGGATAATTATGGTCTTGAATATGATTTAGATGAATATAAAATTGTCGCCGTTAGGCACTTTAATATGGGAGCAATGGAAAACAAGGGACTAAATATTTTCAATTCCAAGTTGGTTTTGGCTGACTCAAAGACTACGACCGATGATGAATTAGAAAGAATAGAAAGTGTAATAGCTCATGAGTATTTTCATAATTGGACAGGGAATAGAATCACTTGTCGAGATTGGTTTCAGCTTTCATTAAAGGAAGGGTTGACAGTTTTTAGAGATCAATCTTTTACTTCAGATCTTCATGGTGCAGGAATAAAAAGAATAGAGGATGTTTCATTCCTAAGGAATTTTCAATTTACTGAAGATAAGGGTCCTACCTCACACGCTGTGAAGCCTAAAGAGTACGTAGCTATTGATAATTTTTATACAACAACAATATATGAAAAGGGAGCTGAGTTAATAAGAATGCTTGAGCTATTGCTAGGCAAAGAAATGTTTTTTCAAGGCATTAATCTTTATATTAAAACTTTTGATGGTAGTGCCGCTACAACTGAGGATTTCATTTATTCATTAATAAAGGGGGCCTATTTAGAAGAAAAAAATTGTCCTTTTGATGTCAAAAAATTTCTTAATTGGTATTATAAATCGGGTACACCAAAAGTTTATATTAATCAATCTTGGGATTCAAAAAATTCAATTTTGAATGTTTCTTTTGAGCAAAAAATATATGGTGATAAAACTAGTAGAAACATTGAAATGGTTATTCCAATTCTTTATTCTTGTTATAGTAGAGATAAACCATCTATCCCTATAGTTGAGGATAATTTATTTGTTTTAGATAAAAATAAAAAGAATCTACAAATCAATATAACCCCAGGAGAGAAAGAACCTCCAGTTTTATCGATTTTCAGACGTTTCTCTTCACCTGTGGTTTGGGAATCTGATTTGTCTATAGATGACTATCTTTTCCTTTTCTTAAACGATAATGACTATTTTTCAAGGTGGGACTCTGGTCAGTTTTTGATGCGTGAAATTATTAAAAATAGAATTTCCAATAAAGTAAATTATTTATTGGAAGAAAGGTTTATTTTTGCGATTAAACAAGCAATTGAATCTTTGGAAATTAAGGATCCTTTTTTCTTAGCAAGTCTTCTAACAACACCTGGGTTCGCAGAATTGGAATCTTTATTTATAAAAGTAGATCCAATAAATATTTATAGAGAGTCATTAAAATTCCAAGTTAAAATTGGAAATGAGATTCTTCAAGAGTTAAGAATATTAGCTGATAACTTATTAGTTAATGTTAATTATGAATGGCCAATTGGTAGAGGGGGAAGAAAACTGTTAGGAACTATTTGGTCTTATTTAACTCTTACAGGCGATAAAAATGTTCGGAAAAATTGTGTTGAATCAATTAGTCATTCTTCAATGACGATAGCAAGGGCAGCTTTAGGTGCATTAAAACTAATTGATAGTACTGAAACAGAAGATGCCTCTAAATTATTCTTTAACCTTTGGAAAGATAATCCAGTAGTCTTAGATTCATGGTTTGCTTATGAGGCCTCGAGACCTAATAAACAAGGAATTGATGTTATTGAAAAATTATTATCACATCCTAAATTTGACTGGAGGGCCCCAAATTCAATACGAGCTGTTCTAGGAGGATTTAGTAAAAATATTGAGTTATTTCATTCTCTTGATGGACAAGGTTATTTGTTTATGGCTGACAAATTAATAGAAGTAGATAAAATTAATCCAATAACTGCTTCAAGAATCGTAAAAATATTTAGTAAATGGAAAACTTATGTAGACAAAAATAAGGAAGGAATGTATGCATCTATATTAAAAATAAATAAAGCAAATATATCCTCAAATACAAGAGAGGTGGTGGAACTAATTTTGAAGTAAATTTATAAAATCATCTGAACATTGAGCTAACAGAACTTTCTTCATGAATTCTCCAGATAGCTTCTCCAAGCATATTTGCAACTGATAAAACCTTTAATTGTGAAAAATCTAAATTATTAGGTACTGGAATACTATTAGTAACAATAACTTGTTCAAAAAGGCCTTGTTTTGAAAGTCTTTCATAAGCGGGTGGAGAGAAAACAGCGTGAGATGCACATGCAATAACTTTTTTTGCACCTTCTTTCCTAAGTAATTCTGCTCCTGCGCAAATAGTGCCTCCAGTATCAATCATGTCATCAATTAATATTGCTGTTTTGCCATATACTTCTCCAATAACTGTAAGGCTTTCAGCAACATTATGACCAGAGCGACGTTTGTCAATAATTGCTAGAGGTGAATCCTTCATTTGCTTAGCAAAAGCTCTTGCTCTCGCTACACCACCTACATCAGGAGAGACGACAACTATTTCATCGAGTTTCATAGTTGATAGATAATCAACTAAAACCGGCGAACCATATATGTGATCGCACGGGATATCGAAATAACCTTGGATTTGCGCCGAATGTAAATCCATTGCTAGAACTCTATCAACGCCTGATTTGACCAGAATATTTGCAGTTAACTTAGCAGTTATTGACTCTCTACCTGCGGTCTTTCTATCTGCTCTAGCGTAACCAAAATATGGAATTACAGCTGTAATTTGTCTGGCAGATGCTCTTTTGCAAGCATCAACCATGATCATAAGCTCCATTAAACTGTCATTAACAGGAGCACATGTTGGTTGTATAAGAAAAACATCACATCCTCTAATTGACTGCTGGATTTGAACATAGAGCTCTCCATCCGCAAACCTTTTAGAAACTAGAGGGACATTGGTTATCCCCATATAAGTCGCTATTTCTTGGGCTAATGCTGTATTGGATGTACCACTAATTAATCTAAGTCTATTAGTGTCATGCTTGAGACTAGTAGGCTCAGGATGTGCTGCAGTGATAAAACTGGTCACGGTTCCACCGCAAGCAAGAAATAATATTTACTAATCTACCGTTATGTTGATACATGATCATCTAAAACTTTTTTTTAAATCTTTCTCAAAAAATTTTATTCTGTTTTTTTAAACGGGAAACCATTGCCCTGTCTTCTGTTTAGGGTGGTTGAGTAAAAGAAATCTCTTCTGAAGAATTTCCTTTTGATAACATTGATAATTTGACTTCAAGTAAAGGCTTAAAGATTTTTAAAGTTGATTTTGCTGAAAATTCAAAAAAGATAGCTTTATTTAGGTCCTTGGACTTTGCAAGTATGAGTTTTGGGAACCAATAAATTTAAAATCTCAAGTTAAATCTTCACTCGAATTGATGACTTGCGTTGAAATCGTCTTAATCTGTAAATTAATAATGCTATTGATGGAAAAATATAGAAATACATTCAGAATTTTTTTAACTCATGAAAAATTTAGCTTTTCTAAAATAAATGTTTAGATTATTAATAGTTTTGTTAGTATAAAATTACTAAATTTATTTTTTTGATTTTTAAGAAAAAGTTTTCCCATTTTACAATGGGATCCATTTTGAATTTAATAAAAAAATAGCATTATTAGTATTTCTTTCGTATTTTTTAGAGATAACAAAAAGTGAAATTGGAAAGAAATTCTGGAATCCTTCTTCATCCAACCTCATTACCTGACAGTTCTGTATGCGGTAGCTTTGGTAAACCTGCTCGAGTATGGCTTAATGAACTGGCTGAATCTGGAATAGGTGTTTGGCAATTTTTACCTCTCGCTCCTACTGATTCATTTGGATCTCCATATAGTTCCCCGTCAAGTTTTGCTCTTAATCCATGGTTCCTTGATCAAAATGATTTAGTAAGAGACGGTTTTTTAGCTAATAATCTAGAAAAATTTTCTTCTGAAAATGAATTTTTTGATAAGAGAGTTGATTTTAAATTAGCTAATTCAAAAGTTAATTCCTTACGTTGTTCTTTGGTTGACTATTGGGAAAAGCAGGAACGAACTATTCAAGAAGAATTTGAAATATGGTGCTCAAGGCAATCTTGGTTAGATGACCATTCCATATTTATGGAACTAAAAATTCAAAACAATGATCTTCCATGGTGGGAATGGTCATCTAAATATGCAGTTCGGGATATGAATGAATTAGCAAATTGGAAAAAAAATAACCAAAGAGAATTGTTAGGACATAATTTGCTCCAATGGCATTTAGACAGGCAGTGGAAATCAGTCAGAAAACTTGCAAGAAATCTGGGAATTTATTTATTTGGAGATGTCCCTTTTTATGTTTCAAAAGATAGTGCTGATGTATGGAGTAATCGAGCATTATTTTCTATTTTAAATAATTCAGATACATACCTTCAAAGTGGAGTGCCGCCTGATTATTTCTCTGAAACAGGGCAGCTTTGGGGAAACCCAGTTTATCGTTGGAGTAGGCACAAAGCTAGTAAATATAGATGGTGGAGAAAAAGAATTTCAAGACATTTAGAACAGGTCGATTTTATACGCCTTGATCATTTTCGTGCTCTTGAAGCTTTTTGGGCAATTCCTGGTCAAGATAAAACAGCAGAGAATGGATTTTGGTTGCCTTCCCCTGGTAAAGAGATTCTAGGTTTAATAAAAAAAGATTGCAAAGGTCTTCTTCCTTTAGTTGCTGAAGATTTAGGTCTCATAACTTCAAAAGTTGAAAAGTTACGAGATGACTTCGAATTAGCAGGAATGAAGATACTTCAATTTGCTTTTGATGGGAATTTAGATAATCCTTATTTGCCAGAAAATATTAAAGATGAAAATTGTATTGTTTATACAGGAACTCATGATAATTCAACTTCTCAAGGCTGGTGGAGAGAAATGGATCAAGATAGAAAAGAACAAATTAGAGAAAGGATTCTTGATTACGAAAATTTCACTTCTTGGGAATTGATTCGAATTGGAATGGAAACTAAAGCTAAATTATTTGTAGCACCTATGCAAGATTTATTAAATCTTGATGATAGCTCCCGATTTAATAAACCTGGTACAATAGAAAATAATTGGTCATGGAGATTATCTAGAAAAGACTGTTATATAGAAACTTTAAAAAGGTATGGTGATTTAGCTAAAGTGAATAAAAGATAAAATTACTTTTCTTTTTTATTGTTAATTATATTTCCATTCTTTATAACAGTTTTTTCTGTAATTATTGGCTCAGTCGAAACACTATTTATCTTGATAAGATATCTTTGTTGACTATTAAGTAATAATATAGATAAAAGCATAAAAATAATATACATTAGGCTTCCAATCCAGCTATTAAGAAAGTCTATATTTATAAAATTAAATTTAAACCTTGAAATATTATTAGTGCTACTTTTTTGTTTCAATAATCCAATTAGGCTTCCTCTTTCTAGATTGAGGTGAAACTCAAGACTTTTGATCATTGAAACTAAATAAGTCTTTTCTGGTAAATATTTAACCCATCCATTCTCAATAGCTATTAGCACATTCCTAGAAATTTTAGTTTCTTTTGATAGGTCCTCTAATGAAATCCCAGCTTTCTTTCTTTGCGTTTTAAATAAGTTAATTGCCTCAGAAAAATTATCATCTGAATTAGATGAATCTGGCTCAGATGATAAGCCTGATGAGGATCTTTTAAACGGAAAATTTGACGACATAAAATCCATATATTTTAATTTATAATTGAAATCCATTCCTTTGTCTTTAGCTCTCTCCATTTCCCTTCTTGCAGTCCATCCAAGTTTATATTTGATATCGATGTCCTTTGCAAATCTTCAACAGGATGTCCAATTAGAGTTGCTATTCTACGAATTTGGCGATTGCGCCCTTCTTTTAGAATCACTTTAAGAAGAGTCTTGCGATTAACTTTATCTAAAATTTCTATTCTCGCAGGCATTGTCATTTTGCCATCAAGTAAAATTCCTCTTCTCCAATTATCTAATTTTGATTGATTTGGCTGGCCACTTACCCAAACTTGATATGTCTTTGTGTGGGAGTATCTAGGATGTGTAAGTTTTAAAGTTAAGTCTCCATTATTGGTCAATAGAATTGCTCCTCTGCTATCAAAATCTAACCTTCCCACAGGATGCATGCCAAGACGTAAGTGTGCTGGAATTAAATTTAAAATTGTTTTCCTTCCATGATTGTCTTGGCAACTAGATATTATTCCACGAGGTTTATTTACTAAAAAAACTTTATCATTTACCTTCTTAGGTAAATCTTTTCCATCAACTAAAATTTGATCTGAAGCAGGATCTGCTTTCTCTCCAAGAAAAGCTTGCCTTCCATTCAATGTTACTCGACCTTGTTTTATTAGTAAGTCAGCTTTCCTCCTTGAAAAAATACCAGTTTCTGATATTATCTTTTGTAATCTATTAAGCGACATTATTTATAAACTATATGTACTTTTTTGTATTGTCTTGATTAAAAAATAAACTAAATATAAGTTTCATTAGAAAAATTCATCTATTTCTTTAACTGTTCCAGCTTCTACTTGGATTAATAAATCCTTAATAGCTTTCCACATACTTATGCCAAAAAGCATTGAGACTATAGAAGAAAATATTATAGATTTAATAATAGAAAAGTTTATGATGCTTAAGGCACTTACGAAAATAATTGTTAGACCTGTGAAGAATGAAAACCAACTTGATATTGTTCTAGGGTTCTCTAAAGGTATGGGCGATATTTTTTTTGTTGTCCAATTATTTAGTTTTGATTTCATTATGTCGGCAAATATCAATCCAGACATAAGACAAATAAATGCACCACAAGAAAGCCAAAAAATAGGATCTTTAACTGGCTCTATTTGTTGATAATCGGAAATAAATTCATCTATATTTGGTATATTTACATCATCTAATTCGACTGCAATAAATGTGATTATATTTTCAATATAGCAATTTAACATGGTTTTAATTTTAATTAAATTTTTTGATATTATATTTTATAGATATCATCTACGCAACTTGTGTATTATTTTGTTTTGTTAGACCTGAAGCGATTCTTAGAGGATTAAATGTTTTCCGTACTAGTTTGATTAGTTGCTTCATATCTTTTGTATCTATCCTTTCATCTTTAATAATACTCATTAATAAATTCTTCCTAATTAATGATCCTCTAGAGCTGGTTAAGAGCTTTAGACCAGCACCAGCTACTGGAATCAGCTCTTTTGCAGGTGTGCTTGAGTCTTGAACTAGTACATCAAATAAATTCTCTATTCGCTCAACTCTTATGTGCCCTTTTTGATCAAATATAACATCTAATAATATATTTATCATCTCATTAGTATCTGAAGTCAGTAATCTTTTCGCCACATAAGGATAAGCTAGGTCTATGATTTTGAAATCGGGATCTAAGCGTAGAGCAAGTCCTTCTTGGCTTATTACTGCTCTGATAATTAAAGCAAATCTTGCGGGGACCCTAAAGGGGTAATCAAACATTAGTTCGGAGAATTTATTGGTAATTTCTTTGAAATTAAAAGATGCAACATCTTTACCAATTGCACTTCCAAGAACTTCCTTGAGAACAGGTATTAGAGGTTTAAGGTCTTGATCTTTATTTAAAAATCCTAGCTTTTGAAAATCTTTTGCAACAGCATCAAAATCATTATTTATCAGATGGACAATTGCACCAGTAAGAGTCAGCCTATCTTCCTCTGAAATTGAGTCCATCATACCGAAATCTACGTAAGCTATATTTCCTAAATCACCATTATGACCTTCAAGGGCAAACATATTTCCTGGATGAGGATCTGCATGAAAGTATCCAAACTCTAATAATTGCTGTATTCCACTGATAACACCAGTTCTAATGATTTTTGATGGATTTAAATTATTTATAACTAATTCATTTCTATCTTTTAATTTTGTACCATTGATCCAGCTTGTAGTTAATACTTTTACTGATGATAAATGTTTTTCTACTTTTGGAATCGTTACTGACTTATTGTTGTGGAATAGAGTAGAAAATTTTTCAGCATTATTAGCTTCTTTTTTATAATCTACTTCATCAAATAAACTTCTTCCAAACTCATCTATTATTTCACCTAATCCAAACCCAAGATTTAATGGAAGTATTGGTGCACTAAGAACACCAAGTATTTTTATAATTACTATATCTCTTCTAATGTTAAAAATAAGGAGAGGCCTCTGAACTTTTACAGCTACCCAATAATTGCTAGTTAACTTTGCTTTATAAACCTGTCCAAGGCTGGCTGAAGCTATTGGTTTAGAAGGAAATTCTTCAAAAAGTTCAGCTGCAGGTCGACCTAGCTCATTTTCAATAATTTCAAGTGCTTTTTCATGGGAAAATGAGGGTAAATTATCTTGTAAATTTGTTAATTCCTCCAGCCAATCTTTTCTTATTAGATCTGGCCTAGTTGAAAGTGCTTGACCTACTTTTATAAAACAGGGTCCTAGGCCAATAAGTGTTTTAAGTAAAAATTTAGCTAGATTTTTCTGAGTTTTCTCTTCATTACTTGAACCTTGAAAAATCAGTCTTATTAATAAAAGTGATATTGCGCCGACTATCTGAATAAATCTAGGCAGCAATATCCACGGCCTGGAAATTAACCAAATTAAATCTCTTTTGAAATCGTATTTCATGAATACATCATAAGTTCTTTTAGCTACACCTCTAAGAAGTTCTTTGGATTTGCTTACTGATTAATTTAACTAGATTGACTTTAGGTAATCCTTGTATTCAATGGGGCTTTTTAACTTGCTTTCTGCCAATAGAAGCGAAAATCTTTTCTTGCCAGCTCATGGGCGAGGGAATGCGCTCCCCAAAAAGATAAAAACCTTACTTAAGTTAAGACCAGGTATTTGGGATTTGCCTGAACTTTTTGAGATTGGGGGGCCATTGATTAGTGAAGGAGCAATAGCAGACAGTCAAAAGTTTTCTGCCAATGAATTGGGTGTTGATAGATGTTGGTATGGAGTTAACGGAGCAACGGGTTTACTTCAAAGTTCATTGCTTGCGCTAGCTCGTCCTGGTCAAGCTGTTCTCATGCCAAGGAATATACATAAAAGCTGTATTCAAGCATGTCTCTTTGGAGGCTTAATACCATTACTTTTTGATGTCCCTTATTTAACTGATCGAGGGCATGCCAATGTTTTTGATAAAAAATGGCTTAAGAGGGTTTTTAAAAAAGCAAAGGAATTTGAAGAGGATATAGCGGCGGTAGTTTTAGTTAATCCAACATATCAAGGCTATTCTGCAGATATGGAATCTCTGATTGGTGAGATTCATTCACATTCATTACCAGTGTTGGTAGACGAGGCGCATGGCGCTTACCTAATAAGTCAAATAAGACCAGATTTACCTAAGTCAGCTATCTCTTTTGGTGCTGATCTTGTTGTCCACTCTCTCCATAAATCTGCACCAGGATTAGTTCAATCCGCAGTTTTATTGTCACAAGGTGACAAGGTCGATCCATTTAAAATCGAAAGAAGTATTGAGTTTCTTCAAACTTCAAGCCCAAGTTCTTTATTATTAGCTTCTTGTGAAAGTGCAATAAAGGAACTTATTTCTTCTAAAGGGCAAAAGAAGTTGAAATCACGTATTGATGAGGCTGAGCTATTAAGAGATTTTTTAATTAATAATGAAATTCCTCTACTTAAAAACAGTGATCCACTAAAAATCATTCTTCACACGTCAAAATATGGTTTGAGCGGAATTGAGGTGGATAAAAAGTTTATAGAAAAAAGAATAATTGGTGAATTGGCTGAGCCAGGAACATTAACTTTTTGTCTTGGGTTCTCATCTCACAAAAGATTAGGAAAAAGATTTGTAAGAATTTGGAATGAAATACTTACATCATTTGGTCAACAAAAATCTTGTTTTTTTAAAAGACCACCTTTTGATATCGTTTCTAAGCCACATAAGCCATGTTCTTTTGCTTGGGGATCGAATTTTGAGAAGGTCAATTTACAGGATGCAATAGGAAGGATTTCTGTTGAGATGGTTTGCCCTTATCCTCCTGGAATACCTTTGTTGATTCCTGGTGAAATTTTGGATGAGGCTCGTGTTGATTGGTTGATAGAGCAAAAAAACTTTTGGCCAGAGCAAATCTCTGATTTTGTTAGAGTTATTTCTTGATTAATAGTATCTACTTATCCGCTATAATGAAATTTATTATTAATAAACCCTTTAAGTATGTTTTGTAAAAGAAAACTATATTTTTTCATCTAATTTAATGTTTTTATCTGTTTCAAGAAAGAGATTATTAAGTGGTATTCTGGTCGGAGCTTTTGGCTTTTTAATAGTCTCTCTTGGTAATTGGTGGTTTTCTATTTCAATAAGTTTAATTGTTCATTTAGCTCTTTTAGAGTTTTTTAGGATGGCAGAATTTACTGGAATAAGACCAGCTACTAAGACAACATTATTAGCCTGTCAAATCTTACTTTTCTTCACTCAATTATCTTCTCTTGGATATATTTCTATTGAAATATCAGATGCTATTTTGCCATTGTCTGGAGCGGCTATTTGTGGTTGGTTGTTGCTACAACCTGTTACTGGTTCCATTGCTGATGTTGCAGCATCAATATTTGGATTATTTTATTTAGGCTTTTTGCCAAGTCACTGGATTAAATTGAGAAATCTTTTAGAGACTGATTTAACAAATAACGTAAACTTAATTCCAACTGATTGGTCATCATCTATTACTTTTGGCATGTTGATAACTTTTTCTACATGCTTTATGATTGTTGGATTTGATATAGGATCTTTTTATATAGGCAAGAAATTTGGCAATCACTCATTATCCCCAATTTCACCTTCTAAGACTATTGAGGGTGTTATTGGTGGATTGTTAGTTTCAATATTAATAGGAGCCTTTTTTGGATATCTACTTAGATGGGAATTTGGAATATTTATTGGAATATTTATTGGTGTTTTAGTTGCTTTGTTTTCTTTGGTTGGCGACCTTACAGAATCGATGTTGAAGAGAAATGCTGGATTAAAAGATTCAGGTAATTTTTTACCTGGTCATGGAGGTATTCTTGATAGAATAGATAGTTATTTATTTACTCCAGCAATTGTATTTTACATAGTGCGTTTATTATCACCATTAGTTATTTCTTGAAAATAATTAAAAACTAATAGATGAATTTGCGAAAATATTAATTAAATTATTTTCTATTATTACATCTTTTATATATATTTTATCTTCAATCGGTATTTTGATTACCTTATTGAAGATTTTATTCTCTAAAAATACTTTACCTTGTTCTGTTTTAATTCTAATTAATTTTTCTCGATTAAGAGTGATACTGTCTTTAGAAGTTTTCATTAATAATTGATCATTTCTGATTTTTATATCTTCTAATTTCTCTTGGTCTAAAATTTCTTTGCTAATAATATTTCCAATCCAATTCCAACTTTTAGACGATAAAATTTTTCTTAGTGAGTTTTGAGATAATGAAATCTTGAATTTAAATATAGGATTGTTTTTAAAGTATATTTTTTTATTTAGTAATTTCAAATTTATTTGAAGATGATTGGCTTCTAATTCGAATTCATCGAATGTAAGATCTTTAAAATATATATTTTCAGCAATGATATTGATTTTTTGTATTTGTCCTTTAATGATTTGAGTGGAACTGGAGGTAATATCTATTTTAAGATTGTCAATCTTTTCACACTCTTTTATGAGTAAGATCCTTACACTATTCTCTAATAATTTCGTAAGAATTCCTTTTCCTTTAATACGTTTATCTATCATTGTTTCTTTTTAATTTTTCCCATGCACTAGCAACTAATTCTGGCTCTTCTAAATGTGGAAGATGTCCTGAATTTGTTGCTATTTCTATGTTTGAATTATAGATACTTTTAGTTTCTTCCTTTTCATTTTTAGGAATAATTCTGTCATGTTTGCCAAAAATTATTTTAAGAGGTTGTGTGGGTTTTGGGAGTCCGCAATCAGATACCCCCCCATCTGCCGCGAAATCTGCTAGAGATGATTGCCAACCAGGAACTTTTAGATGTATGGAGGCTATTTGTTCTTCTGCAGGACCTACGCTATTTGTTGGATCCGCAAATGCCTGTTTACATAATCCCCTACGAACAAAAGGTTGACGAAGGAAAAAGGTCCCAAAATAATTAAAGGGCCATGGTATTTTTGGGTTTTTGCCTGCTAAACCTGCTGGGGATAAAAGTAGTAAATTACTTACTTTATTTGGGTTTTGTCTGGCAAGTTCTAGAGCTAAAGCCCCGCCCATTGAGGCACCTATTACTCCTATGGGTTTATTCTTTGAGAAATAATTTAAAATAGAATTTAAATGTTTCATTATATATTTAAATCCATATTTGTTCCCATTTGATCTCGGACAAAAGCCAAATCCATATAGATCCGGAATAATTAATTGATTATTCTTTTTTAGAATTGGTGTTAGACGTCTGTATTCAAGAAAGCAGCTATCAAATCCATGTATGAGAAGAATTCTTTCTCCTTTACCTGTTAACACCGTTGGAAACAAATCAGATTTATTAGGTGAAATATTATCTAGTGGTATCCATTGAAGATTTTCAAAAAGATTACTTGCTTGTTTGTCAATAAGTTTATTCCTTATGTCATTGATATATTCCTTTATAGCAATTGTATTGTCTATATTTTTATTTACTTCTTTATTCAATGCCCTTAAGTATTATTTATTCCTATTTTGGAGCTAGTAGGCAAGAATTGAAAACTTTGAATTGCTTCTAAAAGATCTTTTTCATAAATTTTGAAAGGTAATTGATGTATGTCAGAGTTATCATCGCAGGCAAATTTACAGGCTTTATGTAGTTCGTTCGAGCTCATATCTCTAAGACAAATAGATTCAAGTGAAATAGGAAGATTTAGTTGAGAGAAGAAATTTAAAAGTTGTGACTTAGCTTGTTTTGGTAGTTGACTGTTTGAATTTTGCTCTTCTAGATGTAATTGTACTAGCAGGCCAAATCCAACAAGTTCCCCATGAAGTGGTTTGTTTGTGTATGTAAGTTGTGTTAATCCGTTGTGAATGGGATGCGCTGCAGCTGTTCTGCATTTAGCACCCCCAAGCCCTCCTATTATTCCGGCAGTAAGAGCACATCCTTCTGCAACAGTTTCCCAAGAATTACTTAGTGGATCTAAGAAAGCGTTGTATCCATTTAAAAATAATTGATCTCGTAAGACTCGTGCCATCTGAACTGCTTGTTGAACAAAACCATCCTGACTTGTAATGCTTGTTAAGGATGACTCATACCATTTCGCGACAGCATCTGCTATGCCGCTTGCAAGTGTTCTTTGCGGGGCGGCTCTAACAATGTTGTGATCAAAGATCAATAAGTTTGGGCAGCTTTTTAAAGTTACATCTTTTAAGAATTTGCCATCGGGGGTATAAATATTAGATAAAGCAGTCCATCCAGCACATGTAGAAGCACTCAAAGGCACAGTAATGCAGTTGATGTTAAGCAAATCAGCAATTAACTTTCCTGCGTCTAGTACTTTCCCTCCTCCTGCTGCAATAATCCCGTCGCAATTGTTATTTTTTGATATTAAACATGCCTTTTGGATATCTAACTCACAACAATCATGATCTAATTCAAGTGATATTGATTGAATACCCTCTAAGAGAAGATCTTTTTTGAAGGAACTTCTAATTTTTTTCGTAAAACTGCTTCTACCGATTATCAAAGGCCTTCTGCATAATTTAGTTATAAGATTTATAGATTTTTTCCAAGCATCCTCACCTCTAACAACCTTTGAAGGTGAAATACTGTGATTATTGATATACATTAAACAATTTTATTTAAAAGTTAAACGGCCGCACCTGCTAATTCTGGTTTGGAACTATCTTTTCCAAGATGTTTAACAATTACTTTTTTACTTTCATCAATATCCACCTCCGCTTTGTCTCCATCTTTTATCCTTCCAGATAAAACTTCTTCAGCAAGGCTATCTTCTAACAACCTCATTACTGCTCTTCTTAACGGTCTTGCTCCATAAGATGGATTGTATCCTTCTTCAACTAACCTTTCTTTGAAACCATCTGACACAGTTAATGATATACCTTTCTCTTTTATCCTTAAAAATACTTCTTTCAACATAATTTCTGCGATGTCTTTAACTTCGTTTCTAGAAAGTTGTCTGAATACAATTATTTCATCCAATCTATTAAGAAATTCAGGTCGGAAATACTGCTTTAGTTCTTCATTTACTAATGATTTAATTCTATTATATTGGGTGTCTTCTAAATTTTCTCCTGAGAATTCAAATCCCAATCCGCCGCCTCCTTTTTCTATAACTTTAGATCCGATATTAGAAGTCATTATTATTAAAGTGTTTTTAAAATCAACTGTTCTTCCTTTTGAATCAGTTAATCTTCCTTCCTCTAGCAATTGAAGGAGAAGATTAAATACATCTGGATGAGCTTTTTCTATTTCATCAAATAAAACAACTGTATATGGACGCCTCCTCACAGCTTCTGTTAATTGTCCACCTTCATTGAAACCTACATAACCAGGAGGAGATCCTATTAATTTACTAACAGTATGTCTTTCCATAAATTCAGACATATCTAAACGTATCATTGCTTCTTCACTACCAAAGAAATAGGCCGCTAAGGCTTTAGTAAGTTCAGTTTTCCCTACCCCTGTAGGACCAGAAAAAATAAAACTAGCAATTGGTCTATTTGGATTCTTAAGGCCTACTCTTGCTCTCCTAATTGCTTTTGAAACAGCTTTTACAGCTTCGTCTTGACCAATGAGTCTTTGATGCAATGTATCTTCCATGTTGAGGAGTTTGACTGATTCACTTTCAGTTAATTTCTGAACTGGAACGCCAGTCCATGATGCAACAATATGAGCAATATCTTCTTCATTGACGACAGGTTGAGCAACTTTTGACTCGTCAGTCTGAGTAATTACTTGGTCTGAAGTTTGGTTATTTTTTTCTTTAATATTATTAGGATCGGGATTCTCGTTTGAAGAAGTTTTTTGTCTTATATTTTGCAAAAGATTTCTAATTTTATCTCGAAGTTCAACTTCTTTTTCTCTAAGTTCTCCTGCTTGGGTGAAATTTTGATCTCTTACTGCTTCTTCTTTACTTTTTTGTATTTGCCTTAATTCTTTATCAACTTCTTTTGCTTCAGGAGGCAATTTGGAATTGAGTAATCTGACCCTACTACCTGCTTCGTCTATTAGGTCTATAGCTTTATCAGGCAAAAAACGATCAGAGATGTACCTGTCTCCAAGATTTGCTGCAGCATCCAGCGCTTCATCAGTAATCTTCAACCTGTGATGTTGCTCATATCTTTCTCTTAGTCCTTTTAGAATTTCAATTGTATCTTTGATTGAGGGCTCTCCAATCATTACAGGTTGGAATCTTCGCTCTAATGCAGCATCTCTTTCAATATGCTTTCGATACTCATCAAGAGTTGTAGCTCCAATACATTGAAGTTCTCCTCGAGCTAAAGCAGGTTTTAATATGTTTGCAGCGTCAATTGCTCCCTCAGCAGCTCCTGCACCAATTAGTGTATGAACTTCGTCTATAACTAAAATTACGTTTCCAGCAGATTTAATTTCTTCCATTATTTTTTTTAATCTTTCTTCAAATTCACCTCTATATTTAGTTCCAGCTACAAGTAAACCTATATCAAGAGTTAATACTCTTTTTTCTTCAAGGATGTCAGGAATATTACCTTGTTGAATTCTCTGAGCTAGTCCTTCTGCAATAGCTGTTTTGCCCACTCCTGGCTCTCCAATTAAGACAGGATTGTTTTTTGTCCTTCTTCCCAATATCTGTATTACACGATCAATTTCTGAATGCCTTCCCACTACTGGGTCAAGCTTTGATTCAGTCGCTAGTTGAGTAAGGTTAGTTCCGAATTCGTCAAGAGTTGCCGTTTTAGCCGACCCTTTAGACGAACCTGCCCCTGTTGTAACTTCAGCTGTTTCACCAAGCATTCGAACAACTTGTGTCCTGACTTTAGTTAAATCAACTCCCAGATTTTCTAGAACTCTTGCAGCGACTCCCTCTCCTTCTCTGATTAGTCCTAGTAATAAATGTTCAGTTCCAATATAATTGTGACCTAATTGACGAGCTTCTTCTAGTGAGAGTTCTAGTACTCTTTTCGCTCTTGGTGTAAAGGGAATCTCTACTGCAACGAATCCTGAACCTCTTCCAATTATTTTTTCAACTTCTACTCTTGAATCTTTAAGGTTGACCCCCATCGATTTAAGAACTTTAGCCGCTACACCAGTGCCTTCTCCTATAAGCCCCAAAAGGATTTGTTCCGTTCCAACAAAATTATGTCCAAGGCGCCTTGCCTCCTCCTGAGCAAGCATGATCACTTTTATTGCCTTTTCTGTAAACCTCTCAAACATTTAGCTTTTGCCATTAACTATTTAGTCTAATTTATCAGGGTTAAGAGTGAAATGTGTACGGTTAGGTTTTTTTTTATAAAGGATAAATATTAAGTGTTCATTGAAAAATAATTAAAAGTATTATTTGATGCAATGACAGACTATTTATTTGTTTTTGGATTTCGGTTAACCGTACATAAATATTGTTTTTATGATTTGTTAAGACTTTCTTTTTTGAGTATTAGAGCATCACTTCCATCCTTATAAAAATTAGATCTATTACCTACTGTTTTGAAGCCCATTGCTTTGTAAAATGCTTTAGCTGGTTCGTTATTTTCTTTAACTTCTAAATGTATGTGATTTGTTTGAAGTGATTTTGAACGTTTGATTAAGTCTGATAAAAGAAATTTCCCTAGTCCCTTCCTTTGGTGTAAGGGATGCACAGCTAAAAAAGTTATTTGTAGCTCGTCGATTACTAACCAGGCTGAACATAAGCCTAAAAGTTTTTTAGTTTCAATCTCTATGAGTCCTAAAGCAATCCTTTTAGGGTCAGTAAGTTCTCTTTGCCATTGAGATCTTGTCCAAAGACCATTTAATGATTTTTGGTCCAGATCTATGCAATCATTTAAATGCATAGTCCGAAGTTGAATTATTGTGAGATTCATATGGAACTATTAATTAGTTAACCCCTATTTCTTTAAAAGAATACATATTGGTTGATTGATCTCTAGATTGGCTAAATATTAAAATAAAAAATTTCTATGCAGGGATCAAAGGCTTTTGAACCAAATAAGGATATAGATAGTCCAAATCGAAATATATCGCCCATCTCTTCAGAAATTAATGGGAACGGACAATTAGTTGTTGGGGGATGTCAACTTAGTGAACTAGCAAAAAAATATGGCACACCTCTTTATGTTATTGATGAGTTATCACTTAGGACTTCCTGCAAAACATATATTTCTTCTTTAAAAAAACATTATCCAGGAGAATCACTTCCTTTATATGCTTCAAAAGCAAATAGCTCACTAGCTATTTGTGCAGTTATTGCTTCTGAGGGGTTTGGACTTGATGCAGTATCAGAAGGTGAATTACTAACTGCCTTAAGGGGCGGTGTCAAAGGAAAAGATATTGTTTTTCATGGGAATAACAAATCTCAAAATGAATTGAACTTTGCCTACAAAAATAATGTAACGATTGTTTTAGACAATTATCACGACATTGAGTTGCTAAAAAATATTGCCTCTGATAAGAAAACAGCACAGTTAATGTTGAGGTTTACTCCTGGCATTGAATGCCACACTCATGAATACATTAGGACTGGACATTTAGATAGCAAATTTGGTTTTGATCCCGATGAACTTAAGTCAGTTTTAGAAGAATTAAAAACATATAAGTGGGCAAATTTAATTGGTTTACATGCACACATAGGGTCTCAAATTTTTGAGGTTCAACCACATATTGATCTTGCTGGTGTTATGGCTGATGCTCTAAAGCTTGCTAAGGAAGTTGGTCATCCCATAGTTGATTTAAATTTAGGTGGCGGTCTCGGGATCAAATATGTTCAAGAAGACAATCCTCCCTCAATTGAGAAATGGGTCGAAGTTATTTGTAATGCTGTTGTTAAGGCCTGTATGGAAAGAAATCTGGATTTGCCAAGATTAATGTGTGAACCTGGGAGATCTCTTGTAGCTAATTCGGGACTCACTCTTTACAAGATTGGAGCTAAAAAAGTTGTTCCTGGTGTGAGAACTTATTTATCTGTTGATGGAGGAATGAGTGATAACCCTCGTCCAATTACTTACCAATCCCAATATAGTGCTTGTTTAGTAGATAAACCATTAGATAGAAATTTTGAAAAAGTTACTATCGCTGGTAAACATTGTGAGTCAGGAGATGTTTTATTGAAAGATTTTCTTCTTCCGTCTTGTAAGAGTGGAGATTTTCTTGCTGTGTTTGGAACAGGTGCATACAACTATTCAATGAGTTCCAATTACAACAGAATACCTAGGCCTGCGACAATTATGGTCTCAAAAGGTTCGGCCGAGTTGACTCAACGGAGAGAACTTCCTGAAGATCTATTGCAATTAGATGTATTACCTGATCGCTTTATTACCAAGAATTAGGTAAGTTGAAATAACATTGGAGAGCAGGAGTGAATTTCTGGTGGCTTATAAACTTGCGTGTTCTCCTTGATGTCTTGTTTGCTTCTACTCTTGGTGTGCTTCTTTTTACAAGAGTTAAGGAGCAAAGAACATTATGGCTTTTGAGAGGTTATCTCTTCTTAGTTTCATTAGCGTGGTTCGTTCAGAGGTTTGCAAATTTACCGATTACTTCAAAACTTGTTGACGCCTTGGTTTTAGCTTGCTCACTATCTTTAGCAATTTTATGGCAAGGTGAATTAAGGAGATTAATGGAGTTGTTAGGAACTGGACGATTGGCTGTAATTCTTGGAAATACTCAAAAAGAATTTAGAGCAAGTTCTAATACTTTCGCTCAATTAACTGAAGCCTCAGGTCGTTTATCACAAAATAGAAAAGGAGCATTAATTGTTGTTGATATGGGCAGTGACTTACGCCCTGAAGATTTCCTTTTTCCCGGAGTTCCAATTGATGCACAATTGTCGTCTGAATTATTATTAAATCTTTTTGCAGCTGATACCCCTCTTCATGATGGAGCTGTTTTAGTAAAGGGAAATAGGATTATTTCAGCAGGGGTTATTTTGCCTCTTTCAAGGCAAGGAATTAGTAGATACGGAACTAGACATTTGGCAGCTCTTGGGATAACTGAACGATTTGATCGATGTATTTGTGTTGTAGTTTCAGAGGAATCAGGTACCTTATCTTTAGCTAGTCAAGGACGACTGGAAAGACCAATTACAAGCAGTAGATTGCTTGACCTTTTGAAAGAATTAATGGATCCTTCAAATGCATCAGGATCTAAGTCCAATAGCATGAGTTCTTCCTTGAAAACAACTTCCTCTAATGTTGAAACTAAAGTTGCTCAATCAAGAGTTAAGCTTGGAAAAGTTAATGACAGCAAGGAGTCTCTGAATTGACCTACCCTTCTGTAATAAGCACCGATAATTCAAAAAAGGTATCCCCGCTACCTAAAGATTTAGATCGTCTTCGTATGCCCGATCACATAGCGGTAATTATGGATGGAAATGGTAGGTGGGCAAAAGCAAGGGGTTTGCCAAGGACTATTGGACATACGGCTGGGGTTGAAGCGCTAAAAACTACTTTGCATTTATGTAGTCATTGGGGAATTGGAGCATTAACTGTTTTTGCCTTCTCAACTGAAAATTGGTCCAGACCAAGTGAAGAAGTAAATTTCTTAATGACACTTTTTGAAAGTGTTCTTAAGCGTGAATTGACTAATTTAAAACTCGAAGAAGTGAAAATTAATTTCTTGGGTGATCTTGACCCATTACCGATTGCATTAAAGGACTTAATAAAAGACTCGATTGAATCAACTTCTAAGAATAAAGGTATCCATTTTAATGTTTGTACTAATTATGGGGGACGGCGGGAATTAGTACGAGCTGCTCAAAAGTTGGCAGAAAGATCGGTTAAAGGTGAATTAGATCCTTCTTTGATAGATGAAAATGTATTCGCCTCTGAGTTATTTACAGCTAGTGAGGTTGATCCAGACTTACTTATTAGAACAAGTGGCGAAAAAAGAATAAGTAATTTTCTTTTATGGCAATTAGCTTATGCTGAGATCCATGTCACAGATGTCTTATGGCCAGATTTTAATGCCGATACTCTTGAGAAGGCATTACTTGACTATCAATCTAGAAGAAGGAGATTTGGAGGTGTATAACTAAATTAATTGAATATCTTGAGTTCTATGATTTTTTATAGATTATCAGCTAAAACTAAATAGCAATTAAATTTTTTATATTCAAATTCTTTTATGACGCTAATTAATCCTAATATTCAGGAATCTAATAAATTCACTTTCAAAGATGAATTATACTTAGATTTTAATTCCATAAAAGGTGGAGATATTAGACATGATTGGTCTTTAGATGAAATCAAAGAGATACTTAATTTGACATTAATGGATTTGTTGTGGAGAGCTCAAATAGTTCATAGGTCTTACAATCCGGGTTATAAAGTTCAACTTGCTTCCCTTCTAAGTGTGAAGACAGGAGGATGCTCAGAAGACTGTTCATACTGTCCCCAATCAGTACACAACGAAACAACGGTTCAACCTAATCCTTTACTACAAGTTGAGTCAGTTCTTGATAGAGCAAGAGCGGCTAAAGACGCAGGAGCAGATAGATTTTGTATGGGTTGGGCTTGGCGTGAGATCAAAGACGGAAAGGCATTTGATTCAATGCTTGAAATGGTCAGAGGTGTTAGAGAACTTGGCCTTGAGGCATGTGTCACAGCTGGAATGATTACTGATTCTCAAGCCTCTAGATTGGCAGAAGCAGGTTTAACAGCCTATAACCACAATTTAGATACTAGTCCTGAATATTATTCCAATATCATTTCAACAAGAACATATCAAGATCGACTTGAAACATTGAAAAGAGTACGTATGGCTGGAATAACAGTGTGCTGTGGAGGGATTATTGGTATGGGCGAATCTGTTTTTGATAGAGCATCTCTACTTAAAGTTTTAGCAAATTTAGATCCACATCCTGAGAGTGTACCTATTAATGCTTTAGTTGCAGTGGAGGGGACACCCATGGAGGATTTGTCTTCTATTGACCCATTAGAGATGGTTCGCATGGTCGCGACAGCAAGGATCATTATGCCTAAAAGTAGAATAAGACTTAGCGCAGGAAGACAACAATTGGGGAGGGAAGCTCAGATACTATGTCTGCAATCCGGAGCTGACTCTATATTTTACGGAGATACACTTCTGACTACAAGCAATCCAGAGGTGGAGGCAGACCGTAAACTTTTAGCTGATGCTGGAATTACTGCTAATTTCTCACAAGAATAAGTAGGTATGAAAACCGAGGAAAGCCTCAAGAAATTCAAATATAAAGTTGTTGCGTTTTACAATTTTATATCTATTGTTGATCAAGAAATTCTTTTAATCAAAGAAGAACTAACGAACTTAGCAATAAATCAGGAAATAAAAGGCACTATTTTATTAGCTTCTGAAGGTGTTAACGGTACGGTTTGTGGAACTGAAAATGCGATAGTTCAATTCATTGAAACCTTAGAGAAACTTTTAAAGGTATCGGATATTAATGTCAAATATAGTTGGACCGAAAAACAGGCATTTAGACGCTTTAAGGCTCGTCAGAAAAAAGAAATTGTCACGATTGGGCTAAAACAAGTTAATCCTGCTAAATCTGTAGGTAAATATATAAAAGCTTGTGAATGGAATGATTTCTTAGAAGATCCGGATAGTATTGTTATTGATACTCGCAATGAGTATGAAATAAAAATTGGAAATTTTGCAGGAGCTCTAAATCCACATACAAGCTCTTTTCGTGAATTTCCTGAATGGGTTCAAAAGCATTTAAAACCTTTAATAGAGGAGAATCCCTCTTTGAAAATAGGGATGTATTGTACGGGAGGGATAAGATGTGAAAAAGCCACTTCTTATTTGATAGATGAAGGCTTTTCTGATGTCCATCATCTTGAGGGTGGAATTCTTAAATATCTAGAAGATGTTTCTCCTGAGAAGAGTTTATGGGAAGGTGAGTGCTTTGTCTTTGATCAACGTGTCTCTTTAGATCATGAGCTAACACCAGGATCACACAGGATGTGTCATGCTTGTGGATTGCCTATTTCGCCAGAGGATTTGAAAAAGCCGACGTATATAAAAGGCTTACAGTGTGAGGCTTGTGTGAATAAATACACAGATAGCGATAGAGCTAGATTTGCTGAAAGACAACGTCAAATTGATGAATTAATGAAACGTCTACCAGAAAACTCTATATGGCCTTCATTATGACTAAATCTAACTTGACTCAATTAGAAAAAGAAGCCTCTAACAGGGGTTTGTTACTGCGAATACAAGTAAGGAGACCTTTAAATATTTGGTCGTTTAAGCTAGTTGTTGGCGAAATAAGAAGTAATACTAAAATCCAGTTGTTGGGTGAAATGAAAGGATGGGCCTACCAAAATACTAAAGGACTTCAGCTTGATACTATGAAGGTTGGTAAGGACGCCAACTCTAATGTAGGTGATTTAATATGGGCTGCAACTATGGCCTGGGCTTTAGAAGAAACTCCATGTCGTAGCGCGAGATTATTGGCTATTTATGATGAAAACAATCAGCATAAAATCTTGCAACGTTATTTTCGTAGGCGTGGATTTAATACTGTTCGTAAAGTTGGATCTTCTCCCTTGGATTTACCTTTGAGACTTGTTTGGGGAGGTGCAGGTGCATTTATGGTAGGTAATTGTGAGAATGTATTTGCAAGAAGTTATCGGAGTTGGTCGGAGTAGATGAAATTTTTTTTAAGGAGACTAATCTAAGGTTTCATTCGCATGGTAACTGCTTCTAACTAAAGGACCGCTGTTTACTTTTTTAAAACCTAACCCCTTTGCTATTTCAGCAAAATCATTGAATTTTGTTGGTGACCAATAATGAGAAACTGGAATGTGAGCAAGTGAAGGTCGTAAATATTGACCGATAGTCAAATATTGACAGTCGACTTCTCTAAGGTCTTTAAGGGTTTGAATTATCTCATGAAATTTTTCGCCCAGTCCAAGCATTATTCCTGATTTTGTGGGAATCTTTGGATCGATTTCTCTGGCAAATTTGAGAAGGTTTAGTGAGTGTTCGTAAGTAGCACCTCTCCTGACTTCTCTTTGAAGTCTCTTGACAGTTTCAAGATTATGGTTGAAGCAAATAGGATTAGCTGAGAGAACTAGCTTAAGTCGCTCTCTTTGCTTTTCGACATTGTCCTTATTGTTGCCACCCCAGAAATCTGGTGTTAGGACCTCTATTGCGATACCGGGATTCAATGATCTAATCGCATCCATTGTTGTCGTGAATAGACTTGCACCGTGATCTGGTAAATCATCTCTTGCGACTGCAGTTAGTACCACGTATTTGAGATTCAATACCTGAACAGCATTTGCTACTTTTTCTGCTTCAAAAATATTTACTTTTTCGGGCGACTTCCCTTTCTCTACCTGGCAAAAGGCACAGCTCCGTGTACATATTGAGCCGCCTAATAAAAAAGTAGCCGTACCAGCGGCATAACATTCACCTCTGTTCGGGCATCTACCTTCCTCACAGATCGTATGTAACCTATTTTCCTTGACTAGCTTTTGAACTTTTTCCAGTTGAGTTGCGTTACCTATAGATGGCTTGATCCAATTAGGTAAACGCTTTTCTGGGAGGAAGCTACTATATTTTGTTGTTTTTCTTGTCGTTGTTTTCATATGTTTGATGGTTAATCTAAGTCTCTACGCCCTTCTAAAGCTCGAGAGAGTGTTACCTCATCGGCATATTCCAACTCACTTCCAACAGGAAGTCCATAAGCGATACGAGTGACTTTTGTGAATGGTTTTAATAACCTACCCACATAAAGACTAGTGGTATCCCCCTCGATACTTGGTGTTAGGGCAAGTATTACTTCTTTGATATTTTCTTTATCGACTCTTTTAATAAGACTTGATATCTCAAGCATTTCTGGTCCAATCCCATCCATTGGAGAAATCAACCCACCAATTACATGATAAAGACCTTTGTATTCTCTAGTGCGTTCAAGAGCAAGCAAATCTCTTGACTCAGAAACAACGCAAATGAGCTCTTGATTTCTTTGCTTGTTTAAACAAATTTCACAGTGTTCTCCTGCAGTTAAATGAAAGCACTTCTTACATTGACCTACTTGACTTTTCGCATTAACTAAAGCTTCTGAAAACAATCTTATTTTGTCTTCTGGCTGACGCAAAAGATGAAGAGCTAATCTTTGAGCAGTTCTGGGGCCGATACCAGGCAATTGCTCAAACTGATCAATTAATTTTGATAATGGTTTAGTGAAGCCGCTCAGAGTTCAAAAGCAATTAACTTGAATGTAGTCAGAGTTTTATCTGGGTTGAGCTAATTTTAAGAAGATTACCGTCAGTTAAATTAGAAATGTATCAAAATAGTGATGCTTGAGTCTTCAAAATGATCAAATTTTTTCGAACATCTTTTAAATCCCTTTTAGCCATAGCGTTGGTCTTGACGCTAGGCGCTTGCTCTGCAGGGGGGGGGCGCAGGGTTGGAACCTTTTAAAAGTCAAGATGGACGTTATGGTTTCCTTTTCCCAACAGGGTGGACGAGAGTAGCTGTAGATAATGGGCCAGAAGTTGTTTACCATGATTTGATCAACTCAGATGAAACTCTAAGTCTTGTTATTTCTAAATTGGAAAATGATGTAGATTTGGATGATTTGGGTGGAGCGGATGCTGTAGGGGAAAGACTTTTCGGTGAGAAAAATAGTAATAATCCTATTCAATTAATTGATGCTTCAGAGAGAGAAGTTAATGAACGCAAATTTTATGATCTTGAATACTCTGTTGATTTAGAAGAAAATAGTAGACACGAAATAGCTACTGTCGTCGTAGACAGAGGTTATTTATATACACTTGCTGCTAGCACTAGTGAACAACGCTGGTCAAAAATGCAAGATACTTTTAAAAGAGTAGTTAGCTCTTTTACTTTTTTCATATAATTTGAATATTATTTTCACCAGCTTGAATTTTCCAAAGGTAGTAATAAAAGTCTTTGTTTTTCAGGAGAGAAGCATGTGTACCTTTCTCGATAATTTTACCTTTATCTAAAACTATAATTTCGTCGGCATCTATTACTGTGCTTAAACGATGTGCAATAACAATTGTGGTACAACTATTTGTTATCTTATTTAGAGACCTTTGAATCGCGGCTTCAGTTTCATTATCTACAGATGCAGTTGCCTCATCTAATATTAATATTGGGGCGTTTTTTAAGATTGCCCTTGCGATAGCAATTCTTTGTCTTTGTCCACCAGATAACTTTTGTCCTCTTTCTCCAACTATTGTTTTTAGCCCTTCTGGAAGTTGATTAATAAATTCAGTTGCTTCGGCAATGTCTGCAGCATTTTTAATCTTTGATTTATCAACATTCAGTGATCCATAAGAAATATTTTCTTCAATTGTGCCTTGGAATAAATATGTTTCCTGGCTTACTAATGCAATACATCTTCGTAGACTTTTTAAATCCAATGATTCTATTGATCTCCCATCAATTTCTATTGAACCTTTATTGATTTTATATAGCCTTAATAATAGTTTTACAAGTGTACTTTTGCCAGAACCGGTAGCACCTACAATGCCTATTTTTTTGCCAGAACCAATCTCTAAATTAAAGTTCTTGATAATTTGTGACCGACCTTGATATGTAAAATCAATATTTTTAAATTTGATTTCACCTTGAATATTATTAGGATCTAATTTGATTTTTCCAGTTTTAATTTTTATTGGAGTATCTATTAAATCTAAAACTCTATTTGTTGAGGCCATTGATCTTTGATAATCATCCAAAATATGCCCTAATGTCGTTAACGGCCATAATAATCTTTGAGTGATAAATACTAAAAAACTATAAGTTCCCACTGGCATTAACCCTTTCCAAGTTTGGAAGCCTCCAGAAATTAATATTGCAAGGAATGCAAATAGTATTGCGAATCTAATTAATGGGATAAATGCTGCTGATAGTTTAATTGCCTTTCTATTACTTTCTTGATATAAATTGCTATCAAGTCTTAATCTTTCAAGTTCCCAATCCTCAGTAGCGAAACTTTTAATAGTAAGCATTCCACTAAGGTTGTTGTTAAGTCTTGAGGCTAAATCTCCAGCTCTATCTCTAACTTCACGGTAACGAGGTGCCAGGTTCTTTTGAAAATTAATAGAACCCCAAAGAATAAATGGAATAGGGATAAATGCTAGAAATGCAATGCCGGGAGCTAATAAAATCATTGCCCCACCAACAATAAAAACAGTAATTATCAATTGAATAATTTTATTAGCTCCTTCATCCAAGAATCTTTCTAGTTGATTGATATCGTCATTCAGTACAGTCATAAGCCTTCCTGTATTATCTGATTCGAAAAATGTCATCTCTAATTTTTGTAAATGGTCATATGCTTTGATTCTTAAATAGTGTTGTGTCTTCTGAGCTAAATTTCTCCACAATACTCCATATAAATATTCAAAGAATGACTCAGCTGTCCAAATTAGAAAAGAAATTATCGCAAGTGCAATTAACTGATCTGGGACACTATTAAATCCAATTGAACCTAGCCATGAACTCTCTTTTCTTACTACTACATCAACCGATATACCAATTAATACAGGTGGTGCAAGGTCAAAAAATTTATTTAATATAGAGCAAGTTATGGCTGTGTAAATAAGACGCTTTTGACTTTTAAGATTACTTAAAAGTCTTGCTAATGGGCTTCTATTTGTCTTAGCATTTGATGTATACATTTAATTTAGATTGCTATTCTTTTAGAGATTATATTTTTCAGAAGCTTTATCTCTACAGTAAGCACGAGAGCTTTTTAATGAATTTCCAGAATTGTATTTTTTGGAAAAACATTCACATGTAAAATTACTAATTTCAGTAAAATTTTGTTTGTCTTTGATTTCACGTTTTGATTTTAATATTGCAATGCAAAATCTATTAATAAGACTATTTTTCGGATTAATATTTCTTTCTTGAGCTTCCATGTTGATACCCATATCTATGATAAGAAAAGTGATCACGCTGCTGACTAATAGTTTACTAAGCATTTTATTGGTGGTTTTTCTATCAGTCAGCTCTGTTTATCTGTAATTCTCTATTCATTACTTTGACTTTCTTTAGTGCTTGAAAAACCTTATCGGGCATTTGTTTTGGTAAATCTACTAGGCTGTAATTTTCAAATATTCTTATTCTGCCTATAGACCTTCCTTTTAGTCCGGCTTCGTTGGCAATTGCTCCAACAAGATTGCCAGGTTTAACTCTATCTCTGTGCCCTACTTCAACCCTGAACCTGTCCATCTCATCATCAAGTCTATTGTTTTCAAAGTCTCCTCTTCGGCGTTGTTTGAATTTATTATCTCTTCGATCATTTCTTGTATTTCTTTGAGCTGATTGCCTGATCCAATCCTCATTCCCATTCTCAAGGAGTGCATTAAAACCAACTGCTAAATTTAATGCGGCAAGTGTTAATTCTTTTTGATCTATCTCTAATTCTTTTTCAACATTTTTTATTAAGTTTTCTAAAATCTTAGCTTCTTCTGGGTTGTCTCTTTCTGTTGAGGCGGCTTTTATTAATTTTGTTTGTAGCTTCTTAATTCGATTGTTGTTGATAAGTTCATTATCTGGGATATCCATTTTCTCAATTGGCTGACCTACTGCTCTTTCAAGATTACTTAAAAATGATCTTTCTCTTGGATTAACAAAAAGAATAGCTTCCCCATTTCTACCTGCACGGCCAGTTCTGCCTATTCTATGAACATATGCTTCGCGATCAAATGGCATATCGTAATTTATTACTAAACCAATTCGATCTACATCAAGGCCTCTTGCTGCTACATCTGTAGCTACTAATATATTGATAGAACCCTGTCTTAATCTTTCAACGGTTCTTTCCCTTTGATTTTGAGGAATATCTCCATTTAAAACAGCTACGTTATATCCATATGATTCTAATTTTTCAGCCACTACAATCGTAATAGCTTTTGTTCTAGCAAATATTATAACTCCTTCTTCTGATACAGCCTCAAGTACTCTTTGAAGTGCATTAATTTTATAAACATTTTGAACGCTTATATACCTTTGCCTGATCAGTCTTTCCTTCAATTCAGTCGCTTTTATAGTTATTTCCGCAGGACTATTTAAATATTTTTTTGATAATCTTCTTATCTCAGATGGCATTGTCGCAGAGAATAAAACTAGTTGTCTCTCCTCTGGTAATTGTTCTAAAATCCACTCGACATCATCAATGAAGCCCATTCTTAACATTTCATCAGCTTCATCTAGGACTAAACAACTTAGATGACTAGTATTGAGAGTCTTTTGACGCATATGATCCATGACTCTCCCCGGAGTCCCTACGACTACATCAACCCCCCTTCTAAGAGTATTTATTTGATTGCGAAAATCAGAGCCCCCATATATTGCAAGTACTTTAAAATGAGGATGTCCTGCTGAATAGGTGCGAAATGATTCAGCCACTTGCATAGCCAACTCACGAGTTGGAGCAAGAACTAAAACTTGTGGATGTCCAACATTCTTTTTCAGTCTTTCAAGTATTGGCAACGCAAAAGCAGCTGTTTTTCCTGTGCCTGTTTGAGCTTGTCCAACTAAATCTCTACCAAGAAGTAGTTCAGGTATCGCAGCTTTTTGAATCGGAGTTGGTGATGAGTAGCCTTTATCAGAGATAGTTCGAATTAGTTCTTCGCTAAAATTAAATTCAGAAAATCCATTTTCTGAATTGTGATTACCTTCATCAAATATTTCCTTAGTAGATTCTTCGAGAACATCTTGATCTACTGGACATGAGGAATCCTCATGTAGATTTTTATTTGTCATCTAATAGTGGTTGCCTTTTTGTCCTTCAAATTAGGCAGACAACTTCCGATCGGTTTATAACCGTGCTTTGCTGACTCGCCTTGTTAAAGGGATGATAAAATTAATTTTATCATCCCAAAAATCCTTTTAGGAATAAGTTGATCACATCTTTAAAAGTCTTCTTCTTTATTGGTAATTACTATTAATTGTTTTTTTGCACGAGTTATTGCTGTGTAAAGCATTCTTTTTTCATAATCATCAGAATAATATTTTTTGAGAGTATTCTCTTCTGAAATTTTTGAGCTACTTGGCCAAAGTAAAAGAACTTGATCAGCTTCACTTCCTTGTGCTTTATGAATCGTCATTGCATATGCCGCATCATACATATTTAATCTTGATGGATTTATTAATCGAGTTACTAGTCTTTGCTCCTCAGAAAAAACATTAAATAAAAAACGTCTTTTCTCACCATTGCCAATAATTATCCCAACGTCTCCATTCGCTAAACCTATTTCAGGCTGATTACTTTTTGCCATGATTGGTGTTCCCTCTTCCCAGCTGTGTACTTCTTTTTCAAATCTATTTCCTAAAAGGAACTCGTGGATTTTTTTTACACCCCAGGGCCCGTATCTTTGCGGACAAAGTATAAGAAGATTGTCTATAAATTTAAAAAGTTTTAGTATCTCAGCTGACTGTGCTACCTCGATCTTGCTTGACTGCCATGCATCATTAGGAATATGTTCAATACAATTATCTGTTAACTTTTTAAGCTTCTTTCTATAGCTCAAAAGAGTCCTTACTACGGGATCTGGAATACTTTTTAGGGATGAAAGGTACTGACTTGTATTTGATGAATCTTCTTTAATTGAAAGCAGCTGCCAAAAGGCATCTACTCCTTCATTTTTTAGTGTATTTCTTAAAAAAGCGATATCTCCTTTGTTTCGGTATGACTTTCTAAGATTGATTGAGTTTGATTGAAAGTGTGTTTTCGTTTCTTTCTCTTGCAAAACTTGCCATATACCACCACTTCCTATTGGTAATAATTGGTCAGGATCACCTACTAAGATTATTTGACATGATTTTGTTAATGCATCGAGCAATCCATTAATGGTTGACAAGTCAACCATTGACATCTCATCCACGACTATTAGATCTAATTTTAATAGACGTTGAGAGTTCCTTCTGAAGCCATTTGGTCCTGCTTCTAACCATTTATGTAAAGTTTTAGAAGGAATATTATAAAGCTTATCCTTTAAAGGATCTTCAAAATGTTCAATACCCGCCTGAATAGTATCTTTTAGTTTTTTGGCGGCTTTCCCTGTTGGAGCAGCCATTCCAATATTAAGAGTGGGATTTCTTGTTAGTGCTTGTAAAAGCATTTGAAGGATAGTACTAGTCTTACCTGTACCTGGACCACCACTTAATAAGATGATTTGTTCTCTTTTAACAAGGTTAACAGCTTCTTTTTGTTGAATATTTAGATGCTTAAGATTCTTAGGATCAATTCGAATAGGTAATTCTTTTGATATGTGATTAATAGGTTGATTCCTTAAGAGTATTTTATGAATGGTCTTAACTATTTCATTATGTGTTCGACGCCAGCTGACCAAATCCCCGTTTAAAACTATTGGGGAGTTATCTCCTTTAGTCCAGCCACTTTCTAGTAAGGCTTTTATATGACGGCTGGGCCAACCTTTATATTTAAGTTCAAGATTTTTAGGGATTTTCTTCATGTCTATATAAACATCACCTCTTGATAATCCATCCATTAATACATTTACAACATCAATTAATACCTCATTAAACTCTATGGGTGGAAAATAGCGAATTAGAGTAGCTAATAATGATTGATTTAAATCTGTTGAAAATTTATTTTTCGAGGGTCCTTTCATTTGTGTTGTCTTTTAATCAAGAAATCTAATTTTTTAATTCTGTCAATAGGTGCAGGTTCGACGATTAAACCGGGGGTCCTTTGAGCTAAATTCTTTTCCTCTATATCTTCTTTATCTGGTAGCCCTCTCAAAAACACGTAAATGTAACCTCCAAGATGTTTTTGAGGTGAATAATTGGGGAGCCTCCACTTTAAGAATCTATGTAAAGCAAGTAAATATATATGGGCTTGTAGTGGATAGTGATGATGGTACATTTCTTCATCCATTCTGGAAATTGAATAATTTGAGGGACAACATGATGAACCATCCTCTTTTAATAGCGGATTTCCTATCCAGTTACTTTTCCAATCTAAAACCCACCATTTAGCAAATTCATGATTTGGTTTGTCTGCAAAAACTAGGTCTATGGATCCGGTTAGGAAACCGCTGCTATAGATATTTAGATCCATTAGTTTATTTATATAGTCTGAGCCATATTTATTTTGAACATCTTCTCTAAATATTGATGATAATTCGAGAGTATTAATTGGATTAGCTTCATTACAAATTGGAATATCAAATTTTAATTCTTTGATAGAGCTTTTAGAATTTAAATTTTTCATTTTAAATTTACCTAAAGGACCTCCTAAAGGGATATTTGCAATTCTCTTTAATAAAATATTAATAGGTTCAATAAATGACTTACTTATATTAACTATATTTAATTCTTCTTCTATTATAGTTGAAACTTTTAGTTGATTATCAATATCATTGAAATCAATTCTTTCAAGTATTTTATGAAGACAAGTCCCTGCTATAGGACCTCTAGGAAACTGAGCAATAGGACTTTCTTTAGACCATCTAGGATCTTCTACTTTGTCGATACTGTGATCTTTCTCTATATATACTTGATCGATTTTTTGGAGAGATATATTCTCAATTTCATCTTTAAATGCATGATCTTCATTTAACTCATCTGATATGTCTTTTAGTATTAATCCGTCATGTTTTTTTGTTATCCATTTTGAAAAACTATACCTTCCCCAACTATTCTCAAACTGATGGTTAGGAATTGCACCAAGTGATAATTTGACTTCACATTTAGGTTGAGTCCATGTTTTATTAGTTTCAATTACTTTTATATCTTGAATATCAACTTTTAGTTCCCTTTCCTTGAATGACTTTTCCATCATTTCTTTTGTATGGTCTTCTATGTTTATATTTATTGATTCAGATCCAAATAAAAATCCTGAAAGAGGGTTCCCTTCTTGACCAGAAGCCTTTGCCCAAAGGACTATTACTTGTTTTTTAGCTCTTGTAAAAGCAACGTAAGCCAACCGCTCCGCTTCATTTAATGATTCTTTTCTAATGAAATCTTGATATGAACTATATTTTTTATGCCATTTATGCTTTTTAGAAATTAATAGATTTTGATTATCTTTCCATAAATGACTTTTTTTATTTGGAGGCTTTTGCCATAAGTATGGACAAATTACAATCTTAAATTGAAGTCCTTTGCTCTTGTGAATTGTAATTATATTCACGGAACTATTACTAATGGCACTGTTAGGTTGATACTCTTCAGGTATTGGTTCAATGGGCTGGAACCGTTGATAACTAAGCCATTTTGATGCTCTTAAAGCATTAAATTTCTGTCGATGTATCTGTTCGTCTACTAACTGAGAGCTTTGATAAAGATCACTTAATAAAGTTCCTCTATTGGAAAGATCAGCTATTGATTTCCCTTCTAGAAAGTTTGATAAACAACCCAATAATCCAATCCTTGGAAATAATTTTGAAAGTTCATAGAACTTAGAAGATAATGAATCAAAATCGCCATTGATTTTTGATTCAATAAGTGTTTCCTTTTTCCATTGCATTAGTTCAGAACAAGCTAGTAGAGCAAGTTTTTGTTGGTTATATGGACTGACGATACAGTTAATGAAAATCTGTAGGATTTGAGCACCTTCTCTAGTAAATATATTTTCATTGCTTTGTAGTTGTGAAGGAATTTTTATTTTTGATAAATAGCTATGAATGTTTTTAGCTTGATCATGTCTATTGACTAGTATGCAAATATCTGAGGGGTTTAAATCTTTAGGATTATTACTTAATAGTTCTAACAAATAATATCCAATGACTTTAGGAACTTTATCCTCTATTTTGCTTTTTGATTCTAATTTTATTTTTTGTATTTTTTCTTTTTGATGATTATCTATTAGATTTATTATTTTAAATGGTTCTTTTATTCCATTCAGTTTTAGTAAATCTTCTTGTGAACATGGATTAAGTTCTTGAGTTGATAGATTTGATCTTATTAAACCATAAAGAAATAATTTATTGAGTATTAAAATTAGCGATTTTGTACTTCTATAATTAGCATTCATTAAATGAATTTGATCACAAGCTTCTCTGGCTTTCATATATGTATTTAAGCTTCCACCTCTGAAACTATAGATTGCCTGTTTTGGATCTCCAATCATTAGTAATAGATGTGTTGATGAATTACCAAAGGCTTCTTTTAATAATCTTAACTGGACTGGATCAGTATCTTGGAACTCATCGATTAAAGCTACTTTATACCTAAGTTTTAAGTTTTTATAGATATTATTAGGATTAATTTCATCTTTGATTTCATTACTATTAAGTTTTTCGGGATCTAATAATTTAAGTAGATCTGAATAATTTATTAAACCCTTTTTAGATTTTCTTTTTTCAAGTTCTCTCTTAGTCCATAATATAGCATGTTCCCAAACGAATTCACCTGGACTGTCAAATAAATCTCCTATAATATCAAGAGTTGATTTCATTTCTTCTGAACAAGAATCAATTCTATACTTCAAATCTAATTGGTAAATATTTTTAGGGTGAAAATATTTATTTATAAGGGTTTGATTTTGAATATCTTCATATGATGGACGTCTATTTCTCTCTTTATATTCTTCAATCCAGTTAGTTAAAAGCTCATATCGATTTTTTCTGGGCTTGGATGAGTATGGCTTTGTCTCTTTAATACCTTTAGACCTTAGATCCTTAGCAATCTCTATGAAGCCGTCTTCAACTCCCTGGCCCCTTTCTTCCCATATAGTCGTAAATTCTATCCATAATGAATCAATATAGTCTTTTAATTGATTTGAAAGACTTTCTTCTATTTTTATGGAATTAATTGTTTGTTTGAAAATATTATTTGGATCATTATCCAAAGAACTAATAACTTGAATTAAATTCTTACGATTGAAATTAGTCTTAAATATCCCTTTTAATTCTGAAATTTCTATTTCTAATATTTCTTTTTTCCAATATTCTTCAACAATTTCATTTATTAATGATTCTGAATCTTTTTCAATTGTGTAATTTAAATTATTTCCATTTTCTAAAGCTTCTCTACGAATTGTTTTACTACAAAATCCATGAATTGTTGTTATATCTGCAGTATCAATTCTCTCTAATGCTTCTAAGAGTAAGGAGGCTATATATAAAGCTCTTTCTTTAGAAGTTATATTTAATTCGATCCATTCATTTAATACTTTGTCAATTTGATATTGTTTTACGTTTGTATTTATTGATTCAATTATCTTTAATGCTAAAATTAATCTTTCAATAATTCTTGCTTTGATTTCTGATGCTGTTGCTTCTGTAAAGCTAACAACTAGTATTTCGTTTATTGAATATTCTTGTTCAGTTAATAACCTTAAGACAAGATGAGAAAGAGAAAAGGTTTTCCCTGTCCCAGCACTTGCTTCTATTAGACGCATTCCATTTGTTAAAGGGTATTTATTTGCTTGAAATAATTCTATATTAGTCATATTTATTTAATAGTATATCAAATAAATATGAACTAATTTTTTTTCTTTCTATTATCTCTTTTTTTTGATATTTAAAATTTATTATAATTAACATTTTAGGATCTCCAATCTAAATATTTTATTTCTTTTATGATAGCTGGTACTTCTTTGATATATCTTTTGTATTCAGGAAATTTAATTTTTAGGTTTTCTTCTTCCTTTAAGGCTTTTATTTTTAAAATGTAAGCTAATGATATTAGTAGTGATAAATGTATTAGACTCAATGAATAAATACATATTCCTAATGAAATAATTAATAATCCCTTGTAAAGGGGGTGCCGAACATTTTGGTATGAATTGTTTTTTATTAGACTCGAGTTATTCATTGGATAAGGAAGTGGTGTAAGATTTTCGCCTAAATCTATGAATGCTTTAATGACAATGAATAGACCTAGAATTGAAATTGATAATCCAATAATTATACAAAAAGTATTTATTGAATATGCTACTTGCTCAATTTTTGGGTAGGGAGGTATTAAATGTAATAGGATTAAAAATATTTGAGAAAATAAATACCATTCTCCTTTGGAATTATTAAATAGCCCCTGCTTGCTAAATCCCCATTTTGATAGGAGCGTTATAAAATCCTTAATGTGATTGCTTTTATTTAGCTTCATTTTAGTTTCTTGATTAGTTGGTATTTTTTAGTAGTGGTTCATAGAGACTCATTAATACATCATTAAATGATTCATAGTCTAAAAAAGTAGAGGCTTTACATTTTTTGCCAAAGCAAAGTTCCATTGTTAGAGTTTCTCTTTCTCCTTGCATATATAAATCACCTTCCCATTGCTTTTGAAATAAATCCTGCTCATTCTTATTCTTGTCTTTTGTAGCTAGGGCATAAACCAGGCCACTTTCTGGCGGTATGGGCCAACAACTATTTCTTCCTGCGATTGCTAATTGATGTATTTGTCTTAGTGTCTTAATCGCTTCTTTAGTATTTATTGGTAAAATCTCTTTGCTTACTTCGAAATTAATCTTTTTGCTATAATCAGTTTTTTTAGAAATTATTAGTGTTTTGTAATTAAATGAACTATTTGCAGACAAATATAAATGATTTAGCCATCCATTCATAAGAGCTTTATATTTTAAACTTCCAACTTCAATCTGTATTAAATCCTTCCCACTAAAGTAAAATTCACCCTCTAACTCTTGCATCTCAATATTCCTTTTCGTGATTAGACCGGTAGCGTATATTGCGGATATTAAATTATTCCATCGCTCCTCTAGAATAGCCTCCTCTATTAATCCAGAACCTTTGGGGGGGAAAACACCTTTGCCAGAAAAGGTCTCTCTCCAATAGTTTCTATTATGATCATTTGTGTCGTTATTTTTTCTGAGATCACTATTTTCAAGTCGATGTTTAATAAGTTTATATCTTTCTAATTCTGAAAGCTCGAGTAAATCATTGTCTTCAATAAGATTGACAAATTCTTTTGATTGGATTTCATTCTCTTTTAACCATGTGATTTGTGGATTGAGTAACCATTCTTTGGTTTTCTCTAAGGAATAAGATTTTAATTCGCTTAGGTTTATTTCTTCCCACTTTATCGGTAATGCTAGTGAGACATTTTTAGTCGCTATTCCTTTTTTAATCCATTCTCTAGCTTCTAGATTCTTCCTATCACAACTCATGATTTGTGAATTTTCCGTTTTTATAAAGTTGAATTGATCAAGAGGATTCGCTGGTGGCTCAATGAGAATCTCTTGTAATGTGTTGGTTCCTAATTTGATTTTTAAGTAATTCAGCCATTGTTGAATAGGGCTTGGAGGTTCGAGCTCTTCTCCGGTCTTTTCATCTTTGCAATTCCAAGAAATTAAAAGATTTTGACGAGTTGAGATTAACGCTTCTAACAATGAGTAGCGGTCTTTGTCATATTGGTTAGGGTCTCCAATCTCTCTTTTCCTTTCTAGAAGATTAAAACTTCTTCTGTTGTCTATTCTTGGAAAAGTTCGACTTTCTAGTCCCATGACGATGATGATTTTATGAGGGATTGCTCTCATTGGTTCTAAGGCACTGATCGTAATTTTCCCTGTCCTATGACCAAATTTGCCATTTGTAGAACTTAATGATTTGCTGATAATGTCTTTGACTACTAAGCAATCAATTTCTAGCTCACAATTATCTGATATGAGACCCAAATTATTAACAATAGTTAGTAGTTGTTGCTCTTCCCATGCCCATTCTCCACCATCCCCAAACAAGTCCTTTACGAGCGATGTTATAAGTTTTATCCATTCTTTACATGAACGGTTACGGCGAATCGCATCGATATAATTGCAAAGCTTTGAAAGTATACCCCAAGCTTTTATAAGCTCTGCACTTGAAATATTCCCGGAATAAGGTGAGATATTGCTTATTCCATTAATTGGATCATCTGGTAAAACAAGACCAAGTAGAAATCTTTCTAGACACCAACATAGGCTATGAGTTTCTTCCCCAAATCTTTCTGAAGAATCAAGTCCCCAAGTAAAGCCAGCGGATTGAAGGCTTTTGGTTATGTCACACACCTCGTCATTACTTATATGCTGTTGTGTTTGTAATGCTGGATTAGTTAATAAGTTTTCAAAAATTGATGTGGTTAGACGAGATGCAGAAATCTCTAGCAGGTTTAATATAAAATGTATTAAACCTACTTTATCTTCTTGACTCCTATCTGTGATTACCCAGGGTAATTGAGTAGTATTGTAATCTATATTGTTAAACACTGAGGTGAATATTGGTGCATAGCTATCAACTTGCGGTGTTATTATTAGAATGTCTCTAGGTTGAAGTCCCTTGTCATTGGTGAAGAGTTGTAATATGTGGTCCCGTATTAATTCCACTTGCCTATACTTTCCTGGAGATTTAAGGAAAAGAAGTGATTTGTCAGATTTTTTTTTAGTTAAAATATTTTCACTTTTTGTGGATAACAATTCTTGTTGTAGTTGTTCTAATAAATTTGGTTTGCACCCTTTATTAGTAGCGATATCTGCTGTAAGAGAAAAAATATCTTCCTCATTTCTTTCTCCCAATTGATATTCACCACTCCCCTCTAGCAACTGTTGAAATTCTGCCCCCATCCGTCCAAGGAAGGCTTCAAGTCTTGGAGATTCTAGTAACCACTGCCTGTCAGGAGGAGTATTCCATTTATCTCTAAATTGCAATCTTCTTGTTTCACATCTTTGCCAAAGATCATTGCAAGGTGAAATTAGATAAATTTTTATATTTATTACTTTTGAAAATGCTTGAATTAAATCTATTTGCAATGGTGCCAGACTGCTAATTCCATAGATATATAAATTTTTTGGATAATCTAGTTTAGAAATATCATCTTTCTTTAAAAGTTTAATAGCTTTTTCGACTTGTATACAGAACGGATCTTTGTCTATCTTTTTATATAGTAAATTAAATAATCTTTCCTGCCAAAGGATGTTTTTATTAACACTAATTTTTCGGGACGTTTCCGTTACTTTTTTGCTTAACCATTTCTTGATAATTTCAGGTCTATAAAGTATGTAATCATCAAATATCTCTGCAATATTGTTTGCTAGATCCCATAAATTTAGATTGATTTCCTCATTTCCTTTCTCGCTAATTTTTAGCCAGGACAGAATTATATCTGCTTCTTTCTCTTTTATTAATTCTGGTAGTAATTCTAAAATATTCCAAACAAGATGATTCTTTTCCCATGGATCTTTTTCATTAGGATCAATATCAATAATTTTCTTGACTAACCTTTTTAAATATGTACCAGGAAAAGTGTATTTAACTAATGCATTGATATTATTAATTATTGAAAGTTTTTCACTTAGCCATCTGCTTGATGGCCATGTACTTACGATAATATTAACTTCTTCAGTTATTTCAGGAGGATTTAATCGGAGTTCCTGTCCCAGTATCTCTGCTAACCATTCAGCTTTGTTACTTCGATAAATTGTTAGCAAGAGTCGAAATGCGATTTAAAGATATTTTTAAAGTAAGAAGTTGTCTTTTCTTGGATTGATAATTAGGCTTTTCATTTCCTTAACAGCCTGAGATAGACCTACTGAAAGAGCTCTAGAAATAATTGTATGGCCAATATTTAATTCTTCAATCCCTTCAATAGCTGCAATCGGTTCAACGTTTTGATATGTCAATCCATGCCCTGCGTTTACTCTCAACCCATAAGATCTTGCTTTGGCTGTGCTCTCTTTAAGAATGGATAATTCCAAATTTCTTACCTTGCTTTTTGTGATTGCATATTTACCTGTGTGCAGTTCAATCCAGGCTGCCTTTATCTCAGCACAATTTTCTAATTGAGCTTGGACTGGATCAACAAAAAGACTAACTGGAATATCCTCATCTGAAAGACGTTGGATTATTTCCTTTAGTTTGGTTTTGTATTTAATGACATCGAGTCCTCCTTCTGTAGTTACCTCTTCCCTTTTTTCAGGAACAAGTGTAACCAAATCTGGCCTGAGATTAAGTGCTATTGAAGTCATTTCTTCAGTTGCAGCCATTTCCAGATTTAGTCGAGTATGCACAGTCTCTTTTAAAAGATTTAGATCTCTATCTTGAATATGCCTTCTATCTTCTCTTAGATGAACAGTTATACCGTCAGCACCACCTAATTCCGCTAAAAGAACCATTTTTACTGGGTCAGGTTCAAATGTCTTACGAGCTTCTCGGACATTTGCTATGTGATCAATGTTTACTCCAAGACTTGCCATAGGTATTTAAAATATAGTTTGATTGTATTCATCAAAAGCAAAATAAGGTTTAGCCGCTGGAGTAACTGCCCAGTCTGACTGTTAATAATAAAGCTTTCGGAGTTAACTTCATTATATAGTTTTTTAAAGAGGGATTTTTTGCCCCTTCTTAATAGAGAAAAAAAAATATGCCGCGGGGTTGATCCTCTCTTGAGTCGATTAGCTATGTTTGCAACGCAAGATTTTGCGTTGAACAATTTTTTTCGAAGAAGAATAGTTATTGGTGGAGAACATTTACCTTTAAGTGGTTCTGTTGTACTTGCTCCCACTCATAGATCTAGATGGGATGCTTTGATGTTGACTATGGCTGCTGGGAGAAGAATTACAAATAGAGATTGTAGATACATGGTTACCCGATCAGAGATGAGAGGGTTACAAGGTTGGTTCTTAAACAGATTGGGTTGTTTCCCTATTGATCAAGGAAAACCTTCTTTAACAACTCTTAGATATGCAGTGGATTTGTTGATTTCAAGTCAGCAATTAGTTGTATTCCCAGAAGGTAAGATAAATCGATTTGGCGAGCCTGTAAAACTTAAAAAAGGCTTGATTCGCTTAGCTCAACTAGCTTCTAACAAAGGATTAGAAATTAAAATTGTTCCAGTAGGTTTGGCCTACAGCGATGTTATCCCGAAGTTTTATGGGTCGGCATCAATTTGTTTCTCTAAACCAATAATTATTTCGAGGGATTTTAAGCAATCTACAAATGAATTTAATATTGAACTTTCCAAAAGTATGAAAAGTGCGGAACAATCAGCTTTGATAGCTGTTGGTAGAAGATAATATGATTTTACTTAGTTGAATCTTTAGCACTCACATTGAATTTATTTTCTCTAAATTCACTTTAATTCCTTATTTGAAAATGATTACAGCCAAAGAGGTTACTCTTTTAATTAAGCAATCACTTCCCGATGCTCAAATTGATGTAATAGATATGGGCGGTGGTGATCATCTTGAAGTCAATGTTGTATCTGAAGAATTTTCTGGCTTATCTCTTGTACAACAACATCAACTTGTTTATGGTGCGTTAAAAAATGAATTGAAAACAGAAACAATTCATGCTTTGGCCTTGAAAACCTCAACTCCTCAATAACTTCTCAGATATGGATTCCGCAACTCGTTCAAAAATTGAACTCTTAATTAATTCAAAACCAATATTTGTTTTCATGAAGGGTAATAAGTTGATGCCACAATGTGGTTTTTCCAACAATGTTGTTCAAATTCTTAATTCATTGGGAATGAGCTTTGACACTTTTGATGTTCTTTCAGATATGGAAATTCGAGAAGGCATTAAGGAATTTTCAAATTGGCCAACAATACCCCAAGTTTATGTGAAGGGTGAATTTATTGGAGGCTCCGATATTTTGATAAGCATGTATAACTCTGGGGAATTGAAAGAAAAGTTAGAAATCGCACTAGCTTCATAACTTGTTACTTTTTTAATTAATATTTAGGCTTCTTTTTGAAAAAAGAGGTTATTAATATCGCCATCAGGACCAATAAAGCTTGAAGGATCCATTATCCATCTATCAATTAATGCTTCTAACTTTTCTTGATCCCTAGAGCCTAATCTCTTGCAATTCCTGAGGGAATGCAAGTATCCATCTGCATAGATCCTGAGTTCAGAAGGACTGTGGTATCGACTTGTTAGCTCTTGACAGGCATCACAAATTGATTGGAAGTGTTTTATTGCTTCTGGAGCATCAAAAGATGTCATGGTTTGCTAAGACACAGACTATTCTTGGTAGTCAGCGAACAGTTTGCTTTAATATCTTCTCCAGTCTAAGGGTCTACATTTCCGACTTGTGACATCAATACCTGCAGATCAGCTTGCTACTGAGCAAATTCAAGGATCCTCCTCAGGTTCTTCCCCTATTCAAGCAACCACGCAATCACCTTCAAAGGTGCTTGTTGTAGAACCACATCCAACCCTCAGAACTGTTTTGGTGCAGAGGCTCAGGCAAGATGGACAGCTGGCCGCAGCAGTAGGTTCTGCTGAGGAGGCAGTTGATCTTTGTCGGGATCAATCACCAGATTTATTAGTTAGTGCAGAGATATTGGAAAAAAGTTCAGCCCTTCGACTTGCACAACAGTTGGGCTGTTCAGTGATTGTTCTAACAGCAAGAACAGGAGTTGAGCCGGTAGTAGGACTTTTAGATGATGGGGCTGATGATGTTTTAAGAAAACCTTTTGGCCTAGAAGAATTAGCTGCTAGATGCAGGACATTACTTAAACGAGGAAGAATTGGTTTACAGGAACGTGTCGCGGTTGGTCCACTTGAGGTTCATCTTCTTCTCAGACAGGTCACCTTGCGAGAAAAACCAGTAGAGCTAAGCCCTAGGGAATTTGCTTTGTTGTGTGCCTTGTTGATGCCACCTGGCATGGTAAGAAGTCGTCATGAGTTGCTTCGAATGGCTTGGCCTCCATTTAGTGGAGGTCCCCGTTCTGTTGATACTCAGGTTTTGACGCTTAGAAGAAAACTAGAACAAGCAGGCCTTGGTGATGGCGGAGGAATTACAACAGTTCGACAGCAAGGTTATAGATTTAGTCTTGATAATTTGCCTTCATAGCTTTTAGTTTGATTTTTATAAGTTAATCTGGAAGTTTCCATTTGTTGATTCCCAGCTTTGTCCCAATTTTGTGAGCACATGCATACCCGCTAAACGCCACCGCATTTAACCCTTGCCCCGGAAAAGATGAATCACCAACACAATAAAGTCCTTTTATCTTTGTAGTATTAAATGGCATAGGAAGAAGTCCAGGTAATCTCATTGAAGGAATTGGTCCATAACTTCCTTTGTTTCTAGAAAGAAACCTTTTATGTGTCCTTGGACTGCCTATTTCCGTGTGTAAAATATTTTGACTAAGATTTGGAAATAATTTTTCTAACTTTGAAATAAGTTTATCTCCATCTTCCTTTTTCTTTTTAAGATATTCTTTGTTGCTTAATCCCTCCCAATAATCCATTGAGGAAGGAGTAAAAGCATGAACAATATGATTATCATCAGGCGCTAATGATGGATCTAATAGAGTTGGGATAGACAGAAAAGTAACTCCTTGTTCATCTTCCATTTCTTCCCATGCATCGAGAAGTAAGTGATGGCAATGTGTATTTGAAGGGATTGAATCTTTACTTACTCCCAAATGTAAAGATAAAAATGAAGGAGAGGGAATATATCTATTTTGCCATTTTGTCTCGGCTGGTGGAGTCTTATCTGACTCCACCAGTGGATCATTGATTCCTTGCCCACCAAATGTATCCCATCTTGTTGAGTTAGAGACTATTGTTTTACCAAAAAATTTTTCACCATTATCTAGTGTGACACCTATTGCCTTTTTGTTCTCAAAAATTATTTTTTTTACTCTAGCTTTATATCTAATTTCTCCCTTGAAATTTTCAATTCCTTTTACTAACTTTTCAGCAATTACTCCAACACCTCCTTTAGGATAGTTAATACCACCATAATGTCTATCGGAAAAGACCATTCCTGCATTAATCATAGGTGTTAAGTCGGCAGGCATGACTGACCAGCAAAAACATTCAATGTCTATAAATTTTAAAAGAGCAGGATCTTTGATATATCGTCTAGCAACATCTCCGGCATTAACTGGTAGCCATCTAGCGAGTCCTAGACAAGATAAGGGTGATTTAAAAAAAACTTTCATTAGATATTCGGGATCCTCTATTGAAAGTAAGGGCATCGAGTTCAGACAATTAAACACATCCCAACATGTTTCGTAGAAATGATTTATTCCTTTCTCTTCATGGGGAAATAAATCAATTAGCTTAGTAATGAATTTTTTGTAATCTCTATCAACTGTAATTTCTAAATCATTAGGTAGATGATATGCCAATTGTGTTGGGTCAGGAATCGTTTCACATTCTTGTCCAACATCTTTGAGAGCTCGTGTTAGTAAATTGGTGTACCCCTTTTTACCAAAGCCAAAAATCATTGATGCTCCAACATCAAAAGTAAATCCTTTTCTTTTAAAAGAACCACCACTTCCACCAGGGATTTTGTACTGTTCCAGCACAAGAACTTTTGCACCCTTGCTTGCTAGTTGACTGGCAGTCACTAATCCACCAAGACCGGACCCGATGACTATCGAATCCCAGTTGTAAGAAGCTTTAGTTTTTGTTGTTAGTTGAGTCATGATGTAAAAGAAATTTTTTAAATGGACTTTTGAGAAGAGTTTTTATCTAAAAATTTTCTCTTAACTTTTTTATTTGACTCAAAGCTCTATCTCTATATTCTTTGTATCTTTCTCGTTTGTTATGAATTTTATTCTCGAGTTCAGGTAGTAATCCGAAATTAACTGGCATAGGTTGAAAGTTTTTTTTATTTTGAACTCGTAAGCTTGTCTGACTATTACTGACAAAGTTTGTCAATGCCCCAATCATGGTAGATGATGGCAAAGAAATTGTATTTAATCCCTTTGCCAACAATGCTGCATTAGTGCCAGCCAACCAGCCTCCAGCGATAGCAGCAGCATACCCCTCTGTACCAGTGAGCTGTCCAGCGGCGAATAAAGTTTTTCTATTTATGAACTGAAGTGTTGGCTCTAATAGCTTTGGAGAATCAAGAAAAGTATTTCTATGCATTACTCCTAAACGAATAAATTCTGCATTCGACAAGCCAGGAATCATTTTGAATACACGTTTTTGCTCGCCCCATTTTAAATTTGTTTGAAAACCAACGAGATTCCATAGTTGACCAGCTTTATCCTCTTGTCTTAATTGAACGACAGCATGAGCTCTTTTGAGCCTTCTTAGGCTTTTGTCGTTTACATCTCCCCACCTTGGATCCCATAGCCCTATTGGCTTTAATGGGCCAAAACGCATAGTCTCCAGCCCTCTTCTTGCAAGCTCTTCTATCGGAAGGCAGCCTTCAAAAAAAAGAGCCGATTCTTTTTCAAAATCCTTTAATTCAGCTTGTTCCGCTTTGATTAACTCTGAGTGAAATTTTAGATATGAATCTTCATTCATCGGGCAATTTATATAATCAGCGTCGCCCTTGTCGTATCTACTTGCCCGAAATGCTGTTGTAAAATCAATGCTTTCTCCAGTAATTATCGGACTGGCAGCATCAAAAAAATGGCATTCATTTTCTCCAGTAAATTTTTTGATGTCTTCAGCCAGCGATTCGCTTGTTAAAGGACCTGTTGCCAAAATTGTTATTTGTTGAGCATCTGGTAGACACGGACATTCATCTCTAATGATTCTTATTAGGGGATGAGAGGAAAGTTCATTTGTGATTGATAGGCTGAATTGACTTCTGTCTACGGCAAGTGCACCTCCTGCAGGAACAGAGTGCTGATCAGCTTTTGCGATAACAATAGATTTTAATTTTCTTAACTCTTCTTGTAAAAGTCCTGCTGCTCTCTCACTACTGAGCGCTCCAAAGCTATTACTGCAAACAAGTTCTGCGAATTCAGGTGAGTGATGAGCTGGAGACTTCTTCTTTGGTCGCATTTCAAAGAGAGTTACTTTGACTCCAGCACTTGCAATTTGCCATGCTGCTTCTGAGCCTGCGAGACCAGCGCCTATTACGGTTACCGATGGATCTTCTGTCAAACTGTCGTTTTTATCTTCTAAGAAGCTTAGATAAATAATATTGTCATGTCCCTCAACTATTTATTAAGACTTCAAAAATCTCTAAAAATTCAATGAGGAAGGAAAAAAAATATCTTTAAATTGTTTTTTAGTCCTCAAAAAGGAACATTAAGGCCGTTAATGCTTCGATAACGTGATATTTTTCATATTGGACTATTAGTATTGGTCTATTAAAGGGGGTCGCTAGCTCAGTGGTAGAGCATCCGGCTTTTAACCGGCTGGTCCTGAGTTCGAATCTCAGGCGACCCATTTTTGCATAAGACTGTTTCTAGATAAAATGAACTTATTACAAGTTCTGAATTTTTGAAGAATTATTTTTTTTGGACCCTTTTGATTACTAGCTTTACCTCGGTTAATGCTGGGTTAAATAGTTTTACTAATTTAATTTTTGTTGAAGATTGGCTTATAGAGAGGAAGGTTGATTTAATTATTAATGAGACAAAATGCAGAGCCTCAATACCTTCGCATGCAAATTGGTTTGGAGCTCGGGTAAGACTTGGTCCCAATGATGAATTGATAAAACCTATTTGGATATCTGTTAAGGCTGACCAAGTGAATGATTCAAAATTAACTAAAATCAAAGAACTTCTTTATGAATGCAGGTCAGGTCTTCTTTTCCTTCCTGAAAATCTATAAAGGTTTAGGCCCAATGTGTTGATGAGAGTATAAATACTTTCTCAAAAGAAATTTTATTGCTGAATTAAAAAAGAAGTAATTTACTTTAGTATGAAAAAATTGACAGTAGGCGCTGCCATAGTAATAAACATATCTTTGTATGTTTGGGCTTTAATGGAACTACCTTTCAATTTTTAACAAGTAATTAAAGGCTAACAATTTATTTATATATTTAATTTTTTAAATATATAAAAAACTTTCTTTTCGATTTTCTTAATTCTTCTAATTATTAGCAGTACAAAAAATTAATAGGTCTAAAATAATTCGATTTTTAGTTTTTGTATTCTGAAGCACTTTTTTAACTTTCATTTTTTTTTTTCATTCTCAATCCTTTTTTTTTACCTGAAGCGGTTAGGGTCTTTATGAGGTGGAAGCCTCTTTGTCTTATGGAAATGGGGGTATGGTTAAGAAATCTTCTTCAATTACAAAATCCAATTCTAATTGGCTATGGAGGTGGGCAGAACCTGAAAGCGAACTCTCAGTAATCCCTAAATCAAAAACCAAACGTTTAGCTCAACAGGCAAAGTTAGCAAATGTTGATGCGGAGAGGGCAGTTAGTCGTGCATACCAAATTGAATTATCTAGAACAAAGGCAATCGGAGAAGCGATGTTTAAGTCTGGCAAAGCATTAAGGTTTACAATTTCTAGTTCTGGAAGGCAGTTAATCCTAAGAACGCAGGCAGCAAGAAGGCAATTTGAGCCTGGTTTTAGGAATAAAAAATAATTTTCAGATAGAATAAAAGCCCTATTAAAATAAAAATGCAGCTTTATGTAGTTACTTGGAAATTCGAATCATCTGAGGATCAAAATTATTCATCTGAAGCATTTGTAGATTATGTCGAAAGTGGAAAATCTGAGAATCTTATTGATGGCTATGAGAGAATTGCTTGGGCTCATACACCGCAAGATGGGACAGGAGTAATTATTTGCAGAGCTTCATGTGCATCAATTTTATTTAAAGTCTTTGGATCCTGGAGAGATAAATATGGAATGACTTGGGAGTATAAACCCGCCTTAACTACTGAGGAGTTTGTTAGTTTAATCAAAGAAAAATAGATATAATTTTTTTGTATTTTCTATATTTATTTTATATAAAAAATAAACTTCTGTCTAAAATACCTTCAAGATAGCGTTGTTCAACTTATTCTTTAAAATTATCTGTAAATTTAATGATAGCTGATTTTATCTTTGCTTTGACTGCTAGTGAAATGGGTTTAAGTCCTACAATACTAGCCTTAATAGTAGTTTCATCTATCGTTTTTATTGTTGGTTTTGCAAAAAGCTCAAGAGAGAATGAATACAAAAAATTAATGGATTCATTTATTGAAAGGAAAGAGGAATCTGATTGATTTATTCATATTAGTAAGAAGATCTTATTACTAATATGAATTCTCTTATTTAATAAGGCAGGATAGTAGAAGAGTAGTTTTGAAATTGAACAATTTATTAGCAAAAAGAATTCTTTCGCCCTCTCGAGATGTTCTAGCCGGTCTTGTGGTTGCCTTCGCAATGATTCCAGAGGCGATAGCTTTTTCAGGAATTGCAGGTGTTGATCCAAGAGTTGGACTGTTTGGCGCTTTTTTGCTTTCTGTCAGCCTCGCTATATTTGGGGGCAGAATGGCCATGATTACCTCGGTAACTGGATCAACTGCTCTTTTGATGACTGGTATTGTTCAACAAGGAGAAAATATTAGCCCTGGTCTTGGTCTTCAATATCTTTTAGCTGCTGGATTGCTTACGGGAGTCCTTCAGATCGCTTGGGGTTATCTAAGACTTGCACATCAGATGAGATTTGTACCTCAACCTGTTATGGATGGCTTTGTGAATGGCTTGGCTATATTGATCTTCCTTGCTCAATTGCCTCATTTGGGTATTGACATAGCTCATTCTGCAAAAGATTTTACTGAGGGGCAATTCCCAAATGCAATTCAATTACCGGAGGTTTGGGGATTAACCATACTTACTTTGTTAATTATCTATTTGCTACCAAAAGTTACCAAGCTCTTACCTTCAGCATTGGTTGCGATTTTTGTTTGCACTGCAATTTCAATTGGTTTTAAATTTCAAGTTCCAACTGTATCTAAACTTGGCACTCTTCCAGATGGATTACCTGGCTTTGGTTTCCCAGAAGTTCCGTTTAATTTTGAAACTCTTGGTTTAATACTTCCAACAGCTTTGGCGATTTCTTTAGTAGGTCTTATGGAGACATTTCTTACTCAAGATATTCTTGATGATATGACTGATAAAAGTACAAATAAAGATGTTGAGGCTCGAGGTCAAGGCATAGGGAATATTGTTAGTTCTCTTTTTGGAGGTATGTCTGGATGTGCTCTAGTGGGCCAATCGGTTATGAATGTGGGCTATGGGGGAAGAACGCGACTTTCAACATTAAGTTCAGGGGTTTGCTTAATAGCAATGATTCTTGCTGCTAAAGATTGGGTGAATCAAATTCCAATGGCAACATTAGTGGGTGTAATGATAATGATTGCAATTAATACTGCAAATTGGAACTCAATAAAATATATACGTCGTATTCCTAGAAGTGATAGTTCAGTTATGATTTTAACTGTATTTGTAACTGTTATTACTCATAATCTTGCATTGGGTCTACTTGCGGGGGTGGGACTTGCCGCAATACTATTTAGTAGAAAGGTTGCTAAAGTTATCAAGGTTGAATCTTCTTTAAATGGGGAAGACCACAGAATTTACAAAGTTAAAGGTCAGTTATTCTTTGTAAGCAGTATTTACTTTAGGCAAGGATTTGAACTTCACGAACATCCTAAGAAAATTACTATTGATATGGCCGAAGCTCATATTTGGGATCAAAGTGGTGTAACGGTTCTTGATCAAGTAATTAGAAGAATCAAATTAGGTGGATCTGAGGTTGAAGTGATTAATTTAAATGATGAAAGCTTGAATTTATTTTCTCGAATAGGGCAAGCATCAGAAGCTGGAGGAAGGGGAGGAGAATTTAAATCTGCACATTAAAAAACTAAACTTCTACTTGAAATTTTTGCAGATTTTTTTAAGAGCTTGCATAAAAGGCTTGTATGGATTCATTTCCATTTGACTGTAGTTTGTAAATTTTATACATTTAAATGTATAAGCCAGAGCTACAACTAATCAAGCCTCATATCTTATGGTCATACAAGTCATAAGCTTTACTTATGTATTAGCTCGTCTTGATTGTTCCTATTAACTCTATTTTTGTAGATAGTTTTTATGGCTTTAGTCATTGTTTTGATTTTTTTTTGTAATTTGAATTAAGTAAAAAAAAATCTAAATCCATCAATAGTTATGACTACTGAGGGATTTAGATCTTTTAGTTAAGAGTTTGATTAGCTGGATAGATTTTTAAAAATCTAAACTAGTAATTTAGTTAGGAAATTTAGCTAATAGATTTTTCTAAAAGCTCTCTTCCTAAGCTTCAGAATCAAATTTAGATAGATTAGGACCAGCAATTACACCAACTAGTCCAAAAAGAACAAGGGATCCAACACCGACAATTGTTGCTGAGAGGCTTCCTCCTCCCAAAGCAAAGGTTAAGAATGGCAAATGAAGCATTTTTTTTTAGATGCAGGTATATATATAAACCTAAAATTGCCCAAATTTAATGAAGTTGTAGCACCTTGATAAATTCAGACATTTTTAAAAGGCTTTAGCGAGAGTTAAGCGGTAGGGAAATTATTTGGAAATCTTGAAGCTAAATCGTCTTGACTAGCATTGGTTTCCCACTTGAGCCAGTCTTTTACTCCGTTAGGCTTTACCTTCTGAGCACTACGAGCAGCAAAAATAATTACATGAAATGGAATTACAATTGCAAAAAAGAAGAAATGAAGTAAATACAAATCCCAAGGTATCCCTTGGTAACCATAATCAGGGAAAAATATCGCAGTAAGGAAAGGGAGTACCATGTTGTTCAAGTATCAACTGCATTAATCATTATCCATAAAGCATTAATTTTTTCGATAAGGCTGGATATTTTAACTTCTAGAAATGCTAATTATTTTGGAAGAGCAGATTATAAGGTCTCGCTTCCTAAGCTTTTTGAATTAAGTTATGAATGTATTATTAATTGATTTCAACACTTTAGGTAACAAAAATTAGTAAAAATTATTCTATAGTTATTTTATGTTTTTAGTAAATTCTTAAATGTTTAATCAATAAGTCTTTCTATTAATTTAACTAGCCTAAAAGTATAGTAGATACTTACTATTATCCACGTTGGCAAAAGGATAGTCCACACTTTTTGATATTTTAAAAGTATAATTTTATCAAGTAAATAAGCTCCGCCAATGGGGATAAATATTAATAAACTCATTTTAAAAAAAATCTCAAGGAATTCTAGCGCTGCAATTGGATTTATTAGCCATGCTATCAATATTCCACTTAGTAAATAGCCACCATATTGCCCCAGTTTCTTTATCATCAAAGGCTTTTTTAAGACTAACTCATTGTATCTAAAATAATACTCCTAATACTAAAAGGTATTAATATGATTACTTATTGTGAAGTTGAAGTAACAGTTAGGACTGCTTTATCAAATATCTTAGGGTCTAAATTGACATTTAGTTATCAATTTTTGAAAGGTTATTACTTCAATTATATTTACAAGTATTAATCATATTAATCTTTAGAATTGGGGTATAGTTTTTTAATGGCAGCAGCTTGATTTTTTTCTTTTTTCTTTATCTGTTGGAATTCATTATATCTTCTAACTATAATTCCTGGAATGAACCAAATGACTGTTATTAAAGAAAAAATAAACAGAGGATTGTTTACAGTCATATTAAGTATAGTAGTCTTTATTACTAGAAAAAATATATTATTGATGAAAAATAATTGATAGTACATTTTTTTAATGATTAAGCTTAGTGTAAGTGTAAATTAATTGTTTTTATTTAATCAGTAGCTGTCTTCTTTGTTCCAGTTTGATTTAGCTTGTTTCATTCTTCCTCTTCATTTGACTGATCTTCCAAATACAATTTCGATTCATCAGAAATTATTTTAAGATAGTTATCAATTTCTATTGTTTTTGGGGTTTCTTCTGCGTTACTATATTTTATTTTTATATTTTTATTAGACCATGCTGCTTGATCTTTGAAAAGATTGATTTTTGCTAAATAAATTATTTTTTTTGAAATTAAGAAAATAGCTAATATAAATATAGAAAGGATAAGAACCATTCTCATTTTTAATTACTAATTTAATGTATATTTATTTATGATAGCTTTTTAGAAATAATATGTTGGAAGATGAAAAAAAAATATATAAATTTTTGCTATATCATCGAAATATCTACTTGCCTGTTCGCCTTGATGTCTTTTGAGCTCAAAAATATCCCACTTTTGATAAGCTTATTTCTAAGCTTTCATTTTTGCTTTTATTAAATTTTAATTTGCCAATTGCCATCTCTGTAATTGTTTGCTTAAGATATAAATATTTAGAATATTATTCAAAGATGTTTTCTTGGATTAATCAAAGCAGAGTTGTTTATATTTTATCTAATTTGTTTGTTTTACCTGCTACATTAATTCCTTCTTTTGACTTCATATCAAATATTTCTTTTGTTGTTTCTTTCTTTTTTCTTATTAAAACAAATTTAATGATTTTAATACTATTATGTTTAGTATTTATTATTAAAAATAATTCAAATTATCGATTTAAACTTTTGTTGAATCTAAAAGGTGAAGAAATCTCTAAGTCAGATTATGAATGTGTTTATTTATATGCATGGTGTACATTATTAAGATATGCTCTAATTGGATTTGCAGCAAATCAAATATTTTTGTTTTTTTAGATAAGTTTTTGTGGTTAACTTATTGTTTAAAAGGGTTAGTAGAAATTCTTTTTGCTAAATTTTTAGGTGGATTAATCGTTCCGGTATCTGCATTTAGTCTTCTTTTTATTTCCTGAATTGTTTTTTGGTGCTCCTCCTCATTTTTGTCTGGATCTAAAGAGGAAAACCAATTTTGTAGATCCCAGGATTGATTTCCATCTTTATCTACTTTAACTTTTACAAATCCTTCTTGTCCTGAAAAGAAATAAACACCTTCAGGAAGCTTGTTGAAATCAAACTCTCCTTCCTTTTCCTTTCTGATGTAACCCATTCGTGCCTAAAAGGTTTTTCACATTAAAATATCCTATAACAAAAATCAAATCGAATTCATTTCTTGTTTTTGCTACTAAATCTTCTATCTAAATATTTAGGAATTATAATTTTTAGTTGCTTTTGTTCTTAGTCGTGTGAATGATTAAAAAAATACATAACCACTATGTGCCCTTTTAGTAAGGAATTCTCTCTTCTTGCCAAAACATTTGAGTACTCAGATTACCTTGAAGATTCAGATTGGAAATTTCAGAAATACAATCTAGTTAATGCTTCTTGTTATTCAGATCTTTTAGAAGATACAGAGTGGGGAACTAGATCTGATGATTTAACTATTGCTTGAACTCCTTTTGATAGAGCTGTTTATATGTTTTAATCTTCGATTGTTAGTTGAGAAATGTATTCTTCGCTTATCCATTCAAGTTTGTGATCTTCATTTGGGTTTCTGCCTAAAATAATTATTGGTATTCGAAGTTCTTTGTTCTCAATAATATTTCTATATCCAATTAGAAGTTCAGTATATTTTTTGAATGTCCATCCGTTGTTTCCTTTTGATTTCCATTCAGAAGAGTTTCTAAGGGATCGATGAAAATCTTCGATTCCAAATTCGTTCCAACATTCTTGAATTGCAAGCAAATGATCGTGTCCTTCTTTCAGTAATTGTTGATATTGAATTAATTCAGGGGCTTCTTGTGAGTTGTCTGGCTTAAGTTCTCTGGCTAAGTCATAGAGGGTTATTTTTTTTAGCCTGAACCAATTTCTATCAAAAAGAAAAACGGGAAAATTTAATGACCATATCTTACCTTGTAAACTTTTGTATGTTTTGATGAATTCATCCGTATGCTTTTGGAGAAACTTATATCGTTTTTTCATAAATACATTCTATTATTTAATTATTTTTGTTTTTAACCTTTAGAATTAAAGTAAAGGTTTGGCAGCTTAGAGTCAAAGCTTATATCTAAATAAGTATAATATACAGAGAATATATTCATTACAGTTAATGACTAAAGGTAATACACGTCCAGCATGGCTTAACTGGTTATACCTAGGAATATTTTTATATTCTTCTTATTTTTTATTTAATTATTGGACATCTATTTTAAATAAATAAATATTTTATAAAATTAAATAAATTATCTTTCTTTTAATAAAGATATAATATTTTAATTATCTCTAGGATTGAATTTTTATTTGATTTTCGATTCTATCTTTAATTGAAAAAATAATATTTAGTTAATGTAATTTTGTTTATGCATAATCATCCAGCAAATACTGGTAAGCCTATCGTGGCTGTGCTTATTAATGCTCCTGCAAAGATTAGGAGAGGAAGCAAGGGGTAGTTTTTAATCATAATACGTTGAGTCATTCAGGTTGTATAGGTAATTATACCATACTAGGTATTTGTACTCCAACCTGGGCTAAAGATAGTCATTAATGTTTGTTCGTTCATCCGAGGAGTAGTTCGACTTTTAACGTCTTCTATTGCTTTTTTGTAGTATCGATATTTTCTTTGATGATCGCTGAAAATTTTAATAACACGCCATTGATCAATAGGAAATCTTTTTTTTACATCTTCAGCCAGTTGTCTTTCTTCTGGATTTAGATTTTTTTTCTTGAGTTTATACTCGACGTTGATCCATTCGAAAAGTTTTTCCAAGTCACATGAGATTTCTCCGCTCTTTATCCATTTTTCTATGTACTTTTCATCTCCTTCTTCAATAAAAAAGCAGTTTTCAGCAGATGGTAACTTGATCTCATGAAGTAACTCAGCGAAATTAGGTATGAGTTTCACTAACCAATTAGAATAAATATATATGAATTATGAAATATTTTTCTTCTTTTCGTGAAGGAAATTGAAGTGAAACACGTGTAATATATTCAATTTGAATTGAAGATCTTATAAAATTATCTTATGAATATTAAAAAAAAGGCAGTTAAAATCAAATAAAAAACTGCCTTTATTTTACTGACTGAAAGAAGAATGGAGATTAATTTCCGATTCTCCTTCATTTACTATGAATAACATTTATTTAATCCATTAGTCACTAGATATTTATTCTTATTAGTTTTAATCATATTTATTATATTAATCGTTTGCTTAGTATTTTTATTCGATTTATTAGATTTTTACTAAGTACTAATTATTTTTCAGATTGATAGATAAGTTTGTATTTTTCACTTGATTAGAAAAATATTTTTAATCCAAATTCTTCTCAGCATAAATTTGGAAGATCAGGTTCAAAGAAAATATCGATTTGCTATATGAGGCCTAAGATTCCTGCCGTAAAGCCTACAGCGCAAAAGAAAATAAACTCAAATAATTCCCTATTTACTTAAGGGATAGAACTTAATCCAACATTAATTCTTTGGGGCATTTAACAATATAATCGCGGCCGAAAGTTTAATATATATTTTTTTATCGAGATAGTATTTAGTGACATCTACCGTACTTTTATTATTTCTACTTATTTCAAATTCACATTAATGAATTAAATATTAACAGATTAAATTATTAGCCAAATATTTTACCTCTGATTTGATCAAGAGATGGACCTCTATTCTTCTCCTCTTTAGTTAGAGGAATCCAGTTCCAGTCACAACTAACAGTAAGTAAGTACCCAACGAGTAAGTGCCAAATTAATATTAAAAAAGGGTGATCTAAATGAGGGGTCAAAGGATTCATAACTATGAATATTTCATATCCTAGCTATATAGGAGGATTCCCACGAGTTCATAGGCATCGATTGAGATAAATGCTATTGCCCATGCTTTGGCCGATACTTGCAAAATAGATTTTATAGTTCTTAGCCAGTTGAGTTGTTAATTCCTTTCATTAGCTCAAGTCATAAACTAGTCCTAAAACTCAAATGTTTAAGGATTGGGCGGCAAAGCTTGGTTTATTTGGAGCTGTTGGTGCATAATCACAACTGCTCACATTATTCTTGGTGTTTTTGTTTTAACTTAATCAAAATCTACATGAAATACTTTTATCAAAATTAAAGATCTTATTTATGCAATTTATTTTCGCTTATAAACTATGAGGAGCTACAATTATATTTGGCGGGGCGTGGCGCAGCTTGGTAGCGCGGGTGCTTTGGGAGCAGAACTTGAGACAAGCAACTGTCCTGTGATAGCAGGGCTTTTTTAATGCGGTAAACCCTTAATGAGTGATATCGAGTGACAAAATATTGATAGAACGGGGTGCCTCGAATAGTGCGGGTGTATAGAAAGCACTCACCCTTCATAAAAAAGGACTGACCTAAGTCAGCCCCACTGGTCCCGATAGCAATCGGCTGTCAACCATTTTTACTAAAGCATTTCAGGCGGTGAAATTATCTTTTTAAAATTCAACAACTCTCCATTCCCATTTTTCAGCATAAGGATCCACAACATTACCTTTAGCGATTTCCATAGAGTCTTTTCTGCAGATTGAATATCTTGGATCTGTCTTGGAGGAAATGAATTTTGATTTTGATTTATCAGCTAAAGCTAAATTCTTTTCACTTAAAAGAAACATAAGAGTTTCCCAGATTTCATCTTCATCAGCAGTGTTGGTGATTTTGAGAGTTTTTGTTTGATCAGTTGAGCTACTTAATGATTTTATTTCCTCTTTAATAGCGCCTTGTGACTCTCCGATTTGCCTTATGTAATTACGCAATCTTCTATCAGATAAACCTACAGCCGCTAATAAACCAAGTGGACCGAGGAGAAATCCACCCCAAAACCAAGGAGTTGCATCATGACCTTTATCTTTTGCTACTGCTCTAGTTAGGTATCCAATTATCACTGCACTAATTAATAGAGCAAAAAGGTAAGTTGCAAATAAACCTTCCATAAACAATCATTATCTAATCTCCTTTCTAGTTGATCTAGTTCAATAAGACATCAATAACTGAATAGTTTCCTCTTTAAATGAGGTTTTTTAAAATTACTGATTTCTATCTTTGCTATTCAAGAAATTTCTAAAGGGTTATGGCGAGTGACAAACGAGTGACAAAACGCTCTAAATGATTCAATTTGAGCATTATTGAGTCAAGCTTTAGGGAATTTATATTTTCTAAGCAGCTTTCAGGGGCTACAATCTTAGTTGTCGGGGCGTGGCGCAGCTTGGTAGCGCGGGTGCTTTGGGAGCACTAGGTCGCAGGTTCGAATCCTGTCGCCCCGATCAGTCAGAGACAGGTTTCCCAGCCTGTCTTTTTTAATGCTTATTTTTTCTTGCGTCCATACTGCGTCCAAGAAGTACCTGAAATAAAGGGATCTAATGGGATTTAACGGACTTAGGCATAATGGAGCTAAGCACCACTTTCCAAAATGCTTAGAAAGAAAGAGAAAAAAACTATCGCTTCAATGATTGCCTTGTTGATTGGATGGCCCGTAGGACTAGATCAATTTGTTGAAGGGAACAATGAAAAAGGACTTGCAATTATCGTTGGTTGGATCCTCACACTAGTTATGCTGTTTTTGGGTGTTAGAAATTTAGGTCGCTATGATAACGAAGTTGGAATTGGGATTTTAGTCATGTTTGCTACTGCATCAATTGTTGGTGGTGTACTTGCCACTGTCAAATTAGTGAAATTGTTAAGAGCTTTTGTTGAGGCTGATGACTAAATGAAACGCTTACTGCTTGTACCGCTAATACTTGCAATCTCTTCTCCAGTGCTAGCCAATAGGAGAGAGACGAGCGAAGATTTTTATTTGGCGGGGTTTCATAGAGGGGGATTGTATTTTTCCTACTTTCACCCTCCTCTATAATTAGTAAATAAGCAATTTTCAGAAGAATGAAAAAAACTATTTTCATGTTCTTGACTATCCCGTTTTTTTTTAATGTTGGATGTGCAAAAGCAGGAGGCAAAATAATAACTTTAGAAGGTGAATTTTATAGTGAAATAAGAGAACAATTTGATTGCAGAACTGGAAAAATAAGATACCACAAAGATGATCTTAATAAACTAGGTTCTATGAGGGAAAGCATTTCCGAGTCAATTGTGCCTGGAATAACTTCAGGGTTTACTGATCCTAGTAATTATTATGAATACATGAATGGCATAGTTTCTCAATTTGAAGAGATAAAATCTAATGAAATTTCCAAACTTTGTAAAAAATAACAACTTTAAAGTAATTACAAATAGAACTAAAAAGTTTTTTACCAATAGTTTATACGCCCTCTTACATAAAAGATCCTCTAAACAGATTGTTCACAAGTAAAGATGGAGGTCTATCAATACATAGAGAATGTAGCAAGTTGGATGGAGATAATTCTTCTGCTTTTAAACAATGTATTCTGAACTCATTACCTTAACTTCTATATCTGTTGATTCTGGTTTTTTTGTATACAACGCTTAGATAAAAAGCATTAGTGGAACCATAAGCACAGCGCAAAGCCATGCGAAAGCATATGTAAGAGATGTCATTAGTTTTTAGAAATGCTTTAATGCCTAGTGAGAACAAACAAGTTCTGCGACTTCGACTCGTTTATTTTATGCGACTTTTATTACTTGCACCATTAATACTTGTGCTTTCTTCATGTGGTTATGGCTCGTATTACGAAGCAGAGAGGGCATGCGACAAATGGGAAGATGCAGGTGGAACTTATTCTTGGTTTTATTCCCTTTATGAAAAAGATGTTGAATCACTTTTAAGAGATTGCTTTGAGGAAGACAAGACAAATCAAATTCTTGGAAGGGTAGATACAAGCAAAAGGAAAGGCGCTTATTACAAGGCGGACTCGAAACCTGCCAGCAAATGGAAAATTATAAAAAGATTCAAGTATTAGGTTCTTTCTGGGCTAATCACCGTGGGTCATCCGAAGGCTCGAAAGTTTTCTAGAGTCGGGCTTCAGTTTTTGGGAGAGCGTTATAGCTTAATAAGCACAAATAAGCTGATATAACAGCGTTTAAGGCTTAGGAGAGGTTAACTATTTGGTTGACTCTTTTAGTCTGCTCGCTTCTTCTTTTATGTATTGCTTAGGGTCAAAATCGATCACCTGAAAGTCTGCTTGCCAGTTCACTAAGGTCATGACATGGCGTGCAAGAGTTGGTTTTCTTCCTTTTCCACCCATATCTAAATAAGTTTTATCCTCTATTCGTTCGACGTAATCATCAAGCATTCCACTATGGAGAAGACGATACATTGTGCTTGTAGATCTATAACCAAGAAATGTTGATGCTTGTTTGATAGTGCAAAGCATTTGCTAATAATGAAGATAGAAACAATCTTTTAATGGATAAAGAAACTCTTGTAAGACTTGCTCAACCTGCTGCCACATTTGCTTTGGCAATTAGCATTTTCACTTTGCCATTCATCGCAAAAGCATCAACGAAAATGTATGTAGACGGTGTGCTGTACGCAACACCCATAAAAATCGAATGCGTTAGTGGTTGTTAATGGTGTTAGAGGGCAAGCAAGTGATGGAGAAACCTACTTACCCTTTAACGCTACGGCCAACCTCGCACCACCAACTCTGCAGCGTGACAACAGAAGGCGAAAGACTGAGTGATTTATATGAGGAATGGGCCGAAGCTGGTTTCCCTGATAGATCTGGTATGAAATTGGAATGACTCCAGAAATATCAGCATAACTTTGTTTACAGCAAGAAGATGAGTTGAACTAGATCAGCTAGAAAGGTAAAAAAAGAAATTATGAAACGTTTACTACTTCCTTTACTCGCTGCACTTGCAATGCCAACTTTCGTTTATGGCAATGATCATTTTGATCCTATAGATTATTACATTTATAATTTAGACAAGCATGAAGTCATGACATATGGACATGGCTATGGATCAGCTGCAATGATTTGCAATTTATATAGCTATGGAAAAATAAAGAAGAGAATTGCTAAAGATTTTTCTTCTACTTGGTTACTTAGACATTCAAATAAGAATTGGCCTGAATTTTTTGTTGGTTGGAACGAAGGTTTGTCTTCTGGCTGCGAATTTATGAAGTTCTAAATGAAACGCTTTTTACTACTCGCCCTAACCGCAGGGCTTCTTTCCTCTTGTGGTGGTTATTACTCTTCATACAAAAGGCTCCAGTCAAAAAAACAACAGGTTATTGAAGAGGCTATTGAAAAATGCAAGATAAGATATAGCCAATTTATTGAAGCTGTTCAACAAAAGCAGGTGAGCAGAGTAATTATCGCACCATCAAGCAGAAGAGCCCAAATTCATCAAAGAGATGGGAAAATAGTATGGGTTGATTTACTTCTTCATGAAGAATTAATCCAACTTTTAGCGGATAACGATGTAGATATTTCTGTGGCCTCTTCAAATGATTACATCGATCTATGTCCATGAAACGCTTTTTACTACTTGCCCTAACCGCTGGGCTTCTCTCCCCTATCGCTGCTAATTCTGAGACATGGTGGCTTGTTATTAAAGCTGCTGAAGGTACTAAAGGAAGAAGTTATAGCTGGAAGATTCCTACGACTTCAGAGGCAGAATGCAATGCCGCAAATGCCAAAGTAGTAGCCAGAGAAAATTGGAAGAACTGGACAAAAATTAGCCAGCAAAGCATCAGCGGTATTTGCTTAAAAGGTAAGTAAAACGTCTATTGCGGTTATATAGGTTCTTTGTAGGAAAAACTGCTGTGAGTTATCGGAAGGGTGGTTTGTTGTTTAGCGTAAACCTCTCAAACTTGTAGACAATTAACCTAAGCGTCCATATATTTCATCTTTCTAATCGGATTACTTGGACGCCATTGCAAGATTCCTTTGAGATATTGATCTAATGGTGAGTTACCTCGTGGATGTAAATCAAGGTATTTTCTACTTGTTAATCCTTTTTTTATTGGATGGGAGTAGGGAAGCACTACCCCAACCGAACATCATTACTTCAAGAGTATTTTTTATATTTACCGCACCGGTGAATGGAATGTTCAACCCCTGTCTCACCGAAAAATTTCACCCCATACCGTAATGACTTCAATCAATAATTCTTCAGCAGCGAAGTTCCTAGTTCTTTTTTGTATCCCTGCGCTAATCCTTGCATCAGGTTCATTTGATGTCTCTACTTCTGTAATCGTTTAAATAGCGCAATGCCTAAAAATTTTTCACCTGATTTTTACGAATCTATTCTTGAAGCTTCAGACAAGGGAAAACTTTGGGGAATAGAAAATAGTGATTTAACCCCGCTAGAAATACATTTGCTTCTTTCTTATGACTTCAGCTGATAAGGCAGCATTCGAAAAGAAGGCTTTTAAGTTTGTTCCATTTCTCATTTTGGGAAAAATTATTTTTGCCGCTTGGTTTTTTATTTCCTACTTGGTGAAACTCTAACTTTTCTCAACCTACTGTTGATGCGATTAATGATCTAATTGGAAATTTTTTAATTACTGCTGACCCATGGCTTGGGCGTATTCAAAGCGAAATGAATGCACGATATGTAGAACAGTCATCATTAACTAATCTTTTGACTGAACATAAATTTTGGGGTTGGGCTGGACTTCTTTCGATTTTAGTAGCGTTAGCCGCAATATTTTATTTCAATTTCAAGCGTGGGAACAAGAAGACCAAAAACAACAGAAACTTACTCCTAAACAAAAAGAGTTTGTCGAGTTTCTTGATAATGCCTCAAATCAATCAAAGGATAAGAACTAAGCAATTGACCACCGCCTAGCAGTAGTAGCAGAAACACCCCAAAAACATTCGCTTTGTACTACATCACTGCTATATCTCAATTGACTAGATTTTTATAAACATAGTATTTAGAAAATGTTTACTGCATATCACGCAATCATGTTCTCAGTTTTATTGATAGGTGGGGCTGGAGTTATTTTTCAAGCCTCCTCAGGAGATGATTCTTTAGCAAATAATCCAATTCCAGTTAAGGCTACTGAATCAAAATTCGACTTAAACACCTACTAAACAAAATCTAAAAATGCCAAGCCAAGTAATTGTAATTTGTGCAGCAGCTTTGCTTGCTCTTGGTGGTATATGGGTTTTAATCTCTGGTTTTGATGATGATGATGACAATGATGGAGATGGGATGACTTTTCCTGAGTTCCAAGGAACATTTTGATTCATAAGAAGAATTTATTCAACGGTTAGCCCTACTCCGATCTAATCACAAAAAAAGAATGCAGCTTTTAGATTCAATTCATCAGTGATTCTGGTCTGAGTTTCACTGAAAAACATTCTCTCCACTTATCAGAAATGACTGCTGCAAGTTATAAATCTACTGCTTTAAAAGTTTTGATTCTTTGGAATCTGCCCGCATTACTTTTACTTGCTGGTGCATTTCAAGTTGGTTCCTCTGTAATCGTTTAAAAGATTATGAAATCGTTATTCAAGATATTTCGAACTAAATGGATTAGATCAGCCCCAGTTGTTGCAACAATTTATATGTCGATTACAGCTACCAACATCATTATTTTTAATTACTTTTTTCCAGATCTTTTATTCCATCCAATGTCCTAAAAGTGAATAAGCGTATACAGTTCTTTTTGATTTCAAAGATAACGATATTCACAGCCATTGCTTATTCAGGCGTAATGGCTTAAGGAGAAACATCAAAGCTTATCCACATATACCTACTGAGTTAAGTAATAGAAAAAAGTCTACTAATTATCCTTTGTCAAAATAGACATAGTCTTCGTACAAAAGTTCACTTCTAAGTGATTCTTCTGTTGATTCTTTTTCTTAAATTCTTTAATTGAACATTGAATCTTAATTGCTTTATGTGATCTAGTTTCTCTGCTCTATCCGCTGGCATTATCCTTGCTGCTTCAACCATTGCGAAAGCATATTTATGCGTATCTTTTGGTAATGAACCCATAGTCGAAGTAGGAATAGTTTTAATACGATGTCGAAACGATAATCATTTGTGAATCGAGAAAATTACTCAATTTGCCCAGCATGTAAAAAAAGTTGCTTAGTTATTACTAAAGTGGTTTAGAAAAGATTGGAAAGCCCTACTTCGACCGAACTTCAGTTTTAAAGAACTTACTTTTATTCTTATAGATAGAAATGCTATGGCATAACTAAACAAACTTTTCATACGTCTATCATGTCAAACTTGATGAGATGTAAACATTAGACCTTTGTCTATTCCTTGCGAACTAATTCTTCATTTACTTCAGGGATTACTTCAGGACCTGTAAACACAGTCCATAAAAACAGAATAGTCACAGGGCACAGGGCCATCTGAACTAGAGGAGCAAAGTATTTGAGAGAGTTGAGTCTTTTTTCCATATTTAAGCGACCCTCGCGTTGCGCTTGGCATACAGATCAGCTGTTCCATCAGGTGTGAATCTTGCGTAGTTTCCTAAATGAACTTCGATGGTGTGACCCATCGCTTTGCAGATATTGGCCATTGGGAAACCTTCTGCATGAGACTCTTTTGCATAACGATGTCTAAAGGCATAAGGCTTTAATACTTCTCCAGTTGCTGTAGCTAAAGACCTTAATGATTGCCAATGCTTACGTCGTTTGAGGAATGTTCCTAATGCTTCACCGCCATGCCCAAGTTGACCTAACGGTGGAAGCTTTTCTCCTATCTCAATTCTGTTCTGTAGGTTCCAATCTATTGATTTTCCATCAGGATCTTTGATTAACAAAGGATGTAATTGTCTTGGCTCAGTCTTTTCTCCTTTTTTTCCTCCTTTGCTTTTTTGATAAATGGTCCATAGCTCTTTTCCCTGGGAACCTTCCTTGATTGATAGATGTCTTAGCTCTTCAGGTCTTAATCCATATACACTACAAAGTTGAATGGCAAATCTCCATGAGTTATAGGTTTTTATTTCTGCGGCATGTATACCTTCAGGTATTGAATTAAGAAGTCCAAGAATTTGTTCGTCTGAAATTGCATATCCAATGGCCTTAGCTTTTCTTGTCTCTGGAATATGAGCTGGTGGAGCATAATCAGCAATTAACTTTCCACGTAATACAGCCCAATTAAGAAATGCAGTTAGCGATCTTCTTGCAATCTGTCTAGATCTTTTCCCTTGTTCCCATCCTTTTTTGTTAAGTGATTTCATCATCAGTTCTTCCCCATTATGAGGTTTCCCTTTTGATTTCTGAATTAATAAACCTGCTCTATTTAAAACTGGTAAATAACTTTTGCTCCAAGTCTTCTCACTTGCGTTAGGCACGAATTTCCTGAACTCATCTATAAGTCCATCCCAATCGATCTGATGCCTAGAACTTGATACTTCTGTAATCTCACAGGCTTGACTGAGTGTTTTTTGTCCTTTTGCTTGAATGTAGTTTTTATATATTTGTTGGATCCTTGGTAATGCTTTTGCAGCAGCTTTTTGGTTCCACTCAAAAGGTAAGATCCTTGATTGCTTATGACCTTCTTCTCTAATCTCTAACCTCATCTGACCTCGACTATTAGAAACAAACCATTGAGCACCAGGATGCAGCGAATCTTTTAGAAGCTGCCTGAAATTAATAACCCAAGGTTCAGTTTCTTTCTTAATAGGCATCTGGGTTATCTCTTTTGTTTTGTCTTGCTTTTGCGTGGCAGCTATCTGGTGACCATCGATTTCTAATTACTTCTAAGAAGTCATAAATAAATTCATCAGGACAATCCAATTCTTCCTGTAATTCGTTTAATTCTTCAGTGAAGAAATCAAAGACCCGTGATATTGGACCTGTTTGCTGATCTTGAGTCGGTTGCCATTTTTCAGTCAAAAAAGCACTTGGTCGCTTGTTCCTTTTATTGTGGGAAAGTTGTGGGAAAAAGTCAATACTTAATGGATTATTCTGGGTTGATATGGATCTCTATATATTGCTAAATCAAGTGTTATGGCTGAGAAGTTATTAATAGCTTTGCAGAGACCAAGTGATTAGGGAGCACTAGGTCGCACGTTCGAATCCTGTCGCCCCACAGGTTTCCCAGCCTGTCTTTTTTAATGCTTATTTTTAGAGGTGCCCAAAAAAGTGCCCAAAGATTACTTAAAACCACTGGAAATAATGGATTTAACAGACTTGGAAAATTGGTCAAAAGGGATACTTCCATTGGTTGATGAATTTGGACAAAATGAACTTATGGATGAGCCTCTATTTTTAAAAGTCAGACCGGGTGACGCTGTTCTATATGAAAAGGACCAAATTGGAAAAGTTCTTACTTTTGTTGGCGGCTCTCGTGATCCTGATGCACCCTCACTCTTCCAAATTGCCAACGTAGATTCTGGAGAGATCCGCTGGATTCATGGTGAGGAAGTTACCGAGATAGTTGCCGAATATCGGACAACAATAAAAAAGCCTTCTACTTTCTACGAGCAAATTCAGCAGCAACAACAGCAGCAGCAATAAAAAAGAGAGGCTATTTGCCCCTCTTCTGATTATTCCTTTTAATCCTGCAAAGATCGCAGTTTTCCTTTTTAGGGATGGTGAAGGGAGTGAATAGTCTCATAAAGCCTACTTTCTTACACCTTTGGTCTAATCCTTCTTTTTATTGGATGGGAGTAGGGAAGCACTACCTCAACCGAACATCAGGTCAGGAATAGTTCTTTTTAAACTAAGCCCAAGTTGATGGCGTAATACGGAAGCATCATCAAGCCAGATCGGGGGACGGTCGTCGAAATCCTGTCCTCTCTTCGCAAATTCAAAAAAAGTTCATTAGGCCTGCACTTTTTCTGAGAACCCAAGGGGTGGAATGTTCAATCTTTTCCCTTCAAAAAAACTTCCTCACACAATTTTTAGTTAACCCTCCATCGTGAGGGTTTTCTATTGCAAAGCTCAAAATATACAAATTAGAGAACCTTTTTCCTCGGTTAGGGCCTAAAGCTGTTAGTTTGCTGACTTCGTTTTTATCCAATGTTGGATGAACTTAGAGAAACAACACGCCAAACTTTTAAAACTTCAAGCCAAAGCGGATGCTTGTACTTCAAGAAAAGAGGCTCTAAAAATTTTAAAAAAGTCTGATAAGGCTATCCATAAACTTTCTAAGCCATAGACCACCGCCTGACAGTAGTAGGATAAACCTTATATTTATCAGCGATCTTTTTCCTACTCCAGCCGTAACTTCTATATCTGTTAATTCTGGTTTTCTTAGTGTCTTATGCCCAGATGAACAGCATTAGAGGAACCATGAGCACAGCACAAATCCATGCGAAAGCTCATGTAAAAGTAATAGGTTCTTAAAATGCTTTAATGCCGAGAGAGAACCCACAAGTTCTGCGAAATCGACATATTCACTTTAATGGAAGTTGTAGGATTTCTAATTTTTCTTTTTTTAATTTTTTAATTCAAAATATTCTTTAAAATGATTCATAGATTAACTTTCTTTAAAGACAATTATCAATTAGAATTCTTAATTTTAAATGTTTCTTTTAATGAATTAATTTGTTTTAAATTTTTTAGTCCTAAGAGTTATATTTTTTATTAACTTAAGAAAATTGCTTTAAACGTCAGCATATCTTTTATTGGTGATGGCCAAGAGGTCCAGGACCAGCTCCAATCTTATAGGATTTTTCTAATGATTTCTCAATAAAAGACTTTGCCTTTTTGATTGATTCAATTAAGTTAAATCCTAAAGCAATATAACTACAAATAGCAGCACTTAATGTACATCCACTACCATGTGTATTTGAGGTATTAATAAATTTATTAATTAACCAATCTCTTTTACCTTCTCTATCAATATAAAAATCTTTACCTTTCAAGGAATTTAATCCTCCTCCTTTTATTAGTACAGCTTTAGGGCCAAGCTTTAAAATTTCTTGAGCAGAAATTTCAATATCTTCTTCATTTTTTATTTGAACATTTGAAAGTAAATTAGCTTCATAAATATTTGGAGTTACTATTTCTGCCTGAGGAAAAAGTAATTTTTTATAAGCATTAATTGCACTATCTTCAAGTAATTTTGATCCAGTTCTTGAAACCATGACTGGATCAATAATTTTAGGGATAGCGAATTCCTTCAATTTTGTACCAGTATTTATAATGATTCTTTCATTTAAGAGCATTCCAGTCTTTAAACACTGTATCTCGAAATCCGAGAATAAAGAATCAATCTGATTGATTAATATATTACTTTCAACAGCCTCTACGCCAGTTACTCCTATACTATTTTGCGCTGTAATACATGTAATTACAATGCACCCATGGACTTTCATAGACATGAAAGTTCTTAGATCTGCTTGAATTCCTGCACCTCCACTCGAATCACTACCGCCGATTGAGAGAACAATTTTAGAATACATAATCTCCTCTTATAAGGTAAATATTTTCTAATTTAAGAGAAGGAAGAATAGGCATTGAAAAAATCTAGTTCCAATTCCATAGCTCTTTTATATAGAAAATTAACTTGGTCAATATCATAAGATTCATCATATTCATCTATTAGATTTTCTAGTGATTTTGCAAGATTGTCAAAACTTTCATCAGAGTAAGTTAAGATCCATTCTTTATAAGGATTATCGGAAATCATATTTAATAATTTTTTTCCAAGCCAAGAATATAAACGCATACATGGTGTCATTGCGCTCATTATTTCAATTAAACTTAAGTTTAAGGAGATTTCTTCTAAAAAATCAGTATATTTTTTTGTAGCTGGTTCTATTGAATTTTTAGTTAAATCAATATCCCATTCTTTTGCATAAGTTTCATGCATAATCAACTCCTCTGATACTCCTGATAACAGTACGCTTAAAGTTTTGATATTTTTTTTATTGCGTGACTTAGAAACTGCTAAACCGTATGCCCGAGCGAAACTTTCTAAAAAAAAATAATCTTGAGCTAAATATTCTTGGAATTTTGTTTTAGGAAGATCTCCATTTTTTATCCCCTGGACGAATTTAGTATTAAGGCTTAGTGATGCAAGATTATAATTGCGTTCCCATAATTTTTGAGTTATCAGCATTGATTAAGCAATTGTTTCGTAAACACATCATGCCTCTTTTTATTATAGATTCAACAGATACTAATATCACCATCCTTGATGGCGGAGTCAATCATTAATGAATGTTCAGTTTTATTTAACTGGATTTAACGAACTTAGGAAAATGCTCTTAAGATATGAAACCTACTTTTAAGTTCAAAGTGAAAAAGATTATTGCATTTGTTTTTGCTCTTTCAGTTATTGCAAGTCCTTCCCTTGCATGGGGTTGGGGTGAAGGTGGTTGCTCTTATTCAAAAGACAAAAGAAACCAAGAAGCAAATACTGAGCAAGTAAAAGAAACTGACGCTTAAGTTGGAAGACCAAGCCAACCAGAAAGAATTTTTAACTGAATATTTTGCTGGTATAAAAAAAGGTGATTTCTACGAGGAACCAGTCCAAGGGGAGTATCCCGATTGGTAATTAAAAATACTTCCCCTGTCCTATGGATTTAGCTAGAAAGTATATATGGATGAACCTCTATTTTTAAAAGTCAGACCAGGAGACGCTGTTCTCTATGAAAAAGATCAGATAGGAAAAGTCCTTACTTTTATTGGTGGCTCAAGAGATCCAAACGCACCGACACTCTTCCAGATCGCAAATGTAGATTCTGGTGAAATTCGCTGGATTCATGGAGAGGAAGTTACAGAGATTGTTAGTGAATATCGGACAACAATTAAAAAGCCATCTTCTTTTTACGAGCAAATACAACAACAGCAGAAGCAAGAGCAATAAAAAGAAAATTTTAGCCTTTAATAGAATAAATAGGCCCATTCAGAAATATGACCAGAAAAGAGTTTATTGATAAGTTCTTTGATTTATGCAAGGAAGCTCAAGAGGAAATCCCCCCAAATGTGATCGCAGAAATTCTTAGAGATTATGCAGATAGGCTGGATTAGATGAACAAATTCTTTTCGCTTATTCTTGGTCTTTTTTTGGTTTTTTGCCCTTTTGCAGTTCAAGCGGAAGATGTAGAGCTAATACCCCAAGAGGAAATAGCTGAAGCAGCATCTTCAGAAGACGCACTCAATTACTTACTGAGTGAGGACATGTATCAAGGAACTCTTTCTTGGCTAGGCAACAAAGTTTCTACCAAATTTAATTACGACAAGCCAAAGAAAAAATAGATAGGGAAGCACTACCTCATATGACTGAAGCTGAAGTCCATCCAAAGAAATATTTTGACCAAATAGAGGTATTTGGATCCATGGAAAAGCGTTCATGGATCCATGGCCCAAAGTCACCAAAGAGATTCTTTATAAATGAACCAAAATGCCCTGTAAGAAACCCCTTTGACAGAATCGATGGGGTTATAAGGGAAGAGGGAATAAAAATGTTTGATAGTTTGGTTTGGCAGAGTTGGCATGAAGATGAAAATATTCCAAAAGCAGCTAAAAAGTGGTTTGAAGCAAGAGTGAAAGAGTTTAAAGCTGGAACAGATATTGATCTTGTTTGTAATTGTCGAAGATTTAGAGGTCAAGATAATGCTGTAGGTCTACAGGCTAAATACCCATTCGATTGTCATGGCTATACATTGAAAAAATATATTGAATTTTTAGCTAACGATACTTGATTGCTTTGTGTCGTTCCTTGGGGCGACTAGACTTCGACTCAACCAGGGAAATGGCTGAGATGTTTCGGCGGGAAAGACAACAATTAATAGGTATAGAAGTTATGTACGGAGGTGGAAGATTGCAGAAACTATTGAGCTAAAATCACTACTAAACGGCAAACTAATACTTAGTAACGAGCATAAAAATCAAACAAAAGTTGACCTATTAATTCGCCCAGGTCGAATTTTGGCTTTTTATTTGTTTTAGCTTGAACAGAAGTAGTCATCACATGCACTGGCGAAGTCTTTTAACAAGTATTGTTGAAAAGCCAATGAACAAACCTGCAGGAATAGCCAAGCTTGCAATGATTGTTGCTTCGTTAAATCCGTACATAAGTTTTAAGCGTTTGCTTTGCTTAGTCGTAGTTTTAAATAACTTATTTTTAGTGGATCTTTAGTAGAAAGTATTTTTCCGTAGAAATCTGAGAAATGTTGAACTAACGGCTTGAAAGGATTCATTCCCATTTTTTTATCTTAAACGATTACTGAAGTACCAACATCAAATGAACCTGATGCAAGAATTAGCGCAGGGATGCAGAAAAGAGCTAGGAACTTAACTGCTGAGGAATTAATTATTGAACTCATAGCAAGTAGTTAATAAATTTTATGTGAAACTTAAAAATGATTCACTTTCTAAAAGTTTATAAAGTATTTCTTTCTTGATGATGTTCGGTTGAGGTAGTGCTTCCCTACTACCCTCTTACGAAGAGGAGGAGTAGACCAAAGATGTAGCAATAGGAGGTCTTTATGAGACTTTTCACTCCCTTCACCATCCCTAAAAAGGAAAACTGCGACCTTTGCAGGATCAAAATTAATAAAAGAAGAGAAGCTGAAAACCCATTTTTAGAAAAACTATTTAAAACTCTCTACAGGGATAGATTTGATTTCGTTTTCGACTGAGTGGGGTTGCTTCATTTTTTGATACATCGGCGAATTAAGAGCCAAGTAGTAAATACCAATTGCCGCAAAAAATGGGAAAACACCTTTTAATTGATTCATTAGTTTTTTCTAGTCGTTCGATAGGTGGCATAAAAGAACAATCCAAGTATTGCAAGATTTGCAATGGAATAAGTAATTGCTATTCCCATTAGCTACAAGTCTTATTTTCTCTAAAAAAATAAGCCTAAGGGGAAAAGCCAATTAGCAAGGTTGTATCAAGATAAAGATGCCAAGGAGCTAAAAGGTTATGGATAAGGTCGCTCATTAGCCATTAATTATTGTTTCTTACAACCATTTCAGACTGGTTTTTAATGACCACTAATTTTTACCTGATAATCCTTAAATACATTTTTCCAGTATTCAATACCAGAATCAGGAATGGGTTTGTTAATGGACATGCTTTGGCTTATAAAAATTTGATGTTTTAATGAGTTACATCGCCATCCATTATGGTGATATTAGTATCGGTTGAATTGGCCCAGCGTAACTTGCTTAGTTCTTGATATTTCGAACTTTTGTAAGCATCAATGGCAGTTTGCTTTGATGGGAACTCAATGATTACTGCTAATTTTCCACCCTTTCCTTCGACAGTTTGTCCCTCCATATCCTTCGCGAAAACTGAACCACCTACTGATTCAATCCAGGGTTGAAAGGCTTCAACATATTCAGCAAAAGCTGGATTCGTAATTGTTGTAGTAACGAGCCAAAAACCCTTAGCCATTAAATAAAAATCAATTTAAAAGATTTTACATACTCCATCTTGTTTGGATAGAAATATCAGAGAATCAAATACTAAAGCTCGCACTTTCTTAACATAACAGCCTCAACCTAAATCGCTGCTGAAGGTATGGCGATCATTCCCCTTATTTATAACCGACATTTAGGCATTAAAAAGACAGACTGGGGAAACCTGTGTCTGACTGATCAGGGTGCCAGGATTAGAAGTTGCGATCTAGTGCTCTCTTAATTGCCGAAAGCAGCCTCAGAAAGTTGGGTAAAGGATTTTAGCAATCTGTTAAAGCTTCATGCCCAAAAGGTTGGCTCGTCATGGCTGGCAGAAAGGAAAGCCTGAGAGTTAAAGTTTGGAAGAATAAAAAAGTTATTGGTGATGTATCTATCCCATACAAATGGGAAGAACAATACTGGCCTGTCGCATTAATGAGAATTAGTGCAGCAGCAAAAGCTTTTGAAGAGTCAAACCAGAGATTAGAAATAAAAGCTTGCTTCAATATTGCTCATACAGTTTCAAGCAAAACTGAAATTAACTGGGAAGAAGCAATCGAGGCTTATAGGGAATTTAAAAACGATCGTATAAAAGATTCGACTTGGCGTAGCAAATATCACCCTGTCTTTAAGAACGTAATCAAGGCCACTAGAAATACCTCCAAAGCACCTTTAAATGGTTCATCACTTGCAAGGTTGCAATTAATCAATGGCAACAAGGAACACCAATAAGAAGACACAAGCGCCTAGCCCTTTTTGGGTTTCTTCGGTTTTGTGTTCAGGAACAGCAGTTCGAGTCCACGTGGTTGGCCCCATCCGTAACAGATAAAGATTTAGTCACCACTAAAAAGAGAATTGGTTATCCATTAACAGATTCACAAATTCTTCGATTATTAGATTCATTCCCCGTAGATGAAATTGGCAATAAATGGAGATTTGTTTTTCAATGAATAGCTGTTTATGGCCTAAGACCAGAAGACCTCCGAACAATTCACACCCGTAATTGTGGACATGAAATTTGGACTAATTACCAAAAGTCCAGAGGTGGTAAGAAAGGAGAAAAAACAGAGGCTAGACGTTTATATCCTTTACTGGTTCATGACATTGATGGTCCCATTAACTGGCATCTAAAAGAACAATTAGCTATTTGCGAGAAAGAAGGTTTGAACCTCCTCCCTCCCCTTGGTAAAGAGGGTAATGCTGGCGATGCTTGCAAAACTTATTTAAGTCGCAGAAAAGTTTGGGAGCAATCAGGAAAGAAGTTTCCAGAGAAGAACAAGAATTAACTGCTTACAGTTTTCACCATAGATATGCCTATTGCGGTCACAATCGACCTAAAGCGGATGGTAGTTATAGAGCACCAAAACAAATTTCGGATGCGATGGGCCACGCTTTGGACACTCACCTTTTGAGCCACTCAAGATTCCAAACAAAAGATTTTGCTAGTGCTTTTGACGAAACCTCACTCTTGGTAAAAGCCGTTGCTTAGATAGTTAAAAAATGTAGCTGTTCCAAAGACATAAGCACGCTTACACCAACCGTTATCAAGGACGAAGAAAACTTAAGTTCTTTTGCCATTGTGGAGTGGTAACTCTTGATTTATTTGTATCGCAGGTATGTTTAGACTGCCGCATCCACCGATACATTTTTGCAGCAGTAACAGCAATAAAAAAGAGAGGCTATTTGCCCCTCTTCTTATTATTCTTTCTAACCCTGCATAAGTCGCAGTTTCCCTTTTGTGGGATAGTGAAAGGAGTAAATAGTTTCATAAGACCTCCTTGCTACACCTCCTGTCTACTCCTCCTATTTGTGAAAAGGGAGTAGGAAAGCCCTACCTAAACCGAACATCAGTTTTGAATCAATCCTTTTTGTCTTTATTGCATCGAAGGCTAGAATGTTTGAGCTTGTTTCTTCGATAATTTCCTCACACAATCTTTAGAAACCCTCCCTAAAAAGAGGGTTTTCTTTTGCCTAGTCTTTAAACCATAGACCACTGACTAATAGTTGTAGGACTTACTCTGTAAACAGAGAAGATTCTTTTTAGGGCCAAAGATAAAAAAAGTAGCGGTTAATCCTTTTACGTTTAATTGTTTTTGCTAACTATAAATTAGATATTCAATATGTCGTGTTCTTTAAAAGTCGTGATGTTCATATAAGCAATCCTTTCAAACTATATTGGAAAAAAAATTGGACTTTTCAAATAGTTCATATGGAAGGTGGTATTCATATTGAAGCTAAAGGCCTAGGTGTTTCTATAAGAGCCCCTTTCGAACCAAATGATAATCCCATGATTGCGGCAGATAGTTTAATTCTTAGAGAAGAGAAGAATAGACAATCCTTATATAACTCTTGGAAACTTAAGAGAAGTAATCAAAAAATAAATATGTAAAAGATGTCATTAGTTTTTAAAGATTTTTGTTTGAAAAGGCTGAAGAGATGGCTTACTGAACAGAAATGTAATGCTAATTGTGCAATGGTGATTAAATTGTCAGCACCTTTTTATGAATACCCTGATCGTTTCCACTTTTAGCTGTAGTTTTGATTCTTTTAAAAAAGATGTTACTGAATTATTTCTCGAAGATATGTGCAAGGAATTTGTAACGGCTTACGAGTTCGTGAAAGTTGACGAGCATAAATCCCATTTACTTATGAATGTCACTGACTTAGGAAAATTGGGAGCTGCGATGGCTGATCCAGTTGCTACTGAATGGGATAAAAAGAATAATTGCCAAGATACTGTTTATAAAATTGAGCTTGTTGATTAAAAATGAATACTCTTATCGTTTCCACATTTACCTGTACTTTTGAAGTTTTTGAGAAATTTGTTGCTGACTTTCATGAAAAGGAAGGTCATAAATACGTCAAAGAATATGAACTCATCAAAGTAAATGATTGTAAAAGTCACTTAATACTTAAAGTAACAGATCTCGAAGGTTTTGGTGCGGCGACAAGTTCGCCAGAGATGAAAGAGTGGGACAAGGCCAATGGATACGAAGATTCTGTTTATGCTCTTGAGCTTATTAAGTGACATGAATCGCTTATTTTTATTGATCCCCTTTCTGGTTTTGATTAGTGCTTGTACTAAGACCACAACAAAATTAGAGACTTTAACACCAAACGAGATTTCTGATACCCAAAGGCAAAGAGAGGTTTGTCTCGATTGGTATGCCTACAGAATAGATACAGCTGAAGCAATTACTGAATTAAATATCAAGAATAAAAAGGAGGCGGATCTTAGGATATATTGTGACTTTTTTAAAAACGTTGCTGATACAAATTAAGTTCTTCTAAGAATTTTCTCTGTAGTTCGTCTGAAGGCTCTCGATTTCTCTAGGGTCAGAACTTCAAATTTTGAGAATATCTTGTAGAAAAGATTAAGGAAGAATAAGAGTGTTTAAGGGCTTTTAAGGAAAGTTAAGGTTAACTTCTATTGACTTTCTTCGGTTAATTTCTGTTGCTTTTTTCTTTCCATCTATCCCTGATTTTTTGCAAGGAATCCTCATTTTAGGGGCAAACATGAATAGTTCATTCCCACTTCTAAAGTTCACTAATGACCTAACTCGCTTAGCAAGTATTGGACTTTTACCTTTAGCCCCCATCCTCAGTAGCACCTGTCCTTTATACATCTCTATATAGTCGTCTAGCAGTTCAGCTTTAAGACGAAGGATGAGAAGTAATGGAAGATGTTTGCACTCAGATCAAAGCTAGATGCAAGAGCCAAAAGGAAGAATAAAATGAGCCTATTTCCATGATGCTTCAAGATATGAGGATCAATATTTTTATGAACGTCTACTAATTCAACAATTTTTATTAAATTCAGATGATTTGAATATTCCACTTTAATTCACTTTTTAAATTAGGAGTGCCAACGAAGCTCCCTCTAACTGGCGCCACAAGATCAGCATTGGAATCTGAAGCCAAGGTGACATATTTGTCATTAATTAGTCCACAACCGCTTGGATCAAAACCTCTCCATCCAAAACCAGGTATGAAAATTTCAGTCCAAGCATGAAGTTCATATTTTTCTGTAGGTTGATCCATGAATTGATAACCACTAACAAATCGACTAGGGATACCAACACATCTACAAGTCTCCATTAATAAGATCGCTAAATCTCTGCAAGAGCCAACTCTCTCGCTAAGAGTTCTTCCTGAGGGCCATGCAGGTCCAAGATGCCTTGGCGTATATTTAACTCTTTCCTTTATTAGTTTAATTAATTGATATAAAAACTCCAAAACATTATTCTCTATTCCTATGAGTGCATCTTGAGCAATTTTAATAGCAGATGGATCATGCTGTCCATTTGGGAACCAACCTTCTACAAATCCATTTAATGAACTATTAATACTATCAATATTGAAGGGCAAACTTAAATCATTGTCATTCTTCAATTGATATATATTTGGGTGATTCTTTGTTTCTATTTCACTCTCTGACCTGATAACAAGAGATTGGGTTGGTTCTGTAAAACATACTTTATACATATCATCACCACTGGCCGAGATGAAAGGAAGTATTGAATGAGAATCAGGAAGAATTTCAAGTTCAAATTTATATAATTTTTGGAAACAGTTAGACCTAGGCTTAAGACAAATTAAATGCTCATTGAGTGATACATTACTTTCATAAGAATAAGAAAGTTTATGAATTATTTTCTTTTTCATTCTTGTAGAGATTGACTAATAGATCTCTTTTCATTGATGAAGTAAAAATCATGTATTAGATTATGTAACTTATTTAACTCAATTTGAAGACTATCTATAGCTTCATGTAAACCATTTTTAACTAGTTGATCGATACTTATAAAACTCCATTTAGATAGTAATAAACCTATTAAACATTCAAGATCATTTGGCTTTCCCGAAATAGGAGAATTTTGAATTTTCCCTAATGACTGGTTAACACTTTCAAGGCAAAATCTAACAGATCTTGGAAAGATAGGATCTAATAATAAAAAGCTAGCAATTGCATTAGGATTTATTGAACCTTGCTCAGATCTCCTAAACATTTGATAAGCCCCAGCCGATCGTAATAAAGAAATCCACTGAAGCTCATCTATCGCTCCGCCTATTTCTTGTAAATTTGGTAGAAGCAAAAAATATTTTACATCTAATATTCTAGATGTCTTATCAGCTCTCTCGAGATGTCTCCCTAATTTACTGAAATGCCATGCAATATCATGACTAAAAGTAGCATCTGTCACTCCATAAAATAATTGACAACCTCTTCTTATCTCAAATAATTGTTCTTGTGCTGGTTGATGCCAGAGTGCCTCCCCTTCTTGAATACTCCAATATAAACTATTAATTTGTTCCCACATCTCAGAAGTAATAACGTCTCTTATTTGTCTTGCATTTTCTCTTGCTATGCAAATACAACTTATTATGCTATTTGGATTTTCTCGATCTTTAATAAGAAAGCTTATTACATCACTAGGAGTTTTATTTATATACTTCTTATCAAAGTCCTTTCTATCTCCACTTGCATCAACTAAAGGTAACCATGGCTCTGCACTGCCAGGAGGACAATCAAGAGCCATAGATTCGCTAACTTCAACAAATCTAGAAATATTTTCTGCACGTTCTAAATATCTATTAATCCAGTAAAGTGATTCAGCAACTCTGCTTAGTAGCATTTATATTATTGGGTGACTACCCAAGTGTCTTTACAACCTCCACCTTGAGAGGAATTAACAATTAAGGAATCTCGTTTCAAAGCAACTCTTGTTAGCCCTCCAGGGCTTACCCAAGTATTTTTCCCTCTAAGAACATAGGGTCTTAAATCAACATGGCAGGGATAAACCTCACCATCGCTAAGTGATGGAACAGTAGACAAGTCTAAAGTTGGTTGAGCTATATAATTTCTTGGATTTGCTTTTATTTTTGCTGAAAAGTTATCTATTTCTATTTGAGATGAATGTGGACCAATCAACATTCCATAGCCACCAGCCTCGGAAACGCTTTTGACAACAAGATCTTTAAGGTTATTAAGTACAAAATTAAGATCATTGACTTTTGCACATAGATATGTCTTAACATTATTAATTAGTGGTTCCTCTTTTAAATAATATTTAATCATCTCAGGTACGAAAGTATAAATTAATTTATCATCAGCCAATCCTGTCCCAGGAGCATTCGCAATCGCTACTCTACCTTTACTCATAACTTTAAGAAGTCCTGGAACTCCTAACATTGAATCTTTTCGAAAGAATGTAGGATCTAAAAAATCATCATCTATACGACGATAGATAACATCTACTTTCCTGATACCAGAAGTAGTTTTTAAGTAAACATTATCATCTTGACAAACTAAATCATTTCCCTCAACTAATTGAACTCCCATTTGTTGAGCTAAATAGCTATGTTCAAAATATGCACTATTGAAAACTCCAGGTGTCAATAAAACAACTTTTGGATTATCAGTCCAAACTGCTAATTCCTGAAGGCATTTCAATAAATAAGAAGGATAATCATCAATAGGTCTAACAATTCTGCCAGTAAAAAGACTGGGGAAAATTCTTTTCATAACTAATCTATTTTCAAGGAAATATGCAACTCCGGAAGGACAGCGAAGATTGTCTTCTAGAACGTGCCAGTCTCCTTTCCCATCCCTAATAAGATCTAGGCCAGAGATATGGCACCATCTTCCTAACGGCAGGACAAAACCTTGCATTTGTGGTCGCCAACCATCAGAACTCTCGATTAGATCTCTAGGAATAATCCCATCTTTAATTATTAGTTGCTTCCCATAGACATCAGCTAAAAATAAATCTATTGCTTCAAGTCTCTGGATCAATCCTTTCTCTAAATTTAGCCATTCAGAAGAACTAATGACTCGGGGTAAAGGATCAAAAGGAAGAATCCTTTCAGATCCTTTTTTTCCAGAGTCGTTAAGAAGAAAGGTTGCTCCATGACGAAGAAGTAGTTTCCTCGCAATTTCATGACTAATATTTAACTGATCTAAACCTATCTCCCCTAGAGAGGAGAGGAGAGGCTCAAGTGTTGTTCTTGGTGAAAAATCGTCAGAAGAAAAGTATTCATCATATCCTTTTTTAGGTTGATAATCTGTAAACACATCAACCTCCAATTAACTAATTAAAATATGAATCAAGATATGTTTTTTTTAGGTAGCTAAAAATACAAAAAACATTTAAAGGTAGCTAAAGGGAATATTTAAGTGTATTTAAATACACTTTTGTCACCCTTCTTTTTGAAGCTTGTTGATAATCCTTTTATCAATGTCACCACTTTTTATTGAATACCCTGACCATCTCCAACTTTAGCTGTATTTTTGAATCTTTTAAAAAAGACATTACGGGGTTTATTACAGACATGGCTAAGGTAGTAGTTTCAGATCATGAGTACGTGAAAGTTGACGAGCATAAATCTCATTTATTTATGAATGTCTTAGCTATGGATGAACTTTGCAAAAAAAAAATGACTTCTGACGAATGCACGGAGTGGAATAAAGCTATTAACTACAAAGATACCGTATATGGAATTGAGCTTGTTGAATATTAGATGCTTTAATACCGAGTGAGAACCAACAAGTTCTGCGACTTCGACTTTCGGATTCTATTAATGAAAATAAAAACAATCCTAAAAACTGTTGGATCTCTTCACTTGTTATTGGGCGCACTGCTAATAAACCTGTTGATTTTTTCTATTGATACCATTGCCCCATCAGTCTCAGCAGAAACATTGTTATTTATTAGAGGGACAGCAGGTGTTGTTGCAGCAACAAATATAGGTATTGGTTTCTTATTGATAATTTCTAGCGCCATCAGAGATCACGAATCTGCAAAGAAAGTTTTACTAGGTGAATTGGCATTAATGTCTTGCTTCTTAATAGTTGCTATATTCAATACTCTAAATGCAGGAGTCATTGTTGATGCTGGTCCACCTCCACCATTTTGGGTTGTTCTAATTACAAACCCAGTTTTGTGTACTTATGGATTACTAAAAGGTAAATAATGAACCGCTTCTTCCTTAAACCATTCAAAAAATTATCTAGAGGTAGACGTCTCAATATAAAACGTGTCATCTTTTTCCATTAATCTTCTATTCAGCCTATTTATTACTCGATAGTTTTATGCCTTTGTTTATGGTGGGGTTTGTAATTTGGTTGCTATATAACTGGATTGGTAAAAGGAGACTTTGGTGATGAACCGCTTAGAAGTTGGACAAATAGTCTTTCTAATGAAAGGTTCTTTACAACCGACGAAGCAATAATCGAATCAGGTATCAAGGAAAGAGACTTCCGAAAAATTTATGCTTACACAATGTCCTCAAGTTGTTAATTAAGCAGTGACCTTCTCCTTCTTGGCTGGAGCAAGGGCTTTGATCTCTTCTTGGAGTTCTTGCTCACGTTCATCTAGCACCTTGACTCGAGCTTGATAACTCTCTTCCAACCTCCTACGAGAAGCCTCGATATTTTCGAGTTCTTCTTCTCTTTGGTTACGCTTAATTTCTTCTAGCTGACTATTAGAGACAACATAAACTGTTCTCATAGGAGAGAAGAAAGAATCAGCGAATACTGCGTCAAATAAAGATGAATACATTACGTTTATTTCAAAGAACATATCTACTTTGACTCGACTAATTGGAATATAAAATGTTGCAAACCGAAGAATTAGATACGGTATCTACGACGGAGATCGGTTGCTTCTACTTGTATTTCACAGAAACCGATAAGTGCTAAAGAGATACAATCATCTTCTTTTTGCATTTAATCAAGTAGAAAAAAAGACATTGCTAAAGTATTTCTACACCCGATTCTTGAACCCCATTTGCCGCATTAATTAGATAAATTGTATTGAAGAACATCTGATTTAAATTTGACTAAAGCGAAGCTCACATTACTTTTTGATGGTGGTTGCCCTCTTTGCTTAAGAGAGGTCGAATTCCTAAAATCTAGAGATACACTTAAAAATATTAGTTTTGTAGATATTGATTCATCAGATTATGAGCCAGATATTTATTCAGGAATAAGTTACAAAGATGCAATGGGTCGAATTCATGCAATTAATGAATCAGGTGAAATCCTTAGAGATGTCACTGTTTTCAGAGAAGCATATAGGTTAGTTGGACTGGGGTGGATATACGCTCCAACAAGATGGCCAGTATTAGGTGAATTGATAAATCAAGTTTATAAAGTATGGGCACAATGGCGTCTACCTCTGACTAGACGTCCATCTCTAGAGCAACTGTGTAAAGAAAAAGAATTTTGCAAAAGGAATT
>QCID01000001.1 GCA_003216895.1 Prochlorococcus sp. AG-402-K04 | reverse complement strand
TAATTCAGTAATATTGATAATTATCAACTTGATGTAGTTATTTCTATTTGATTCTTGTATCTAGGATCAATATATCTTCTACTTTGCAACTACCATTAAGCCATTCTCTAAACTCTTGAGCAATTGCTAGTTTTTCCCTTTTAGGTAGCTTTTGGGCTCTAATTAAGAGCAATGTCATTGAATCAGCAATCAACTCTTCAATATTTGGCTTTTCTAGCATTTACGACTATTAATTGATTCTCTTTTAAAATATCTATCTTGTTGAATGATTACTTCAGACGTAAGGATATAAATAGAATTTACGAATACTTAACCATTAAGAAGCAAATATAAATTAGTCGTTCCACAAAGTCATATCTGACTGGCCTGAAGATCTTTGCATCCACGCTACTTTCCATTTCTCATCAATCTTTTTAAAAATAGAAGTTACTGTAGGGAGGTCATCATTTTGAGTCCCTTTATAAGTAAATTTTGAACCTAGAGTGAAAACGCACATTGCAGCATTTGAACCTAAGAGTTCAAATTTGTGCACCTTTGTGACTTCTGCGCTTTGTAATACAAGATCTCCTGAGGACCACATCTCTTGAAAACCTTTCGCGTCAATGGGATTTCCGCTTGGTCTTATAAATAAAAAGTCTGGGGTTGCATTGTCTAAAAAGAATGATCCCATTCTCTCTGTTGAGGCAAAGGCTTCTAGGATGGACAGGATTTCTTCTTTAGAAGACATTGATCAATTAAAAATAATAAACTAGGATTACAGATCTGCTCAATATTGGATGTTTTCTTTGCCATCTTTTCTTGTTGTGCTGACAATATGAACAAACCCTTTCTATGGAGAAATACTAAAATAATTGATTTTAACAAGAAAATTTAGGCAGCTTGTTCCGATAAGTCATTTGCGAAAAGAGATATAAGTTCACCTTTTGGTGTTTTATAAACTCTCTCTACAATTGCGCCTTCAGTAATGATTACTTTAGTATTCATTGATCCTGAGGGCAATGTCTTAATAGCTGGTACAAGAGCTTCTTTTAAATCTGGGAACTGATCCAAATCCTTGAAGTCTTTAATTTTCTTCTTGGCAACCATTCCAATAAAAAAGTCGAAGTTATTCCTTCCTTTTAACTAACTTTTCTCCACTCGTAAAGAGCTTGTATAGCCAATTAGCTCTTTCTTTATAGGACTAACGTGAAAAATTAGATATAGTTTTTGGATTAGGAATTCTTTTATCACTTGTTTTCAAAAGGGTTGTACCTAATGTCCAAAATCAATACCATTGCATTACTAAAAGGTAGTTATCCAAAAATTACTTGTTGTGGTGGAAATATCATTCTTCTATCTTATTGAGTCAAAAAACAATCTCGAATGATCAAGTGATTTTATCCATCAACAACAAGCGCTCTGTTGTACTAAGAATAAATTTTCCTTTCAGTGTCTCTGTTAATTTCTACTTCTTTTTTTTATTATCAATTCTGTTTAAGAGATATTATATTAATTTATATTTTTGACCTATAGATATGATTATGAACATTTTTCCAAAGAAAATAATGCTTTTAGGTAGCGGAGAATTAGGGAAAGAGGTTGCAATAGCTGCAAAAAGATTAGGTTGTTATGTTATTGCATGTGACAGATATAATGATGCACCAGCCATGCAGATAGCTGATCAATTTGAAGTATTAAATATGAATAATGCTAGTGAATTAAAAGAAGTGATATATAAATGTAATCCTGATATAATTATTCCTGAAATTGAGGCTCTTGCAGTAGATGTATTAAAGGAAATCGAACAACAAATAACAGTAATACCAAATGCTAGAGCCACTGCAATAACAATGAATAGAGATAAAATAAGAGATTTGGCTGCTAACGAATTAAATATAAGAACTGCAAGATTTAGTTATGCAATGAATCAATCCGAGCTTAATTTGCATGCAGAGAGGATTGGTTATCCTTTATTAATTAAGCCAGTTATGAGTTCTTCAGGTAAAGGACAAAGTTTAGTTAATAATAAAAATGATTTAGTCCAGGCTTGGAATTTGGCTATTGAAAAGTCAAGAGGTAAATCAAATAAAATTATATTAGAGGAATATATTGATTTTGATTTAGAAATTACTTTATTAACTATTAGACAATTTAATAGTAAAACATTATTTTGTGCACCGATAGGACACGAGCAAAAGAATGGAGATTATCAATGTAGTTGGCAACCAGCTACATTAACTGAAAGTGTTTTAGATAAGGCTCAAAAGATAGCCAAATGTGTCACTGACAATCTAGGTGGAGTTGGTTTGTTTGGCGTTGAATTTTTTATTAAGGGTGAGGAGGTGATTTTCTCAGAGCTGTCACCAAGACCACATGACACAGGCTTAGTAACTTTGATTAGCCAAAATTTAAATGAGTTTGAATTACACCTTAGAGCTGTTTTAGGTATCCCAATTCCAGAAATAGTTTGTCATGAAGCTTCTGCGAGCAGAGTAATTTTGGCTTCCCAGAAAACTTCAAACATAGCTTTTACGGGACTTGAGGATGCCTTAAGTCAATCGAATACAGGTGTATATATATTTGGCAAGCCTAGCTCTACTGAAGGTCGTCGAATGGGAGTAGCTGTAGCAAATGCAGAAACCATCGATGAGGCAAAAATCAAAGCTGATAAAGCAGCTCAATCTGTCCAATTTATATATGAATAATTTTAATTCAGATTGTTTATCTGATTTCATTAAGTGCAAGTCGATTTGGTTTCTGTTTTTGACTGAGTTAAATTGGAATCCAAGCGCAATTAACCCTCTTGAGTTGGTCCCTGAATCTTTTTGGCCTGAAGTTACGGATCTCTTAATTGAAGCTAGATATATTGGTCAAAGCAGGAATTATTACCTCAAAGAGTCTGATAAATATATGGATTATTTAAGTAAAGGTGGTAGGCCTTTTAAAGCGGATTGAAAATCATTCATATTCTTTTAACTGCGTACCAAATTCCTGTAGCCCCATAATTGTTAGCATCTTTGTAACTGGCATTGCCTAACAAAAACTAAATTACAATAGATTTATGGGTGATTGAGGATCCAAAACTTCGTTTTTTCATCCTTCTTTTGATCAATTTAATAGTGATAGTAGTTTTTAGAAACTGGGTATTAAATAACGAGGCTTTTGTGTGGTTACTAAATGGTTTACCCTCTTGAAGTGTTATGGAAGCATTTGATTTGATTTTTCAAAATATTGCTTGATCTGGGTTTAGGTTGTTAATTACTTTGACAATTTTTGCCATATTGGGATCCTTTTTTTGTGATTTAATTATTTTTGTAATAAGAGGGAAAAGGAGGAAGGTTGGTTTAGATTAATAAAAGTAATAAAAGAAAAAGAAGAGGATAAATAATCAATATTCTTAGTGATTTAAGGGACCTTTTTAGTAAGAAAAGTAACTATTTCGGTTAACACAACATATATTCACTGTTTTATGTATCACGAGGAACATCGTTTAAAGATAATTTCTGTTATTTTTGTTACACGTTCAGCTAAATTTCAAGCTGCAGTAAGACTCGAGACATGGAACGGGGTCTTGAGCACTACGAGAAAGAGCAATGACTGTTCTTACTTACAGAGGCAAAGAGTACCTTCAAAATAAAGAAGCTACTCCAAAAAAAGTTGTAGAACTTAGTTACAGAAGTAACGTCTACACATCTAGGCAGGCAGAAGCTAAAAAGCAGATGCAAGCATCCTTAACTTACAGAGGTAATACATACCAAAAGTAATTTAAAGGTGATTTAAAGAGGCATAATTTGCCTCTTTTTTTTTATGCTTATTTGCTACACAAATATCTAGCTGGGTATTAGTTTTAGTTTATGTATTTTTGCCTGAGTTTTATTACTCTGGTTTTATGGGTGGCATCCGATGTAGAAATTATAATGACTCCGAAATAATCACAATGATTACTCAACAGTCATGGCCTAGTTGCAAGCTGCCTAAAACTCAAAAGGCACTTGAAGCTATTTATTCAATGCTCTGGAAAAGACCAAAGGTGTTTAGGTGGTATTACAGGTCAAACTAATAGCTTTATTCAAGGGAAACCGAACACGCAAATCACCTAAAAGTTGTTGAGAATAATAATTTAATCCTTTATTAATTAATGCAAAGACTATTTAAACCTAAGAGTAGTGTGTTGGCCTTGTTCATGTTTTTACCTATTACACCAAGTATTGCAGCTATTACAGTGTTTACACAGTCAGTTTTAAATGACAGAATTACTGATGTAACGTCTATTTCTCATCATGAACAGCGAGTGATTGATGCTGCTAGATATTAATGGCTATTTTGCACTTTGAGCTACCAGTAAAACTTATTATTTGAATTTATTCATTGCTCATTAAAGCTTTATTTAAAGTCTTATTAATTTTATCCCTATCTTAGTTTAAATACTCTTTACGTCATGAGATCAGTAGGTTACAAGTCATACGTAACAGCTTTCTCACGGTTATGGTTTTAACGAAAAAGTTTAAGGCCTTTGATGACGCAATCTTAGATCTGCATCCTGAGTTAAAAGAGGTTCTTAAACCTAATGATCACTATCCAGAGCTAGAGATTCTTCTAAAAAAAAGATCTGTAAATGTACCTTCTGGGTCCTTGAATACGAAGGTAATTATCAATAACGGAGAAATTGTCGAACGCATATTCAAGACACCCATGGGTCAAGTGGTCTCGTTATTTCCAAAACCATCAAATGTAATTCTTGATAAAGTTGCTTAACAAGTGATTTTCAACTAATCGTGTTTTTTTAGATGTCAGATTCAAGCTGGAGATGATCTAAACGCCTTTTATTTATACAGGTCTCTAAAGTAATTTTTTGTAAAATTTTCACTATGGATAATAGTGTTGTCAATAACGTCAAGAAAAAATCATGGAAATAGCTGAAGCAATTAAAAAACGAAGGACCATTCATATCTTTTCCAAAAAAAGTGTTCCTAGCGAAGTAATTCAAAAATCAATAATTGCAGCTAATCAGGCCCCTTGCCACAGAAGGACTTTCCCATGGCGTTTTACCAACATTGGGATAAAAAAAAGGGAACTTCTATATCAATTACAGCTGACTCTGAAGTTTGGTGATAAGTCAATAGATGAATCTAGTTTAAAAAAGCTAAGGGAAAAAATTCTAAACCCTTCCCATTTGCTTATTGCCACTCAAGTATGTACTGATAATCAAGCTCAAAAACTCGAAGATTATGCTGCTTGTGCTTGCGCGATTCAAAACCTGTCGCTTTCACTTGTCTCCGATGGTGTTGGTTGTAAGTGGTCAACAGGAAAAATCACTAAAGACTCTAATACCTATCAAATCGCACAAATAAATTCAAGTGAGGAGGAAATTATTGGTTTTATTTGGATTGGATATGGAAATGAGCCGCCTTTAATAAACAGACCTTTAATTAGTACTATCTATAGAGAGAGGGATTAACCTGTTTTAACTCATAGAAGAGAGATAATGAAACTGATAAGGAAGTGTTGAGGCCACACTGAAAACAATCATCATCATCCCTGTTTTATCTAATCGTTTCATTCTCAAAAAAAGTCTTTATAAATTTAATCGAAGGATAGCTTTTGCACGAGTGTTTTAGGTAGGGAGAACTAGACATCACTTAGTAATAATTTTCTGAAAAACAAGGCAAAGGGGGGATTAACTTTTCTTATGATCAATACATAAACTCATAGAAAATATGCCAGATCCTAAATCAGGTCTTAGTCCCTGTTTAAATCCGCTTAATTGCGTTTTTTTTCAAAAAGAATTTGAAGATGTTGATAAGACCTTTGAGCAACTTATTAAGATTGCCCAGAAAATTCCTAGAACCAAAGTTTTAGAGGCTAATGATAAATATTGGAAAGGGGTTTGTCGTAGTTTGATTTTCAGATTTCCTGACGATTTGGAGATTTTAAAAATCGATAAGAAGATTCAAATCAAATCGGCATCAAGATATGGCGGTGGCGATCTTGGAGTTAATGGAACTAGAGTAGGAAGATTATTAACTGCTCTAGAAAAATCAAATAGTTAGCCACCAAAACTTTCATAAAACAATCAATTTGTTGTCGTTGGGAAAAATGCTAGTTATTTTTTAAATAACTGTATAAATAAAATGAATAGAGCACAAAAATATTTTTTACATCTTCCAAAGGGGACTCATTTTGAAAAAATCATTGATACAGAATATGGGAAAGAGAATATATATGTAAGCCCAGACGGCAAACAACATTCAATACCTATGATTCCAGATACAATTACTTGACGAACTCCAACGCGTTAAAATGAGCAGTTAAAACAATTGTTTATCCATCTTGTGATTTTTGTTTCTTCATAAATATGACCAGAGGCTTCAACAATAGGCTTTGTTCCCGAATTGATAAAAATGTTATATAAAATATTCTCTGGTCCTTCAAACATTACAGTTGCTCTTTTTGAGTCTCCTATACATTCGCAGATATAAAAAGTTTAACTCCCATCTCTCTAAATATCTTCTGCTGCTCTGGCTCATTCACATGAGTGCAATACTCTGAAAAAGTATTGCTAAGCTTGAAGTCTGAAACAGTGATTTCAGTTGCCATGGAAAAATGTAAATGAATTTTAGAGGATATACATGCTTACCATTTTAATTGTCTCCCTAAATACTTTGTTGTTTTCGATTTCATCTCATAGGAATGATGTTATTTTGTTTTTTTATTTTTGCCGTTAGCGTTTTCGATGTCTTGTAAAAGCCCTTTTGTGGCTTGGTGAAAACCATTTTTCACTAAAAACGTTTGAGCTTCATCAAATTTCTGTTGAATTTTTTTTATGTACGGAGTCATCTGATTTGGAGATAAAGACATCTTTTTTTAATACTCTTTTTAAATTTTGCTTTTTATACAAAATGATATGAAGTGGCAACTGCTACAAAAAAATAATATTAGTAATAACTACTCACTCAATTAATAGAGAAGGCTAGTAGTTTTGCGTATTGCATCTACAGCTTCTAACGATATAACTAACTCAAGTTGCATTGTGACATTGTCTATCTTTAAACGCTTAGGCAACAGGTTTTCAATGAAAAAGCATGACAACAACAAATGTTATTCAAGATGCGAAATGCAACCTTTACCTAATGAGATTTATCAAGACATTGTTGATTTTCAATCTGATGTGAATAGACCTATAGACATTTCTATTTATCGTGAATTAAAAAAAGAAGCTGCATGAGTTCCTAACTAGATTGTTTTGGTTCTTATTTTCTTTGATTCCACTTATCTATTAAAAGGGTGTAAATTTTCCAACTTTACAATTTTGTTGAATAAGGCTATTAATTTTTTTCCTTTAAATATCGAATGACTGTAGAGTAGAAAGAAAGAATTAATTAAATTTTTATTGATGGATAGATTGAAAGCCAAGTCTTTAGCTAATGAATTAAATGAATTAGCATGTAAAGGATGCACGGAGGGATGGCTAGAGAAACACGATGGATTATCAGATCCAATACAAGATATTAATGAGTGTGGATCTCTTGGATTTATTACCCCTGAACGACAAGAGCGATTAATTAATGAAGTTAAAGAGATTAAAGCTAAAAATTAAATAATATGGATAAAGAAAAAGGAAGTAGCCCGAGTAAATTTTCTGTTTCTCCTTTCGCTTCAGATGATGAGATATGGATAAAAATTCTTGAAGTTCTCACACCATCTGAACAGCTAGAAGCTAGCCGTTCAAAATCAGAGTTCAATGATCCATATATGGGTGGTAAAGAGATTATTGTTAAACGCTCTGATCAGTCTGACATAGCTGTTGCGTTACTTTCTGAAGTCACTGCTGATGGTGATGAATGGGCAATATATAGAGAACTTTGAAATGGATGCTTATTCATTAATTGCATTGGGGACAATTATATTATCTCTTTTTAGTTTGGTGTTGCTTTCTAAATTATTTAGAAATTTAATTAGAAAGCAAATAGATGATCAAATGAAAGATATGATTCCGATAAAACCTATTAGAAAAAGAATAGGAATAAGAATAAAATTAAGAAAATAGCACAAAAATTATTTTAATATGAGTTAGTTGTTTACAGCTTTTCTTTTTTTATGCGATTTTTTTTATATAACTATTAATATGAGATATTGAAATGAAGATTAATCCCTATTTTGTCATTACGTTTAGTTAAAATATGATTCATATATCAGTTTTTCTTATGCGTATAAGTTAGGAAGTAATACCGATAGAAAAAAATAAAAAGAAAGGATAGATTAACTATAATTGTAGGGGTCTTTTATGAATACGATTGATGCTAAGAAAATGTCTCAAGGCCAAGTTGATCCAATTGAAGATTATCTTGAGTGTGTAACATATTGTTCAATATCTAGCAGTGCGGAAGAGAACGATTGCCAAACTATATGTATGGAAAGGCATTTGAAAAGCTCATATTTTTAGACTTATTCACCAAAAAAATAAAAACTAGAGAAAATCACAGCTCTTTAATAATGCAATATACTTTTGGAATTTCAATCTCAAATCAGAGAAGTAAATACACTCCCTTTGCTTGCAAGCAAAAATGGTCGAAAAATCTATGAATAATCCAGTAGGAATAAGTATGCATTCGCTTGATTTATAAAAATATTTTCATTTTTAATAAATGACTTGAGCAGTTCTACCTGTTCCTACTTAGCTGTTGATGTGGTCAGAAGAGCAAAAGTCTTGTGTAATCATTTTTAAAAATCTAATTTTGATGTTGGGGTAATAACAAAAGGTTTAAATACTTATGAAAAAAAAGGACATAATTGCCATCTTAAAATTAGATGATATATAAAAATTTTGGCTCATCCCATATCTTGGTATTGGCTTGTTGGCTTTTTTCTATGGATGGTTCACAACGTTTTGGTTCTTAATCGTAAAGTTAATATTGACAAAGAACGACAAATATCAAAGCGATTTAATGCAATTTCAAGGCTCTATCCAGAAGGTACGTACATTTCACATAGATAATAATCATTAGTTGATTTTAATTATCATCAGCTTTTTTTTGTTTCCTCAATAATGGGGTGGCTTTGAAGTTTCTTCTGGGAAATATTCTTCAGTTTCATTTTCATATGCGTCACCTTCCTTTTTGAAGTATTCCTCTGATGGATCATAACCATCGTTGTCTGGATTGATTTTTCCTTTCATAGTTTAATATTTTTTCTTTGGTGAGATCAGTGGATCTGTCAATGTATGTTATCCAGCTATCCCATTACAAATAATTCCTGCTTTGGCCATTGAAATTAAAACAAAATGATGAAAGCTAGGAACGGCTTTGTCTAATGCTACGAGAAATATAAGCAATGACATTGATGTCATTGAAAGATATTGCATCCAATGAATACCTGCTTTATCCAGTCCATTTTTATCAAAACTTGTACTAGTCATTTTATTAAAGCTTTGGTCGGTGACCTTAACGCAAAAAATAATTTTTTGCTAGTTATTTCTTTTTCTTAATTGATGCCTTTACAAAATTGATTAACTGCTCTGTGCTGTAATTTCAAAGTTTCTAATCACCTCTTCACCTTTTTTGAAGATCGTTTTAGCATATTCAGTCCATTTTCCCTGTCCCCAATAACGGAAGCAGCTAGTCTCTAATAGCAAAAGGTATAGGAGCGCTTCTTGATAGCCATGGGTTTTCGTTAACGATGGATTTTGAACTAATAAATGGTCAAATTTTTCGTGAAAATAGGAACTAAGTTTTGAAATTGGTTCTAAAACATTTATATATCCATCTTCCCAACTCAAATCGTTAGTCCAGCTGGCTCCACTCAAAGAAAAAGATTGATCTTCCTCTTTTAATTCATTAATTGCTTTTTTAACCAATGTAGGCGTTATAGGCCCTGAGATTTTTTCCCATATTCTGTCTTGACCGACTGCTTGTATCAATGGATAATTATTTTCATCAATATCTAAAGTCTCCAGGAAGTCGAGGTATTCAGATCCGTTCATGGCAATTGTGGGGCTTATGTCGTTTTTTGGACCAATTCTTTTATAAGCCTGAATAAAAGCTTGAGGAAATTCGTTCATCATTACACCGCCATTTTCTCCATCAGCAATTTGGGAAACCAGCGAGGGGATATTATGTTGACCTAAATATTGCTTATTTAGCCCTATTGCCTCGTAATAAGGTTGCATTTGTCCAACAAGCTTTGTATCTGATCCTTGAGTTTTTATTAGTGAAATAATAGAGATGGTCTCTCCATTACTACTTTGAGCTTTGAGCCTATTGGGAATATATTTTTGCTCGTCTCTTAGATTAGAGCCATCTATATTTTGAACACTATGTTCTTGAACCATTACCCAACGATATCCACATTCCTTAAGAGCTTTGATTAACTGAAATAGAACATCCGGATGGTTTGGAAGATGCATCTCAGGAAGAGAGAACCCATTTACTCGACGCAATGCATCTTCTCCAAATAATGACGAGAAGTGGTGCTGCCAGGCTGTTATCTGTAATTTAAAGTCAGAAGGTGGAGTCGAAGAGGCTACAGCATGACTCCAAAAGGTCCCTAGCCATTCAACATGTGGTTGAACTGTCTGATCACACGCTAGGAGTTTTAACGATTTGAGAATATCCTCGCGACCCATTTGTTCGATTCCCCAAAGAAGATTCCCGGAGTAATCAAGCATTATTTTGGGATCATATCCTTCATCTATCAGGCTTGGAATGATTTGAGCCAAACGTTTATAGCATTGAGCAAATGGTTCAGCATTGTGATTATCTCCTTCTGAAGTGTGCTCAAACATATATTGCAAATGTGAAATGAGCTTTCCATTCTCACCTGCTGGAATTATCGGTTGATGCATATGGAGGGCACATGCAAATCCTGAATTCACATTCTCTAGCCTTGACTGTTCTTCGAATTGTCTACTATCTCTTTCTTTATTTACTAACTTATTAATTTCAAATTCAAAACCACATATCGGTGGTAAGTCTTTGTTCTTCATTTTATTGAGGTTATATATTTAGAGCACTCCCATTGAAAGGACGTTTTCTGAATTAATTAAAGTCTATACAATAAAAAAATTTTTTCATAGATTTAATTTGTTATACGGTCCATTCCTTTGAGAAATACTTTTAAATTCATTGTATTTTTATTACCTATAAAATCAGAACAATATACATATATTTTTTTCTAATTGTGCTAATAGACACTAATCGACTGTAAAACAAAATTTATTTTGCCAGGCTTAAAGCCAGGATTCAATTCTCCTGGTTTACCAAATTTGGAATGTAGTAATTGAAATTGGGTTATAGATTCTGATTTAAATGTAATTGGTATAGAAATTTTTTTTGCAAGAACTGTTGGTTCAAGGTTTTCAAAAGGTACTTTGATAGTTGTTGTCCCAAATCTTTTTGTTTCTATTTCTGCTACCCATCTGAGCCCACCAGGTGATTTGTCCAAGAAAAATCCTCTTAATCCAAAAATTCCATATTTACATGACACTCCAAATTTTAAAGTTCGACCTTTACCTTCAATTTTTAATTCAAAACCTTGATAATTGGATAAATTTAGAACAGGTGAAAATATTGGAGATTTGCAACTAACAAAACCTCCTTTTTCCTCAACTACAACACCTTCCAGGGAAAGGCCTTTTGAGGAAGATCTACAAACTGCCTTACTTGAACCACCCATAACAGTGTCGTTCAAAGAAAACCAATCATCAAAGTCACTGGCTGACACGACTTTTGATGGCTCCGTCATTTTTTATCTACAATTTTTTTTACTCTATAAAATTTTTTTGTGAACCATGAGTTTAAAAATGTAGATTTCACCAGTTAAAGAAAAATACCTTTGCGTCTCGTTAAGTGATTCTTTTTGTCTTTGAGTTGATTTTTAATCACTAATAAGATTATTAGAATAGCTTTTGATCTGAGATGTTTTGCTTGAGCTGACTTAAAGTTTTACCGATTGAAGGTCAATTATTAAAGAGAAGGCATGCCGGAGATGATGGATTTATAGAGCATTCAGCATCCCAAAAGCCTTCAACTTCGATACCTTCCCAATGATTAATCATTGTTTCTAATTCCTTGATTCTTTCTTTAGCGACATCAATTTTTTCAAGGATATTTGATGAAGTTTCTTTCTTCATGATTTTTCCTCGTTACTATTCTTATTTAACTACTAAATTGATATTAAATCTATCGATATAATTACGGATGTATTTGTTCCTATTAGAAATTGAATAAATGCTTTCAGAAAACTGTTCTATATTCTTATTTAAAATCTACCTTTGGTTGAAATAGAACGAATTACAAAAATTACCAACATTATTTGTCTCAGCTTTAAGACCTGTTTTCTTTGCAATAACTTTGATCTTTTTGTTTTTTTCTTTTAGTGAGTAGTCATTCTGATTAAGGTACATTGTGTAGTATTCTCTGCATAAATTTGATAGCTCTTTTTCTCTGGAAAAGGGGATACGGCCTACAGCTATCACTACCAGAGCTAGAGCTATTACTCCTGTAAAAGCTTTGTTGAGTGAGTTAGTCATTAGATATGTTTTTTATATATTATCTAGCATGCCTCCTAAGGTGGTAAATCTTAGATAAGTAAATACGAAATCTATAAACCTCATGTTCTTCTTTCACTTACTACAGAAAATTAAATTCTATAGTCATCTTTGTAAGAAAAAAATAAATGTCTTTATGTATTAGAAATTAACTGGTTTTGTAGATTTTAAAATGCTGATTTGCCTTGACCGGATTTAAGAAGAAAAAAAGTTGGTAATCCTAGTAAAACGACTATAGATGTTACGAGAACTAGATTGATGGTCAATGAACTCAGACCAAGTTCAGTTGCTGCTAATGCAAAGGTCATTGAATTGTAATCGATTATTACTATTATCATTTAAATATTTTTTAAAGCTCAAATTATTAAAAGGTTGTAAGGTTCTTCCCTTCTTAATGGTTATTTTTATCTAGCTAATTACTTTTTTATCTTATTTGATTCAACTTTACTTTCAAGATTTTTGTTTGTCTTCATTTTATCTTCTTTCAGTAGAGCCTTTTTTTCTAAAGCTTCTTTCTCGATTGCTCTCTTTGCATCAGCATCTTTTTCTGCCGCGATTTTTGCTGCTAATGCTACTGATTCTTCATGTGCAATCTTTGCATCAAGCTGTCCTGTCGCCCTCATCCATTCATTAACGCTGACTTCTTTCCCTGCGGATTCGCATTCTTTTTTATATCTCAAGAATGGGAACCAATGATGCCCTGCTGTTTCAGGATTACTAGAATTCATACTATCTTCTGACATTTATCAAATGCAAACCTGATGGATTATCTATCAATGTATAAATAATCGGCTTTTAACTTTTACTAAATTTAAGTTCATTTTATACATAAATTTCTTTTGTAATTATTTTTACTTTGAAATAGTCAATTCATAAACGATAGTTGCATTAATGCCGACATATATTCGTTCCTTATAGGATATACCTTTTTATTTTCATATTAATTTGTCATTACATAATTAATTTTTAGTATGGACTCATCTTTAGCTTTAGGAATTGTTTTGACATTTGTTGGGATCATTATTTTTATATTGGTATCTAAAAATGATCTTGGAGTTACTACTTTAAAGAAAGATCCTACCTCTCATACAACTCTAATCGGTTCCGTTGCTAAGGGGATTCCTGGCTCTGATATCTTAAATTCAGATTCAGTCTCCAATAAAAAAGAGTCGTCAGAAAATGCAATTCACAGCTAGCAAAGATGCTAATGAAGATTTGATTTGGTCTTTGATTTTAAATAATCTGGGTTCTCCTCTTTCAAAAGATGTCTCGCCAGCTACTTCTGCTTTCTTCAAAACAGAGGATGGCCTAGAATGTTCAGTTAGGAGAAGAAATGGAGACTTGATTGCACACTGTTATTCAGAATCAGATCGAATGGGGCAAAGACGTTGGACTATTGATCTTAAATAATTGTCAATCAACAATAAGCGCTCTTATATTCCTAGTTCTTCAATTAAATTCTTTTGGAATTTGGAACCCAGAATTGTATTAGCGGCCAGAGCACCACTGGCGGCTACAGGTGGAATGCCGATCCCTGGGAATGTACTTGAACCACACATTAAAAAATTTTTAATTGGAGTTTTATTCCCTGGGAAAAGCCCTTCTGCTGCCGACAAGGCTGGACCATAACTTCCATTCTTTGTATTTAAAAATCTTTGATGAGTAAGTGGTGTCCCTAGCATTTTTATTTCGATTCTTTCGTGAATATCAGGGATTAGTTTTTTTATAGGTTGCCAGAATACTGAGCATCGCTCCTCTTTTGTTTTTTCATATTCGTTAGTACCAATTTTAAGATTTTTCCATATTTCCCATGGCTCATTAGCAGGTGTATATCCGTGAAGGATGTGTTTGTTGTGGGGAGACATTGTTGGATCCAAGGCAGATGGAATAGAGAGAACTACTACATTTCTTTCGGCAGTAATACCTTTAGCCCAATCATCAACCCATATTGAATGGAGTGGAATATTTTCTAGTCCTTCTGCATTAAACCCAAGATGTAGATGAAGAAATGACTTACATTTTGGAGTCATGGACATTTCTTCTCTCCATTTTTGAGATATATCTTTTGGTATTAAATCAAGGGTGTTCCAAATATCTGCATTGCTAACAATATGATCTGCAAAGATTTTCTCACCATTTTTTAACTCAATTCCAATTGCTTTATTCTTTTTTATAATTATCTGACTAACTTTAGAATTAAGTTGGAGCTTTCCTCCAAATGAGTAAATTCCATTTAATAGAGCTTTAACGATAGATTCACTTCCTCCCTTTGGATATTCCAGGTAGGCATCCGGTTTAAACCAATCATCAAAAAGGGTTGCCATCGCAGCGGCATTCGTTTCGTCTTTCGATAAACCGCTTATTAGAAAGGAAAGTAAATCAACCCAATTTCGTAAAAATGGATCTTTAAGATGTTCATCAACTAAATTTCCAAAAGCACCTCCTAGGTATTTAAAAGATTTCAAGTGAGAGAGGAGTGTTTTACTACGTCTTAAGAGCTGAAAAATAGTTTCCTTGTTTTGATTTAGCGCTATTAGGGGAATTGCATTAGCTGCTGCACCAATCGGTTTAATCACTTGAATAAAATTTTCCCATTCTTTAATGGCATCATTTCCGCTAATTGAATTGATCTGATCAAGGAATCTTCTATCTCCAACTCCAATCGTGTAGTCGCCTTCAGGAATTTGAACATTCCAATCCTGATATTTAATTAATTCAACTTTTTGGTTAAGAGCTTTGAGAACTTGACCTAATGGATTTGTCGTTGGCCAGGTACCTATTCCACTCCAAAGAGAGGGACCAGATTCAAATTTATAACCATTTTTCTCAAAGCCATGAGCGGCTCCTCCTGGTTTTGAGTGAGCTTCAAGGATTAGGACTTTTTTGCCAGCTTTTGCGAGTAATCCTCCGCAACATAATCCACCAATTCCACTTCCAATTACTATTACTTCTGGATTTTTCATTCCTTTTTTATTAAGGTGTTTTTCTTCTTTAGTGTTTCTACAACAAATTCTTCAGAACTGCTTGAATGAAGTCAGTATTTGAGAAGGAATTTACTTAGATTTTTGTTTGGTCTAGAAGAGGAATTGATGGACGTATGTAAACAAATAATGCTCCGTGCATATCTCTAATGATTCTTAAATCTTCGTCAACATAGATCACACTAATCTCACAATTTGGATTTTCTTTGTTCCATGGCAATAGTTTCCATACTGTCTTTACTGGATACCACCTTTCCATGAGAAGAGTGCTTAAAAAAGGAATTCTTCCCAGTCCATCCACCTCTGATACTTTAGTCTTTTCTAACTCCATTGAAAGAATGTTTTCTGTTAGTTGAAGTCCCTTAGCCAGAGTTATGACTCGACCACCAAAGGTAGGCAAAAGCTTGAACCACCCAAGTATTGGGATGGTTGTCAGTCCAAAGATAGTGGTATCAAAGGTGGAGATCATTTCCCCTTTATTAAAATTGAAAGATTGACCGACTCTTCCTACTGTTGATAAACCAAATGATCCAACTTGTAAAAGATGAAGTTTGAAAAATAAATCGCTTTTTGATTTGTCATTTAAAGCCTTTTCAATTGCCAAAAAAAATGGAGAGCTTCTAAATAATTCAACTGATGAGAAAATAAGCTCCCATTCACCCTCAATAGAACTCTGAGTTATTTCATCTGATAGGGGCAGTAGATCTTCAACTAGTTTATTCATCTCTACTAATTTATTTTGGTACATGGGAGCAATCATCGCATTCATTCTTTGACCTCTATCTGTTGCTGCTGCTACTTGGTAAATAAGGGCTTTGAGATCCTTCCTGTCTTGCATTTTATTGAATTGGTTTATTCGTTTTTAACACCTAGACCTTAACTAAAATTTTTCTAAAGACCTTGAGTTTATAAATAGGTTTAACAAGTAATATTTGAGCGTTTCTGATTGATTTGGTTTATAACATTCATATGATTACAACTAAAACCTTACTACTTACAATATTTCTTCCTTTGGCGTGTCTTAAATTTTATGGCTTTTATAAAAAAATTCTCAAGGTCTCAGAACCGTCTTTAAAGCAAATAAAAGCAAAATTAGAGAGAACATTTTCTATTGATAACTAGGTTGATTGGTCGGATTTTGTGTTTTGTGTCTTATTGCGATTATTGCTTACTTTTTAGAAAAAGAACAAACCTTTAATTCCTTCTTGATAGTCATTTTCGCCTTAGGAGAGACTTTTCCTATCTATGCCAAAACGTTGATATGACTTCACTTTTATACTCCTTATTCCTTTTTATGATTAGTTTTTTATGTAAATTAATAAGATGCAAATGCTATTTACATCTACATGTAAATAGATTGTTCGGTTTGGATACCCACAATGTGCTAGATGTTGTATATAGGTAATTCTTAATTCAATGTCTCAATTAAGTATCAAAGTAAGCGCTAAAGGCGAAGCCATGATCGCTACTCTTCAAAAGGAAATTTTTAACCGAAGAAGAAAAAAAGTAACAGCATCACAAGTTGTTGAAACTCTTGTAGAGAGCGGTGCTAAATCACAATCTGATAAGCGTTATGCTGCTTCTTGGAAAAACTTAATAAAGGATATTGAGAAAGCTGCAAAAGTTTCTGAGATCCATGGTAATAAGCCTGCAAATGTAAGTGCTGATGAGTGGGCTTTGATTCTCTCTCACCGTACTCGTAAGACTACGAGTGCTAAAAAAGTGTCAGCAAAACCGTCGGCTAAAAAGGCTGCTGTCAAGAAAACCGTTGCTAAAAAGGCTGCTGTCAAAAAAAGTGCAGCTAAAATAGTAACTTCCAAGAAAGCAGTAACTAAAGCTGCTCCAGCCAAGAGCGCTGCAAAAGCAAAAGTTAAGACTTCTAAAGTTAAAACAGCAGTTAAGAAAGTAGCTTCTGCTCAAGCTAAAAAAGCAACTTCAAACGCTAGTTCAGTTTCAAAGAGAGCATCTAAGGCTGCAGCAGGAAGACCTGCGAAGCGTGCAAGAAATGTTAGTGTTAAAGCTTTAAAAGCTTAGTCAAAAAGCCAGATCCGTTAAAGCGGCCTGAAAAGTGCAATGCTTTTCTCTGGCTATTTTAGTAAATATGTCATTAGTATCCCAAGCCTACATTGCCTTTTGTGTAGCCTTGGCAGTAGTACTTGGCGTGGTAGTAGTGATTAGTAATATCAGCTTTCTCTCCTTCTAGTCCATCGATTCTTTTCTTTCCTAATTTCAATTCTCTTGCAGCCTTTTCACCTGTAATTAAATCAGCGCTTAGACGTCCGCAAATATCATTAACTTTGAAGTCTTTCGCTGAAGGACCTCTGACATAGCCAGCAAAAAATGCCAGAAATAATCCAAGGGTTACAAACCTTCGGTGGTTCCTCCACCATTCATAACTATTGAGATTTAGTTTCTTTTTTAAATCAATGTACATTTATAGAAATGATAGATTTGTTCACCTTAGGCTTTAGTCCTTTTCTTTATTGATGAAGTACTGTTTGGTGAATATTTTAGCTTATTCATAAACTTAAAGAATTAACCCTATTCGCTTTTTAATTGATCATATTCACCAAGTAGGATTGGATTATTGGCAAATCTATTTAGGAATGCTTGATAAAATTTCAAAAGATGATTGGCAATATTTTATCCCCTTCTTGGCTTGCACTATTTGCTTCTTTGCAACAGATTACTTAGGAATAATTGATAAGACTTCTATTGCTTATTGGTCTGGACGGTTGTTTTATGAGCCATACAGGATTATTACATCCCATTTTTTTCATGGTGATTTTAATCATTTATTGGCAAATATCTCTGGAATCATCGTAGCTAGATATTTTCTTAAATCTTTAAGCCTTCAAAGTGACTATTTCTTTCTGGCTTTTATTGTATTGATAATGCCTCTTCAAGCGTTCATTTGTTGGTGCGTTGACATTTTGGTTTATAGAAATCCTAATTCTCAAGCTATTGGATTTAGTGGAGTTTTATTTGGGATCTACGCGTTTATTCTAATGACTACAATTTATGGAAAGAAAAAATTTGTTTACCTTGGATGCGAGCTAAAGAAAGATCCAAGATTACTTAAATCTATTTCAGTACTCACAGGTATTGGAATTATCTGGTCATTCTTACCTGGAATTAGCTTGTTAGGTCATATGTCTGGACTTTTGGCGGGATTTCTATTGTTTTGGCTCTAAGCAAACAATTGATTCGATGTTTTGCTTCTTAAGAAACACGTGATCATCTCAATGGTGAAAATTATAAACTCAATTTTAATTGAGTTGCCTTTACTTCACTTGATAAACTTTTGATCTTCCATTGCATTTACGCACCGCCCATTCGATTGGAGATTTTAAACTTTCTTGTTCAACGCAAATAGTCTGATAATTAGCCCATTTAGCTATTGGCCCTAGCCTTATTGCAATTAGTGCAAGGCTAAACGCACATAAAAATGCACACAACAGCAAAGCAATTCCAGTAAATAGATCATTAAACTTGAACTTCATTTCTGTCAGATTGAAGTTCTTATTTTTCTTTGTCTCACTCATAGAACCAATGTGGTGGAATGAAATGCCTCAATATTTAAAGTCTTTTACACTGTTACCTCTTTTATGGTGGCATAGAGAATAAAAGCTGAATGAATTTTATAGATCTATTTATTGATAGTTAACAGTTGGAAATTTTCTTAGGTTTCTTCGTTTGTCTTTTCACCATTAAACATCCTTTTCTCCCCGATCACGATGGTTAACCATCCAAGTGCTAGAAGCCCTCCAGCTTGATAGTCTCCTTTTAGAAAATCAAATAGAGCGAGGGTGCTTGCAGAAATAGCAAGAGTACGAACAGCAAACCTTGCAAAGGTAATTTTCTTTTTTTTAATAGGTTTATTCATATGCCCATTTTGCAGGGACTAACTTCGTAAAACAAATTTTTGTTGGATGAGTTATTGAAATTTATTCTTTTGAAAACATCTTGTTAATAGAATTAAATCTATCATTTCTTTTTTGTCGTAAGAAGATTGATCCTTTCCCCTCACACCGCTTCCCTCTGTTAAACCTTGTAGTTCTAGTTTCTTTCTAATCAACATTTTTCTTTCTGCACTTGAAAGATTTTTAAAACGTTTTTTCCTTTCTTCACGACTTTCACTATTGCTCATTGGATTTGTTTAATAATAATCTGTCTATTAATAATGAATTGATAATTGTTTTTAATATTTTAATTCATTAAATAATTGTTATCTAGAAGTGCATCAATGACTTTTGCTCCTCTTGATTTATTCCCAAGAGAAAGGGGATTGGCTTTATCTAGTATTGAAGCAAAGCAAGTAAGCCAACTACTACCTTCGCAAACTTGAGCTGCCTCGCAAATGTGCTTTGGTGCTTTTTCTGTGCAACCTTGAGTGCGAGAAAATTTAATAGATTCAAGTTGAGAATCAAGTTCTAATTCTAGTAATGATAGTTCGTCTTTATTAATACATTCACCAGCAGCGTAGCTTTCAAGCAAAATTTGATAGTTCATTATTTAAAGAGCTTTAGTAATATTGAGAACTAAGATCGAAAAAGTTTTTCTAAATCTTGCTTCACTTTCTCCAATTCATTTAGTTTTTTTTGGTTTGTTTTTTGCCCCCATTTATCTACTTCTCCAGTTCGACCATTTTTAATTGTCATCCTTATCCACCAAAATTGAAGACTCAAGAAAATAAGAGCAAAAAAAATTAGTTCAAGAGTTCCTTGTTTCATCCCAAACTATTCTAATAAATTGTACCTTTTCTTATCGTTGTACTCATTTTTCATGTATTGATTACTCATTAGGATCAACTTCAGTGATTTTTAGATTTAAGCCAACGTAAAGAAGAATACCTCCAATAAGAGGGGTCCAAAGCCCCAATTGGTTTAAATCATTTGATTGCAGAAATTCCATTTATTCTTCATCTCTTCTAATGATGAATTGGTTTGTTTTATATTTAGATATTACCCTATTAGCTATTTCAACAATAAATGAATTTGGACACCGTAAAGCCACTTGTAACTCAGCTAATTCATCAGAAATAAACTCTATACTCCTTGCAATAACTGCTTGATGCTCTTCTTTTGGTTCCCATTCTTTAGCCATTAATTTTCTTGATAATGATCTGCTATTTCGTTAAGCATATTTGAAATATATTTTTTATTTGCAGTTGTTTGCGCTTTTATTTTTTCGCATGCGACTTTGACTTGCATACAAGCACTTTCTATCACTTCAAGTTCCTCATTTGTAGGATGCCATTCTTCAGGAATATTAAATATGAGTCAAACCAAACATGATCCCTTTTGAGATTGCCCATCCAATTCCTAGACATATAGCAACTGTAAAAAGTGTTTTTAAAAGGTCCATATCCTTTTAGTCCCTTCCAAATGCAGTTCTTAACGAACTTGAAAAATCGAATTGAACCCCATCATTAGATGAACCTAGATTTTGAATTAGCTTTGAACTGGCAAATCTTGATTGGGTTGATGAATAAATTGATTGAGATTTTACTGCTGATGATTTTACTGCCGCTGTTTTCTTTGCTGTCGCTTTTGTTGCTGTAGCTGAGGTCATTAAAAAAATTGTATTTCTTACAACTTAGACAAACTGAGTTAAAAGACGATAGTTGTTAACTTTTTACAATCTTAAAATCATCAACCAAGCAGGGATTGATATGAGCGCGATAATCGTACTTAAGACAACAAGCGATGTGGCTTCATCTTCATCTCTAGAAGCCGCTTGGGATATTAGTAAGACAGATATTGCTGTTGGCGCAGCTGATTGAAGTACTAAAGCCTCTCGCATGACGTTGGGTAATCTGATCGCTGAGGAAATGATCAACATAATGACTGGCAATCCAACCAGTTTCATAATTAAAGCATTTTTTATGGATGTTATTTGGATTTTTATTCTTGAGAGATTTGCTTTCCTCAACCAACATAGACGCATTCCAACTATTACAAGTGCTAAAACAATTACAACCCTTGAAGGTATCCATAGTAAGGCTGTTAATTGTTCATTCCATGGTGATGAATGAACAATTAATGCGCCAAACAATCCTTTTACAGCAGGGCTTCTAAAGATTGCTTTTATGAAATTCTGCCAATATCTATTAGAACTTAAAACTTTTGAAGGATCTGTTAGCAGTATTGGACCGATACTCCAAATTACTAATGTCGCACCAAGGTCAAAACCTATGCTGTAAATCAAAGCATGATTTGGAAGCAGTGCTAGTGAAACTGGTATTCCGAAATACCCAGTATTTCCGAATGCACTACCTAATTGAAGAGATCTGTTTGGTAGTAAGTTTTTTATACCGGGAAGGCAATTTAATAGAGTCATTAATAAGCCAATAGCTACCAGTGCTAAAGCCGCAGATTGTATCAAAGGGAATTCAAGGCCAGACTTAAGTAATATCCCCATCAAGCTGATAGGAATTCCATAGTTCATTAAAGGACGAGATATCGTTAGGGATAAATCTTTTTTAAATCGTCCTAGTAAATAGCCGATTAAAAGACATGGTATTAATTCAGCTAAAAGAAAGATTATTTCCAACTAAGTAAAGCGAATATCATTTTGTTATGTTGTGTGGTCAAGAGTAATTTTATGATTAATTCGTTATCTTAACTTGAGTTTATCTTTGCAAGTACTTTTCAGGTTAGGGACATCTTGTTCTCTTCACTGATTGAGAAAGTTTTAATTCGTAGTTAGCTTATTTCTCCTTGTAAATACTTTTTTCTGAACAACCTAATGTTTCTCCAAAAAGAATATCTGTGCACATGGCATTACATAAAAGATAAACGACCCAACTTGTAACAGGGACTCCAATTAAATAACTAAATGGGTGCTTTACTTTGATGAACCCAACAGTGGCAACGATTAGAACAACAATTAAGTTGATGATTCTTTTGAGGGCTTTTCTTGGTATCTGCATTAGCTATTTCTAGCAGAAAGTTTTCTTATTTATCTAGTTTTTACAACATCTGTTAGTCAGTTTTGTTTTGTTTGGGTATCGTTTGCCCATATTAAAGATTTTAGATGTCTTCTACTGTCACCTCAGTTTTTACTTTTAAGGTTGAAAGCACCTTTGATGAGTGGGCTGCAATCTTCGACAGCAAAGAAGCTACCAGAAGGCATAGAGAGTTTAATATTCAGCCTTTGTACAGAGGGTGTAGTGATGATGACCCTCAAAAAATAATTGTTATACATCAGCACCCAGAGGGGAATATTGAGAAATTTATTGAAGCAAATGGAGACTGGATGGCGAGCCACAGAGTCGATCTATCTACAATGGAGAAGTCTGCTTGGACATGGACCGACAACAGTAGTGTTCAGTTTAAAGCTGCTTAATCAAGCACGGACAGTGTACTTATGGAAACGCCATAGATCAAATACCAGATTTTTACTATTTCTAGCCATTCAAGCTGTTTAAAAGTAGTGCATATCTAGATTCTCATGGTTAGACTTATTGATTAATTATTTCTCTACCAAAAAGAAATTTTTTTGTGTAGAGATCTGAGTTGTTAAAAAATTGAAATTGAATCAGATAATTCCATGGGTATTGAGATTATTCCTATAAATAAAATTAGGATTGGTAGATTCCACAATATAATGAGTTGAATAAACTTAAATTTGGTGAATTTAAACATAGTTAGTAATCAGTTCGTTTGAGTCCCCATAAATTCCCTTGCTCGGAGGCTTTAACAATCGCTTTGTAAATATCTAAAGTCATAACTTTAATTAATTGAATAATTTTTTTAAAGTTACCTTCTTACTTAATGTCTGTATGTAGGGAGAAATACCAAATCTATAAAGTATAAATTATTAATGTTATTAGATTTTCTAATAATTGAATATTTAGATGCTTTGTATTTTTCAAATCTTTTAAAATTTATACAATTTTAAAAAATACAATTTAGCTAAAATTTGGTTGCGACGATAGTCATCAAGAATTTAGTTCAGATATTATTTGACATCTAATTGGTCAAAAGCATTATTTCTTTTTATATTCGGTTTCCTATCCCAAATTGTTCGGTAGATTTCTTTCAGAACTATTTTGTTGTTTATAGGATATGGTTAATTGATTTTAGAAAAAATTGTCTTCAAGACCAATTACATCCTGTAAGAGATACGCTGTTAGCTACCGAGATTTAGCTAATAAAAGACATGAGTTAGGGTTTTATGCCATTGATGCTTTTGAAGCTAGAAAGTTAGCGATTGAGTTCAATAAATTTATTCGAGAGCATCCAAATTCTATTGATAGGATTTCTTTAAGAAATAAAGTTATCGCTTGATGTCATTACGTCTTTGTAACGTTTGATTGTTAATCTATATACGGAGATATTGTTATTAAAAAAATTCTTAGAAGAATTTGCTGAACAAAATATCTTAGATATTTCAAAGCTGGTTGCTTATTTATCTTTTACCCATAGAGCAAGTCCTCCACCCTTTCCCCTCGCTGACAACCATTTTCCATTTTGGTCGATTGCTATTAGTGCAAAAAACGGCCTCTTCTTCTGATCCGGCGCCGGTAGAGATCTATTTAAAATAGTCAATGAAGCTAATTTTATTTGAATGCAATCAAAACAGAAGGGTAATAATGGTTGCTTCCTTTCTAAATTTGCGTAGCCACTAAATCTGAGAGTAAGTAATCCAAATTTAATTGCGTTGGCGATAGTAAATTTCTCTTCTTCTGGATTCTGTGTATCCTTCCTCAACTCTAGGCTGGCTGAGAGCACTTGTAGCAAAGTGCTTGAAATAGAGTCTTCTGAATCGGATCCCTGCTTCCAAACTGAATTGAATTTCCATAGTCCTAATAGAGAGCCAAATTCAATGCCACTCCCATCTACTCTTGCGCTTTTTTCTAATTCTTTCAGTTTGTCTAAAGAGGGAAGATTCAATCTATTTCCTTCCATTTTAATTAAATTTGTTTGAATAATTTTAATAAGATATTTGACGGCGAGTGGTTTTAACCTTTATTGATTTTTCAGCCATGAGTAGTTTTGAGTTGATTACTGGCTTAATTGTACATTTATTTATTCATGTGCTTTCTTTCAATATATAATTTTCATTATGTATCTTATGAGACTTTTAAATATTTAGGTCATAATTAGAAATCAATAAGATAGTGAGTCCCTAGTTTTGGCTAATAAATTTAAACCAAGTACATCACTCTTAACAGTAGGATTAAATTTATTTATGCTTATTTTTTTACTTTTAGCTATTTAGTTCATAATATTCAAGCTATGGACGGTGCTTATTCTTTTTGTTTGAATGGAGTGTTAATTAACTTCCCAAATGACTACCTTTAGAGAAAGAATTAATTCACATCTTCCGATAGTGCTTCAGTTGTTAAGCACTGCATCCTTGGTTGTGATCGCTCTGTCTGCTATTTGTGGATCTCAATCATTGAAGAAATTGTCTTCTGCCCATGAAATGCCTAGCTCGGCAGAAGTGCATCACGATCATTGAAGTCCTGATCTTATAAAATGTATAAAAGGGCTTGTATAAGCCCTTGTTTTGTCTTGATTTTATAGGAAGGATAATTGTTCGGCATTAGGTTTGTTTATTGGCTGGGCTGTCCATTCTTCTGGGTCCCATTTAGTCATTAGCGGTTTTAAAGCTTTAAGGTCTTGAGCATTTTTAACTGAAGAGATCCATTCTTCTTCTAGCCCATTGGGAATAATAACGGGCATACGGTTATGAAATTGTTTGACTAAATCATTAGGTTCGGTCGTTAATACACAACAGCTCTCTAGTTCACATCCTTCTTTAGACATCCATCGATTCCAAAGTCCTCCTAACCAAAAAGTTTGAGAATCTTTTCTACCTATTAGGCGACCTTTTTCTAGAAAACCACTGGCTGGTATCAAACATCTCTTATGCCTCCAGCTTGCACGAAAAAGTTTCTTCTCTTCAACACTTTCTGATCTCGCGTTAAATGGCTTTGGCCTTGTGTTGTCAAAAGGGTCTTTACTCCACTCAGATATAAACCCCCATAGCATTATGGATGTTTGTGTCTTGCCTTCATTCTTAAGAACAAGAATTGGAGAACCTGGTTTGATTAATATTTGTGGTTCATAATTTTGACTCAATCCCCTTGGCACATTTTTTTTTAAAAGATCAGGTAAATTTATAAATTTTGTTAAAAGCTGATATCTTCCGCACATGCCATTAATCCTTTAGACACTTTTTGATCAGAATCATTTGTAAAACTATTAGCGTTCTTAAAATAATGGCAAAGTTCCTTGTGTAATATCTTTTTTACTTGAATTTCTTGAAAATAGTATTTTCGAATATTGATCTGCATAGGCGCAGTTCTTGCATGAAGGATTTGATTCTGGAATCTCTGATTGATTCATTAGTGTGACCATTTCATCTAGTCGACTCTCTATCCAATCATTGCTCCATTTGTAGGGAATAAGATATTCATCAAAACGCATGGTCTTATTAAATTCATCTTCATCCCTTTTTGCATTGCACACTAGAAAATAAGATCTTGGATGAACTCTAAACCCCATCTCCGAGAGCAAGTAAGCATAAAAATCCATTTGAATTTTATAGGTCTCATGAAATGGATCCTCTAAATAATCTTTCTTATCAACTCGTCCGTTTTTAGCTTGTGATTTGTAATCCACAATGATTAGTTCTCTTGTAATAGTGTCTTGCCATATATCGTCTACACCTCCAGTCAAAATTATTCCGGTATTTTTATAACGATGCATTAGACCTCGATGAAGTGAGTTTCTCCAGTTATCTATTTCAGGATGATCAAATGGAACAACATGAGATAGTCCATTTGATGCAAATAATCTGTGTGGAATCTGCTTCTGTCTGCAATCGTCAAATTCTTTTTTGAGTAATAGATCAGTCGTTTCATTGAGAGTCCAACCTGGTGTCCCTGGAGGATCAAGACCTTTTACCCTATCTAGATAAAAGCACCTTTGACACGTTAGAAAATTTGAGAATCGACCTCTACTAATTTTGAAATCCTCTTTTTGATTTGGCTTATAGAGAGAAGATTTACGACTTCGAAGGCCTGTGGCTTCAATTGGTTCTTTTTTGCCATTTCTTTTGAGATCAATCATTTTGTGTAATCACATAAAGATTTCAACTGGATTTATTCGATAGATATAATTTCTTTAGCGCAATTGTCTTTTTCCAAGCAATTAACAGATTTAGAACCTTTTTACTTAATTGAGAAGGATTTTTCAATTAATCGTTTTTAAACCTTTATAAGCTACTTTTTGGAAGATTTAGGTAAGGACATATTTTTGTAGCTCGTAAATTCATTCAAATAACAAAAGTTTTCCACAGCTCCTATGTCCTTAATATTGACGAAATCCCTCTATAAAAGGTTTTCCAATAAAAAAGACCCTAGGTATGGTGTCCTACGGGTCTGGGTGATGGGGATACTATTTCTAACCCTATTTTCAACATAAATCAACCCCCCCCTACAGATGGTGTTTATTTAAGCCTAAGGTAAAACATATGGTGCTTTAATGTTGCCTAATCTGATTGATTTGATTATTATTTTTGAAAAGCTGGGTGATGGGGATCGTTCAGCAGTTTATTTTGCCCTCATGAGATGAGGGCTTTTTTATTGCTTTTTTGTTTTGTGGTGGACCCATCCGTTTAATTATTTTTAATTAGCCTTTATATCCTTGAAATATTCATCGTGTTTGAGCATCTTGTTTGCTCGATTGTTGGTATTGCAGGCGACATATTTTAGATGTTTTGAAATATATGACTTGACATTGCCTATAGGTTCTTGCTAGTACAAGTGTACTGCTATAGATAAATGACTCCATCTGCTTCCCCATATGCTGTCTTTAAGGCTGAAGAATGGGTATCTGCTGTAGCCCAACCTATTGGAATTGGTCAATGTCTACGACTCTCCCCAAAGAAACTTGCACCGATTAGATATTCGGTCAAGAAGAAGAGTGGCAATTCCTTGAGAAAAGGATTCTCAAAAAAACATGTTCAGCTTGCATTTGCATGACATGCCAACATTTCAATTATTCCCGCGACAAGCATTGCAGAACAATTCTTTCGTGTCATGTTCATCGTCGTCTTTTTCCTCATGGAGACCATTTGATTTCACGTTATCTTCTTTGGATGCGGCAACGAGAGAAAGAGATTGGTTGGTGTCCAGAGGTAGCCTGACATTTTGATTAGATCAATTTGCTTATTAATGTTCCTATGCCATCTTTGATCAGCATTTGAGGTCTATTAGCTTTATTGACTAGCATTGTTTTTGTATTAGTTTTTGGCTTTCTCTCCCACACTTGATATGGCTTTATAGTCAAGATCCAATTATTTGAAGGTGTCACTTTAATTATATTGATAGATATATGAAAATTTAGTAGTCGATTAACCATTGACTATTGAATTTAATACCCTATATGTGATAGATGTATTAAGAAAGTAATTATTGAGTTATGTCTCAGTTATCCATCAAAGTTAGTGCTAAAGGTGACGCCTTGATTGCTACCTTGCAAAAGGAGATCTTTAACAGACGTCGTAAGAAGGTTACTGCTTCTCAAGTCGTTGAAACCCTTGTTGAAAGCGGTGCTAAATCTCAGTCTGATAAACGTTACGCAGCTTCTTGGAAAAACCTAATTAAAGATATCGAAAAAGCAGCTAAAGTTTCTGAAGTTCATGGAAATAAGCCAGCAAATATTAGCGCTGATGAATGGGCTTTAATTCTTTCTCATCGCACACGTAAAGGCTCTGCTCCAAAAGCTGCTGCAGTAAAAAAAACCACAGCTAAAAAAGCAGTAGCTAAAAAAGCAGTAGCTAAAAAGTCTGTAGCTAAAAAGGCAACAGCAAAGAAAGCAGTAACTAAAAAGCCAGTAGCTAAAAAGACTGCAGCCAAAGCTAAAGCTGATGTTTCTGCAGTTGTTAAGCCAAGTGCTGGTAGACCTGCTAGACGTGCGCGCAAAGCCAGAAAAGCACCTGAAGCTGCTAAATAAAGCTTACCCAGACCGTCAGGCGGCATGAGAGGTTCAATGCCTCTCACTGGTATTTTTTGTAGATATCTTGTTAATATTTGTTTGGATCTGTTTGCTCAGGTAGGTCTCTTCCTTTAATCAGTAACTATTAAACCTGCATTGCATAGAGCGTTGAATACCTTTTTTTTGCGCTCCATTGTTTTTTCTGTTGGCTGAAGCATATCAAGTATTGACGCAATACAACTTATTTCATAGGAACCCTGGGAAATGAGTGCTGCATCACATATTTCATTATTAGCAATTACAGGTTCGATACCAGTGAATTTCAATTTCTGAATTGATGCTTTTAAAACTTGCTCGAGATATTCTAATTGTTCGTTATTCAATATCTTTCTGTCTACATAATCCATTAGAACTAATGAGGGCGTCACTACTAAATCTACAAAAAACTAATTTAACTACTTTTATGAAATATTTTGATCTCTTGGGATTTTCTATCTTTTAGTTGTCTTTTTTATTCATATCAGCTTTATATGCATTGAGCGCCTCTTTAATTCTTCCTGGTGCAAAAGGATTTTTACCTTTTGCCTCTTTCTTTGCTTCTTGCCATGCATTGTCGATTTCTTTCTTTGCTATCGGATCGTTATTAAAATTTGTGTATAACTTCATCAGATACCAAGTGCTTAAAACTAATAGACCAAGACCTAATAAATACAAGAGACTTTCTCGATAATTACGACAATCTAACCAATTGAATGGAAATTTCGCCTATAAATAAAAAAACGTATTCGCTATGCCACTTATCGTAGATCCTTCTAATGATACGAGTAATGGAGTTGGGAAGATTTTTAGAACAATTAATATCACACTTTCCATCGCACTCCCTTTGTCAGCAATTTTGGTGACTATCTTTTGGGGCTTAAAACATGGTTTCAGTAGTTTTATTTAATTTCAATAGAGAAATTATTTTTTATCCAAATAAAATTTTGATGAGTTCAACCAATAATTTGATGCTCCAAAATAAGATGCCTCCATAAATAAACCCTGCCAGACCAGAAGCCCAGTCATTGTAAAATTTCCACGAAATGATTATCACGAGGATTCCAAGAAAGAGTGAATATGTAGCCATTATTTTGTTGTCTCTTTCAAGAGACGTTTTGTTAAAAAGTTTAGAGGTCGGTATACCTAACTTTTGTGTAGTAGCAACCGAAGTGAGTTGTATTTACCGAATCAATTTCTACGGTATGCCTCATCCCTAACTAAATTAATTTAGGACAGAGTAGTTGTGTACTCCGAAAGAAAAGTTATGTACACTTCACTCTTCGACACTTTTTTCTCTGATTCTTTAATTGCACCTACCAGAACTGTTTATGTAGTTTCTGATAGTCAGCTTGAAGAGCTTAAGCGTAATCAACGTCAAGAGGAACTCGACGATATCGAGGACTCCAGAAAAAGACTAGAAGAGAGCTATCAAGCACGTATTAAAGTTCTTGATGAACGTCAAAATGAGATAAAGGAGGAACTTAAGGCTTTGTCTCCTACAAAGGTTAAGGCTGCCCTTAATAAGAAGTAACTGTTAGTTGAGCTGATGAATGTGTTTCTTAGCACCTCCACTTAAATAGTGGAGGTGCTTTTTTACTAAATGTTCATATGATTTTTCTCAAAGCATTTCTTTGTACTTAAATCTATGAAAGTGTTAATTGTCTAGATTCTCTTTTTGGCTTTCTTCAAGTGCCTTGTTACCCTCTTTGAGGGTTGTTCTGACCCACCAAACTGAAATTCCTGTAATAGCGATGCCTAATGTCATTATTGAAATTATTGTTGAAGTCACTTGTTATAACCCTTAATTGCTTGGGTTGATTTTGCTTTTTTTAAGCAGCTCATCAGATACCAAAAATTGATTTTCCCAGATTAAAAAATATTTTAATTGATGACTCTAAAATAATTTAAGAGAAAGATGAGGATAAATTCACTTGCCATAGGCCTTCTTGATGGTTTATACCGAGATTAATTGAAGAGGAAAACTATGAAACTTCAAACTTCATTTAGCATCCCCAGAGAGAATATGGGTGACATAGGTAGAAAGCACGAGGCAGTCAAAAGAGGAATGACAGCGATAGCTTCATACTGGGAGAGAGAGTGTGCTTTAAATCCTTCCTCACCTGCATGTCTTATTTTTGACGACTAGTAGTTGAAAGTTAAATAAGGAAATATACTTTCCTTGAGCAAATAGTTAATCTTTTACTTCTCAATGAAAAGTGTTATAAAAACTTGGTTTGGATTATTTTTTTCCCTATTTTTAGTAATTAGTTTTCGCATCCATTCAGTTGAAGCACAGCCGGTGTTAATGATAATGGATGTTGATATTGAAAATGATCAAAGTTCAATGGATTCAAAAAGTATTGATGATCTTTTAGGACCAGATACAAATTTTCCATTTGATCCAGCAAATCACAGAGATGGGTCTAATCCGATCAAAAGAATTGGCAAAATAAGCGACGATAATTTGTAAGTAAGTATCTTTTTATTTTCTAAGCAACATTTCTAAGCGTTTTTTTTTGTCTTCAAGAGATTCGGTCTTTTCATTTCTTTTTGCTTCCATTCTATTTTTTATAGACTCATCAGCTTGTCTTGCGCTACTTGCTCTCCTTAGGAAGACAAGGATTGAAATAACAGCAAATATAAGTGCAAGTGAACCCAATGGAACTATTGTTGCGCTCATTTCTTCCATTAGTAATTACAGGCGTTATATAAACGATTCGCTTTCTGTTGATCCTCACATTTTTTTAGTTTCGTTTCTAACTCTTCCATCTCCTTTTGAGCCTGATTGATTAATTCCAATGACCATTGCCAGTTTCGCTCGTTGCAATGTTGTTTTGCAGAATCCCAGTCCATGGTTGGATTGCTTTAATAATGGATGATTTAGTCGAGCAGAACGCTTATGACTCCCAGAGGATAACAAGTTTATGAACTAAATATTGTGTTTTTATCTTCTCTTTGAAAACTTTATTTGTATTAACTTTGGGCTTATCAATTTAAACACAATCTTTGATCCTCATTTTGACTCTGCCTCACTTAAGCTCGAAATATCATTTTTTATTCCATGGAAACAGCTTTTGCTTGGAGCCTTTGTCTGTCCGCCGTTGTTGTTTTGCTTTCAATTGGGCCGCTAACTTATGGCCGAGTCAAAGCTGGATATTCGGCCGAGAATATGAGTGCTCCAAGGGCTTTGTTTGACGAGCTCCCCGACTTTGGCAAAAGAGCTGTTTGGTGTCATCAAAATTGCTGGGAGAGCATAACTCTTCACGCTCCTGCATGTCTGCTATGTCTTATTGCTGGTGTTGTCTCTCCTGTGGCCGTAATAGCTGCGTGGGTTCACCCAATTGTGAGGTTTCTCTATATCGGTGCTTATGTTGGCGATATTCCTCCTGCTAGAGGACTTTGTTGGGCATCGGGTCTTTTATGTTCAACTCTTTTGTATAAAGAGGGCTTAACTGCTTTGCTTTCTTCTTAATTGATCAACGATTAAACTTCTTGGCTTGCCAGTCTTAACAGGATTTAATCGATCAAGTACAACTGCTACTGCTGTAAACCAAGAACTTCCCTCTGGAATATTGGTTTGATTACAAATATGTTTTGGAGCTAGTTCAAGGGAGAGATTCGTATCGATTTCTTTGATTACCTGTTGATAATGTTTTTCTAAAAGCTCAATATCCTCTTCCTCGAGAATGTTGCCTGAACAATACCAATCTAGTGATGTTTTCCAATCCATTATCAGATGATACGTTTATTGTTTGATAATGTCCCATGCTTCTGAAGCACTATCGGCGTATTGAAAGAGATTCATGTGCTCATCTGAGATAAGTCCATGGTCTGAAAGAAATTGAAAGTTGATCACTTTCGACCAATAATCTCGACCAAATAGAATAATTGGGATTTGTGTTTTCATTCCTGTTTGACGAAGAGTTAGTAATTCAAAGAGTTCATCAAATGTTCCAAATCCCCCAGGGAAAAACACAGCTGCAACTGATCGCATCACAAAATGAAATTTTCGTAAGGCGAAATAATTAAATTTGAAGCAAAGCCCAGGAGTGATATAAGCATTGGGATGTTGTTCGTTTGGGAGACTTATATTTAAACCTATGGATTTACAGTCGGCATCAAAAGCGCCTCTGTTGGCAGCCTCCATAATCCCTGGGCCGCCACCAGTGACAATTACATGTGAATTACAGTGTTCTTTTTGGTTTTGTCTGGAGACAATCTTTGCGAATTCTCTGGCCGAATCGTAGTAATGAGATATCGATTGTAAATTCTTTAGACGTGTTATTTCTCTCTGTAAATCAGATGAGCTCGGATCTTTGGTGAGAGAGTTCTTCGCTAGTTCAAGTCTGTTATTTATAGAGCTTTTATCGGTAAGGCTCGCTCCTCCAAAGACGATGATTGTTGATAAAATATTTTGTTCTTCTAGGATTTTTTCTGGTTTATTAATTTCTAGAAGCATTCGCACTCCTCTCATTTCATCACTATTGAGTAACTCTCTATCTTCATGGGCTAATTGGTAATTGTTCGAACTAATAATTAATTCAAGGTTTTTCCTGACTAGTTCTGGATCTTCACTTCTATTTTGAGTACTCATCAAAATATGCCTCCTTGAGTTTTAATGCGGTAAGGAATTAGTTCAATTCATCCATCCATGTGAAATGAATGGTGAAGTGGCTGATGCCATTATCTACATTCCCATTGCTCTTCTAAGTTTTGTAGCCTCGTCCATTCCCTCCATGATTGTGAAAGTAGAATTAACTGTCGCGGCTGTACGTAGCTTTGATAGCTCTTGATATTCACTGGATTCATAAGCATCTACAGCTATTCGCATAGATGGAAATTCACAAATGACTGCAAGGTTTGAATCTTCAGTTTTTTCTTTTCCTATTGGGTCTGTATCTTTCGCAAATACCTCCCCACCATTCTCTTTGAGCCATGGCCCAACTTTTTCGACATATTCATCAAATAATTGTTGATTAATAATTTTTGCCGTTGAGATCCAGTACCCTTTGGCTCCTTTTTTATCCATTACCTTTTAATCATTTTGAATTTAGGATAGATCAGACTTAGCTCAAAAAATAATTTTAAAATCTATGCCCTATAAGTCTCAATAATTTATTTCCATAGACTTCTTTTTTTTAAAAGATCTTCGATGTTAGGCCATGCTGCAATTAGTTCCTTGAGGGCTTGTCTATTGGGAGTGTATAACACACATGAGAAGGCACTGATGACATAAAAGATAAACCACAATTTATTGATTGAGTAAACAGAGACAAAGGAGAAGATAAAACTACCAATGAATACAAAAAATAGTGATCGATTTATTACTTCAAGTGGAGATCTTCTTAATCGTCTAAGCAATCTTTTTGTAGATTTTGTCTTTGAAAATCTTTGTGCCTCTATTTCTTCTTCTTTGATTAGTCTTTCATTTTCTTGATCCAAGATTTCGTTTGATCTAACAATATTTTCTATCTCTTGACTGGATAAGTTATCTAGAGGCTCTGAGTCTTTTTTTATTGCTGCCATTAGTTCAACAAACTTAAAAGTTAGATAGTTATCTGCATCTACCTTACTAAAGCGAATGTTTGCCTTTTGATTAATTGCCTAGACCAGGTGGAAAAGGAAAAACTTGTTCATCCCCAAAAATATCCTCCATACTTAACTCTTCACTTTGTGAATCCATTCCTACAGCTTCTTCTTCGGATTCCATTCCCATTTCATATGAGTCACCTTCTCCATAATCCTCTGGTGGAACCCAGCCTTGTATTACAGCCTCAGCACTATTCAATCCAGAGAAAACAATGAATACGAATAAAACTAATTTGATTAGAAAATTTTTCATATACCCATGCTCTCATTACTTAGGCTAATGCTTGATCAGAAGCTTGATTAGCTTTAGGACTTGTAAAAATACCTTTCGATTGTCTTATTTAGATTGAGGCTTTTTTCTTTCTTATTCGCAACTGATTTTAATCTGCATTTTGTCTGACAGGTCTCATCATCCCACCTCCATCATCATCATCATCCCCAAAACCAAAAAATAGCCAGGTAATAGCAAATACAGCTAATGCCCCTGATAGCGTCAATGCTTGTAACTCGTTCAAAGCTTTTCGGCTAATTTTTCACGACCTTAGCCTTTATTTCGTTTTTTTGTTGATGAGGAGTACTTTCTTTCTGGTTATATTGTCGAAACTTAATTTGATTACTAATGGAAGAATTAGCCAAAAGAGTGGAAGAACTTGAGCGTCGAGTCCAGCATTTAGAAGCAGTGCTGCAATACCAAGCAAGAAAAAACAAATAATCTCTGATGCCATCTAACCAATACCTGGAATGTCAAAAGGGAGTTTGTCCTCCAGTACTACTAAGTATTTTTGGACTGCAGGAATACGAAGTAGAGCTAACGGAACAACAATATTTAGAACAATCCATGCTCCTCCAACTAATGGAGCCCATTTACCAGCTTTTTTTATAAAGCTCATTCCCTTCTCTTTCTCTGGAGACTGATTCATGTTTTTGATTTATTGATTAGATCTTAGCTAGACCCCAAACTTACTATTTTTGATCAGGTTAAGTAGAAATGCAATGGGCATTAAGGCTGATTGCGTTGAGGTGCGAATAGAGCAAAGATACGTTTGTTGAGTTAAGAGGCACCATTGATGGTCGACACTCCACCTGAGTATTTAAGAGAAGCGAACTGAATTCTGGTTCCTGCTCCAACATTCTCAATGAATAAGTAGGCTATTCGTCTGATGCGACAAGGATCAATGATATAGGTGCGTCAATTCAGTCGAAACTCCTCTGCATCGTTTAGGTGCCCTAACGGAGTAAAAAAGCCTTTCTACTAGACACTTGGCCCCAGGCCACCAATATCCAGAAGCTTCTAAAGAATCGGTAAAGGAAAAGGGCCCCCTCGGGCCCTTTTTAAATGACTAGTTAGAAGAGATTATTCTTTTTACGGTTTCCCTACTTAAGACGTACGGTCCTACAGAACTATTGATGAAAAGGAAAATCTAGGATGAATGTACGTCAGGCAATCAATTGCATTGGTCATCAATTGATTGGCTTCTGGGGAGGAGCGCTGACGTTTTTTATTCAAAGAAACAACCTTCTAAAGCTCAGTATAAAAAGAAGGTTGTCCTGAGAAGTTCAAAAAATATAAGAACAAACTAGTACCAGCCGTGTAGGAATAATTACTTAAAATGTCTATTTTTATTTTCTCTAAAGATTAGTTACCATCGCAATCTTCATCTTTTGGCAACTGAAGCCATCCGCTCGTCCACTTTGAGTATGTTTTTAATTCCGACCATGGAACTCTTATAAGAATTTCGTTGTTGTTAACTGGAAATAGTTCTACCCACCGTTCATCTTTTTTGCCTCCATAGCTTTTAACTTCAAAATGTCGATAACCTTCTCTTTTTACGGCTGAGGTCCAAGCTGCATTCGGTGGCCATCTCATCTTCTTTCTTTGTAGAGGTATTAATTAGCACTTATAAAATTTTAGTTGATACTTTCTCTAATATCTTTAAGTCGTTTTATTTCTCCATACCTATATTTAATCCATTAATAATCCATCTGTTGATATCTGTTTCCGGATTTCATGGTTTGGATATTGATCGAAATAATAACCCATGCAAAAAATAATTGAGAAAGTAAAAACCACTGTTCTAATTAATTTCTTTCGAAAATTAATTTGCATACTGGATTTAGCGATCAAGGCATATTAGTACACATCAACTATAATTGATATGTAATACAAAGCTTGTTCATCCTTGTGGTTGATCACCTGTCTAATAATCCATCCAAGCCAAGAATTTTAATTGTTGAAGACGATAAAAGCATTCGTGAAACACTCCGTGAAGCTCTTGTTGCAGAAGGTTATGCAGTCGAAGTTTGTAAGACTGGTATGGTTAAATGTTGGCCAAGTTTCTTTTAAATTATTTCCTTGAAAATTCGCGTTATTTTAAGTTCATTCTTTTTAAAAAAGTAAATTAATCTTGGTTAATCGAAAGGTTAAGAATAGATCAAGAAAAATTGATGAATTGCTAATTTGATTTCTAATGATAAATATTTTGATCAATTAGATGCTATGAAATAAGAGCCAGTTTTTTATTAGGCCTCATGACCTTCGCCAAGAAGGCCCTTCTCTTGACTTCCTTGCTTGCTTTGGGCGCAGGCATGAACGCATCTGCAGCTTCTCGTCTCAGCGGAGCAGGAGCTTCTTTCCCCGCTAAGATCTACACTCGTTGGTTCTCTGACTTAGCTAAAGAAGGTGGTCCACGTGTGAACTATCAAGCTGTTGGTTCAGGTTCTGGTCGTAAAGCTTTTATTGATGAAACCGTTAATTTCGGTGCGTCTGATGATCCAATGAAAGCAACAGATATTGCAAAAGTTACACGTGGATTAGTTCAAATCCCAATGGTTGGCGGCACTATTGCCTTTGGTTATAACTATGATTGCGATCTTAAACTTACTCAAGAGCAAGCTGTTCGAGTTGCTATGGGTAAAATTACAAACTGGAATGAGGTTGGTTGCCCTGAAGGAAAGTTAACTTGGGTGCATCGTTCTGATGGTTCAGGTACTACGAAGGCTTTTACAAATTCCATGCAAGCTTTCTCTAAGACCTGGACTCTAGGTACAGGTAAATCTGTCGCTTGGCCTGCTGGCGTTGGTGGTAAAGGTAATGCTGGTGTTGCTGGAGTTATTCGTAACACTCCCGGCGCGATTGGTTATGTAAACCAGTCATATATTAGAGGTGTAATTAAAGCAGCCGCTCTTCAAAATTTATCTGGTGAGTTTTTAAAGCCAACAACAGAAGCAGGAGCAAAAGCTCTTAATGGTATAAAACTAGATAAAAATTTAGCCGGAAAAAATCCTAACCCAAAAGCTAAGGGTGCATATCCAATCGCAACGCTTACATGGATTCTTGCTTACGAGACTGGTAATGGTAGAAATACTAAAGCCGTCCAAGAATCACTTAACTACTTGCTAAGTGATAAAGCCCAGGCTAAGGCTCCCTCTCTTGGTTTTGTACCTCTTAAAGGTGATATTCTTGCTAAGTCTCGTGCTGCGGTTAAGCGTATTGGTAAATAAATTAATCCTCATGCTCATATAAAGGAGGCATTAGCCTCCTTTTTTATTGTCTTTTTTGCTTGCTAGTAACTTCTTAACTTAAGCTTAAAAAAAGCTCTTTAATATGAAAAAAAAAGAATCAATGAATAATTGGAAGGAAATAGTTGGATCACCCATCTGGTGGATTCCAGTTTCATTACTAGTTTTATTTATTTCGATTGAGGGATTACATCTAGCCGAGCATGGTAAAAACTGTAAAACGAAAGCAGCTTGGATGAATGAAGTTGGACTTGAATATGACCGAGAATCAGAGGTTCAGTAGTCCTTCTTTCCCTTGATATTTAATTTTTTTTATTGAAGGTCTTAGGAATGTTTTATAACTTTTGTATTTGATACCGGAGGTAGTCGTAAACTAGTCAACAATGAGATAAATACAAATAGGCTTGAACACCATAAACATAGTTGCATTCCTATAGAGGCATTAGCTCCAATCATGAATAAAACTCCTGATAGGAGAGTACCAATCAGTCTTCCTCCCGCATTTGCCATGTAATAGAAGCCTACATTTAGACTCACGTTTTCCTTGTCCGTATAAGCAAGAACCATATATGAATGTATTGATGAGTTCATTGCAAAAATGAACCCAAATAATATCAATCCAGCTGTAATTGCTATTTCTGGATTGCTTTGTCGCCATAGTGCTATTGCTATTAGCGCAGGTATCGCAGTTAAGACAGCACTCCAAAATTGAACAGAAGAAACTCCTGGGCTTGTTTTATTTCCCCATAAATTTCGTAAAGACGGTGCAAAAGCTTGGATAAAGCCATAACCAATAACCCATAAGCCTAGGAACGCTCCAATCTCAGAAAAATTCCAATTTAGATACGTTTCAAGAAAAACAGGAAGTGCTACGACGAACCATACATCTCTTGCTCCAAAGAGAAAAAAACGTGCAACAGATAGGACGTTGATCCCTTGAGATTTAGAGAATAAGTCTTTAAAGATAGGTTTGTTTTTCATCTTTCCAATATCTCCAGGCAAAATCAATGTCATTAAAAATGACAGACCTAAACCGATAGCCATTAATTCAACTGCTTTATTAAAACCAAAACTGGTAAGCAAAAGTCCACCAAGAAAGAAGCCAACTCCTTTTAGGGCATTTTTTGATCCAGTTAAGATGGCTACCCATTTAAATAATTGATTATTGCCACCATCTTCTTCTGAGGAGTCTGGAACGACAGTTTTGATGGCACTTTTAGCACTCATCTTATTGAGATCTTTTGCGATGCCACTAATCGCTTGAGCAACCATGACATAAATGACACTCAAAAGTTTCGACCAACCACTCGAAACTGGTATCAACATCAATAAGGCACCGATTTGTAAAAGAGTTCCTACCCAAAGTGTTAGACGTAATCCATATCTTGCTCCTATCCAACCTCCATAGAGATTAGTGATGACGCCAAAGAACTCATAAAAAAGGAATAAGAATGCAATTTCTAATGTTGTATATCCAAGGCTATGAAAGTGAAAAATCACTAGCATTCTTAGAGCACCATCTGTCAGTGTGAATGCCCAATAGTTGGTCGTTACTATTCCATATTGTTGCAATGCCGTTAATCGCATGTTCTTATTTTTTGCCTTTTTCAAGATTTATGACATGGCAAACTAGATCTGCCATTCGACAGCTATAACCCCATTCATTGTCATACCAAATATAGACTTTAAGTTGAGTTTTGTTGACCACCATGGTTGAGAGAGCATCAATAATTGAACTCCTTGAGTCATTGACATAATCGATTGATACAAGTGGTTTTTCTTCGTAACCGAGTATTCCTTTTAGCTCTCCTTCTGAAGCTTTTTTGAACACATGATTGACTTCTTCTTGCGTGACCTCTTTCTCTAATTCAAATACAGCATCAGTTAAAGATCCATTGAGGAGAGGAACTCGAACTGCATGGCCATTTAATTTCCCTTGTAATTCTGGGAATATCATCCCTATCGCTTTTGCCGAACCTGTTGTTGTTGGAATTAAGCTTTGTGATCCGCTCCTTGCTCTTCTTAAATCTGATTTAAATGAATCAACGATTACCTGTGTATTTGTTAGGTCATGGAGTGTAGTGATGCTTCCATGCTTAATACCAAAAGCTTGATTAACAACTTTCACAACGGGAGCCAGGCAATTAGTTGTGCAGGATGCAGCTGTTACTAAGCGATGTTTATTGGGCTCATATAAATCATGATTAATGCCGTAGACGATATTTAGAGCATCCTCTCCCTGTATTTCACCTTTAACAGGACATGCAACGACAACTCTTTTCATCCCAAGAGTATCGAAATAAGGATTTAATGTTTGAGGGGTTTTGAATTTTCCTGAGCATTCGAGAATTAGCTCTATTCCTTTTTCCTTCCATGGGACTTTTGTGAAATCACTTTCTTGTGAAAAAGATATTGGTTGATCTTCAATACTCAGGTTGTTTTGGTCGTTGCTTATTGCTTTGTTCCAACGACCATGTACTGAATCAAATTCAAGTAAATGCGCAGCTCCCCTTGCATCACCCAATGGATCGTTGATATGTGTAATCTCGATATTTTCTCTACCCCAGAGCGCTCTTAGAACTAGTCGTCCTATTCGACCGAAACCATTAATACCGATTCGCATAACCTGTAATTGAGTTAATTGAGTGAATCAATAAAGGATAAGATTCCTCATATCAATTTATATTGATGTATAGAGGTTTGTCGATGCAAGCCTTTTCTGAAGTTTGTTTTATCATGTGATTATATTTTCCCTTCTGTGATGACCACAGCGATAAAGAGCGAAGTGGTTCTTGAAAATGCAATGGCCAGGAAATTGCTAAAAGCTTTATCTGATCCATTGCGATTGCAAATCATTGAGTCTCTTTCAGGAGGAGAGCGATGTGTTTGTGATTTGATTAATGAAATTGGATTGGCGCAATCGAAAATATCTTTTCATTTAAAAGTTTTAAAAGACGCAGGTTTGATTACCGATAGGCAAACTGGTAGATGGGTTTATTACCAATTGAATATTGACTCATTAAATTCTTTGCAAGATTGGATTGAACTGTTGAAAGAAAGCTCTCAACAACCATCGCAAGCTTGTAAATAAAGCAATCAATTAAAATCTGGCTTTCAACTGATTTAGCTCTATTCAGAATTGTTCTAATAATTTTTAGGTAATTATTTCTACTAGGTATCAATGGATACTCTTTTATGCTTGGATAGTTATCATATTCTTATTACATCAAGTTTTTTTGATATGAGCAAGAAAATCTCTAAGAAAGCCAGCGCTATTAGAACAATTTCTCTAGCGGTTGGTTCTCTAAGTCTTCTCGTTATTGCTGTTTCTCAAGTTGCAGGAAATGAATCCTGCAAAAGCAGTGCATTCTCGATTGAAAATCAAATACGACTTTCATAATTTTATTTTCAATCTGAATATTTATAGGGCCTGATTTTTTAGGTGAATTTTTCAAGAGATATTTTTATTACTAGTTTGATTATTGTGGGATCCTCTTCGATTGTTGGTTATTTTTTTCAACTTCAAATTGCTATTGGATATGGATTGTTTAACGTGTTGGTACTGCTTATTTGGTCAAAACTCGCATCTCGCTAAACCTTCATTCATCCCGACATTTAAATAAATTATTCTTGGTCTTGTGAAAAATCTGCTAGTTCCATTATTTTTCTAAATTCGTCCATCTCCTCATTTGAAACACCTGTTTTCTCCTGAAGTTCTTTTAATAAAGCATCTATCTTTCTTTTGATATTTTCTTCGCTCAAAATTTTTAATTAAATAGATGACTAATTATATATTCAATTCACCCTTAAACCTGTTTAGAGACGACATATTTATGTTGTCAATAAGTACATATTATTTGGGTAGACAATTCAGGCCTGTGCTCCATCTGCTACACGCATCGTCATTCCTCCATCCATGTCATCATCATCGTTGTTGTCTAGTATTGCCTTCCCAACCTCATAAAGAAGATAAGTCCCAACAATAATTAGAACGAAAAGGAAACTAAAATCTCCTGAGTTTGAAGCGTATGTTTGAATTTCACCCATAATTATCCTCTGTTAAATAACCCTCTTCTCTTTTGTTGTGGCTTAGCTGCTCTAGTTCCACGAGACTGCTGCATTTCAGCTTTAGTAATTGGCTTACGATTTTGGAAAGTATCCCAACCAAGTAAAGCCACAGTTCCAATGGCTCCAAAGAAAAGAACTACACCTGGTATTAAATTCATCTAGTTGAATTAAGTTCAACAAAGTTAGTGGAATTGTTATTTAGACCGTGGATAAAAAATATTGCTTCAGCTAATAACCCTGATAACTTTTGCTGTGTACGGGTGCCCCCTTTACATTCCTTTACTTTTCCTTTACATTCATGCGCATTATTTGAGATTAATCTCGTGACTCCAGAAGCAGAAAAGTTTAATGGTTGGATGGCAATGATCGGCTTTATTGCTGCTTTCGGTGCTTACGCAACAACAGGTCAAATCATTCCAGGCATTTTTTAGGTTAATAAATGACTTCTAGTAACCAAGTTTCTGATCAATCAATTGAACCAACTGATAATAAATCAGATGTTCAATCAGTTGATCCAACAGGAATCCCAGCTTACAGTTCTGCTTCTAACCAGATCATTACTGAATATGGTAAGCAAAACATGTTTGCGACCCAGGTACAAACCCAATTAGTTGAAAACTATTCCAACTATCCTGAGGAAGCAGAAAAGACCAATGGGCGTTGGGCAATGATTGGAATGATTGCTTTACTTGGCGCTTATATCACTACTGGTCAAATCATCCCTGGCATATTTTAAATAGCTCTAAATTAAATCAATTTTCATAAAATCTAGAGATTTATCTCTAGATTTTTTTGTTTATCCAAGCAATTAATCAATCTTTCAGTTTTAAAATAAGAAATTTACTAGCAAAAATGTTAAAAGTAATCATGTTAGGAATAATTCCTTCAATCATCTCAGCTTGTCCATGCAAAGTCATTCTTAGGAAATACGATCACTGATCATCCTGATCAATGGCGCGATTGACCCAATTGCAAGAACTGCAAACATGATAAAAATAATTATTTTTGATTCCCATTTTTCCATGAAAATGGTTTAGCTAACCATCACTTATATCTGTGGATTTTTTCTAGCCTTCGAAAAAATTAGTAATTTATTATCAATGAATCCTTTTAAACAAAAAGATGATCAGTCTTTACCGGAATTTTTACCAAAACCTGGAATAAAAGGAAATGCTTGATCATCTCCAAGGTCTGGGGCAGCACTAGTTTTCGAACCATTCAAGGAATCACTTGATTCTTCGATCACAATACCCATGGAGTTGTCTTCATCAATATCAGAACTCATTTGGGCAGCCACTACAGGGGGTATTCCTGAAAAGATAGTTGTTGAAGCTAAAATAATAGACAAAGCTAAAAAACTAGAAGCCCTAATTATCTTTTTGAGCATGAATGCAAATCAGTTATATACAATCTAACGTCGGTGTTCACCCGAACGTGTTAGGTCTGAATACTCAATTAATGAGATTCAGTTAGATAATAGGAGTCGTAGCAATTGTTGAAACTTCTGAGAAGATAGCAACAGCCATGAATATGTAAGGAACTAATTTCATTGTTATTGTGAATTTGTATTAAGCATATATGCTCATCATCTAGTCAGTGGTAGCTGATTGTACGGTTCTCGCCCCAACGACCATAAGTAAATTTGTTTGTGGCTATAAAAATATCTGATAACCAATATCAATTGCTATCACTGTTTTGTTGGATCGCTTTTTTTGCAAGATTTTCTAATTGATCAGGTGAAACTGGTGTCGTTTTGTTTTTACTTTCTTTTAATCCTCTTAGTAAAGAAGTAATTATTGCCAGTCCTAAAAATGCACCTAACCCCAACCAAAAAATTCTCTCTACTAAGAGTGCTGTGGGATTACCAATTGCATTAGTTACTTGTTCCATCTTCTCGATTTGGATAAAAATAATGATCAGAGCAGTTTTTCACTGAGTTTGCCTTAATCCATCTTGGAAATTATGTGCAGAAATTCATGGCATAAAAAAACCCTCAAACTTGAGGGAGAAGATACTGAGAGATCCCCATCACCCAGTAATTTAAAAATACTACTCGCTGTGTACATATTACGCAAGCTAATAATTCCAGATATGGGCCATTTTTTCTGTTTTTTTTATCTTTCTAACACCAGATATGGTAGGGGTTGCAATTTGGTTGAAAAACAGTTAAAAATAAGATCCCCATCACCCAGGCCCGTAGGACACCATACCTAGGGTCTTTTTTATTGGAATTGCTTTTTATTTAGTTCTTGGAGTTATTTAGTGACTCTGAAGCTGTGGAAAACTTAGACCGCTTGAAGTAATTTTTTTTTCAGAAGTATCGATTAGATAAACAATTACTTCGTGCTAACCGTAACACTAAATATTTTTAGATCAGTTAGGTTTGTTCAAACAATTTTCTGATACATGCCTGAGCTTCAGCTAGTTGACTCATTTCCCATCTGGAAAGCTGTTTTATGGTGTTTCTATCCTATGGCCGCTCTAGTGCTCGTAGAACTAATCTCAAGAGCGCTTCCAGATGATGATGATGACTTCGGTGGAGGAAAGATGATTCCTGCTTACCAACCTGTTCGAGCAAGATAGATTTAATCTTCGGAGTACTTCCATATTCAGCTCCAGTCGCTATTGATAGTTAAATAAATAAGTTATAACTCATACTTCTTGGCTGAGTATTTATACTTAAATGGTTAGCTAAGGAATCATGAAAGGTTTTAATTCATTTGTTTTAGACTTCAGCGTAAGTATTCTTGATCGAATTTACGAAGGTAGACCGATTCAACGTTTTTGGGTTCTTGAGGTGATTGCTAGAGCCCCTTATTTTGCTTTCTTATCTGTTTTGCATTTACAAGAGTCGCTTGGTCTAAAGACTCCTTTAAGTAACAAGCTTATGAAGGCTCATTTTTACCAAGCAATCAATGAGACGGAACATTTAGAGGAGATGGAATCACGAAGCGGCAATAGATATTGGGTTGATCGATTTCTTGCTAGGCATTTAGTGCTCTTCTATTACTGGGTAATGGTTTTTTATTACTTACTCTCTCCATCAAATGCATACGATATTAATATAAAAATTGAAGAGCATGCGTATGAAACTTATGCAAAGTATCTAACCGTTAATCCAAACGATCAGAGGATACGTGAAATTGCTCAGGATGAGATCAATCACGCGAACGAATTAAAAGAAGCAATTGCTTTGATAAGTTGACACGCCAACTTTTTGTTGATGTTAATAATGATAATTTTATTTGCTTTTTAAATTATCTAAAGCAAGCATCTCCAATAATTCTGAGCTTTTCGATGCGAGTAAGGTTCTCTCTCTTTAGCAATGTTTGGGGGGAAATAGCCAAGCCTAATTTGATTCTGTTTGGCAATGATTCAACTAATGATTCAATATCTGTTAAATCTTCATTAGAAGATGCAATAACATCTTTTGTGCATTCCCAACCTTTGGTCGTAATTATTTGAGGCCATATAAACCAAAGACCGCTAAATACTCCGAGAATTAAGAAAAACAGATTTCTAATCATTGTACAGATTTAGTTGAAACTAATCTTTTGATTTGATTCTTTATTTATACCTAAGCAATGTGGATCCTCAAGACCAGAGACTAGGTTCTGCTGTACTCATGACTGCACCTTTTTTTTTAATATTTGAATGTTCTCTTGTATATGTTTCCCTAAGACACCCTCTAAAGCTTCTACTTCAACTACCGCTTTCCCCGGATTGTATTTTCTGACACCTCTGAAATAACCTTTATTCCATTGGCTGATCTCGCGGGAGCCTCGTCGTTGTCAAACTTTTTCTCACATTCATCGTAAGTTACATTCACATCAAATGTACATACAGTTCTTTCAAGCATTAGGTGAGAAATAGAGTTATTTATTCAATTTACAAGCTTCTACCTTGCTTGCGATAACACATCATATCTGTGGTCCAAATTCAATAAATATATGATCTGATGTCTTTAAATATTCTTTGCTAGAGGAATTTTCCCTATGCCAGACCAGCAAATTATTGCGTTCATTCATTGAGCGGCTCGTATTAGAAAATTGCTAAAACTACTTTGAGTTGGGGAAGTATTTTGAATATGCATCACCATTTAAAATGCAAAAATCGAATAAAAATATCTTAAAGTTTTCTGGGTATTGCTTCCATTTAAGACTTTTTAACTCTTCAAGCTCAGTTTCGCTAAGTTTTTTCATATTTGCGTATACGTAAAACCCGTCGTCTAAGTCTTTAGGGATATCTTTATTAACTGAGCTTGTTGATTCATTTGAAACTGTGAAAAATGCTTCCTTAGATGAATCGAAAAATTCAATTTTTTGATTATCAGTTCTACATTCTTTAGCTATTTCACCGAAAATGCTTATTTGATCTTGTTTACTTGTTTGTTCTCTTGACATATTGATTTATTGATTAGATCTTAGCTAGACCCCAAACTTACTATTTTTATCAGGTTAAGTAGAAATGCAATGGGCATTAAGGCTGATTGCGTTGAGGTGCGAATAGAGCAAAGATACGTTTGTTGAGTTAAGAGGCACCATTGATGGTCGACACTCCACCTGAGTATTTAAGAGAAGCGAACTGAATTCTGGTTCCTGCTCCAACATTCTCAATGAATAAGTAGGCTATTCGTCTGATGCGACAAGGATCAATGATATAGGTGCGTCAATTCAGTCGAAACTCCTCTGCATCGTTTAGGTGCCCTAACGGAGTAAAAAAGCCTTTCTACTAGACACTTGGCCCCAGGCCACCAATATCCAGAAGCTTCTAAAGAATCGGTAAAGGAAAAGGGCCCCCTCGGGCCCTTTTTAAATGACTAGTTAGAAGAGATTATTCTTTTTACGGTTTCCCTACTTAAGACGTACGGTCCTACAGAACTATTGATGAAAAGGAAAATCTAGGATGAATGTACGTCAGGCAATCAATTGCATTGGTCATCAATTGATTGGCTTCTGGGGAGGAGCGCTGACGTTTTTTATTCAAAGAAACAACCTTCTAAAGCTCAGTATAAAAAGAAGGTTGTCCTGAGAAGTTCAAAAAATATAAGAACAAACTAGTACCAGCCGTGTAGGAATAATTACTTAACATCTATTACTCATAGGTATAGTTATTTTCTTTGTGGTATTGATTAGAAATTTTAATATCGGCAAACTTATTCTTGACATAATTTCTTTTTATTGAAGTATGCCGAAAGGCAATTACCCCTATCGGTCTTTACGGTCTCTGTGACTGATTGGGAGTGGTTAAATTTGCAGCTGATTTTATTTTTTTCGATGTCTAAAGAAACTTACCAAGAAATTAAAAGAATCACTGGAGAAGAACTAAAAGAGCTGTTATCTAATTTGGATAATGTTTTTGATTTAGGTACTGGTACCTTGTTGTGTGATAGCTATTTGGCTTCAACAGATCATTAAGTTACTGTTTATTGCTTTTGTGTTGTGAAATTTGTCATTTAATTTTTTTCCTCTAAATTTGATAAAATCAATTTATTAATGACTCATTTTTTGGCAACCTATATAGATTTTGTTCAAAGTGTTGGCTTTATATTTTTAACGACCTTGACAGTTTTAATCACAAGGAAACTATTTTTAGATAATAAAAAAGATAATTACATTGAAGCAGTGAAGATTAAAGTTGACGAATGAATTTTTTGCTAGAACTTAAAAAAATAGGAAAATGCCAAAAGCTTTTGAGGAATTTAAATTCTCTGATGATCAAAAAACAGGAGCAGTGTCAGTATTTTGGGAGAACGTTCATCTTGCAGCTAAGGCCTTAAAGGAAGATACTAATTGCCCCAACGAAATCATTGCTAGTGGTTTAAGAGCCGTTGCGGCAGAATGGGATTGATTCTTGGATACCTAAATAATAAGGAGTCTTTAACACCTAATTTTGTTTGGGCTCATCATTTGATTCGGAATTCTTTTTTTTGCGCTCTTCTTCTTCCTTAAATTGCTTCATGGCTTTACTGCCTATCGCATCTTCGATTAATTCAAAAAACCAAGTTTTAATAGGATTAGTCATTCTTAACGAATTAGATAGTTTGTGAATAACCAGATAGCAACGATAAACATAGCTGCTCTTCCGTGCATAACTTCAGATCTGCTTAGACGCGCAAAGATAGTCATTAGTCACCATATTGCTTTCTTTTTTATATCAGTACTTCTTTGAAGATGCATGGGTAATTGTTGGGATCTTTATTTGGTATTAGGTTTTTAGACTTTTGATCAACACTTTTAAGTTTTTTTTACTATCAGCTTCTTACGCTTTGTACTTTTTCTTTAAATAATTGCTTCTTATCTGTACGTGTATTTACTTTTAATGTTGTGTAAACACGCAAAGCACCTTTGCTATGAACTACCTGATGACAATTCTTTACACATTCAAATACTTGATCCCATTCGCCTTCAATTGCAGTTCCATTGGGACCCAGTTCATGTTCTAGCTTATGTTCTTCAATAATGGATAAACATGCCTTTATGTATGGGGATAATGAGACACCTACCCCTAAAGGTACCAAGCAAAGATCTATGCTAACCCACATAATAAGTAAAGAATGAAAAGTTTTTAGAAATTCAAGCTACTAATTTTTTACTTAAAGTCTTCTTAATTAATTGTGTTTGACCATAAAATTTACAGTAGGTCGGTAATCACGCATATTTTTATCAGTTATTCATCTCGTCTTATGTGTGAACTCATTAGCTTATAAAAAAAATATTATGTTTATGGATAACAATCAAGTTCAAATTCTTCCATTCTTCATTATTACCTTTGCTATTTTGATCAGTGGTTTTACAGTCATTTTTACATGAGGGATGGTCTTTATATTTTCTGTTAGATTAAGAATCTAACTCGAATTAATATTTTCAATGAATTTTGCCACGATAGTAATCATTACGATTATTTCTACTTTATTTCTATACATGATATTTTTAGTCCTTGGAGTAGGAGGAATTGCAAATAACCGCAGAGCACAAGATCTTGATAAAAACTCTAACAAGTGATGTAGAACAGATTTATATAATATGTGAAGTAGTTTTTTTAGATTTTTAAATCAATATTCTTAACCTCTTCCTTTTTGACAAGTACCTATCAAAGTTCTACTACTTTGAGGAAATTCAACTGTGTATGTCCCGTAATTACGATTTATTTTGAAGATTTTTTTAACTCTATTCTTATCATCTCTGTACGTAATGGTGTATGAATTAGGTCTAATCAAAGTCCTTCCTTCTTTTCTTATTCCTTTATCGTCAATAGTAGATATTAATCCATCCAGATTAATTCTTAGATAGCTCGTTTCCCAATCTGGTTTAATTAGAGAGCCTCTATTTATTTCGTATTTTCCAATACATTTTAGAAAAATTTCTTCCGATTTCACTTGTTGTAATGGTATTAGGAATATTCCTGATATCAATATCAAAATTACGCGAAATTTATTAGGATAAAAAGAGTTTAATAAATTGTTCAAATTAGGAATGAAAATTTGAATATTTTTATTCATATATTTCCTTTATTCAAATTTGTTTTTTCATTTTAATATAAATTGCTATTTTTTAGTTGATTGTTTAGTTACTAACAACTTTATTTATAGATAAAGTTTTCCGTTAATACAGCTTAATCTTTCTTTCCTTTTAAAATCATTGTTAATGGTACGCCTAATGTAAATAGTATACCTATGGTTAGGATGGCTAATCCCATTGGTGAAAGGATGTCCACTCCTCCTATGACTTGCGATACCTTTTGGGTTGTAGAAAAAATCATTATTTTATGGCGTATGCCCAATGTAATGATAGATTATTTTCACCAAGATACTTTTGCAATTTTCTTGAATTGATTTTCATTACTATTCCACTTGTTGGATAGCTTTTAAATAATTTGCCCTCTTTCCAACATTGAAGATAGATTTCGATATCTGAAATAAAGTTTGTAAATTGAGTTTGAGGAATTTCAAAATTTAGTTTTTTTAATTCTTGAAGAGATTGAAAATGGTTGATATTGCAATGATATATTTGAAAAGCACAGAATCTAAGCCTTTTTAATTGTGTTGTAAAATTTTGGATTTCTATAAATTCTGTTTTATTATTTTTATCCGATGTGTTTTTATTTGCGTATAGGACTCCTTTTATTTCTATTCTTTTTTTAATTGGTAGGCTTTTAGGAATATTTTTGAGAGACTTCATACTTTTTGTTATGTCTTCACTATTTTCATTTATTGCTTTGTTTAATTTTCCATCAATATATTGAAGGCCAATGCTTGATCCAATGATTCTTGGTTCTAGAATTATTCTTGTATTAGGAAGAAGTGACCGTAACCATTCCCGGTCATTTCCTTGGCCTAACGATAAGAAGGCTTTTTTTCCAGATTTGTAATTAAAGATAGAATTTTCTGGAGATATCCTTTCAAGATTCCTTATAAGATGATCTGATCCTTTATTTTCTTCTTTCATCTTTCAGTCCTACATTTAATCAAGTTAGTTTGCTTTTCGCAATGATGGGCATATTAATATAAATAAATTTTCTTTATTTAAGATCAGAAATGAGTCGATATTATTGCCCTTTCTGCTCTTTTCGTTATCAATTTCATAAAACCAGGAGTGATGGTGTTTTGGTTTGTGGTCTGTGCGGAGACCCATTAATTAAAAAACCTTTACTTAATTCAAAAAGAATTATTGGAGTATTTGCAGCCTCTGCATTTCTAACTCCCTTAGTAATAATGATTATTTTTATTGTGAAAGATTTTGCTAAGGAAAAACTGCCAAACAATTCTGAATCATTAGTCCTACTAATTATTGATAAATCATGGAAAATTTAAATCAAGATAATCGACTCATTTTTCCTGCGACGACAAGGAATCGTGATCCTATTGCAGCAGTCTTAAGTAATTATATTTCTCCTAATAGCATGGTTTTAGAAATAGCTAGTGGTAGCGGAGAACATGGAGTATTCTTTCAAAAAAAATTCCCGTCAATTATCTGGCAAACTAGTGATCCTGAATTAGTACATAGAAAAAGCATTAATTCTTGGATTAAGTATGAGAGGCTTTTTACGAAAATGCCTGAGCCGCTTGATATTGATGTAGAAATGCGTCCTTGGCCAATAAATAAAAAGCTTAAATCTCTGATAAATGGAATTGTTTGTATAAACATGATTCATATTTCTCCATGGACTTGTACAAAAGCTTTTTTTGAAGAATCTAAAAGTTATTTAGATAAGAATAATTTTCTGATGCTCTATGGACCCTTCTTAAGGTCGAACATGCTGACCTCCGAAAGCAACATGAATTTTGATCAATCCTTAAAATTTCAAAACCCACTCTGGGGACTTCGCCAATTAGACGAAGTTAACAAACTCGCTATAGAAAATGGATTTAAGCTAGACAATGTTATCGAGATGCCAGCTTGTAATCTTTCAGTTGTTTATCGCTTGAATTAAAATTTTCGATAAGTTTTATTCTTTTTAATTGATATCTCGAAAAGTTTGGTTGTTGCTAGAGGAAAATAGAAAAATAACCTTTTTTTTTGTGGAGTTTTCTGGCCCAGATGCAATTGATAAAGCTATCCAAGCTGGATTTGATCTCGATGGAACACCTATTCCTTCAGAAATGCTAAACCTCTACAGAGAGGTTATGGATAAAGAAAATGCACGGATAAGAAGCGGAGTTAAGAAATCAATGCGAAATCGTATCGTTAAAACTGGAGCCAAACATTTTGACAAGGACACTCTAAATGCACGTTTGATCAATGCTGGTTGGGATGGATTGAAAAAAAAAGAAATTGATTTTTTTTATAACTGATATCTGATAACAGCAACATCTGTTGGACTGAGTGACATTGGTGTCACACTATTTAGGTGATATTTTTCAGACTAGCGAATATTATTTCTGATGTTTTATAAACTTATTTAGTCAAAAACACTGTATTCAAGCGTCTTTTTTGTATCAGTTGTATCTTTATTTCACATTTAGGAGGCAAGCCGTACTTCCAGCCCTTTACATACTTTAACAATTCATTTACATTTGTTTACATAAATATTTCGGAACTCACCATGACTCCAGAAGCAGAAAAGTTTAACGGTTGGGCAGCAATGCTTGGCTTCGTTGCAGCCTTCGGTGCATATGCAACAACAGGTCAAATCATTCCTGGAATTTTCTAAACCAATAACTACTCATAACAATGCAACCATCTAACAAAACAATTCTAGAAAGAAGCATCGGCAGACCAGCAATGATGGCATTCGTTCTACTTACAGGTGTTTACCTAACAACCGGTCAACTTATCCCAGGTGTCGTTTAATGAAAAGCCAAAACACTGAAACTCCAAGAGTCGAAGAAGGCAAGGTAATTGCTGAAAGACTTAATGGCTACGCAGCATTTATTGGATGCTGGGCACTCGTTGGCGCATACCTAACAACTGGTCAAATCATTCCGGGTGTTGTGTAATGTCAGATCTAAACAACACTTCAAGAAACATTGATCCAGAAAAAGTTACTGCTGAGAGACTAAATGGCTACGCAGCTCTTTTTGGTTGTATCGCACTTATTGGTGCGTATGCGACAACTGGTCAGATTATTCCAGGATTTGTTTAATGGAAAACAACTACTGGAAGACAGCTGAAATAATGAATGGTCGTCTTGCGATGATGGGTCTTCTTGCAGCTGTAGTTAATTATGGATTTACTGGCTGGATTATTCCAGGATTTGTTTAACCCTTTTTTTTTAATACAATGGCATTGAGTTACTGGCTTCGTGCAGAAGTCGAAGATCTTCTTAATGAAGATACCTTCTTTGACAGTGCAGATTATTCCTGTCTCTTAGAAGACACTGACTGGGCATAAGTATAGATAAGATCTGACAATGGAAAAAAATTTATTTCATTGTCAATTATGCAAAAAAAAGTTAGTTGAAACTTTGTGGAGAAGGAAAGGATTAATCATATGCAAGCAATGTTTCGATAAACTCCAAAATTTGCATTCTTGAAACTTCAATCTGCTTAGATTTAATACTTTAGTAGAGAGATATATATATGTAAGTTAAATTAGTTTTATCATTGATAATTCACTAAAGTATTAAGCAGTACTTGTTATTTGCTTTACAATCTTTATTTCTAAAGATCTTAATTTAGATATTAAATTATTAGGATTAAAAGTTATGCTTTGACCTCTTGATGCATTGGCCCTCTAATTTATATAGACATAATTTTTATCTTTTGAAATGAGTTAAGACTTTAATATGTATATTTATTTATTTTATAATATTTTAAACCATTTGAACTGTTTAGCCTTAATAAACGTTTAAATATTAGATTGAGCCTTTTAAAAAATATAACTTTAGGTAGTATTCTTTTTATTATCTAATCTGTTCTAATAACTTTTTATTATTTATATATCTGCTAAATATTAATAAGAAGAATATCTATATTTCAAGTCCATTGTTAAAGGTTTGATAGCATTTTCCAATTCTTCTTCTGTCTGAAATCCTAATACCTCTGCTGGCTCTAGACCAAGTGAACTGAAGTCTGGTTCTATTCCGAACGGCTCTATGCATTCTAAACATCCAACTATGTCTTCAAGCTCTTCTAATTCAGTCATAACATTTTAAAATTAATATATCTTCTGACGATAAATTCATGAGACTTCAAGTTTGAAACCTTTGTCTAAAAGTTGTTGATATGTGAGTCTTGCTTGAAATGCAAGGATCTCAATAGGCTCCTTGTCGTCTCTTTGCATGATGAAATAGTGGTTGTCTTCACCTTTTCTTGCGAAAATGACAATTTCAGATCCTCGTACTAGCCTCCAATTTTCTTGAGATTTATGCTCAGATAATGGTCCTAAATCCCATGGGGCCTTTTCTGGATACTTCTCTCTTTTTACCCTTGGCATGTATTAAAAGTGACTATATATTTAAGACTACACTTCAGCTCTTCAACGTCAAGAATTAGTTTTTTAATCAGGAAAAGGCAGCCAGTGAATATCCCTCATCAAACAATCTTTGGTAAGTAAATCTTGCCTCATATTCTTTATATGCCTTTCTTTTTCCATCATTCTTTTGTATGTATACATAATTATTGTCTATACGACTTCTTGTGAATGTAAAAACTACATCTGCCTTGGATAGCATCCACTTTATTGATTTGTATTTACTTTGATCGATAGTTTTTAAATCCCATGGAATATTTTCTGGATATTTTTCTGTTAAGGTCATTCTAATAGATGTGTTTTTTTAAGTTATGATATAAAAGTCGTGTAGACATGAGAATAAATACTGTTTTTGTTAAAATAATAGTTACGTAATGATGATTTATTCAATTTACAAAATCATTTTCATTTTATTCCTTCAAATTTTAAAAAAATATTTATCTATACAAAAATTTCCCTTTGTCCAACCAGTGTATTCATTTTAATCCAACTATTAGATTTCTTAGTCCTGACTTTAGTCTCTTCTTAAGACCAAATCCATAATATTGGTAATTTATATTGGCTACTTTTCTTTTCCCTTTTTTCATTTCTGATTTCAAATACCATCATCTCCCCTTTTTTGTTTATCTCATTCTTAAGAAAACAAGTTAATGAAGCGACTTTGCTCGACATTTTCCTATTGATATATATATGAGATTACTTGGACTTGATAAGGATTGTTTCTCAAGCTGGTGGGCAAAGTTACCAGAGGGATCAACCATGATTGTGCAACCCAAAATTGATGGTTGCGCAATAGGACTTAGATATAAATATGGCCAGTTAGTAGATGCCTATTCTCGTGAGGATAGTGAGATTATTGAAAATATTAGGAATATCAATGCTATTCCTTTGAGTATTGATGACTCTCTAAAAGTTGAAGTTGAATTGGAGGGTGTTTTATATTCACCTTCTTCTAATTCCAAGAGTTCAATAGAGAAATTGCTATCGAACTCATTCTCAAATATTGATAATAATACCTCAATTTTCTTTAAAGCATTCCAAATCTTTTGTTCAAACTGTGATGAATTGTCTGATTTGACCCAACTTCAAAACTGGGGATTCGAGGTCCCTATAACCCTAAGAACTGATGATCCTAAACAGGTCAAAAGATGGCATTCTCAATGGATCAAGAATGAATTGTTTTCAAATATTCCTACCAATGGAATCGTCGCTAAATGCAATTCTTCTTTGACCAAGAATATTTTGGGTGTTAGCTCTTCTTCTCCTAATTGGGCTTTAGCTTTGACAAGATAATTGGTTTGATTAACTATTCTGATCATTCATTTGAACATGTTCTTCTAGTTTGTCACTGGTTTCGATATGGTTATCCTTATTTAGATTGCCAAGCAAGCTTAATGAAAATATTCTTTATTTAATCACTTCTCTACTTATATGCCGTTTACTGATAAGCAAATGTTTGAAGCAATAGAATCAAATATGGATGTCAAAGATTGCTTTAAAAAAATTTCTAATGCATGCAAGGAATTAAAGAGCAAGACAGGTTGTCCAAGTGATGATGTTGATCGTTTTCTAGAATTTGTAATTGGTAAGTGGTCAGATTGATATTGTATGCCCATAGTTATATGTTCATCTACTTCAACTCTCAATAGGGTTAATTAATACTTTAATTTTATCTCTATAGAATACATGATATTTTTTTTTTGAAATTGTAAGAAAAGGTATTCCCTCATCTGTGTAAATCCATCTTGTTGTATGTTTATTTGAGTTCGAAATGAATATTGGTCTTCAAAATAATTTAGTTCTTATTGCTGTAGTTTTTTCTTCACAGTCTGTACAATCATTTCCTATCTCCAAGCTAGGCAAGCTGAAATCGACTTCTAAGAAAAACATCGAAGACATTGAGTCAAGTCAAAGCTGTTAAGAAAATGAATGATAAAAGTAAAGAATTTTTATCAGTGATGCTATCTAATGCTGCTGTATTTGAACGGAAATTTAATGCGAATATCCAATGAAGTAACGATATTATATTTTATAGGATTTGATATCCCACTATTTTTAAGAAATCTTGTTCTATAGTTCTTAGTCTGATTTAAGAAGAAGAATAACCCTTAAGGAGAGGATCAAAGTAATTATTTCATGTTGATACTAGGAATTTAATAGAGTGCCATGTAATACAGCAATTTCTAAAGCATGAATATAGATAAAATAAAATTCACAGGATTTTTAGTGAGATTCATTTTTTGTTGTAATAAGTAGTTTTTTGCTGATTCATGCTTTAACAAATATTCAAAAGTAAAGCTTTATATATTGAAAGGTGTGATTGTATGAACTTTTCAATGTTCTCATAGCAGTCTTAAAGCATGTACAGATTTTTTCTTATTTTATAAAATTATCTTGCTATTGCTGGCGATTCAGCGTTTTCTAATAGATAAATGATCTATAGAATCATTTATTTTTCAACAAGCCAAATAGGATTTTTCCTATAAATCAATTCCCTAAACCATGAACAATTTTCGTTATAACCTTGAATTTCTGAGTTTAATCTTGATGCTACCGTTCCCATAACTTTTAGCTTTAATGTCTAGGCCTAATGTAAATATTGTAAGTTTGTTAATTATAAGTTAGTATTATAAGTACAACCATTTATTTATCATGCTCACTGGTAAGGATTTATTAGCCAAGGTCAAGGACTTGGGAGATGTCTCAAAATCTGATCTTGTTAAAGCTTGTGGATATGTTTCCACCAAGAAAGGAGGCGGAGAACGTCTTAACTATACTGCTTTTTACGAAGCACTTCTAGAGGCTAAAGGTGTAAACCTAGCAGCTGAAAGTGCTGGTGGTATTGGTAAAGGTGGAAGAAAGCTTAGTTATGTGGCTACCGTTCAAGGAAATGGAAACCTATTGATAGGAAAGGCCTATACAGCTCTTTTAGATCTCAAGCCTGGTGATAATTTTGAGATTAAAATGGGACGTAAAGGATTCCGTTTGGTTCCAGAAGGAGAAGGTTAATCTCTAAAAAACTGAATCAAAACATTTAGTTTTAGCCGAGAAGCATATCTGCCTCTCGGCTTTTTTATTGGATAAATTATCCTAGTTAAATTTATCTGATTATTCATCTATATTTTATTTACCGTGTAAGATATGGCTTCTCTTTTTCACAGCGTTTTACGATTTTCTATTAAAGGATTCTTCCTTTTTACACTTTTCTTTTTTTGAGCTTTAACTAAATTCTCGTTTTTTTCCTTAAAAAGCGATTATATATACGTTTTTGAATTATCGTATTTTTCTATTTTCATGATTCTTGCTCATGTCATTTTTAAGTATGATCGTTTTTGCTTTTGTTGATTGCAGTCTAGATAAAATCTTAGCTCTTTAATTCTCATGATGGCTAGCATTTGAGATGAAGCCTTGCCCAGCATTCTCTTTTATTGACAATACCACTTTTATTTGGTCAGGTATAAACTCTTTTTTATCTTGTCAGTAATTATTTATAGTCACATTCTCATATCTAGTTTCGTTATCCTAATGAGGTTGTAAATATCGTGTGACCGTGTTTGATCCACTTTATGAAGAAATTGTTACTAATACTTCTGACATAATGGCTTATATGGTTCGACATGTTTTTATTGAGCTTGTTCTTCCATTGTCTATTTTTGTTGCTGTAATGCTTACTATGTTTATGGATTGGAGTTGGATACCTATTTCAAGTATTGAGCGCGAGAAGGGTGATAGTCTTGAGGATTTTAAAAAGCATATACTTAAATAAGTAAACTTTTAATTATTTTTTCTAGAGCAACCTTACTTGTTGAATAGATTCTTTCGTATTTACCCAAATAACTATACATCATTTTATATTTTTTGTATTAGCTTGAATTCCAAAATATATTGATAAACCAATTAAAAGAATAACTAGTAATGAACTACTATTTTCAAGGATTTCTATAAGCATATTTAGCTTAGATAATTAAAATCTTATTGTACATATTTAAACTCGTACAAAGTATTGGATCTATCTTCTTAACAACTGATGTTACAAATGTAAAATTGAAAAGATCTCGTTTAAATGAAATCCAACCATTTTTACTGCTTTTTCTTAGCAAACTGAAGACTGAATTTTGATTAACTAAAGAAGCTGTTGATAGTTTGAAATTTATTAATACTATTTTACTATTAATTACACTTATTATTTTTCGGTTAGAAATGTCTGACTTGATTGATTTTGAATTAATACCTATTTTTGAGAGTTTTATGTTATGAGCTTTAAAAATTTAAATTCGTGTTTAAGACATATTCAATAAAATTGACTGTTCTTGCTAACTGGTTGCCAAACCTTCCCTTTTAATGTCAGTGTTAACCTTCTGCCCCATAAAAGCAATGGGAATAAAAAATTAGTCCTTTTCTGAGAGGTGAAAATAATCCTGAGTACTTCTAACAGTGAGTCGCTTGGCTCTTTGAGCTCGCAGCAAATCCAATTAATAGCATCCGCACCATGCATGATATTTTCATTGATGATCAGAATTGCTCCTTTATTCAAATCATATCCTTGAATATAGAGTTGATATAACAGGCCGAGATTTTTTCTTCCATCTAATATTTCGAAATCAGGAAGACTGCTTTTTAATTCAAGCAATTGCGCAAAGTGATTGCAAAATGGACATTCACCATCATATATAAATAAACTTTTGTCTGACATGATTATTTAATGGTCTAATTATTTTACATACACTTTGACTGAAAACGTGTCTAATTGAGCAAAAAACAAATAGGAAGCTTGAAATATTCAATAGTTAATATTTTTTTACAAAATTTAGTTAGTCTAACTCTTGAAATAATTTAAATGCATTAATGATCTTAATTGTTATTAGACAAGTAAATATCTAAAAAGTATTCTTAATGTAATTTAAAACAAGATATACATTTTTGATCAATCACTAATCATAGTGTTAGTTGATTCCTTATTCATTATAGTTAACCAGCGAATTTAGACTCAGCTTTTAAAAACATTGCTCTTTACATTATCTTCTTGAATCTGAGGTCGTAATAAAGACATTGGAAGTGCTGTTACTATCGCGAATGAAAGAACAAGAATCAAATCTGTTGTAAAGTGATTTATGCCTAGCTCTGAATGTGCAAGAGCAAAGTTTAGCAATGACATTTTGTAGTATTCAATATAATTACGATTTTATTTTAATTTGTATATTAATTTGTTTTATGTAGTAAAAATTATTGCTCAAACACAATAAATAGTTATTAATATTTGAAAACTATATAATTTGTCATTCATATTTAACCTTTTCATCAGATGTGTAAGGGAGAACTCACATGGCTGAAAAATTCTTTATTATTTGAAATGTACATTTCTTTGAAACACATCTGTTTATAAGAGGCTACATGATGAAAATTTTTGCCTATGTTCGCTATTCAAATGCGTCTATAATGTTTGATTGGCATATTTTTCTGGGTGCTCTCATTTTCTTTATACTTTGTGGGATCTTGATTTTTCAAAATCAGATTTGGGAGGAGGAAGATTATTCAAGAAACAAAAAATGGTACAAATGGAAAGCTTCAGCTATTAAGACAAATAAAGGTGATTTGTCTGGAATTTACCCAAAATCAAAAAAGTAATAAATTAAAATTTTATTTTTCTCCTAATATCTAGTATTTACTTAAAACTTTATTTGTCCGTGGTTTTTGGGTTTAACACAATTCTTGCTTGTCTAAGCTAAAACAGATAAAAAGAGAAAATAGTTGGTTTGTCTCTTTAATTCAGATATGAATGAAATCAAATGCCCTGAATGTGGAAGTACAATCACCATTGATGAAGATAATTACTCAAATATCATTAAGCAGGTACGAGATCAAGAGTTTGAGAATGAAATTAGCAAAAGACTTGAATTTCTTGAACAGGACAAACAGAAATCCTTAGATCTTGCTATTCAAAATATTCGCTTACAAATGCAAGAGGCCGCATTTGCAAGTGAAAAAAAATTGCAAGGGCTTCAGTCTCAATTAATGACTGTTCAAACTGAAAAAACCTTGGCCTTGAATAAAATTAAGCATAGCTTCGAAAAAGAGAGAGACTCACTTTCATATTTATTGGAAAAAACTAGGGAAAAGAATGAGTATGATAAAAAACTTGCAGTTTCTAACGCAGTTACTGAATTTAAAGAAAGGTATGAAAAAATCAAAAATAACTTAGATAAGGTTGAAATACAGAAGGAATTGTCTGAAAGGTCTATAAAAATGAGATATGAGATTCAGTTAAAAGAAAGAGATGATTTAATTGAGAGACTTCGTGATATGAAAATAAAATTGTCCACTAAAATGGTAGGTGAGTCACTGGAACAACATTGTGAAAATGAATTTAACCGTATAAGGGCAACAGCCTTTCCCAATGCTTATTTTGATAAAGATAATGATGCTAGTTTTGGGAGTAAAGGCGATTATATTTTCCGTGAAAGTGATAGTGAAGGTAACGAAATCGTATCAATTATGTTTGAGATGAAAAACGAATGTGATGAGACATCTAGTAAGAAGAAGAATGAGGATTTTCTTAAAGAATTAAATAAAGATCGTATAGAAAAGAATTGTGAATATGCTGTACTAGTTTCATTATTAGAATCAGATAATGACTTGTTTAACTCTGGTATTGTTGATTTTTCTTATCGATACCCAAAAATGTATGTTGTTCGTCCACAATGTTTTTTACCTATAATTTCATTACTAAGGAATGCCTCACTCAAGGCACTCGAGTATAAATCAGAACTAGCATATATTAAAGAACAGAATATTGATATTACTAATTTTGAGAATAGCCTTGAACTATTTAAAGATTCCTTTGGTAAAAATTATTCGTTAGCTTCAAAACGTTTTGAAACAGCAATTATGGAGATTGATAAATCTATCAATCATTTGCAAAAAACCAAAGATGCTTTACTTGGTGCTGATAGAAATCTAAGGTTAGCTAACGACAAAGCGCAAGATGTGTCGGTTAAAAGATTAACTAGAAATAATCCTACTATGAGAGAAAAATTTAATTCTATAAAAAAAAATCAAGCGGCATAATTCATTCATTAATTTAAATACTCATAAATATAAATTGATATGAGTGGTTGGCTTTATTTAGTAAAAAATAGAGATTTATATAAGATTGGAATAACTAAAAACTTTGAAAATAGGATGCGCCAACTTAAGCCAGATAAAGTTGTTGCTAAATTATATACAAGTGATTTTTTGAAATTGGAAAGAGAGTTACATAATCGGTATAAAAAGTTTAGAATCCCTCAAACGGAGTATTTTAGATTAGAAGATTATCATATTAAAGAGATAAAGCAAAGAATATCCAAGCTTGATTATCCTATGAGTATGATTTTAGAGATTATTATAAATTCATTATTATTTATAATATTAATATATTTTATTTTATTTTTATTTATATCTTTAAATATTAATGATTTCAATATTATCATTTTTAAGTCACTCAAATCGATGGAGAGAATAACATTTGGATACTCTTTTCTATCTTTATTGGTGAATTCAGGTAAATATTTTAGTTTTTGGCGTGAATTTAAATATAGATTTTCAAGGCTTATAGTATTTATTATATTTTCCTTCTTATTTAGGATGGCTTCGTTTTTTTTACAATAAAAATGTAATCAAATTTACTGTTAAAGTTAATTGATAGATAATTTTGAGTGAATTTTCTACCACATATCTTTGCTTGACTGCTCATCTTGTTGTTGCTTTAGAAGACCAATTCTTCTATCAAATTCAATTTCTTCAGGACTTTTGTCTATTACTTTTTTATTTTTATTGCATTGCTTTTTCGCTTCAAGAATCTTTTGACTTAAGTCCTCTGAGAAATGATCTTTAATTTCTTCCCATGCTTCTTTCTCTTCAGCATTACCTACAGTTCCTTTTATTTGATCGATGATAATTTCCTTTACAAATTTTCTTAGATCACTTTCAGTCATAGTGTTAACTCGACTTGATATATACATATCTTTGAGAGTGTCTAATTCAGTTTCGCTTAGATCCTTATAAGTCAGTTCTTCCATTTTTTTATGATTCATTATTATTTGTAAACCCATTTCGCCTCTAAGACCTTTGACTTAGGATTGAATGTCTTTACATTTGTTTTTGCTTCCTTCTCATTATCGGCAATAACAGTTTCTTCGTGGCATTTACCCAGATCGTCAATCATGGAAACTTTAAATCTCATTTTTAATTAATTTTTTCTTATTTTATGCCAATTAATTTTAAAAACAAATGATTTTCTTAAAATGTTGAAAGCTTAACCATAAAAAAATTTCATTTATTATTTCGATCTATAAGCTTATTTAATATGGCTTCGATTAATATAGCTGTAAAGAATAGACTTAATGAAGGAATAAATACAGGATACCAGAGCTTTTGGAATAAATTATAAAAACCGGAATTCCCATTAATACTTAATGTAAAACTAATTCCAAGGAATATAGAGCCTACTATTAATATATATAGATTATAAATTAATACATCATCAAGTACTTTTTTCCATTTACTTTCTCCTGTGTTTTTCATATACTTTTTTAAAAAAATTAAATTGTATTATTAAATATATTTTTATTATAAATTATGATGCAGCTCTGAATGCATAAAGATCGATTCCTACAGATTTGAGGTAAAAAGCTCCACATATAGCAATTAAGTTGAGGCAAAAAACAAAAGCCCAAAGTTTCCAAGAATGTTTTTGCGTGCTCATATTTTTATAGGTTATTTATTTAAATATTAACTTAGGAACATACGAAGAGTATCAACTCAAAGCATCAAGATCCCTTCTGTAATGTTTTGAACATATTAAATCAATTTCATTTGTTTTCCAATCGGTGTCTTCTAGGAGATCTGAATAATTGTTACTATTTGATGGAAGTTTTTTTTCTAATCTCCAACCAGCTTCGTTTAAAAAATCAACATAATCTTTTGAAAATATGCTGTCCTTTATTTTTGATTGTTCATTACCTGTTGTTATTTGGGGTAACAATTCGCCTGTCGCTTGTTGTGACATCTATGGAATATGAACTTCAAATGTTCTAATCACTTTTTTATCTATGCGTTATGTGTTGCTTGTAGTGTTTACCCTCGCTGAAGATATTTAAAGATTAACTATGTTGTTTTTATTAGCACATCTTTGAAGTGAACTCTAATCCTGTTTAATTGTTCTTGACTTCCAAGGAATATCAAAATCATCCCTGGAGAGATGGGTACTTTATTTTTAGGATTACCTTGTAATTCACCAGAGACTTTTGTTGCTAAAAGTAAGGCTTCACCACGTTTTGAAAAGTCAAAAACATTTTTTGTTTGATTATTAAAAATTTCAATTTTCTCAATATTATCCGTGAGCTTGAATTCTTCTATTTCGCAATCTGAGCCTGCAAGTAAATCTATGAAATCTACAGCTATAGGCCTTAATGCAGAGGCGGCCATAGTCCTTCCTGCAGCAACATATGGACTTACTACCGCATCAGCTCCAGCCAGTTTTAATTTATTAGCCGCTTCCTCGTTCGCTGCCCTGGCTATTAATCTGCAATTATCATTTAGAGCTTTTGCACTCAGCACGACATATAAATTAGCTGCGTCACTAGGAAGGGTAACCACTAAGCTACGACAATTTTTTACTCCTGCTACTAATAATGTTTCGTCCATTGTGGCATCTGCCAGTAAGACGTTGAAACCTTTCTCTTCAGCCTCAGTTTTTCTTGAGGAGTCTACTTCTATTATTAGAGTAGATATTTTTTCAGACTTTAATTGATCTGCAATTTCTTTTCCTGTACGACCATACCCACATATAATTACATGATTTTTCATTCTTCTAATTAATCTCCTTAATCTTAACTCTTCTAATTTTATGAAATATCCAAGTTCAGACAATTGTATAAACCTTTGAAGTGTTAATTGAACTACAAATAAGCCTCCTCCTATGATTAAAAAAGTTATTATTCTACCTGCTGAACTCAATACTTCAACCTCACCAAAACCTATTGTTGTGATGGTTATCAGAACCATCCATAAACAATCTCCCCAATCCCAACCTTCAGTAATCCGATATCCTGATGCACCAAATAAAAATAGGAATATGAGTAGTGAGATTGGTGCTGCCCAGACTTTTAAATAGCCCTTAAATTTATTTGTTTTTATAAGATTCAAATTGTTTTTTTAGTCTTATTTTTTATATTATAGTGATTATTGAGCTAAATATTTATTCTTGTATTTATTTTTTCTATAGGTATAAATCTTACCAATAATATAATTATTCGTCTTCAATCAATACTTATAGTATGATTTAATTAAATCTGTTAGTAATTATCTAATATGCAATCTCTTACATCTGAAGACAAAAAAGAATTGTGTAAAGAAGCATTCCAAGATATATCAGCAATTCTTGCAGCTTTACGAGATCAGGGTTTATCTGATTTGGAAATCTTTGAGTTTGGTAAGTCACTCATAGATCATTTTGATCCTATTAAAATGGAAAATTTAAAAAAAGAATCAGATTATCAAGATGCTTTGTTTAGAGAGGCTAATGATTTATAGATTTATTCTTATTATTTGATTGATTCATTCATTATATATAACGAGACCGACCCTATTTATTCTTTGTTATTCTAGCGAAAATAAACTTTATACGTTTTGGATTTGTAATATTCTTTTCAATAATTATTTCTCTTCAATATTTTGATTAGCGTTTGTTTGCTTTATATAGTCAATTATTTCTTTGCTCTGCTTTACTGATAATGATGATAGAGGAGATGATGCTGGTATTTTTAAAAGAGTGCATGTTGCAATTATCTCTGGCGAGTCAACACTTAGGAGCTTAGCGAGTTCCTTTACTCTCAATCTAGCCACATTGAAAATCATGGTTCTTGATGATCTTTTAATGATCTAAATGTTTACTTTCTTATTTTATTGCTATGAGTGGAAGTATCAGACTCTAAATTATTAAATGGATGATGATAATGATTTGAAGTTTACGCTTCAAAAGGTTGTTTCATATGCGGTACTGCGAATGGAATCTGCATCAGATGCCAATGACAGAAGGTGCATATATCACGAGTATAAAGAATGGTTAGGAACTTCTATTGATGATTGGGTTTTAGCATTGCCGAATGATTGGGGTAAATCTGATGCTAATTTTCATTAGAATTATTAATGTATAAGTTGAAATCTTGGCTTGTCCTATATTTATAAATGATTAATTAAAGTGTTTTTGAGCACACGCGTATCCTGATTCTCTAATATCGTTTTTTTCATCAATAATTGCTCTGAGAGCACAATCACAATAATTTGTAATTGAGTCTTTTGAAATCGACTTGGTTGCTGGATTGCTTAACGCGCTTGAAACACAGTCTTCCATTTGACTTTCAGGATATGAGTAAGCTTTGCTGGCAAAAGAAATGATTAAGATAGATATAATTAGGATTTTTTTCATCTTATTTAAAGTGACAAATTAATTATATATTTATTTTTTGACTTTTAATTTATTTGAAAATAAATTATTTATGATTTGTTGTTATTTTATTCATATTTAAATTATTAGGTCTTTAATAATCTAAAGTAATAATTATATTATTCGAATTTGCTTTTTAGATGTCATTAGATCAATTGAGGAGATTCTTAAGGGAAATGCAGAATGATGACTCTTTAAAAGATGAAGTTCTTTCTTCCTCAACGGCAGATGATGTTGCCCTTATCGCGCTAAAGAAAGGTTATGAATTTTCGGGAGATGAATTGCTTAGATTTTCTGGAAATAAAGTTGGAAGAGTTACAGTACAAAAGAACGATGTACCAGGAGAATATAATTAAATTTTTATTTTCTTTTACTTAGCTCTTTAACAATTCCATCCCACTTTTTACCGGCTTTGAGATAAGTTTCTCTTTTGTGCCTATAGATTAAGTAGTTAAAAAGGTAAATAGTAAATATAAATAAAATTACTACTATAAAAATAAGATTCATTTTAAATGATATTTATGCTATTATTATAGAGATATTTCATAATTATGAGAATACTAGGTTTATCTCTTATTGTTTTGCATTCTCATTAAGTGATGATGTTCATTTTTATAATATTATTTTCCCATTTCTAATCATTTTCAACTAAGATATAATTAATTATTACTAAATTCATGGATATCACATTAATAGCAATAGCTATTTTTATTTTGATTGCAATAGTATTCCTTTCACTGTTTTTGTTTAATAGTATTAATAAAAAATCATTCATAGCAAATGACGGAACTATTTTTGATACTCAATCTGATCTAGACTTATACCAAGAGCTGTATGACAAGACAAAGCCTTTGTTTAGTCCTGGTGAAGAGAATGCCTCTGCTAAGCAAATACTAGGATTTGAGAATTTATTCTTAACTAAACTAACAGCAGAAGGTTTTCCAGATTTAAAAACCCTTGTCAGATATCGAAAGCAATTTAAGTTATTATCAGATTTAATTAATACTTAGATTAATTTTGTTTATTTTTCGTACTGTATACTACCATTAAAAGAATTACATAAGTACTCATGAGTAAAGCTGATTATACTGAAGAAGAACTATCTGAAATGAGAGAAGATGCCTTTGTAAATATTAAAGAAGCCTGTATGAGACTTCAAGAAAGAACAAAGTGTGAAAATGAAGTTGTCATTAAAATGCTGAACGAAGTATGTCGATTTTATATTACGCAAGATGAGAAAAATAAAACATAGCTGACTGAAATGTACCTTGAGTTTTTTAAATTATATATTCTTTATATGGTTCAGGATTTATTAAGCTAGTATTAGAATTTTTAAACAAACTTATATCTTCAACTGATCCATCAACTTTGATTAAATTATTTATTATTCCTGTAAATTTAATATCTCCTCCCGTTGTACTTGCTAAAACAGTTCTTGGTTTAAATAACTTTAACAATTGAGGTAGTACGGATTTACCTTTAATAAATTTACCAGCAAGTGGTAATGAAAAATCTAATACTGGTGTTATTATTAAATCTATATTTCTAGGTTGTATTTTTTTGTCAAGAAAACCATGTGGCTCAATATATATTGAGCTTGAAGCTGAATCAATAATATAGCCATTTTCAATATTTGGTACTGATGCACCTGAAGTTGCTTGAATTTTAAGATTGTTATTATTAAAGGTTTCTCCAGGCTTGAGAGTGTTTATTTTGGTAAATCCCAATTGGCCTACAACTTTGCTTGCTGCTTCTGATGCAATTACAGGGATACTTTTTTTGATTTTTTCTAGAGTTGGTCGATGAGCGTGATCCGGTTGGCCTTGCGTTAATAACAAAAAATCAATGTTATTAGGAACTTCTATTTCTTTCCCCAACATCCCTTTTATTAGCCAGTCTCCAGGAGGGAAAGTCAATTCTCCATTCAACCATGGGTCAATCAATAATCTTTTTTTATCCAATTCAACTAGCCAACCATTGGCTCCGTAATATTTAGCTTTTATTGCCATGTTTTTTCTTGTAATATAACTATTGTTATACAATATTGTGGATTATTCGAAAGTGATATTTTATTTTTTATATCAAAAGATATATATAATTATTAAAGTTATAATTAAAATTAAAAATATTAATAGTGCAAATTTTTTAATATATTTCTGAAATTCATACAGCCAATCATTTTCCATGGTATCAATATTTTTATACATTATATACTCACCTATTAAAATAGAAAATCTTTAATGCTACATGTAGTATTTCTATCTCTCTCGCTTGAGAAAAGAATTCTTTAGTATTGATATACATCTCTTGATAACATGGCAATTCGAGATTGGGATGGAATAGCTCTAATTATTGGCGCAGGAGATATAGGTAAATCTATTTCTGATTATTTGACGGGTGAATCACCTAATTTGGATGTTATTGTCTGTGGTCGAAATCTAACTAATGGAAATGGTATTTATTTGGATTTGGAGGAAGATCATTCATATACTTCTTTTGAAAATAAAATTTCACTTTTGAAGAAGCCGCTTCGTCTAGTTATCAATACAAGTGGCTTTCTTCATTCAAATCATATAAAACCGGAAAAAAGACTTTCACATATAAATCGCCCTAATATCATTAAAAATTTCACGATTAATGCGATTGCACCAATTTTGATTGCTAAAACTATTGAAAAGTTTATTAGACCAGAACTTCCCTTTTCCTTTGCAAGTTTAAGTGCCAGAGTTGGTAGTATTTCAGATAATAGGCTTGGCGGATGGTATTCCTATAGAGCTTCTAAAGCTGCTCAAAATCAATTTTTAAAAACTCTTAGTATCGAATGGCGTCGAAAATACCCATTATCAATTGTAACTATTTTGCATCCAGGTACTTGTGATACAAAATTGTCTAAGCCTTTTCAGGCTTCGGTTCCTAATGACAAACTTTTTACTTCTTCTCAAGCTTCAGAATATTTGATTAATATTATTTCTGAGCAAAAGCCATCTGATTCTGGTAAGTTTTTAGCTTGGGATCACAGTATTATTCCCTGGTGATTACTAGTTTTTAATTTATTCATTCATACTATTTTCATTTGATTATTAAGTTCCAATTATTGCATTTTCAAGTTGTAATATATTAAAAGAGTTATTCTATAAACTTGAAAAAGCATATTGTCGCAATTGGTGGTGGTGGTTTTGGTAGAAATAATTCATCTTATTTAATCGAAAAATATATACTTAATCTTTCTGGAAATACTACCCCAAAAATTTGTTTTCTTCCCACTGCAACCGGCGACAATGACAGCTATATTGTTCGTTTTTATAAAACTTTTTCCTCTTTAAATTGTAAGCCAACTCATATTGAATTCTTTAAAAGAACTAACAACCTAAAAAATCATATTATGGATCAAGATGTCGTATTTGTTGGAGGTGGAAATACAAAGAGCATGCTTGCGATCTGGAATGACTGGGGGATGAGTGATTTACTTAATGATGCGTATAATGATGGAGTAATTATGAGTGGAGTAAGTGCAGGAGCAATTTGTTGGTTTACAAGTGGTATTACAGACTCATGGAACAATGAATTAAGGATCTTACCTTGTTTAGATATTGTAACCGGTACTTGTTGCCCTCATTATGATGAAGAACCTTCTCGTATTCCTTATGTAAAAAAAATGCTTAATGAAGAAAAGATTTCTCATTGCATCTCTATAGAAGGTGGTTCAGCCATGCACTTTATTAACGGCAAACCATTTAAAAATGTAAGTTTTAAAAATAATAAAAATACATATAATGTATTTCTGGATAATAATGATATAGTCGAGAAACCCTTCCCTAAAATTCAATTATAGATTATTTTGTAATTATTTACATTGGTCTTTCTCTTTATAAAATCTCTTAATATTAAAAGCACAATATTTATTTAGTATTACTAAGAATGTACTTATTCTTATTATCATTTTCAGAGATGGGTCTAAGTTTACCCCTTATCGTTATATTAGTTACTTTTGGCGGTTTCTTTGTTATTAGTTTTTTTATAACTAGTCCTAATATGGATACAAAAGGTTTATTAAGAGTTCTATATTCAAAACCCGTAAGGAAGGCTGATGGATCGGTTGAGTATCCAGAAAGTAGGAATAACTAAATTTTAATCATATTAGTATTTGTTATCGATTTGCTTGGTTTTTTTATTGATGATAATGATTTAAAATTAATGGACTTTAAATAGCTTTATAGTGCATAAAGTAAATATCTTTTGTGAAAGTTAGAAATTCCTATAGCCTCATAGCACTATTGAAGAGTAACGTCGTATGTGAACCTTAATCATGTTATAAAAATTGGAAAAAAGTTTGCTTACTGATTTCGAGAGAATAAATATCGAAAATATCAATAGGACTTTTCTACCTTCTGGTTTAAATGGGAAAGCATTAGAAATTTCACTTGATGATATCCCCTCTAGAAAACAAGTTAGAGAAGCGATCCCCAAACACTGTTTTACCAGACAGACAAATAAATCTCTTTTTTATCTCTTTAGGACAGTAGTAATTCAGATCTTTGTTGTTTTGCTTGGTTTCTGCATTCCTCCTACTAAAGAAATGATTCCAATTTGGATTTTGTATGCAATACTCTCTGGCACAACTTCTATGGGGCTATGGGTTTTAGCTCATGAATGTGGACATGGTGCATTTTCTGATAATCGTAAATTAGAAACATTTATTGGGTATTGTCTTCATTCTTTTTTACTAGTTCCATATTTTTCATGGCAAAGGTCACATGCTGTTCATCATGCTTTTACTAATCACATAACTGATGGAGAAACGCATGTTCCTGTTGTGATCTCCGGCGATGGTAAAACAGAAAAAAAGGGCGGTGAAAACGAAATGGAGTCATCATTATTCTTTGGGAAGATTCTGTATGGCTTTAATCAACTATTCCTTCACTTGATTCTAGGATGGCCAGCTTATTTACTTCTTGGTAAAACAGGAGGACCTCGCTATGGGACCAGTAATCATTTTTGGCCAACAGCCCCCTTCTCGAAAAAACTTTGGCCATCCATATGGGCAAGAAAGGTATGGATATCAGACTGGGGAATTGGTTTTATGTTGCTTTTCTTGACCTTTTGGTCTTTAAAAATCGGGCCAATTTCAATGATAAGACTATATTTAGGCCCTTTAATCGTTGTTAATATTTGGTTAGTTATTTATACATGGCTTCATCACACCGATACAGATGTACCCCATCTTGGTTCCAGTCAATTTTCCTATATGAGAGGCGCATTCTTATCTATCGATAGACCCTATGGAAGAATATTAGATTTTCTTCATCACTCAATTGGTTCTACTCATGCTATTCATCATATTGAACCAACTGTTCCTCATTATCATGCAAGACTTGCTACCAGAATTTTGAAAAATAAATTTCCTAAAGTATATCTATATAATCCTACTCCAATTCACAAGTCTCTTTGGCACATAGCTACCAATTGTGTTGCAGTAAAGAAAGATTATGCTATTGATAGATATGTTTGGAAACAACCAAACCATTCTCAATCTTAATTATAAATCAAAATATAACTTTATGTTATATCTTCTAATAGTTCTACTTTTTAAAATTGATAAGATTTATTTATTTTTAATATTAAGCTAAAATGTCAAAAAAAGATTACGAAAGTTTCATATATAAAATTGATCAACTAAATAAATTGGTTGAATTAATTAATAAGTCGCCTGAAAAGTATAAATTATTTATTAGTTGTAAAACACATGATGATGTTGTGAAACTTGCAAAGCATTGGGGGTATGAAATTGGAAGGAGATGGGGAGAGTCTTAGGCTTTCTATTAAAGCAATGACGTCAGTCTCCTCCTCCATTACAGCTCCAAACCTTTGCGGGCATTCCTTGTGTATTCTTTCCGTCGATGCGCCATGTTTTTGTTATGCATTCATTTTGGGAGACAGCCCATACTGAAATCGGTTCCAAATCTCTTGTTATTTCTTTAACTGACTTTGATAGGGAAATAACAGAGATTGAGGTGAATACGAGAGATAGAGTACTTAAGCCTGCACAAATCAAGTACTTGTTGTTGTCTAATAATTCTTTTAGCATTAATAGAAATGATTATTTAGTATCAACATTACTGATGATTTAGAGATTAATCTAATTAAGTTATCCTTTGAAAATATTAGAGAATTATAATTTTATATTCCATTACTTAATAGGAAATGTTTTAGAACTTATTTTAATAAGCAATTTAATTCTTTTTTTCAAAAAATTCTAAGATCTTTTTTAATCTATCTGTGTTTTCGAAGTTAGGACTTGATGTAAGGAAAATTACTAAAATAATCATTAGTATCCCAACACTAGATACACCTAATAAAAGTTGTTGGAATGGGTCTAAGGATTGAAGCATTTCTAATTAGTTAAAACTTTTTAGACTACTATTAATCTTAATTGAACAAAAGCATTTATAACGCTATAGCAACTTTATGTTTTAGTTCTTAGATAATTATTTACTTATCTTTGGTTTCTTTTGGCCATCTTGCTTTTAAATTTAGTGGGTTTTTGAGATTTATTTCTACAGGTTTGCCTTGAGCTAATGCGATTAAAGCTTTAAACGCCCACCCACCAAAAATTAATAGAACAAAGATTAATAATATATAACTTATGTTAGTAATCATAAATCTTATAATAATTGAACACTATATTAAATATACTATATGATATTTTTTTATTGTATATGCAAATAATAAATTATTTTCTTATATTTTAATAAAATCTGCTCCCTTTTAATCCTTATGATGATGTAGTCGATTTCATAAGATTTCTCAATCTTAAGATCCAAGCTGCAAAGTTATAAGTTCTAGCTATAAATACTTATCATTTTTCTTTTTTAAGCTGTGATTGTGTTTATTCTATCATTTTCGTTATTTTTTTTTTTAATATCTATTGATTTTTATCCTATTTGGTATGAATATAAAAATGCTATTATCTTTTTGAATGAACAGCAGTATTTATTTATATTCCTTTTTTATATTATGCTCCATTTGTACACTCGTTTATTTATTTTTCAATATTAGATCTGCCAAAAATGAAATAAGCAATAAAATAGTTTTAAAGAACTTATTAGAAAGTTTAGATATGGATTTGCCTGAAGAATTGAAAGCTTTAGATAATTCTTCTGCTGATCCTAACAAGTTTTCTTAGTTTGGACTTGGGAATAAAATAATGTCTCAGTTTAATTTTGATGACACAGAAACATCAGGAATTTGGTGGTCAACTAATATCTCTATAAGAGATCTCTGTTCAGAGCTTAAGGAGGATACAAGTTGTGATGATAGTGAAATAGTTGAACTTCTCAAATCAATAGCAAAATCAATTGATGTTGATGGTTTATAAAACTATACATGGAGAACTATAACAATCTTATTACTTATCCCATTGTAGTTTCCATTGAGATGATTTCCACTGCTTTGACCATGTATTTCGTACCTTATTCTGAGTTTCAAGTTTTGCTTGAAGCCAGTCTTTAAGTGATGTAGGAACAATATTTAACTCATTTTGAATCTTTTTAAGTTTATTCATATCAGCGCCATAACCTGATCTTTCAATCCAATCTGCCATCACACCAATATCGTACTCCAGAAGCTTTATTGCGAATCTCGGTATCATTACGTAATTAGTTTGGATTTCTTCTGCGGAGACTATTCTTTGGAGCGTCATCGCCATTTCAAGACCTGTGAGCTCCTCTCCGGCAATATTAATAGATTGATTTTTATATTTCTCCGATTTCGATAAAACACCTCTTACCCATTTACCAATATCATCTACAGCGATCGTTTGCCACTTGAAATTCTTACCAACTATTCCAGGAAATACTTCCTTTGAAATAGTGTATCCAGGTAATTTATTTTCGAAGTTTTCAAAGTAACTTACAGGTCTTAAGACAGTTGTTATTTTTTTTAGATCTAATTTTTCAATATAATCTTCTATATCCCATTTACTTGTAAAATGTCCTGGAGCTGGATCATTTTTTAAAGGATTTTTTGCTTTACTAATTGAACTAAATATAAAATGATTTAGTTGTCCTTTTTCGTAAGCAATTTTAACTTGATTTATCAAGTTAAAACCTTGTTCGATTTCATAAGACCTGACAATACTACCTCTAAATATTTTCCATCCTTTTGTAGGGGTTGTATTTCCAAAAATCACCTCGACGCCTTCAAAAGCTTTATTGAGGCTTTCAGGATCCATTAAATCTCCTTTAACTAATTCAACGTTAGTTAAATTCGCTAGCTCAATAGCTTTAGAGCTTTTTATATTTCTTGTGATTGCTCGTATTTGATATTTATTTGTTTTACTTAGTTCCTTAACTACTCCAATACCTTGTCGACTTGTTGCCATAGTAACTGCTATGACAGTATTTCTCTTGAAACTTGACTCAACAATTACTCCTTGTTCAAGCACGATTCAAAACCAATTGATAAGGAATGTAAATCATAAGTGAATTTATGTAAAGTTGCTGTGCTTTTTTTGCCGAAAGTGCTAGTTGTTGATTGATAAGGGAGAAATTTGCTGGTCAGTTTTTTGATTTCTTCTATTTGGAATTTTCGTGAAGGATTGTTTTATTTACTTTTTTAGATTCAAAATATTGGCTATGTATTTAATAGTTCTAAGTTTGATCATTATGGCAAATGAAGTTCTCGCAGAAATTGATCGACAAAAGATTATCTTTGATGTCGTAGATGGCATTCCTCCATCAGGAGATGAATCTGATGAAATAAGAAAGTTCCGTTCCCAAATAGAATCTGATAATTTGATGCTTGAATATTCAGCCGAAGAGTTAGGTTTTAATAATGTTTTGTTTGAGTACCTCAGTCAGGGATAACCTTTTATCTAAATTAGAAATTTAATCTAGACCTTGGAATAATTCTTTATGTACTGCAAATGTATGGTATAAACATGTGCCATTCTCAGGTGATAATCGTTCTCCGTCTTTATTCCATGCCAATGAACAAACTAAGTCTCCGTCCCATATCACCTTATGCTCATTAATTTCCTTGGACCATTTTCTGACACTACTAAAATGCTCGGGCATATATTTACCTATCTTTCTGCAAATTTCACATAGTACTGATAATATTGGTGGTTTTGAATCTAATTTTAGATCTTTAGTAAGTGATGGTTGAGTAAATACCCCAACATATCTAATGTGATCAATAATCTTTTGTTCTTTAGTATTTAACTTAGCTTTTATACAGGCACCTTCAAATTCATCAACAGGTGTAATTGGACGTAAGTTAGAGTTCACTTCTTCACTTTAAATTATCTTGTAATTTATTATATTAGCAAAATTTATTTTTTTTAAATTTTGGTTGAAGTCATAAGAGGTTAAATTAGAAATTTATTCTTTTATTTATTAGATATCTTTTAACAATCAATTTTATCGACAAAGAGCAGATTGACCACCTTTCGTGAATTTGAAATTCATTGAGGTTACTTCATGATTCTCTTTATAAACCCAGTCATAGCTTACTTAAGCTATAGTTAAATGTTACAAATTAAAATATCAATGGTCATATCCCCTGATGGCTGGTATTTATATTGGGTCTTACTAAAGAACATGCTTCCTTTAACTTTCGCTGGACTACTAAGTACACCAGCTCCTACAGCACCAATCGTAGGTATCGCATTTATGGCCTTATTCGGAATTATGGCTGTCGTAGTTGGTCCTAATTACGATGGATTTAATGATCCAAATACATCTAAATAATTAGATTGTCTTGCTAAATCAAGTGGGTTGATATGTTTTGCATATTTACCCACTTTTTTTATTTTAAAAGAATCACATGTTAATGAAATGATTACTTGAAGATTTATTTTTTAAAACTTGGAGTACGAATAGTAAATATTATGTATAGAATATTTTATGGTGTTTAAACAATAGTTTCTTATGTGTGTATCAAAATGTCTTTTTCAGCTTTTTTGGCTCAAAACAGGTTACTAATTAATTTATTTATACCTTTTTCTGCTATTTATAACTAGCTTTATTATCTTTTATGGGAAATTTGTTATTTGCTGGACTTACTAGTACTCCAGCACCAACCGCAGTTCTAGTTGGAGTTGCGTCAATTGCATTATTTGCAATTGTAGGTTTAATGGTTGGACCTGACTACGATGGTATGAATGCTCCAGAGGTGAAAAAATAGATACAATATAATTAATAAAAAAAAACTAGGAGAAATAAATTAATTGTTTTTCTTAGTTATTTTTTTATGTTTTCTAAAATTAAAATTAATTTATCATATGAAATTTTATCTGTCGGGTTTAGTGGCATTACTTTTTTACTATTTAGATATTTTTGAATATTTTGGTAAAATAAATACCATGACTTATTAAATTTTTTATTTATTTCTGTTCTGCTTCTTCCCCTTTCAAATTGATCTCTAATTAGTCTTCTTTTTAAACAGATTTCCTTTTCTTCTTGACAGATAATATTTATTGTCTCCTGATAGTTTAAATCTAAACGATGAGAGAATATTCCTTCTAATATAAGAAATTGATTTTTCCCATTGTAATTAAGGCTTATTTTTTTCGTCGTTGATTGTTTTCTCTTGAAGTCATAACTAGAAAGTGAAATTAATCTTTTTTTATTATATATAGCTTTAAGAGTCTTATTTATTTCATTTTTCTTTATACTTAGAGGTCTGTCATAAATATCATATATGAAAAAAGATAAAACTTTAATAAACACACTATCTCTGTAGTATGAATCTGTTTTTATTATTATTGAATCTTCGTATAATTCTAACAATTTATTAGTTAAAAAGGATTTACCTGAGCCTGATGGACCCGAAATGATTATTGTTTTCATTTGTTATATATATTTTAAAATTAGATTATTTATACCATTTAAATTAATGAATGAATTTATCAGTAATTCTATTTAAAAAAATTTTTAATTAATTCTTTTGATATTTAATTTCATTTTTCTTGAATCTATTTTCAATAAATCTGAGAACTAATATTACAATTGGAATATGCATAAGTCCACCAAGTACCACTGTTGATTCATTGTAAGACATAGTTATTTAGAGAATATTAATGAATATACTTTACTTATCATTTGTTAGCTCAAGATGTATCTTTTGTTTATATAAGAAATATAGCTTTCTAGAATAGGTATAAGTTACATTATTTCAGATAGCTCTTTTTCGAAAAACCAATTTATATCCCCATTAGTAAGTTTAACCACTAGGCCAAATTGATTTCCATCAACCATTTTATATCCAACTAATTCGACAACAGGCTCCTTTCTTATTATTTCTAGGATATTTTGTGGTATTCGATCTGTTACTTCGTTAACTTCAATTATTAATTTTTGCCCCTTTTGAAGAGTCGAAGAATCTTTTATCACCATTAATTTTTTCTATTTATTCATGAACAAGGATAATTCACTTATCCAATTATTGATAGGGATAATTGATTTTCAATTCCACTACATTTAATATATTCTTGAAATTCAATTGAGTTAAACGCTTTTTGAGCAGCAGCTTTTGATTCAAATTCTACAATAACTCCTAATTGTCCGCCATCCCATTCGTTTAAATCAGAATTTTGGTTTACATCTTTAGCAATAATTGTTCCTCCAACCGACCTAAGCCATGGAACCACGGTTTTTACGTATTCAATGAATTGAGCAGTGCTTTCTATTTTGGCTTGCTTCAGCCAATATCCTTTTGTTCCCATCTCTTTACTTTTTCTTTAGATTCTCTCATGACGCGCTTCCTTTATTCCTAAAGATTGAAATTATTTAATGTTATTAATCCGTAAGTATATTTACTATTTACTTGCTATGCATGTTGAATTGATTTATTGATTTATTTATTAGTGTTTAGATATAGTTTGTGATGAAAATTAATTTTCTTCAATATATATTTAATGGATTAGTTTATTGAATCTATTGTTTCAAGCTTTGATTTTAATTGAATCGCTAGATGCTGACGACCAACTGCTAGTACTTTGAGTGTATCTTCATGCATCCTTAATTGTGCATCCGCAACCTGCATCCCCTTGACAATTTCTTGTATATCTCTGGGTAAGCTTTTAAGATCGTATTGTTTATCTTCAAATGTTAATATTGCTTCTTTTTCGTTTGATGGAGTTGTTGACATTAATGCTATTTATATTTGAATTATAATATAACATTAATATTACTTTTAAAAGCTTTTTATAAATTGTTTATCGCAAAAATCTTTATATCTTCCTTGCCTGTTAATTAATTCCTCATGGTTGCCGATTTCGCATACTTTACCTTTTTCAATTACAGCTATTTTATCTGCCTTTTGTATTGTTGATAATCTGTGAGCGATTACCAATACTGTTCTGTTGTGCATCGCTTGTTTAAGACCTTTCTGAACTGATTCCTCCGCTTCTGCATCCAAAGCACTAGTGGCTTCATCTAGTAATAATATTGTTGGATCTCCAAGTAAAGCTCTTGCTATGGATAATCTCTGCAATTGACCTCCAGAAAGATTACTACCTCTTTCTTCTATAAATGTTTCATAGCCTTCGGGAAATTGTTCAATAAAATCGTGAGCATTTGCAATTTTTGCAGCCCTCACGATATTTTCTCTGGTTGTTGGCCTGCCAAATCTTATCGCTTCTGCAATGCTCCCTGAAAAAATAAATGTTTTTTGCGGAACTATACCTATTGATCTTCTTAGGTAATTGGTATTTATTCTGTTTAAATTATAATCATCAATAAATATTGATCCTTTTGATGGTTCTATAAATTTTAATATTAGTGAAAAGATTGTGCTTTTACCTGCTCCTGATGGACCAACTAATGCCATTATTTTTCCATGGTCTATTTCTAAATTTATGTTATTTATAACCTCATTTTCATAATTATACGCAAAGAATACATTTTTAAATGATAATCTACCAGAAAGTCTCTTGGGTATAATACCTCTATCAGATAATGATATTTCTACAGGATTAGTTGTTATTTCATTTAATCTTTTTAGTGATGCTTGACCTTGCTTTAATTCGTTGTAATTAGTTGTTATATGACTTATTGGATCAATTAACATTATTAATGCTGTGAAATAACTACCAAACTCTTCATTAGATATGCCACCACTTTGTATCCTAAAAGTTCCAATTGCGAGGATACTTAAAATACCTATTACTTCTATTAATCCGACTATGGGATGTTGAAGGGCTACTAGCTTTAGCATTTTATATTTCGCTTCTTTATGAAATTTAACTTGTTTATCAAAATCTTTTTGTAACCAATCTTCCACGGCAAATGCCTTAACCATAGGTAGACCTTGAATAGCCTCTGAAAGCAGACTTGCTAATGAGCTTATTTTATTTTGGCTTTGCTCAGATGCTTTTAATACTCTTCCTCCAAAATCACTAACTAATAAAGCAATTAGTGGGGCTAATATAATTGTTGCAAGTGATAAATTCCAGTCAATAAATATCATATAACCAAATACTGCTAATAGTTGAAATATCGACGGTGTCGTATCTTGAATAGATTTATAAATAACTTCCCCGACTCGATCAACATCCTCTGTAAGTCTGTACGCAATATCTCCAGATGAGAGTTTTTCTATGAAAAGAATATTGGTTTTTTGAAGTTTTCTGAAAAGAGTTGTTCGAAGATCTTGGCCTAGAGCTAATGCTGGTTTTGCTAGTAGACTATCTTGTAGATATTGTGATGTTTTTTGAATTATAAAAACAATTAGGGCTTGTAAAATTAGAGTTAAAACTTGCTTTGTATTTCCTTGACCAATAGCTGGTATTAGTTTTCCTGATAACCATGCGAGTATTGGCCAGCAAATTACGTATACAAACATGCTAATGCTACCCAATAGCAATATTGGCAAGTGTCCCTTGAGTCTGCCTATCAGGTAAATAAAATTTATTTTGTTTTTTTGTTTCATTCCATCAAACTATCAATGTTTAATTTAAAAGCACGTAAATGAAATTGGATCAGTTTTTAAAACTTGTTGGGATTGTTCAGACTGGAGGAGAAGCTAAAATTGTTATTAAATCAGGAAAAATAACAGTAAATGGCATTGTGGAAAACAGAAGAGGTAGGAAATTAATTGAAGGTGATCAAATTATTTTTGATAATGAAACATACATTGTTCCAAATTCTGATCCTCTAGGCCGTAAGTTGGCAATAAGCGAAAAATGAGGAGCTAGCGTGCGTAAACCGGTCATTGCAGGGAATTGGAAGATGAACATGACTTGTACGGAAGCGATTGAGTACATGCGGGTATTATTCCCATTGTTAAAAGATATACCCAAAAAAGATAGAGAAGTTGTTATCGCACCTCCATTTACAGCCTTATATCCTCTCTCTGAGTTCATTAAGGACAGAAGCGACTATCTTTCATTATCTAGTCAAAATGTTCATTGGGAGGATAGTGGAGCCTATACGGCCGAGGTTTCTCCACTAATGCTTAATGAGCTTTCGGTTAAATGTGCAATCGTTGGACACAGTGAGCCAAGAAAATATTTTAGTGAAAGTGATGAACAAATAAATAAGAGAGCTCAATCGGCTCAGGATCATAATTTGATTCCAATTGTTTGCGTTGGGGAAACTATTCAACAAAGAGATCTTGGAGAAGCTGAAAGGGTTATTCGTAGGCAAATTGAACAGGGCCTAGAAGGAATTGATGTAAAGAGGCTCATAGTTGCTTATGAACCAATTTGGGCTATTGGTACTGGAAAAACTTGTGCAGCCCTTGAGGCTAATAGAATTTGTGGACTCATTCGTAAATGGATTGGTTATGAAGACGTCATTATTCAATATGGGGGATCAGTTAAATCAAATAATATTGATGAGATTATGTCTATGTCAGATATTGATGGAGTATTAGTTGGAGGAGCTTCCTTAGATCCTACAAATTTTGCGAGAATTGCAAATTACGAAACAATTTAATAATTGTCTGCCAGAAGATTGGGAAAGAGAAACCCATTTAATGGCAATTTTAAACATCACTGAAGATTCATTTAGTGATGGAGGATTATATATTGACTTACCCACTGCTATTAATTATGCATCATTGTGCATTAAGCAAGGAGCGCATATTTTAGACATTGGAGCACAGAGCACACGACCTGGAGCATCAGAGGTTGGAGCCGAAATTGAGATTAAAAGATTGGTTCCTTTAATAAAAGAATTAAAATTAATACATCCTGAGATTCCAATTTCTGTAGACACCTTTCATCATTCTGTCGCTGAGAAAATATTAAATGTTGGTGCTGATTGGGTTAATGATGTTAGTGGCGGTAGACATGATCCTGAAATTTTTAATGTTGTCGCTGATAAAGGTTCGCCATATGTTTTGACTCATAGTCGTGGAAATAGTAAGACAATGGATTCTTTAGCTAAATATACTAACGTCGTTAAAGATGTAAAAAATGAATTATCAGATCAAATTGATCTAGCACTATCTAAAGGTATAAAAAATCATCAAATTATTATTGATCCTGGAATAGGGTTTGCAAAAAATGTCGACCATAACTTAACTTTGCTTCGCAATTTAGAAGAATTTGCATGTATGAATTATCCATTATTAATAGGAGCTTCTAGAAAACGATTTATAGGAGCAGTTATTAATGAAACTGATCCTACTAAAAGAATATTTGGAACTGCGGCAGTAGCTTCAAGATGTGTGATTGCTGGCGTTGATATTTTAAGAGTACACGATATTAAAGAAATCTCCCAAACTATAATGATGACTAAGTCAATTATTTAATCTATAATTAATCTTCTGTATTAACTCCTTCGATTCTATCTTCAACTTCTTGGTAAAGTTCTTTTAATTGTTCAATATTTTCATCTGAAGTTTCCCAATAGCCTCTACCATTAACTTCTAATAATGTACCAACAATTCTTCTGAAACTATGAGGATTCAATTCCATTAATCTTTTCCTCATCTCTGGATCATTTATAAAAGTTTCATTTGATTCTTCATATACAAAATTATCAACTTGTCCACTAGTTGCACTCCATCCTAATGTGTAATTAAGTCTATTTGAGACTTCCCTTACGCCTTCATATCCAGATTTGAGCATTCCTTCATACCATTTTGGGTTTAGTAACTTTGTTCTTGAATCTAATCTAATAGTTTCACTTAATGATCTGACCTGAGCATTGGCTGTGGTGGTGTCGGCTATATAACTACTTGGTGCTTTGCCATCATCTCTAAGATTCTTGATTAAATTTGTTGGATCTGAGTCAAAGTAATGACTTACGTCTGTTAAAGATATTTCTGAAGAATCTAGATTTTGGAATGTAACATCAGCGGTTTTCATCACTGATTCAAAAACGTCTCTGTTCTGATTCATTTCACCAGGATTATCTGCATTGAATGCATATGTTTTTCTAGAAAGGTACATCTCTTGTAATTCATTTTCTTCTTCCCATGTTGAATTTTCTACTGCCAAATTGACATTTGAGCTGTAACTTCCACTAGCATTTGAGAATACTCTGCTAGCTGATTCCCTAATACTTTTACCTTCTTTTTCGGCCTGCTCAAGGGCATGTTTTCTTACAAAATTTTGATCAAGTGGTTCATCTGCCTCGGCAGCCATTTTTACAGCTTGGTCAATCAATGCCATTTGATTGATAAACAAATCCCTAAACACACCCGAGCAGTTAACAACTACATCGATTCTTGGTCTTCCTAGTTCCTCAAGAGAAAGGAGCTCTAATTTATTAACCCTGCCTACAGAATCTGGTTTTGGTTTGACTCCTACAAACCAAAGGATTTGAGCTAATGACTCTCCATAGGTTTTAATGTTGTCAGTACCCCACAGAACGCAGGCAATCGTTTCAGGCCATGTACCTTGCTCCTCTTTTTGTCTCTCAATAAGCTTATCAACTACACCTTTGGCTGATGCTACAGCAGCTACGGTTGGTATTGATTGAGGATCTAAAGCATGTATATTTTTACCACTTGGTAATACTCCGGGGTTCCTTATAGGATCTCCACCAGGACCAGGAATAACATAATCACCATCAAGAGCTTTTAATAGGCTCTCCATTTCTTTATCTGCACATATTTGTTCTAAGCAAAATCTCAAATAGTCAAATAATTTATCTAATGAACTTGTATTTACATTTTCAAAACCTGCTTTCTTAGCTGATGCTTGCCATGGTGATGGGATTGAGAAACCAATTCCTCTCAAGAACTCGACAATTAGTGTCCATAAATTCTTCTTCATATTTACTCTTCCATCTCTTCCTGTTAGAGACTTAACCATTGAACCCACAGCTTCTCTTGCTGTTTCTGTAATTAATTTATTAAGTTCAACATCTTCTAATTTTCCCTTATTGTTACCTTCATAGACTTGATCAATTGTTTTTCCTTTTGATTCTGCTAATAAACCTGGTAAAGATCTAATCCCATCATCTTCTCTTTCTATGGATGCAATACTTACTAACGTTGCAATAGCTTCTTCTGCAGTGGCTGGTTTTCCAATAGTGTGTAAGCCGCAAGGTAATAATCGACTTTCTATTTCCATTAATTGTTTATAAACATTTCCCACTACCAAGTCTCTTTCATCTATTTCTAATTCGGATGCATCTTTTTCAGGTAGTTTGACATCTTCATCAAGATTACATTTTTTTGATGTTTCAACTATTGCGTTAACAATTTGAATTCCTCTTCCACTTTCTCGTAATTGTTGATAAGAACCAACTAACTCTCCAAGTTCTTTAAGACCTTTATATAGTCCAGCATTTTCAGCAGGAGGAGTTAAATAACTAATTGTTGAAGCATATCCTCTTCTTTTTGCAATTGTTGCTTCCGAGGGATTATTTGCTGCATAGTAATAAAGATTAGGCAGACCGCCGATTAATGAATCTGGATAACAAGTCTCACTCATTCCCATCTGTTTACCAGGCATGAATTCAAGCGAGCCGTGAGTTCCAAAATGAAGAACTGCGTCAGCTTTCCAGACTTTTTCTAAATAAGTGTAATAAGCTGCAAAACCATGATGAGGACTAGCACTTCTTGAATAAAGTAATCTCATAGGATCGCCTTCGTATCCAAATGTTGGTTGTACACCAACAAATACATTCCCAAATTCTTTTCCGTATATGAGAAGATTTTGTCCGTCACTATTTAAATTTCCCGGTGGCTTTCCCCAGTTTTCTTCTAACCTCTCAGAATATGGAGTTAATTTTTCATATTCTTTTACGCTCATTCGGTGAGCTATTGATAGTTCAGGAGACCCTTGTAAAGCTTCAGGATCATTTATTAATGTCTCCATCAGTTCTTTGGGATTTTTAGGTAAATCTTTTATGAAGTAACCTTTTTCCTTCATTTCTTCTAATACTCTATAAATAGATCCAAAGACGTCTAAATATGCAGCTGTTCCAACATTTCCTTTATCTGGTGGAAAACTAAATACAGTAATAGCTAATTTCTTTTGGTCGCGTTTTTTTATTCTTAGTGATGACCATCTAATGGCTCTTTCTGCTATTGCGTCTACTCTGTCTTGAAGTGTATGAGCTTTTCCAGTGGCATCGTCTCGACCAGATAGAACTATTGGTTCAATAGCACCATCTAATTCAGGAATAGCAATCTGAAGGGCAACTTGCACTGGATGAAGACCTAGATCACTTCCTTCCCATTCTTGGGTTGTTTGGAAAACTAGTGGAAGAGCAACCATGTAAGGTCGATTGAGTTTCTTTAAAGCTTCCACAGCTTTAGGGTGGTCTTGCCTTGCAGGACCTCCTACAAGAGCAAAACCTGTAAGTGAGACAACTCCGTCTACAATTGGTTTCTCAGGATTAATTGGATCGTAATAAAATTCATTTACTGGCTTAGAAAAATCTAATCCACCACAAAAAATTGGTATAACTGTTGCTCCCCTATATTCCAACTCTTGTATTACAGCAACATAGTGGGCATCATCTCCGGTAACAATATGACTTCTTTGGAGTACAAGACCAATTACTGGACCTTCTTTAGCCTTATTAGATAGATCATCTCTTGATGCTGTCCAATTTAGATATTCTTTTTTATCTTCAAACATATTTGGTGCTAGAGGATGCCAAATTCCTAAATCAGGGAAAACTTCTGGCTCTGCAACTTCTATTTTTTCTTGTTCTTTATTTAGTTCTGGAAATACATACTTGTCTCCAAGCATTAGTAGGAAGTTCCTCAGATTATCCGGAGTCCCACCTAACCAGTATTGAAAACTGAGCATAAAACTACGAGCATCTTGAGCCTTATCTACTGGCAAATACTTAAGAATTGAAGGCAAAGTATTTAGTAGTTTCAACATCGAATCTTGGAAACCAGCCCCCCCCGACTCTTTCCTCTTCTTCATAAAATCGCCAATGATACTTTTACTTTGGCCTAACTGGGCCATAGAAAAAGTACCCAATTTGTTCAATCGCATGACCTCTGGCATTGATGGAAATACCACCGCAGCTTTAAGATTTTCCTTATGAGGTTCGACAGCTTCAACAACTTTTTGCGCCAAATCTTCGATAAAAATCAATGAAGCTACGAATAAATCAGCATTTTCTATATCTTTTTTAAAGCTTTCGTAATTAGCTTTATCTCTAAGTTCTTCAATTAAATACCCATTAAGTTCAATTCCAATTGGTCCTTTTTGCGAATTTAAAGAGTTTGCAGCCTGTGTAAGTGCATTTTGATATTGAGGCTCAAGAACCACATAAACAGCCTTCATAACTGCTTTATGACTGTGATTCTCGACAGGTGAAACTCTGCGATTGGCTGAGCGAACCTGTGTAAACATCTTTTCTTCTATCGGAATTCGACCAAGCCTAGTGTTCAGTGGCCCTTTAGTGTGTTATTTAGTTAATGCGTGTTACAAGGGACATCAAATATGATTGTAAAAAAAGAAATTCAATGAGTTCTGCTAATCAATCAATACCAGTTTTAGTTGCAGGAGCTTTAGGTCGTATGGGATCTGAGGTTATTAATGCAATTAATTCATCCAAAGAATATCAACTTGTTGGCGCAATCGATAATCAGAAGGACAAAGAAGGACAAGACATAGGATCATTACTAGGATTAGAGCCACTAGATGTATTCCTTTCAAGCGATTTCGAAGGCTCTTTGTGTGCTGCAAGTCAGAACATACCTAAAGATAGACCAAATGATCGTGCAGTTCTAGTTGATTTCACTCATCCCAAAGTTGCTTATAGACACACCCGTACTGCCATAGCCTATGGAATTCATCCTGTGATTGGTACAACTGGAATAACAACAGATCAATTAGATGATCTTTCTAAATTTGCAGAAAAGGCTTCACTTGGTTCTGCAATTATTCCAAACTTTTCTGTTGGTATGGTTTTATTGCAGCAAGCAGCAGCAGCTGCGGCTCGTTTTTATGAGTTCGCTGAATTAACAGAAATGCATCACAATAAAAAAGCTGATGCTCCAAGCGGAACATGCATTAAAACAGCAGAATTAATAGAGGAACAACGCTCTGCTTTTAATAAACCCTTAGTAAACGAAGAGGAATCTATCAAAGGCTCACGTGGTGGTTCACGTCCAAGTGGCTTGAGACTTCATTCAGTTAGATTACCTGGACTTGTTGCTCATCAACAAGTCATGTTTGGTTCCAATGGAGAGACATATGAGTTAGCTCATAACACTATTGATCGTTCTGCTTACATGCCAGGAGTTTTATTAGTGGTTAAAAAAATCCGAAATTTCAATAAATTGGTTTATGGCTTAGAGAAAATCCTATAGTTATTCATACAAATGCTATTTCCGATTAAGCAAAATGAGATTAATAAATTGATCCCTTCTGTAGCAACAGGAAAGCAATTTAATTCAGCCTTGGGTAATCCTCAGAAGATCTTTCAAAGGATTATGATTTCAGCCATTGGTGGTGTAATTACATTGCTCATCAGCCAAAGTCAAGTAACAAGTCAATTTTATTCATTATGGTTGGTATTAGGTGTAATTTTCCTTTTATATATTTTATGGGGTCCAATACTTGAAGCTAGTAGAAAAAATTCTAAGTTTAAAAGTTTTCCTTTTTCAGCCTTAGTTGATGGTTTTATATCTGATGTTTATGTGGAAGATAGAGTCGAAGATAAACAAGAACAAGCAAATAGAGATGGAAGATTAGAAGTATTAGAGAAAAAGAGAACATGGGTTGTTTTAGATATAGAAGATGAAGATGGCTTTATAGGTAATATAAGTTTTCCATTAAAAAACAAGTTCAATATACTAAAAAAAGGTATGAGAATTAATTGCGTTGTTTTTAGTAATAGAAGAGATTTTGAAAGAATTCAAGGCATAAGTGACGCCTGGTGTCCTGAGATAAATCTATGGGTTGGTTCTTACCCATTTCTCCTTCGTCCTGCCTTTGAGGAGTTTGTGAATATAAGAATTTCTAGCTAAATTTTCATGAAAAAATGATATAATATCACTCATGAATATAGCAATTATTGGTTCTGGATTAACTGGATCATTGGCAGCAATATCATTAGCAAAGGCTGGCTGTAGAGTTGATCTATATGAAAGATTATCTGACGAAGAACTTATAAATAGAGATAGAACATATGCTATCACACATTCCTCTAGAAAGATATTAGATAATATTGGATTATGGTCTAATATAGTATCCAATCTGGTCCCTTTTCAATATCTAAATGTTATCGATTATGAATTAAATAAAAAGTTTCAATTTCTTTTAAAAGATTTAGGAGTTTCAGAACAAAATTATTCAGCAGTTGGATGGATTGCAGAACATAAACTCATTATGATAGCAATACTAGAATTCATATCAGAAGTTGAAAAGATTAACAAAATTCCCACGTCTGTTATACCTAATACAAATAATTATGATCTAATTATTGCAGCGGATGGATCTAACTCTATCACTAAAAAGAAGCTTAAAACACCTTCATTTAACTTTAATTATAATCAAATGTGTATAACCGCTAAGGTGCTATTAAGGGGTGTTAAATCTAATGAAGCATTTGAAATTCTAAACTCTGAGGGACCTTTGGCTGTTCTTCCTTTAGGTGGAGATTTATTCCAAATTATATGCAGTCAATCAATAGTAAAGGGTAACCATAATATGAATCAACCAAAGTCATTATTTTTAGACTACTTATCAACAATTCTTCCATATGGTATTGAACCGGATACTATTATCGATGAACCTAAATCTTTCCCTATTAAATTTCTAATAAGCTATAAATTTTATTCTGGAAAATATATTTACTTAGGAGAAACAGCTCATAAATTTCACCCAGTAGGAGGTCAAGGTCTGAATTTATGTTGGAGAGATGTAGATTGTCTTACGAAAATAATTTCAATTCCATTCTTTAAAAAGCATTATTCTATTATTCCATTTATATATTCATTGTCTCGTTTAGTCGACGTATTTTCTATATCTATATTAACTGATTGTTTAGTACGATATTCTAGAAGTAATATCAACATCTTTATTTTACCTAGGACATTTATATTCTTCGTTTTAAGAAGATCATCAATTATTAGAAAATTTATTCTTAATGTAATGACAAATGGATTCTAATCATTTTTATACGTAATGAATAATTATAGTAATTCAATCAACCCACCTTCTGAAGAATTATGTGATTTTATTATTTATAAAGTTGGAATAAGTAAGAGTGCATTGGAATTAGGGATCAATAGATGTTTATTTGAGAATTCTCCCCTGCCTATTGTTATGTGGAGTTATGGTTTGATAACTCTTTCTCAATTAAAGATAATACTTATATGGTTAAAGGATAATTAATACTTTATTATACTTTCTATAATTAAATTCGAATCTAAATTTTTTCTTCCATTAAGTTCAGTAAGTTCTACAAGAAAAGCATATCCAATTAATTTACCTCCTGCTTCTCTGATCAAATTACCAGCGGTACCTGCAGTTCCTCCTGTTGCTAACAAATCATCAATTAATATTATTTTGCTTTTTTGCTTGAATGAATTCTTTTGAATCTCTAGTCTGTCTTCGCCATATTCAAGCTTATAATTAAGACCAATTACTTCACCAGGTAATTTATTGGGTTTTCTAATAGGAATAAAACCTATATCAAGTTTAAAAGCTAATGCGGATGCTGAAATGAATCCTCTCGATTCAATGCCAGCTATATAATCTGGTTTTGTAGACGATATTAGATTTTGCAAAGGCAGCATTAATTGATTCCATATTTTGGGCTCTTTATATATTGGATTTATGTCTTTGAAGACTATTCCTTCTTTTGGGAAGTCATTTATTTCACCTATGTATTTTTTCAAGTTTTCCATTAGTTATAAATATAAGTGTGCGGTTTTATAAAACCAACAATAAAGCTAGCCAATCAACAATCTCCTGTCATTATTTAAAGTATGAAGAAATCCAATTTAATTGCTAGTCAGAATGATTACCTCAAAAATGGCTCAAAATATCAAGACACCAATGTTAACGAGCCTTTTGTTAATTGCGTAATCGCTAAAGATACTCCAAGGAAACTTGACTTTTTGATATTAGTTATTGAAACTCTTCAACTTAATGCCACCGATTCCTTATTCTTAAAGGCCAAAGATATTGGCTTGTCTGATGATTTCTCTAATAGAGCTCAATTTTGGAAAATCAGATGTACAAACCCTTTGAGGAATACTTATACATTTAAATCTCTATCTTCTGACCAGATTGAATCACTTGTTGAGCTTATTTCTTCCATGGCAGACAATCTGTATCCACTTATTAGGCAATTATTATCTTCAAAAGAATCTAAGACGCTTAATCAAGAAAGATGGTCAATATTTACTACACGTCTTAAGTCACTTATACGTGAAAGGATGAATATTCAACGAAGTTATATCGACTCTTTATTAACTGAAGGTAATAGTGAATTTTTTAGAGAATTATTAGTCATACTATCTCTATCCTGTGGTGAAGGGGGGGCTAATCGTTTAAAAGCTTCTTTGTATTATCAATCGTAGTATATATAATGATTAATTTATCTTATACATTTGATCAAGACTCTTCTTCCCTGAAAATTGCAGGGATGCCAGATGTTTCAAATGGAGACTCGGAAGATACTATTGGTATATTATCTTCATGGACATTGAAAATCATTGGTTCACCTCTATTAGAGGGAGAGAAAGAACATCTCGATAATTTGATGCAAGTAATACTCCTATATTCAAGAGCATATGTATCAGGAATTCGAAAGACTTTTATATCTGATAATAATATTGTGACAATATCCCCTTTAGGTATATGCCATAAATTATTACTCAATAGCACTAAAGATGGAGTTAAACCATTAGAAATTATTTTAGATGACTCTGAATTATCAGATCTAACACGATGTCTAGATCGGATAAGATTTGATCCTAGGGTTAATATCAGATGGGATATCAATCAAGATAAGCCCTTTAGCAAAAAATATATACTTAATAGTATTTCTAATCAAAAGAAAAAGTCAAATTTCTTTTATGCTTTAATTATTTTCCTGTTTTCTAGTTCTTTATTTCTATTTATTCCAACAAATAATAAGTACGAGTTAATAGAAAATACAACATCTCCCAAAAGTTTAACAGATTAATATTAATGAGATAATAATTCATAGAAATCATTTTCATATTAACTCTATATATTGGTTTTATTTGACTTAATGATATATTAATTATCAAAAAATATCATTAACTATATTTATATTGAGAATAAAAAATTTAAAAATATACTTTTTAAATTGCTAATTATCCCCAAATAAATTAAAAAACACCTAAAATTTAGAATAAATTAAAATTAAATGAAACTTTCAATTAATGATAGAGAGAAGATTGATAGCACTGATGACAAGATTTTTTATCACAATCCAAGATATGTAAATCACCTCAGTGACTCATTCAGAAAGCGACTTACAAACTTATACTCAAATTATCTACTCAATAATTATGTGATTCTAGATTTAATGAGTAGTTGGGTAAGTCATTTACCATCAAATATTAGATATAAAAAAGTTATTGGACATGGAATGAATGAAGATGAATTGAATCGCAATGAAAGACTTGATAGGTATTGGGTTCAAAATTTAAATAAGATACAAAATATGCCAATTGAAGACTCTTCTGTTGATGCTGGATTAATCGTTGCTGGTTGGCAATATCTTCAATATCCAGAAAAAGTATCCATAGAATTATCAAGAATTATCAAATCTGATTCATTATTGATAATCTCTTTCACTAATCGTGCATTTTGGACTAAAGCTCCAAACATCTGGACCAATTCGTCAGAGTTACAAAGAATTGAATATGTCAAAAGAGTTCTTGAGGCTAATGGTTGGCGAATTGAAAAAATATTCAAAGAAAAAACATATGATAAAAAAATTTTTGGGGTTTATTCTGCAGAAAGTGATCCTTTCTTTTGTGTTATTGCAAGAAACAATAAGTCTATTAACTGAACTAGTCTTTATTAATAGATATATTTAGTATAAATGTGCATTAAATTTTTTTATGGCCTTTTCTTTAATTAAATTTAGTTCTGAGGATTGTGGTACTTGCCATAGGATGAGCTTCTTTGACTCGAAAGTTGCAAATGAATTAGGTGTTGAATTTATTAGCGTAAAACTGCAAGATACAATGGTTTATAGAAAATACAGACCAATTCTATTGAAACAGTATCCTACCAAAGAAGGAATGGGATGGCCGACTTATCTATTAGTTAATCAGCCTGAGGGAGAATTTGAAATTATTGGTGAACTTAAAGGTGGAATAGCTAAGGGTGATTTTAGAGAAAGACTCGCAAACTTAATATCTGGTTGATCATATAATTAATTAACTGGTTGCATCAAGCCACCACTTCCAGAATCGGAATCATCATCATCATTTCCTGTGTCTACAGCTAAAAGTGTATATATTCCTAAAGCAATAAGGCTTACCATGCCGCTAAAAAGACTTAGCCCATATTGGTTAGTACTGATTTCTATTACTTCACCCAAGGTAACAATAACCAAATTTTGGTGACTATAGCAATTTTTAAATTTAAAAGCGTTTAGATCAACCAATTCAAAGATTGACATGTCCTTTTGATGAAATTGAGTTATAAATTATTGATTTCTGAATTCATTAAATTTAGCCATTCAGTAAGTTGTTCCAATAGTTTATCGCTGTCCATTATTCCTAAACCTCGAATAGTCACTGTCGAGCACCTATCTCCTTTTTTATAGATAAATCTACTGTGAAGATGGTTTGCTAATCCTTTTCTTAGTAATTTAAAAGCTGGCTCATCCATCATCGTCTCAAGCTCTACATTTGGTTTAGAAAGCTTAATTCTCGAGAAACCACACCTTTTTGCGATTATTTTTAACTTCATTACTTCTAATAATGATTCAACTGCCTTAGGTAATGTTCCATATCTATCAACCATGTTGCTAGCAAACTGAACTAACGAATCATTGTTTTCACATTGTGTGGCTAATCTATAAGCGTTTATTTTTTCATCTGGATCAGTTATCCAATCCCCAGGTATAAAAGCTGTCACGGGCAAATCAATTTGAGTATCGTCAACAGAAGGAATGTCTTGTCCTTGTATTTCGGCGATAGTTTCCTGAAGTAATTCCATATACAAATCAAATCCTATTGTTTCCATTTGTCCACTTTGTTCAATACCTAAAATATTTCCAACGCCTCTAATTTCCATATCCCTCATTGCTAATTGATAGCCACTGCCTAAATCACTAAATTCCTTTATGGCTTTTAACCTTTGTCTTGAACTCTCATTTAATTTCTCATTGCTTGGATATAACAGCCAAGCATGTGCTTGTACGCCACTACGCCCTACTCTGCCCCTAAGTTGGTAAAGTTGAGATAATCCAAACTTATGAGAATCTTCAATTAAAATAGTATTGACTCTAGGAATATCTAATCCACTTTCGACAATAGTTGTACATAGTAAAATATCTGCTTCTCCAGCATTAAATGCAAGCATTGCATTTTCTAATACACCTTCTTCCATTTGACCGTGTGCAATTAGTAATTTAACATTTGGAATCATTATCTTTAACTTTTCTGCTACCTCATTAATACCTTTTATTCGAGGAACAATATAAAATATTTGGCCACCTCTATCAATTTCTTGTGAAATTGCGCTTCTTATTATTTCATTATCAAGAGGCACTAAATGAGTTTTAATTGGCCTTCTTAAAGGTGGTGGTGTTGTAATTAGACTCATTTCTCGAACACCAGAAAGACTCATATATAATGTGCGTGGGATTGGAGTTGCGGAAAGAGTTAAAACATCTACACTTTTTTTTAATTCCTTAATCTTTTCCTTTTGATTAACTCCAAAACGTTGTTCTTCATCTATAACTAAAAGTCCTAAGTTTTTATAAACTAATTTTTTATTCAAAAGCTGATGTGTTCCAACGACGGCATCAATCTGTCCATCTTTTAGTCCACTTAATATTTGTTTCCTTTCACTACTCGTTTTAAATCTATTTAATAATGATACTTTGATAGGGTAAGGAGCAAACCGATCCGTAATAGTTCTCCAATGTTGCTGAGATAATATTGTTGTTGGTGCTAACAATGCTATTTGTTTACCTGAGGTTATTGCCTTAAATATTGCTCTGATTGCAACCTCTGTCTTCCCAAACCCAACATCACCACATACTAATCTATCCATTGGCTTTTCACTTTCCATATCAGATTTAACTTGAGTAGTAGCTTGGGCCTGATCAGGAGTTAAAGAGTATGGAAATGAGTCTTCTAACTCTGTTTGCCAAGGACCATCTTTTGGAAATTTATAGCCTTTTTCTTTACTTCTTTCTGCATATAATTTAATTAGATCGATAGCAATTTTCTTTACGGACTTTTTTGCCTTTTCCTTTATTTTATTCCAATTAGTACCACCTAATTTACTTATTTTAGGTTTTTTTGAATTTGAATTCCTATATCTACCTAAACTACCAAGTTGATCAGCGGCAACACTAAGTTTTCCATCCATATATTTTATTACAAGGTAATCTCTAGATTCACCATTAATACTTAATTTTTGAATATTCTGAAATAATCCTATCCCATGATTTTTATGAACAACATAATCCCCAGGCTTCATTTTATTTGGATCTATTTTTTTACTTTGGGAACTTTTTCTTCTTCTTACATAACCAGAACTGGAAAAATTGTGCTGACCAAAAAATTCCTTATCTGTTAACAATGCAATTTTCCATGCTGGTAATAGAAATCCTTCAATATCTCCTTCATTTTTATTTTTAATAGCTACAGGTATATTGTCTTCAATAATACTTTTAATAGAATTTAGATCATTATAATTAGATATAAACTTTGAGATACAGTCATGTTCTTCTAAGAGAGAAACTGCCCTGCTTGGTTGAGCTGAAATAATCCAGATTGAATATTTTTGTTTTATATATTCTTTTAATGATAAACTGATCTTGCCATATTGATTAGGAAGCCATCTATGAACTTTACTAGATATATTAAAAACATTACTTTTTGATGTCATATCATCTAAATCTGTTATATCAATTCCTTTATAGTTATTCAGTGAATCAAAAATTTTATTAATATTAGTATGAAGATTAGGTTTTAATAGATCCCTGATTGACCCTTCACTTCGTGGCTGTGAAATTAAATCTGTATAACTTTCATTAACAATATTATACCATGCATTGCCATGAGTAATACCTTGCATCCTTTCATCAACAACAATAAAAGTATTTTTATCTAAGTAATCTAATAATGATGAAGGCTTATTAAATGCTACTCCTAAATATTTTTTTGCAGATTCTAATGTGTTTGATTCTATTAACTCAGAATACTCGTCATCTGTAAATAAACAAGAAATATCCTTTTCTTTAATTGATATAAGCTGATTAATAATTAGTGGGTCATAACCTGTTGGTGTAATACATACTGTGTTAATCTTTTCTAGTGATCTTTGTGATATTGGATCGAATTCTTTAATCTTATCTATTGAATCACCAAATAACTCTAATCTTATTGGTAGTTCATTACTAACCGGATAAATATCAATAATATCTCCACGTCTTGTCCACGTTCCTTCTTGATCAATATTATTCGACTTTATATATCCACATTGACTCAATTTAAAAGATAAATCTTTTAAATTAATTTCATCACCTCTATTTAATTTTATACACTTTGATTTTAGATATTCAAATGGAGGCAGATGAGGCTGTAATGATCTTTCTGTAGCTATAATAGCAATATTTTCATCATCTTTTGTTTCCAATATATCGCTTAAAACTTGTAATTGACCCCATATTATTTCTGAAGTTATCTTTATGGAATCATATGGAGATACTTCACTTGTAGGATATAAACACGTCTTCGTCCAACCACAGTCTTTTACAAGTGGAAACCACCTAGTTGCATCTTCTAATGTTGGGACAATTACCAATAATTTTTTGGATTCTTTTTTTGCAAGAGATGTTGTAATTAAAGCCTTAGCTGTACGCGAAGCTCCAGTTAATATTAATCTTTCATCCCTTTTTGTACGTCCAATTAACTCACTTGTTAACTGATGATTTTCTAAATACTTTGCTATTGACTCTAAAGACACTATTCCTATTTACTTGATTATTTTAATAACCCTAACATTTTACTCGTCTTGTTGAGAAGGCTATTGAATTAGATATTGATTTCGAATAGCTTTAAGCTTTTCAACAAATGAGATTAATTGTTGTTCATTAAGTTCCTTCCTTGTTGAAACATTATATTCCTTTCGTAAAAATTCTCTTCCCTTAATATTATCCCATGATAAATCCTCAAGTATACTATCAGACTCCTCTATTAAAGTATTAATATTTCTATTTACTTTTTTAAATGAATCTTGCATATCCGTCTTTTTTAAAAGACTTAAATACTTTATTATGTCAGAGTAATTAGTTATTTTATTTCGACTATTATAACCTAATGATTGTTGTAGAAATTTTATTTCATCATCTCTAGACCATTTTAATCGTTGAATTTCTAAATCTATTGCAGTTAATTCATTACTCCAATCACTTGGCTCGTGATTGTTATTAATATTTTCTATTTTTTTACTTTTAGGTAATTCGACTGTCGATGATGTTTTAGATTGATCTTCGATAGAAGAGGTTATAGTTTCATTTTTTTTTGTTGGTATATTTATTCTTTCATTTAATCTTGATATGGCTTTATCTTCAGCTTCTTCGACTGTAGAGCCTTCCGCTAGTGCACTTCCAAGATTTTTGTCATTAAGCCAACCATTTACTTGAACAACAGCCTTATTCTCGGATACATGGCAAAGTTTAGATTCAATTCTCATGACACTTCTGAATTAGCGCTGATTAGAATTATTAGAGTTAACATATACCAAACAGACAAAGTAAATAGCTCTTTTTTCGTAATTTAATGGATTCAGCATCTCTCAGATCTTTAACTCCGTTACTTGATGGTATCGATAGATGGGTTGAATTAGCACCTCTCTTGCCGATCATTGTATCTTTAGAACTTGTATTGTCTGCTGATAATGCTGTAGCACTAGCATCAATAACCAAGAATCTTAATAATATAGATCTTCAAAAGAAAGCACTTAATATAGGTATATTTATAGCATTAATATTTAGAATTCTTGTTATTCTAACTGCTCAATTTATTCTAAATTTTTGGCCTGTAAAATTAATTGGTGGTATTTATTTAATATCTCTCTCACTATCAAAGTTTATTGATCTTAATAATAATCTCTCTAATGACAATAATGAATTTAAAGATAATAAACGTGAAAATTCATTAGTTAAAGTAATTCTAATATTGTCAGTTACTGACATAGCGTTTTCAATAGACAGCATTACAGCAGCGGTAGCAATAAGTGATCAATTCCTTTTGGTTATTACAGGAGCAATTATTGGTGTAATTGCATTAAGATTCACATCTGGCTTATTTATAAAATGGTTAGAGATTTATATTAATCTAGAAAAAGCAGGTTATATTGCTGTAGGTATTATAGGAATTAAGTTGATTATTCAATTAATATTATATAAATTAATTATACCAGAATATTTATTCTTCTTAACTATGTTGGTTCTTTTTCTTTGGGGTTTCTCAAGTAAAAAAACTACTTTAGACAATAATTAGTTTGTAAATATATCCTTTTTTGTAAGTTTAGATTGTAAAGATATGGTATAACCATCTGTAGCCTTTTTACCTTCTAGTTGTGCAAATATGATCTGAATTGGTATATCTTCAGTCATTATCTGTAAGCCATTAATTTTATTAACCATAATTATTTCCCCAGGTTTTCCATGATCTGCTGAATCTATTATTGATTGCTGAAGATCTGATATATTTAACTTATTTGTTGATGTAGTAGCCTCTAGAATTTTTATTCTTTTACCTTTATAAATTGTATATGCATTAGGATATAATCCCTTTATTGTTTTAATTATTTTTTTAGCCTTTTGATTCCAATCAATTAAATAGTCTGCTTTCTTTAACTGTCTTGCATAACTCGGGTTACCAGGCAACTTTGATTGATCAATTGCATTTAATCTTTCTAATCTAGATGATTTACTTAAATTTTTAGTTTTCCTAATTCTTTCTAATGTTTTAACTAATAGTTTTGATGATATATTCGATAGTCTTTTAGTCAATATCTCTAGGTTATCTGATTCATTGATAAGTGTTGTCTCCTGTTCAATAACAGGTCCAGTATCCAGGCCTTCTTCCATTGACATAATACAAATACCGGTCTTTGTATCATCATTAATTAAACTCCATTGTATCGGAGCTGCTCCTCTCCAGGCAGGTAGTAGAGAAGCATGACTATTCCAGCATCCAAGTTGTGGTTGATCTAATATTTCTTTTGGAAGAATTTGTCCAAAAGCTACGACAACATAAACATCAGCATTTAAGCTTATCAAGATGTCCTTTGTGATTTGATCTTTTCTTATTGATTGAGTAGCTAAAACAGGTATACCAAAATCTATAGCAGCTTGTTTCACTGGCGAAGGAGACAAAGTTTTTCCTCGACCTCTCTTTCTATCTGGTTGTGTAACTACAGCAATTACTTCATGTCCCGCATTAACTAAAGTCGTTAGATTTTCTGCTGCATATTTAGGCGTTCCCCAAAAAACTATCTTCACGCTTCACCAGTTATTGACATGTTGTCGACCCAAATATATGGACTTATTCCTTGATGTGTAACTATTTGTTCTTTTTCAATTTTTACAATACTATTTAACACTTTTAAAATATCTCCTGCAACGGTTGCAGCTTCAATTGATGTCTTCTTACCATCTTTAACAATCCAACCATCAAAGGGTAAGGAGAACGAACCTTGGCTAGCCTTAACTCCAGAATGTATGGCGGATAGTTCATCTATTAAAATATATTCTTTAAGTGTATTTTTAATACTTAGACTTTCATCTTTATCTAGTTCAGATTCACTATTGCTTACAACCAGCCAATCTGGGGAGACAGATACCTTAGCTCCTAGTCCAGCATGGCCAGTAGGCTCGACCCCAAATTTTCTGGCAGTTGCTTCTGAATGAAGTAAATTACTTAAAATTCCTTTTTTAACCAACTTAATATTTTGTGTAGGAGTTCCTTCCCCATCAAAACTAAACGCACCTACATTTTCTGGATGAAGACCTTCATCGCTTATATTTAAATTAGGAACTGAAATTTGCTTACCTATTGAATCTTCATTCATTAAACTAACGCCATCAATAATTGAGCGTGCATTAAACATAGAACTAAATGCACTTATTAATTGAAGAAAAGCCTCAGGAGTAAAACATATTAAATATTTATTTGTTTCTATTGATTTATAATTTAAATGACTAATTAACTTTTCAGATGTTTCAGTTATACAAGATTCTATATCAAGTTTTTCTAAATTAGCATTTATTCTTATACCTCCTGCACTTCTGGGTTTTTTATTTTTCTCCTCGGCCTTTGCATACAAATATATAGATGATTGTGACAATTTCATATGTCTATTAGCTCCATCACTATTTATATATATTCGTTCCATATAACTCTCGTTTAATCCATTGTAAGGAACTGAGTCAATTGACTGATGAGTATCAATTAATTGTTTCTCAGCTTTTTTTAAAATGCTAAGTAATTGATCAATTGAATGTGTATTAGAAATTGTTGATTTAATTTCCTTTAATTCTGCTTTGGCTAATGGTGAAAACTCTGGTGATTCTTTTTTATTACCAAAAAGGCTAGCGTCAATAGCTCCTCTCATGGCTTTCTTGATACCTTCACTCGTTAAGTCAGAAGTACTAGTAATACCAACCTGATTATTGGAATTCCATACTCTTAAGGTCATTGAATTCCTTTGAGAACCTTTTAGCTGCTTAGCATTACCTTGTTGAACTTGAACTGATATATCCTTACTTGATGAAGCTCCCATATCCCATTTTCTGATTTCAGACTCTTTACTATATTTTATTAATAGATTACTTAATATTTCTGTATTTAATACATTTTTTTGATTATAAATTGAATTAGCCATTATTATCTACCTCCTACAGTTATTGAATCAACTTTTATATGAGGTTGCCCAACAGTGACATTTACACTTCCACTTACAGAGCCACAAAAACCAGCTGCAAGATCTAGATCGTTAGCACACATAGATATTCTTGGTAGTATTTCTTTTGCTTCTCCAATTAATGTTGCACCCTTCACAGGTTTAGAGAGTTTACCATTCTTTATTAAATAACCCTCCTCTACTGAGAAGTTAAATTGACCTGTTGGACCTACACTGCCTCCGCCCATAGACTTACAATAAAGACCATTATCAACACTCTTTATTAATTCTTCAGGGGTGAAATTTCCTTGTTTAATGTAGGTATTTCTCATACGACTTGCTGCAGCAAATGAGAAATTTTGCCTTCTGCCACTACCTGTTCTTGGATGACCTGTCCTTAAAGAGCCTGCTCTATCTGAAAGGAATTTTTTTAAAATACCATTTTCGATTAATAAAGTATTTTGAGGTTCCATCCCTTCGTCATCCATAGATAGTGACCCAAAAGCATGATTAGAAAAACCTTCATCAACTGCACTTACACAACTATGAGCTATTTGTTTGTTGATTGAGTTATGAAAAGGCGATGTTCCTCTTTCTAATTGAGTCGTTTCAAGAAGATGACCACATGCTTCATGAAATATTACTCCACCAAATTTATTTGCAAGCACAACAGGCATTTGACCTGCTTCAACATATCCTGCATTTAGCATTTTTTGTGCACTTTCATTTAAATCAAATGCACTTTTCTCGATGTCCCAATTTCTTAAATCATTTGGGTTGCCTGAACTCCCATATCTTCTAGAAGAAGTCGATCTGTTTTTATCTTGTTGAGCAATGACGTTTATACCAACTGTTTGATGGAGACGAATGTCTCTTGCAAATACCCCATCAGAAGCAGCCACAAGAACTTCCTGCCAATTCCTTGAATAACTCGCTTTTCTCACTTGTAAATTTTTATTTTTATTAGCAAGAGATTTTGTTGCTGTGAGAAGTTTGAGGGTTGATTCTTCTAAATCTGGAGAATTATCTAGCCAATTAAATTTATTCATACCAAAATCTTTCAAATCAGTTAAACCATCAAATGTCTCACTATTTTGTGAACCAATATCTAGTCCCAACATTCCTAAAGCTTGATTTAGAGCAAAAAGTAGGCCAGCTTTTGACAAGTCGTTTGTGCTTACAAAACCGTCTCTTTTGCCAAGAAACACCCTTATACCTGCTCCTATTCCAAATGATGGACTTACATTTGAAATATCATCTTGCTCAGCTAGTAATGAGATATTATCTGACTTTTCAAGAAACACTTCTATAAGGTCTGCTCCAGCAGATTTACCTAGTGATAATAAATCTTCAATATGTGGCTTTAAAGTGACATCAAAAGTATGAAATAGCAAATTTTCATTGTGTTTAGTTAGCAACGAGTTAGTCAATTTTTTTTTTTTTTCTATTATGGCATTTGATTGGCTGAACTGCGTATTTGAATATTAAGAAGATAGATTTATTGTTATTATTTAATAAATAATATCATAAAAAAGATTTACAATTATTTAGACAATAAATCGAGTTAATTCACACCTATCCATTTCTGACCATTTAATCTTTGAAGTACTCTCGATATTAGTAATGGTAATGTAGTCTTTTTTTCATCAATTAGAAAAGATTCAACAATACTTGGTTCCGAATCTGATTCTGCCAATAAAATAGTTTTATCTGAAGTTATTATATCTTTATTAAAACAAAGCCAAAATTTTCTTTGTTCTGACATTTCACAAAATATCATCCAACATTTTCCGCCTACGACCGGTCTTTCCCCTTCTATTAATTTGATTTCACTAACTGATGTTCCTTTCTCTTCGATAGATAACTTAAGTCCCGGAATTAAATGGTTGCTTACAAACTCTTCAAAAGGTTTATCTTCTAACTTAGGCGGTTTTGCAGGCTTTTTAGGGATAGGTTGTATATCTACTTTTTTATCTGAGTTATTCTTAGTTTTTTCTACTATATTTAAATCTTTTTTTTCGGCTAGGGGAGGTTGTGGCTTGTTAATAGAATCAGATTCTATCTTAGATACCTCATTTGTAGAATCTATCTTGTTTGTGGCGTTTTGATTTTCCATAAAAATACTTTAGCAAATCATTAAGATTCTTGGTGAGATATTTTTAATTAAAAATATTGTTTAAATTTTCTGATTACCAACTTGAATAAGATTCATCATTCCAATCAGTGGAACTATGCATTGATTGATTGATAGTTTGTTTATTGTCAGACTGTACATCGTATTGATCTTCTAATTCCATTGAATCATCATACGTATTATTATTATTATTTATAAAATTAGTATTAGCTCTTTCTGTTCTTCCTATTACTCTAAAACTAGCATTAATTGTAGGTGGTGGATCTTTCATATCTCTCTCTATTAAAGTATTATCATAAGATACATTAGTTTCCTTATTGCTGTCTTCGTATCTTTCAGCATATTCCCTTTTCTCACTGTATTTAAATGAGTTACTTGCCTTTATTTGGTATGATTTTGAAAGATAAGTTGTTATATAGTAAGAAAGTATAAAACCTGTTCCAGCTGATATTGCTAGATATGTACCTAATGAAAATGATGGAGTATTCCAAACAAGTATTCTCAATTTTGTGTTTTCTTTCTGATTACTAATGGTTAGTAAGGTTATTAATAAAAATGAAGTTATAAATGGAATGGCTTTTATTAAATATTTAGATCTCATTTGATTGGACCGTCCCATCTTTTTATATAATTTAAATCCTCTTTAAGTGAATCAAATAATCTAACTACAATAAAGTCTATTAAGTCATCAATTGTTTGTGGGTTTGTATACCATGCTGGTATAGGAGGAACAATTAATGCTCCGGCAGTTGCTATACGTTTTATGTTTTCAATATGAATTAAATTTAATGGTGATTCTCTTGGAGAAATTATTAATGGCCTATTCTCCTTTAAGTGAACATCAGCACATCTTTCTATTAAATCTAATGAAAAACCCGAGGCTATTCTTCCCAAAGTTCCCATTGAACAAGGAACAATAACCATACCCTTTGTTTTATGACTGCCGCTCGCAATGGAAGCTGAATGATCATTCCATCTATAACATTTCAATTTTCCAAATTTAACATCAAGCTTTTTTCTCCAAAAGTCACATTGTGCGTTTGGTTCAACAGGAATATTTATACCACGCTCACTTTTGGCTACTTCATAGGCACCTTTGCTAAGTATTAAATCAACAGTTAGGTTATTTTCTAATAATACCTGTATTGAACGCTCCCCTATTTGCATTGCCGAAGCACCCGTTATTGCTAATACTATACTTTTCATTATTTTTTAATTATCAGTTTCAATATCAATACTACTTGTTGTTTCTGTGTCAGTATCTTTGACTAGTTCTAAGTCAATTTGATTTTTTAAGATATCAACCTTTAAAACCCTGACATTAACTTTTTGTGCTAGTTGATAAGTTTTTTTATTCTTTCTACCAACTAAAAGATTTTGTCTAGATCTATATTCATACCAATCGTCGCCCAATGTGCTTACATGGACCAATCCTTCGGCTGTTAAATCATCAATCTCAGCAAAAAAACCATAACTTTGTACGCCAGTTATGATAGCTGAAACTTCTTTTCCTATTATTTTTTGTGCTTCTCTACCTTGTGCAATTGATATAATATTATTTCTAAAAGATTTAGATTTTTTTCTTATATCATTTAGATTTTGAACTAATCTTAAATTTGCATGATTATCTATACTATCCATTATCTTAGATGGAAAAATTTCCCATTTAATATTATTCCAACTATTTTTTTCTCCTAGATCTATAGAGTCTTTACTTCGGCTTGTAGATTTATTTTTACCTTCATTTAAAAGTAAAGTTATAATAATCTGATTAAAAACATTCCAGTAGTTAAATGATGGACAACACCAAGGAGCTTCTATATTATTTGAGGATATATTGTTAATATAATGCTCATATTCCTCATTAGTATTGATTTTAAAAAGTTTTAAATGGATTCCTGGAATTATGTGCTTAATTAGTTTATGAAGAATTTTCTTTTCAGTACTTGATTCAAATGACTTAATTAATTCAGTTGTTGTCACACTACCATCTACATTAACTATTAACTTTTTATCTAATGATAATGCAGACTTACTTAATTCATTAATTGATGTTTGCTCAATTTCTTCGTATTCCTTATAAATGAAGGGTAATCTATAGCCAACTAAATGTTTAGCAAGGATATTATTGGAAAGTCTAATATATACATCTAATATTGACTGAGAGTCGTTATTATCGTAGGTTTTTGACCATCCATGAAAATCTCTACCTGGAAATGTTTTTTGTAATTCGCTTAATCTTTCTAAATTAGGTATGTTTTCATCTAGTTTGATAGATACATTATTACTGCTATTGATAAGTTTTGCTGAATGAATAATAGTATAAATTACTTCTAGATTTTCTTTAACACCTTTAAGAGCAATTGGAATTGACTTCGATGTAGCTTTTCGATTGTTAATAGCTTTAAGGTGCTTGGGGGTAATAAGTTTTACTGGTTTAATAATGGTAAGTGAGAATTTCCAATTTGTTATAATGCCTTCGCTATTGATATCTATTATAAGTGAAATTGCTTCAGATTCTTCGTTAATTTTGAATTGAGATGCTGATTTGAGCGATTCATTCAGGAAATCCAACCAGCTGTTTCCCAAACAAATGACTTCACCTTTATCTCTAAGATAATTATCTAACTTACTACCTAAATTAATTCTTTCTGAAATAGTTTGTGAATGAACCCATATTCTATTTCCTCCTTCATATGGTTCAGCAAATAATGCAGGTAGGGATGGTGAGTTTTTAGATTCCCAACTTTCAAATAATAAAGATGGCTGAGAAGTTAAGTTCTTTCTGCTTTTTAATGTTATTTTCTTTGGAGAAACTTTAGGTGCAATAAAATCTTTTGTAATATTATTCTTAGAAAGTAATAACTCTATATCGCCTTCTTCTCCAGCATTTATAGAGAATTCTCTAATTATTGATCCTTTTGCTTTAAATTGAGCAATTGGATATCTATTAATTTTGATTTCATAGATTAGATCTTTATTGCTAAGTTTTTTTATATCAAAATCATTACTTTCAAGTTCAATTGTTACTGGTATTCTGTCATCTAAAGGGTAGGCTCTCAATTCGTTAGATAATTTGTCATGTTCAACCTTTGCAAGCAAATTATCATTATATCTATTCAATACGCATTGTATTGATCCTTCTGGTGCTCTTCTTTTTACTCCTTCCTTTGTTATTAATACAATTACAGAATCACCATGCCAAGCATTATTTAGATTAGCTTCTCTAATGTAAATATCTTCACCTTGATCTTCTCTAACTACAAAGCAATAGCCTTTGCTACTGCATCGCACCCTACCTTGTATAAAATCAGTACTATTATTTATAGCCAGTTTCTCATGATTAGTATTTTCAATAATACCTAGTTTTGTTAGGGCTGTAATAGCAATATATAATTTTTCTCTATCAATTTTTTTTGTAAGTTTTAGTGATTTTTCTAATTGAGAAAGTTCTAATCCATCCTCCTTATCGAGACTTTCAAGTATTTTTAGAACTGATGTCATAATTAATGTGAAAAATTAAATAGGTTAAAGATGATTTATGTCTTTATAGTAAAAAGACTAAATTAATTGATATGGTTTACTAGTTTTCATAATCATTAGCCTCTTTTTTGCTTTGTGCTAAAAGATTAATACCTATAATTAAGAATACTATTCCGGAAAGTAGTTTGAGTAAGAATTCAGGAATTAGATTAGCAATTGAACCTCCTGCTAGTGCACCTAAAAGAGTTGCTAGTATAAGAGCTATTGACGAGCCAATAAATACTGCTACAGGCTTATTAGTTGTACTACTTAAAGTTATAGTTGTTAATTGAGTTTTGTCTCCCATTTCAGCTAGAAATACAGTGACAAATGTTGTAAAGAGAAGCGTTAGAATCATTAAACTAGTTCAAGTTCTAAGTTGGAAATAGCCAATAAAACCTTGTGTTACTAGGTATATTCCTAAACTTAACATAATTATTCCTGAAACCGCCGTAAACCTTTGCCTGGGTAAGTTATTTGCTATCCATCTTCCTATTAGAACTCCTAGGAGGCTTGTAGAAATAAGTGCTAGTGCAGCACCAATGAAGATAATTAGCGGTCTACCCGACTGAGCCGAAAGAATTAATGTTGCAAGTTGTGTCTTGTCTCCTAACTCGGCTAAAAAAATTGTACTAAAAGATGTAATTAATATACTAAAAAAAGATGCAGAATCCTTTGCTTCACTCATTTCTTGTTTAGAACTTGAATTAGATTGAACCATTACTTCCCTTTAAGTGATGTTATCCTTTATTTGTTTATTCAACTTTTACATTTTATATATAAAACCTCTACATGATCAAGTTATCAGTAAATTCTCTAAACCTATACAATTTTAGACATAGTCTGGATTTTGCCTTTCTAATCTATAAATAAATCTTTTATTGAAATTTAAGTCAACTTTTGGACTCGTTGAAAACTATTTCAAATATGCTTTAATCATAATCAAAATGATTGAACATCAAATTTTTTTAAATATTGCGTCAGAATGCCAGTTGTTTAGTAATATGCAAAAAGTTAAAAAAAAAACATGGGAAACCTTTTGCCTCTTGTAGCAGTCTTTCTTGCTGGACCTGCAATCATTGCTTTGATCTTCTATAGAAGAGGTGTTTAAGGTTAAGAGGCCTTTCCTAGAGCAATTTCTGCAAAAGTAAGAATCTTCTTTGCAAATTCCTTTTGTTCTAAATTAAGATTATCAGTAGACGATAATAAATCGGAACTAAAGCTCTGGCCTGTTGAGTTTGTTATTAAAATACTATTATTGTCAGTTATTTGGCATTTATAATTTTTGTTATGTATTTTTAAATCAACAATATTATTATGTTTTTTGATATCTATAATATTTAATTGTAATGTATTTGTTTTTTTCCATCTATTAATTTCAACATAATATGCAATATCTATTAAATCATTTTTTCTAAGTTGAATACAAGTATTCCATTTAATGGCTGATATTGAAGAGGTACCATCATTAATTGTAAATTTAAAATGACCACCTTTGAGCTTATAGATATCTAATACCCTGCATTTTCTTGTCCAAAAAATCGGAATAGGGTTCATTATTCCAAATGGTCCAATCATGGTTAATTGTCTATAGAAATCATAATCAATTTCATCAAGACTAATATATGCATCTGGTTTAATCGATTTTATTAGATTAATACCCTTAAATTCTCTGGTAGCTATTTTATTTAGTCTTTCTTTAAGTTGTTGAATATTTTCTTTTTTAATAGAAAAACCTGCTGCCGCTGAATGACCGCCGTGTGCGATCAAGATATCATTACATTCACCTAATGCTAGATTTACCTTTAAAATATTATTAGATCTAATTGATCCTCTGAAGTTTCCATCTTTTGCTTCTGCAATTATTGCCGTAGGTAAATTAAATTTATCAACAATTCTTGCTGCTACAATACCTATTATGCCTGGATGCCATTCACTCTTTGTTAATACTAAAAATTTACTATCTCTATTATATTCACTAATTGCCATCTCTAATGCTTCTTGTTCAATTAAAGATGTAATCCTTTTTCTTTCCTTGTTAAGTGCAACACATTTAATTGTAAGTTTATCAACAGTATCTTTTGATAAATTTGTAAAAACATTTACAATAAGCTTGGGATCACCAATTCTGCCTACTGCATTTATTAGTGGTGCAATTTTATAACCTATATCTTCTGGTGTAATATCTATTTTATCAATTGAAAGTTTTTTTATAATTGATTTAACTCCTAAATTTTTTGTTGTTTTAATTGTTGGTAAACAGTCTTTAAGCCATTTTCTATTGGCACCCTTAAGTGGTGCCATATCTGCAATAGTTCCAATACAAAAGAATACACTGGCTGTAGATTCGTTGATATCGAAATTTAACTTTTTACATATATTAACTGCAAGTAGGTATGCAATCCCAACGCCTGCTAAATATTCATAAGGAGAATTAATTGGCGTCTTTTCAGGATGTATTAATGAATGGATATCTAATGGAAAATCTGGTATTTTATGGTGATCTGTAATGATTAGATCAATTCCTAGTTCTTTGGATTTATTAATTGCTTCAAATGCTGAAATTCCATTATCTACAGTAATAATAAGCTTTATCTTTTTATTATTAATCTTTTGTATCATATTAAGATTAAGACCATATCCTTCATCCTGTCTTGATGGTATGTATGTGCTAGCTCTTGCTCCAAGTTTAGATAATAATTCAAATAAAAGTATCGTGCTTGTTATACCATCTGCATCGTAATCACCACAAATAGCAATCTGTTCTTTTCTCTCACAGGCTTGAATTATTCTTTGCGTAGCCTTACTTAATTCATTAAAATGATCCTCTGGATCTGGAAGTTCCGATGGTGTTATATATTGATCCAATTCATTGTTTAAATCAATTCCTCTTCTAGCTAAAACTTTTTGTAAAACACAATTTAAATTGATATTACCTATTTCATCTTCATTTATTGGCTTTGGTAATATCCATCTTATGTCTTGTGTATTATCTGTTTTCAAAAGCTTATCCTAGATTGATTATTTATTAATCACAATTATATTTGATTTATACATAAATTACATGAATAAATTAAAGGCTGTTTTTTGGGATGTTGATGGAACGATAGCTGACACTGAACTGTGCGGTCATAGAGTCGCGTTTAATTTGGCTTTTAAGGATTTTAATTTGGATTGGTACTGGAATGAAAACAAATATTTAGATCTTTTGAGTATTTCAGGAGGTTTTAACCGAATCATGCACTATCGAAATGAAACACATAGTGAACTAAGTAAGAGTCAATGTTCAAACATTCAATTAAGAAAAAGCTTTCATTACAAAAATTTAATTCAATCAGGAAAAATAAAAGTTAGAGAGGGCGTTTTAAGACTAATTAATGAACTATCTTGTTTTGATATTGATCAATTTATTGTTACGACCAGCGGTCGTGCTTCTTTGGAGCCCTTTTTGAACACATCATTGAGTTCGCATTTACATAATTTTTCAGGAGTAATTACATATGAAGATGTAAGTAAGCACAAACCATTTCCAGATGCATATAAACTAGCTGTTCAATTAAGTAAGAAATCAGAAGTTAATTGCATAGCAATTGAGGATTCTATTATTGGAGTTGAGGCTGCTAAAGCTGCAAACCTAAATTGCCTTTTGACATTACCTCCCTGGGTAAGTTCTTTTCAAAACATTACTAGAAAGGCCAATGCATGTGTTAATAGCCTTGGTAGTGGCCAAAATCCTTCAACTCTGATTTATGGTAAGAAACTAATTAGTAATAATGTTGATGTTGAATATTTGACTAATATTATCAATTGAAAATGCAGAAAACTAAATTTAAAAACTTTGTTGACTTCTTGGTAAGTTCTATTATGCCTATTATTTCTGAATCATGGGTTAAGAGAAGTATCTTATTACTTTCTCTACTCTTTGGATTTTATTTTACCAATAGTTTAATTTCTTTTTTACTAGATAACTCCATCAATACAATTATTCTTGCTATTCTAATATTATTGATTATTGAGTTATTAATTCGGTTATCTCAAGTTTCTAGATTTCCTATAATTTCAATGTCAATAAATAATTTAAGAATTGGCTCAACGTATGCACTGATTCTTGAGGCCTTTAAACTTGGGTCATAATTGTCCTTAATCTGATTCTTCTTCCGAAGTTTCGTTCATTGGATATACAAAGCCCTGAGCTCTTCCAGTTAGTACTGATTTTCCTATTGATAATGCTTTCTCTGCTGCAACGGCAGCTTTAGCTTTCCATGTAGCGTGTCTTTGGTTTCTCTTCCCTTTAGAAGTTTTTTTCTTGGGTACCGCCATTTTTGCTAAACATTTACAGATTTTATATTTTATAACGTCATAGACCAATTAAACAAAAACCTTTGAGGAAAAACTAACTTCTTGTCGAATTTTCTATATAAACTCAAGTTGGGTACGATTTTGACTATAGTTTATATATAAATTCTTTCGAATTAATTGATTTAATTATCAAATGAGTAACAGTTATAGTCAATTATTAAGGAATATTGAAAGTGGAGAAATTATATCTATTATTCTAATCCCAAATAGAAGAGAGGTCATAGTTGAATTTAACAATGGAGATAGAAAATCAATTCCAATATTTTATAATGATCAGAAAATTCTTCGAATTTCTGAAGAGTATAATGTTCCTCTTACTGTAAGAGATATTAGATCAGAACAGAGATTAGCTAATTTTATTACTGGTTTTGGTCTTACATTAATATTTGTTTTATCCCTTTCATTTTTAATTAGGAGGTCTTCAAAGTTACTAAGCAATATGCAGAGTTTCTCTAGACGTTCGTCTCAGGTAAAAGAAGATGAAATGAGAAAATATACTTTTGATGACGTCGCTGGGTTAAATGAAGCTTCTGATGAATTAAAGGAAATAGTTACCTTTTTAAAAAATCCAAATATTTTAATAGAGCTTGGTGCAATAACACCTAAGGGTGTTTTGTTGGTTGGTCCTCCTGGAACTGGCAAGACATTATTAGCTCGAGCAATTGCAGGTGAAGCAGATGTTCCTTTCTTTTCAATCTCTGCATCAGAATTTGTAGAAATGTTTGTCGGAGTAGGAGCTGGGCGGGTGAGAGACTTATTTAAGAATGCAAAATTAAAATCACCTTGCATAGTTTTTATTGACGAAATTGACTCAATAGGACGTCAAAGAGGAGCTGGAATAGGCGGTGGTAATGATGAAAGGGAACAGACACTAAACCAACTCTTAACAGAGATGGATGGATTCGAGGCTAATAATGGGGTTATTGTAATTGCTGCTACTAACAGGCCTGATATCCTTGACCGTGCTCTAACAAGACCAGGGAGATTTGATCGTCGTATTGATATATCACTGCCTGACAGAAAAGCAAGACACAAAATTTTGTCTGTACATACAAGAACAAAACCTCTATGCGATTCTGTAAAACTTAAGGATTTGGCGGCTAAGACGCCTGGTTTTTCTGGAGCAGATTTGCAAAATCTTCTTAATGAGGCAGCAATATATACTGCTAGAAATAATAAAACAACTATAACCAATATTGAAATTGAAAGTGCTCTTGAGAAAGCACGATTTGGTTTATTGTCTAAGCCACTCTCTGATACCACAAAAAAAAGACAAATTGCTTATCAGATCATTGGTAAAACATTAGTCGCTTTATTAATTCCTACACAAGATAAGTTGGAGAAAATATCATTATTTAAGTCTATAGGTGATCTTTCAGGGATAACATATTTCACTCCTGATGAGCAGACAATAGATAGTGGATTATTAACTCGAAGCTACATCTATAGCAAAATTGTTATTTCACTTGGTTCTAGAGCTGCTGAAATTATTGTTTTTGGTTCTAAGGAAGTTACACAAGGATCACAAAAAGACTTAGAAAATGTTTATTTTTGGGCTAATCAAATGGTAACAAAATTTGGTTTCTCAGATCTTGGCCCTATTGCTTATGATTCAGAACATAATTCGATTTTTCTTGGTAGAGATATTATGAAAAATAGAAAAGAATATTCTCAAAAGACAAGCAAAGATATTGATAAGCAAATTATTTCTATAGTAAATAAGGCAATTAATCATGCAATCGCTCTTCTTTCCGATAAGGTTTCTTTAATGGATACCCTTGTCGAAGAATTAATCGTTAATGAAACACTCGAATCTGAATATGTTATCAATTCACTTAACTCTTACCTGTCAAACACTAACTAGTGTGGGTAGTTGATTTATAGTGATGAGAAATATTCTTTACTTCCTTTTGGATCTTCTTTCATAGTTTTGTCTCCAGGCGTCCAACCAGCTGGACAAACTTCATCAGGGTGAGATTCAACATATTGATAAGCTTGTAGAACTCTTAGGGTTTCGTCAATATTTCGACCTACAGGTGCCTTATTGATTGTTGAATGCATAATTATTCCACTAGGGTTAATTATAAATAAGCCTCTATCAGCTTCTCCATCCTCGTTTAATACATTATAGGATTGGCAAATTTCACGTTTAAGATCAGATACTAGAGGATAATTAATATCACCAATTCCTCCCTCATTTCTTGGAGTTTGAATCCAAGCTAGATGTGTAAACTTACTATCCACCGAAACACCTAAAACTTCTGTATTTTTGCTAGAGAAATCACTATATCTGTCGCTGAAAGCTGTAATTTCAGTTGGACATACAAATGTGAAGTCCAGTGGATAGAAAAATAGAATCACATACTTTCCTCTGTACTGAGAAAGTGAGATGTCCTTAAATTCCTGATCAAAGACTGCTGTTGCAGCGAAATCAGGAGCTTGCATTCCTACCCTAAGGCACTCATTTGACGTCATGGAATTTGTTGCGTATTTTGATTGGTTTAGAGGCTAACGAACTTCCCCTTTTCCTCTTTATAATTTATCATGTAAAGATCAAAGAAACTTACTCTTTTATCTAAGGAGCATAATCTATAAAAATGAACGATCCGATTAGTTGGGACCCCAGCCTTGTAAAAAAATACAGTTCATCTAATCATTATAAGCTATTAAATCAGTTGAGAAATGAAGTTAAAAAGTATCCATTAAATAATAAGAGGAAAACACTATCAACTCAGAACATTCAGAATAACCAAGATAATAGAAATAAGCTAAATTTTTTACAAGAACAAAATAAATCATTCACTAATATTTCTAATCATAGCAATGATACCAATAGTAATAAATCTACTGTAAGTTTCAATAATGCCAAAAACTTTTCTATATACAATCAATCGAATAACATTAACCGAAAAGACAGTATAACCTTATCTGAGCAATCGAAATCAAATGACGACTCTAATTCTAAAAGCTTCACAGAACGACTTAATCAAGTAGATATGAAATAATTACTTTAAATATATATCATGATAAATATTATTAATAAATAGAAATTAATATTAATCAAAAAAAAATTAATTGAATTGAAGCTTAAATAACCTTACTTAAGCTTTACCTTTCATCAAATGTCAGTGGAGAGACTTGAACTCTCGACCTCAGCGTTATGAATGCTGTGCTCTAACCGGCTGAGCTACACTGACAGGGGGGTACCAATTTGAAACATAGATTTGGATCTGACTCTTTACAAGAAAACATTCGTTGAATAGGAGTTATCAAATCTGATAGTAAAGGTATACATTCATTATAATAATTCAGGATGGTCTTCTAAGGAAGAAATCTTTAGATCTGATTATTTCAATAGCTCTCTTCAGAATAAAAAACCAATGAATATAACATTTTGCTTATAACTGCGAATGAATACCTATTAAGACTGTGCCTTAAGTCACTATTATCAAGTTCCAGCTTTAACAAAAGATTGACATTTCTTACGTTTATGAGGCAATTAATGAAAATTCTTCTAGCAAATCACATTTTTATCATCAATTAAGCAAAAAAACTAATATTGCTTCCTTAATATGTAAAGCAAAGAGAAAGAGAATATTAAAAAAATTTAATTTGCTTTATTAATGTAGTAAATATAAAAAATAAGATAATTTAATTTAATGAGTAGTAATTATTTAAATGCCTACCAACCTTTTGTTCAGTATCCTTATAAAATTTCAAATACCAAAATCTCGAAAGTTTCCTATCTATTGAAATTAAAGGCTCAATGTAATTCCATCTCTGATTTAGATCAAAAGCACAAGGCTTGGGGACAAAAAAAGCTTAGAAATAACGGAAATTATATATAAATATTAGGACTTATAATAATAAAATCATTTTTACATTCTTCTCCCGATTATTGGGTTTAATCTAATTGTTGCCATTATTAAAAAATATTGCTATTAATATTTTGAGGGTGATAGAAACATAATGAAGCTTCCCCAACAGTTAGCTTCGTCATCCTCAATCATTTAGCGGTTTATCCGTTCTTTAATCCATTTTTTTTTTAAGTGTCAACCTCCTTCTAAAATGAAGTAGCTTGTTTAGAAGTAATTGATCAACATGAGTTATTTTAATCTTTAAAAGAGTAAAGTTATTTATTTCGATTTCCTTTTTTGTCAATAATAAATCTTTATTATTTTTATAGACAAATTTTGTACCAGGACTTGGCCAACTCTACATAGATTTAGACTTTTCATTTAGTTGATCCCAATAAAAAAGTTTATCATCACTTAAATCTATTCTTGAGGAACCTCGAAAACTAAACTGAGATTTAGAGGATGAAAAAAGCCAACATATTTCCACATTATTATTAATCTGTAATTCATATAATTTTCGACTTCTTTTATCAGTATATATTTTCATATCATGGATTCACTCCATCCTATAAAGACAACTGTTCTTACTCTTGGAGCATTATCAATTCCAATCGTAGCTAGTTGAATAAATCTGGATGAATTAAATTTTAGTTCTTTTCTCTGTGCAAGTCTTACCTTTGATAACCATTGAGGAATACTAATCTCTTTAAATATAAATTAAATTTATTTCAAATATTAGACTAAATTGTATATTTTCTAGTATTTATTAAATATTAAATATATATATATTGATAATCATGTTATTAAATTCTGACAAATTATTATATTAGTTATACTATTTTCAAGATTCTTCGTCTTCATTTTCAATCTTAATTTCGAAACCTACAAAAGTTGCAAATAAGACTATTAATAAGCCTACTATAGTTTTCCATAATCCTATTTGAGATAATTGATCAGGAGATTGAAAGAAATCTGGAATCATTTTTTAATAATACATCTATTTTACTTCTTCCCAATCTTCTTCTGCCTTATCGAGTAAATCATCGACAGTATTATCAAAAGTTTCAGCTACTGATCTTAACATTTTTGAAATAGTCTCATCTGGACAAGCAAGATCTTTTTGTATTCCTTCAGCACAGTCTTTAATTTCTTCCCATGCATCCACCAGGACTTGAGAATCAACTGGTTTCCAATCTTCAGTCATTGATAATCCCCCAATCCATGATAAATAATGGAATATTTCTTGAACTAACTAATTTTAGCTTTAACTTTGCGAAAGACTGTCTTGATTTCTTTATTTACATGAAAGGTGCTTGTTCAACTTCTAGTTTCTACCAGTTTGGAAGATTCATTTAAAAAATCCATATGATTCGTTTAAAGGCTGATGCAACACCGAATAAGATTCCTCATCGACAACAAACGCTAGCTCAAGTGGAGGCAGTCCTTTCAAGACAGGAATATCAAAAGGTTACGGAGAAATCAAAAAAAACATAGTATTTCTTGTATCAAGACGTTTCAAACTTTTAATTCTTATTTACGTATTTAGAAAACCAACTATAAATAAAAGAAGAGACTAGTTTTTTATCATGCTTTTGCCTAAGCCAGTTAGACCTGTTGATACTAAAAAGAAAGGAAAGGAAGATTAGTTATTGGTTTCATTTTTCAATAGAGTTTGACCATTAACAAGTATTTCATTCAAGAATAATAGAACATAGGTATAAAATTATATCTATGTTTTTTTTTAATTAAATAATTAAAAATAATTCATTCCAGTAAATAAATAATTTATAATTATAGAATTATCAGCAGAAAAATAATTTGCTATTGACAATTTAAAAATTTTTGGCAATTTTCGTACGTGTATTCTTCCTATTAATTTCCGAGCAATTTACTATTGTTTATCTGTGGTAAAACCAATCTTTTCATTTTTCTATGAAAACAGCATCTAAAGAACTACAAAAGCTTAGGTCAATTGCAGAGACCTCATTAAATAAAACTGCTGAACTTCAGCAAGTATTGGCTCAAATAGAGGCCAGCCTCTCAAGAGCAGAAAGCAAAAAAGTTATAGAAAAAACAAATAAAAGCTAAAGATTATTTTTTTATAACTCATTGCAGCATAATAATAGTAATTATTAAACGATTGAGTTTATCTTACTCGCGCGCACCCAGTCCATTCTACTTTTAATGATAATCCTAAAAATATATACAATTCAAATCAGAAATGAATTAACCTTATAAATAATTATCCTCTATGTCTATGTCAAGATTGTGGATATAATTTTGATATTTTTTTAATACGCCTTTCTTTTTGACGCTTTTGATATTTTTGGGTGGTAGCTGATGAAAAAAGTAGACCAGGTATTATCCAAAAGCTTGCTATGATAAAAGTCATTAAGACTTGATTTTTAAAAATTAGTTCTAGCATCACAAAACTCTAGGACCATTAAAAAAAAAATGTGTGTATTTAGTGTACGGTTCTTAGCTACTTTTTAAAATTTTGGAGTAGATCTAGATTTTGAATTATTTTATTGTGTTGTTGAACTAGTCCCATTATCCAAATTAACTGGTTAACCACAAATCATAATAAAACTCATATTCCAAAAATGATTACACTCCAACAAACAAAAATAAGTTTAAAGGTGATTAAAATATAATGTTAGAATTCAACAGTTTATTTAACTTTATAAACTCAGATAGGAACATAAAAACATTTTATAAGCTTATAAAAATAAAATTACTAATTTAAAGAATATAGTTTTTTAATAATATAAAAATATAACTATATTTGCTATAAATATTTAATTAGATGATGTTAATTTATAATGTTATTTATGTGTTGATAAGTATAATAATTAATGTCTTATAAAATAGTGAGCAACAAGAGAAATCAAGATGCCAGTCCATAGACCTTTAAACCAGCTAAGGACTAACATTTGGTAATTAGTCAATCTAAAGTGGTTTTGTATTGCAAGTGCAGCTCTTTTATCAATTCCAATTAATGAGTCACGACCGTTTCTGTTTAGATTAAATAATCTTCTATACATATTTTCTGATTTAGCTTCTGATATTTTATGTGAATAAAAACTCTAAATAAATTTACTTAATAAAAAAATCATTATTTAGGATGATATGAATCGATTAAATGAAATAATTCTGATTGGATGTTAACCGAACAGTTTTAGGACACAGTTCAACTCACAATGAACAATAATAAATTTATATTAAAACTCTATTACAAGTAGCTGTTGTAGCTAATAGGTAATTGACTTATTTTTCATAGTTCACCAAATTTGTATCTTAAAATGAATCGTGTAAATCAAGAAAATAATCCAAAAGATGAAAAAATACAATATCTACTTGAAGAATTAATGTCCACACTTGATCTTTATTACGACAATAGTCTCGAAATAGAGACTGGATCATCCAAGTAGTGAATTTTTATTTCACAAATCCAAAACTAACAATTGTACACAATTTAGTAAGTCAAAATAAATACAAAAATGATATTTCACCATTAATTTTTGATGAGCTTGAGTATTTACTTGAATATTTGAACAATATTGGTATATTTAAAAAGTTGTAAATATTATCGATCCTTTAGAGACAATTAATTCATTCAAGGTCTGTCTCTACCTCTCAATAAAAAAACCATTTTTTCTCATTATTTAAAATGACTTGCAACTGCCATCACTGTAGTGAAATAAAAAAGCAACATGATAGAGCAGAACAAAGACAAGCAGACTTATTTAAAATAAGAAATTCTAAATTAAATATACGTACGACAATTAATCCTTAAATGGGATTACAGGGATTTTTATTTTCAATTGTTTATCATCTAAGCTTGATTGTTTTTCTGAAAACTGATTTGCCTCCTCAATACTCATGTTTTTATTCTTCTCATCATTAGCCTCTAAATTGACAAAAAAGAAATATATCGCAATTAAAAGAAAGTATGGAAATATATTTTTCAAATTCCTTAAGATTACTGATATCTTTTTCATTTCAATAGATCAAATAATACTGAAATACTAATACTATACTTCTTAATATGTTTCTATGCAAATAATTATCTTAATTCAACTTATCAATTAATAAGTTTACATCACATATAGATACAATTGATTGTCCAATTGCTAATACGGTTTCTAACACCTCAAACTTAAAATTATATTGCTAAATCTAATTTTTTATAACTATGGAAAAGTTTAAAACTGAAAAAATTAAATCTGCAGAAAAACGAATAAAAGAGTTGCAACTACTTATTAAATCCTGGTCTAAAAAATGACTCTCGCTTTTTAAAGTTCCTAGTTAGATTGCATGAGGATTCATTTCTAAAATGCTTTTTTTCATTACTGCTCTTTTTTTTCCAGACTATGGAGATACAGGAGTACCGTGGGATTTAATTCTTCTACATTTTTATTTTTTTGCAATATTCGTTCCTTTTGTAGTTATTTTTTATGCAGCGAGAAGTTCAGACCTTGAAAATCCATCCAGAATTAAAGATCAAAGCACTAGATATCCAGACTTACATCCACGAGCATGAGTGTAAAATCATTATCTAATTTTATTTATATATAGAACATCATAATTTTTATTATCACCTTCAATAGCTTTTATCCATTCTTTAAATTCACTTTCAAGAGCTTTTTTGTTTTCTCCTTCAAGTTTAGTAATCCGTTTCAGAGCGGAGTTAATTGTGACTTCACAACTTCCAACTAAATTTTTGTTTGACATTTTAGTTAATCATCTAGAATTATTCTATTTGCATGACTTGTTAGTGTTAATTAGTAAAACCCGTAATTAATTAATTTTTTTTAAATAATTAATTTCAGTTCGTGTTGATAAAATAATATAAAACTTTTTATAGTAAAAATTTCTATTTGAAATAATGAGTTTTAAATTCGGTAATAAAAGAAACGGAAAAATATTAAATTATGATTTAAGATAAAAAAAATTACATTTCCTCTATGTCTTCTAGACAATCTGGAGCTTTACAAGCAGTTGAGGTAATGCTTAACGGTTCACTCAAAAGACTCAATTTTTTAAATGGTGGGAACAGGGAGGCTCTTTATGATGAGTACAAAGAATGGTTAGAGGTAGATGATAATAATGTAATTAATGATGGTGTTTTATATTGCAATTATCTTGGATAAGAAGTATAAGCTATTTGCAAAGTAAGTTTAATTGTAAACACGCTGAATAACTGACTATCCCACATGCAACGGATAAATTCAAACTTCTAACTCCCCCAGTCTTAGATTCATTCTCACCTCCTGGCATTGGTATCCCACCAACTATTTCACACTTATCAATTATGTTATCGGGTAACCCTGTATCCTCTCGACCGAATAAAAGTATATCTGTATCTTTATAAATAATATTTGAAATTGAATTACTGCTTTTTTTTGTTAGTGCGATAATTCTTGAGTTACTAAAAAAATTCTTATAGTCATCAAATGATTCATATAAATGAACATCTACGTTTGACCAATAATCTAACCCTGCTCTCTTTAAATATTTATCTTCAAAGCTAAAGCCAGTTGGCTTAATAATATCTAAAGACATATTAAAGGCTAAGCATGATCTACCAATTGTTCCCGTGTTCTGTGGAATTCTTGGTTCAAATAATGCAACTCGTGGTCTAGAACTATTTAATGAATTCATGGTATAAAATGACCAATTTTATCTAAGTCAATTGCTCTCCCATTGACTGCAAGCCATCTTGTTTTTGAATGGCGACTTATCAATGAAGTTAAGTTGCAATGACGTTCACGAAATAAATGACCTATTGGTGTGGATGGAACAATTCCCCAGCCTACTTCCTCAGAAACTACAACAATGCATAAATTATCTTCGGTAAAACATTTAAGCAATTTATTTTGGTAATTATTCCATTTATCGTCGTTATCTATGAGGTGATCCTCTACTAAGCCACCTATTGAATCAATTAATATTGATCCCTTTCCGCGAATCGATTCAATTACGTTGCAAATGTCTTTTGGATGCTCTATCAAAGACCAGTTATCAGGCCTTCTCTTTCTGTGAAGCTCTATCCTTTTTTGCCAATCTGGATCATTTGGTCTTGATTTTGAAGTTGCGATATATGTGACGGCATCTTGGTTCTTTATTAAAAATTCGGCCAATTGACTTTTACCACTTCGTGTCGGCCCTGTAATTGATATGAGTCCTTTATAATTTTTTGATATTGGTGTGATCATCTTCCGAACTATTTGATAAAGCTATTAATTGAGGTTTTTTATATTATATCGATAAAGCTTCAAAATTAAGGTAGGCACTGATATGTATAATAAAGAATCAATATATTCTTTTTTTAAATTTATTGAATCGATAAATGTATAAAATTTCTAGCTTAGTTATAATATTTGGCGGTTTTTTATTAATTTTATCAATTATAAATATTGCAACTGCTAATCAAGTTAATCCAAATTTAGTAAGAGCTGAGACATTATCTGGAATAGCCTCAATAGCTCTAATAACTATAGGATATCTGTGGACTGAGATTAATCCAAAAAAACCTTCTAAAGCAAAGCTGAATGGGAAGGAAGGTTTTGAACTTTGCAATCTATTAACTGAAGATCAAAAAAATGAATTAGCCTGGGGAAGTCACCAAATACTTACCGCAACAGCAGCTAGTACAATTTTAATTTATTGGGATAATAAAGTAATACTTAGAAGAGGCTTAATATCTGAAAAGTTGTTTAAACCTGGAGAAATATGTAAAAGATCTATTGAACAAAATCGATTAATTTCATTAGTTAATACCGATTTATTTCCTGGTAGAGATGAATTTGATAGCGTTTTAAATGATTTACCTTCTGTGATTATATATCCTCTTGCTAATAAAGGGCTTACGATAGTTGGAGGTTGGTCAAAGAGATCATTTACCAATTCAGATGAGAAATGGATATCAGGATGGTCTGATAAGTTATACGTACTACTCAGTAAGTAAGAAGTTAATAGTTGTTTCTACCTGTTTGTCATTAGATGTAAATACTAAGGTATTATCTTTTTTAAGCCATTTAGCAAAGTCAGATTTAATTTTAATCTGATATGTCTCTTCACCTTCTGAATTATATATAAATCTATTGAATTCACTATTGTCCATATTAAGTAGGCTCAAATCAATATTATACAATCCATTACTTGAATTTATCTTAGTATTATCAAAATTAATATTAAATGGATTATTTATATCTAAAATTGAGCTATTTAAATCCCAATCAATTGAATTAGTAGTGATATAGTATTCAGGATTATTAGGAAATGAAATTTTTACACTATTAAATACTTTAATAGAATTATTTAGATTATTGAGAGTTGAATTGCCTGATTTAACTATAAAGTCTTGTCCATTTTTATTAAGTATTTCTATTGAGCTTTTAAATATTTCTATATCATTATTAGAAGGATCAATTATGGCTTTAGGACTAGTTATTTTAATGCTAGTTTGATTATTAGGATTTTCTTGAAGTAATTCAAAATCATTAATATAGCTTTTATTATCTATTTGAGTTGCAGATTTGTTAGATTTTTGACAACCAAATAGAGGTAATAGAAAAATTATTAGTACAATATAAAACTTAAAATAATTCACTAGACAGAATTCTCATTAAATTCAATTTTATCCATTACAGGACAAGGATCTTCTAGTCCATTATCAGGATCAAGCAAACCCCAGTGTAATGATTTTTTAAAATTGATAGTTGAAAAATCAATTTTTAATTGATTCAATATTCTAATACTTAAATTGGGAACAAAAGGATTTAGCAATATTCCAATAATTCGGCACGATTCAAGAACAGAATATATATCAAGAGCAACAATATCTTTATTTGTTATATCTTTAATTAACTTCCATGGTGCACGATCATTTAGATAAAGATTTGCATTATTAGCAAGATCTATAATTGCATTTGCAGATTTTTTAAAATTACTATCTTTAAAAGCTTTCATATATTCATTTATTTTTATCTCTGATTGAACCTTTAAAGGAGATTCTGATAATAAAGATTTATCTACTGGAATATTATCATTAAACCATTTTTTAGACATTGTAATTGTTCTGTTTAACAAATTGCCAATAGTATTACTTAAATCACTATTAACAATATCTACAAATCTTTTAATTTGAAAATCTCCATCTTCTCCAAATTCAATATCTCTCAAAAGATACCATCTCATTGCATCTATACCCCCATATTCCAAGAGTTCATTGGGGTCAAGCACGTTACCTAGTGATTTACCCATTTTTTGCCCTTCACGTGTTAAAAACCCGTGACCAAAAACACTTCTAGGTGGTTTCATACCAGCAGAAAATAGCATTGCAGGCCAATAAACTGCATGAAATCTAAGTATATCCTTGCCAATTACATGTATATTTGCAGGCCAATTACATAATGATTCCTCAGTGAGTTCAGGAGAGTTTTGATCACGGAGAGATCCACTAATATAACCTAATAAAGCGTCAAACCATACATAAAAAGTGTGATCTTTATTTCCAGGAACATTTATACCCCATTTTAAGTTAACTCTAGAAATTGAGAAATCCCTTAACCCTTTTGAGACAAAATTTATAATTTCATTTTTTCTGCTTTTAGGAGAAATGAAACCGTCAACTTGAATTAATTTTTCAATTTGATCTTGATATTTTGATAATTTAAAAAATAAATTCTCTTCATCTCTCCATTCTAATTTCTTTTTATGAATTGAGCACATAGGGCTTTTATCATCCTTGTCTACATCCTTATATTCTTCACATCCAACACAATACCAACCACTTTGTCTACCCATATAAACATCATCAGATTTCAAAACTTTGTAATAAAACAGATGAACTAATGATGTGTGATCTTCAGAGGTTGTTCTTATAAAACGGTCATAACTAATATTTAATTTATCCCATAAATACATATACTTTTCTGTGATTTCATCACAATGAACTTGAGGTTGAAGGTTTTTACTTTCTGCAGTTCTCTCTATTTTTTGACCATGTTCGTCGACACCAGTAAGAAAAAGCACTGTATTTCCATTTAGTCTTTGAAATCTTGCAATTGCATCACAAGCGATTGTTGTATAAGAACTACCTAGATGAGGCTTATCATTAACATAATATAGTGGTGTTGTAATTGTGTATTTCATATTCATTATATATTCTGATTATTATATTGTATTTTTAAAACTCTTGCACACTTACGATGATCACTTATTTTGATAATGAAATTAATTCAAAAAAAATCATATCATTGTTATTATCGACTATATTTTGAACTTTAAAGCTATCGCCGATATTTAATTTCTTTTTGGATTTTAGATTACATATAGTAGAAAAATGATATTCTATAAAATATAAAATACAAATATTTTTATAATTGTTTACCCAATTTAACAATGTCACATCATATACAATTAAAGTGTTATTTTTGAACCATTTAATTAGCCAATATTTTTGATCTTCTCTATATCTCATGATATTTTGTCTTCCTTGATTATTAATTTGAATAGTTATTTGTTCAACTTCCTCTTTTGATATAAGATCTTTATTATTAAGATATCTAATTAGTTGGTGGTTAACCAATAAGTCAGCATATCTTCTAATCGGAGATGTAGCATGTAAGTAAGATGTTAATCCTAAACTCGAATGAGGCATGGGATTTATAGAATAATATGACTTGCCCATGGTTTTCTTAAGTTTAAAATTGTAAAAAACTTTATTATCACAATCCTTAATCTTATCATTAGAAACGTTATCAATACGTTGTTGAACCCTATATGGAACTGGGATTTTATTGATCTTTGTAAAATTAGAAATTAGATTTCCATATAAGATCATTGCTTCACTTATTAATTGTCTAGATAGAGTTGGATCTATTATCTTAAGGGTTGGATTATTATCATCTACAATAATCTTTCCAAATGATTCTAATATTTCAATAGCTCCTGAATTCATTCTCCAACATTTTCTAGTTTGTAAAATTTCAGAGATAATACTTAAATCTTCTTCTTCTTTTGGTGCATAATCGATAAGTTCATCAGCTTCTGTATAATTTAATCTGAAGTCTACTTTAATAATACCCTGCACTATTTCTGTTGAAACAACATTACCGTCTTCATTAAAAATAACACCTACACTTATTGATTCTCTCGTTTCTTTATTACTTAGGCTAAACACATTGTTAATTAAAATGTTAGGTAGCATGTAATAAGTATCGTTTGATAAATAAACAGTAGAAATAAGCTTCCTTGCCTTCTTATCAATAGCTGATTGGTATTCAAAATATGAAGAAGGGGAAGCAATGTGGATCCATAATTTATGCTGACTTGATATTCTTTCTAAAGAAATAGCATCATCTATTTCAAACGTTTGAGAATCATCTATAGAGTATGTTTTAAGATGTGTAAGATCTTTAACCGCTGTATTAATATTATTTGTTTGTTTAAATCTAGATATTATATCTTTAACTTCATTATCTATTAATTTATTGCACATTCTATTATTAATAGAACATTAACTATATATATTCATCCTTCTGGATTAACAAAGGGAAGTAAGGCAATAATTCTTGCTCTTTTAACTGCTGTGGTTAGATCTCTTTGTTGCTTAGCTGTTAATCCAGTAAGTCTTCTAGGTAAAATCTTCCCTCGATCCGTAATAAATTTCTTTAATAATTCTACGTCCTTATAGTCAATAGGATCTCCGGGCTTTATGGGAGAGAGCTTTTGCTTGAATAGTGAATTAGTCATTTTTAAAAGTGTATAAAAGGAAATGATTATTTAATTTCTCTATGAATAGTCATCTTATTCAATTCAGGACAGAATTTTTTAAGTTCAAGTCTCTCAGTAGTGTTCCTACGATTTTTTTCTGTGGTGTATCTAGATACTCCTGCAGAACGCTTTTCTGAGCTAGGTACAGATCTAGACTCAGTACATTCTAAAGTGACCACTATTCTGGTACCTTTTTTAGCCATATGAACTTAGCTCAACTTTTGTGAGTCTAGGGAACAAAGTACAATCTTACTAGGCTAAGCACCCTTTTTTATAAATTCATTTGAGCAACTATGTTTAACTCATGTAAAAGCAAATTATGAAGGTATCAGTTTCTTGGCTAAAAGATCTTGTCGAATTTAACAATGAAATTGATGAATTGGCTGAAAAGCTTTCAATGACAGGCTTTGAAGTTGAATCATTAGAAGATTTATCAGACCAAGCAAAGAACGTTGTTATTGGTTTTGTTGACGAAATCACACCACATCCAAACGCCGAAAAGCTCAAAGTTTGTTCAGTAGATGTTGGATTACCCAAAAAGCTAAGTATTGTTTGTGGTGCACCAAACGTAAAAGCCGGATATCACGTCCTTGTGGCTAAGGTTGGAGCTTATTTATCTTCAAAGTCATTAAAAATAAAATTATCTAATTTACGAGGCGTAGAAAGCGAAGGAATGATTTGTTCATTGGACGAATTAGGGATTGAGAGTAGTAATGAAGGTATAGAAATTCTTGAAGAAACTGAAGAAAATATCCCTCCAATTGGTTCAAATGCTGTCGATTATCTTGGTTTGAATGACACTATAATTGAATTAGCTATTACTGCTAACAGACCTGATGGTATGTCAATAGCTGGTATAGCACGAGAAATATCAAATATAACAAATTCAAAATTAACATTACCAACTTTAAATTTCTATAATGACTTTGAAAAATTTGAGCCTCAAATAAGAGATAAAGAAAAGATAGGATCAGACTTTATTTATTCACTTACGTATATAGATGATATAGACAATACTGGAAAGATAAATAAAGATATTTTTTATAAATTAAATTCATTACGACAAAATTGTATAAACCCAATTGTAGACATAACAAATTTTTTAATGCTTGAACAAGGCCAGCCACTACATGCCTTTGATGCAGATCTATTAGATAATTTAGCTGGTAAAAATGTTATGCCAAATGATTTTGGTATTAGAAATGGAAAAGTAGGCGAATCATTTATCGCACTCGATAAAAAAGAATATAAATTAAATGAAAATATAAAGGTAATTACATGCAACGATATTCCAATTGCAATAGCTGGCGTTATCGGTGGAAATAATAGTTCCGTAAGTGCCAAAACTACAAGAGTTTGGTTAGAAGCCGCTGTTTTTAGTCCTACATCAGTTAGAAATAGTAGTAGAGAAATGGGGCTTAGAACAGATGCTAGTAGTAGATATGAAAAGGGTATATCACCTAACATGACAACTGCAGTTTCAAAAAGAGCTAGTGAACTTATTTCGTTAGAATTAGGTGGTAATATTAAATCGACTCATGTCAATAATGAATTTATTATAAAAGATATTAGTGTCAATCTTAGAATAGAAAAAATAAACAAGGTTCTAGGTAAATTGAGTAGCACATATAACAATAAATTAAATAAAAGTTCTCCTACAATTCGTCATCTTAATAAGGATGAAATTGAGCCTCTACTCACAAAACTTGGTTGTCTAATTACTTCTACTTCTAGTGGTTGGGATGTTCAGATTCCACCTTACAGATCATCAGATTTAACTAGAGAAATCGATTTAATAGAAGAAATAGCACGACTAATTGGATATGATAATTTTGATTCGAATATGCCCGATCCACTTGAGCCAGGAGTATTAACACCTGCTAATTTGGTTGAAAGACGTATACGAAATTCCTTTATCCATAATGGTTTTCAAGAAGTAGTTACTTCATCACTTGTTGGTCCTGATCAAACCGAAGAAAATGCTATATTAATCAAAAATCCATTACTATCAGAGACGAGTAGATTAAGAACAAATGTATGGGATGAACATCTTAAAATTCTGCAGAGAAATGTATCATTTGGGGCTGAAGGGTGTTGGGTCTTTGAAATAGCAAAGACATATAAAAAAGTTAAAGAAAGGTTTGTTGAAACAAATTTATTAGCAGGTTCTTTGACTGGTAATAAACGATTGAGTAAGTGGGGCTCAGCATCAAAACAATTAGCTTTAGATTATTTTGAAGCAAGAGGAAAACTGAAGCAATCTCTTGAAGTTCTAGGAATTGAAATTATTGATAAGCAACTTACGAACAAAAATTTCATGCATCCGGGTCGAACTTCTGATTTATTTGTTGAAGGAAAAAGTATCGGCTTCTTTGGACAAATACACCCTTCTCTCTCAGAGAAATATGATCTAATTAAAAATACGTACTTATTTAACCTTGAGTGTGATTCCTTGATTAAAGCCGCGACAAGGAAAACAAATTGGACAAGAATTTACAAGGAATACCCCACTGTTCCTTATATGGAAAGGGATATTGCGCTTATTCACTCAAAAAAATATAGCTCCTTAGAAATAATAAATCTAATAAAGAAATCTGGAAGACCACTTTTAGAGAAAGTTGAATTGATAGACCGTTACGAGGGATCTTCTATTCCCGAGGATTCGGTAAGCCATGCTTTTAGAATAAAATATAGAGATCCTAAGAAAACCTTAGTAGAAGAAGATATAAATCCAATACACGAAAAAATAAGAACCACTCTTAAAGAGAAAATAAAAGCGGAACTCAGAAGCTAGTCTCAAGCGTATAGGATGCGACTAACAATAAGTCTAATTACGAGACAAAAATAGGATACTATAGACATATCGCTTAAAATATATATTCAAAAAAATTAAACTTAGTTCTTAAGAAACTACAATCCCATTTATCCATGCAATCATCTTGGATGAATAAAGATGAAAAAGATTCAAGACAAGTATTTCAGAAAATCATCAAGTAGAGTCTAGGTAGTCTAATAATAGATTCATTAGTAGACCTATGACTGGTCTCATCCTGGAAGATAGAGATAAGAGTAAATGTTAATTCCTCAAATTATTTATAAATAATCAAAAACCTAGGAAATACTTATCCAATTACCTTGAGTAACTGTCTATAAAGCAGTTATGCAGGGGTCAAAAGCAAGTTATAGCAATGCAATAAAGCCATGTAATGACGACTGGACAAAATATGGACATATCTAATCTTTGGCAAAGCTAAATCTATAAAATCTCGTCAAGCTGTAAAAAAATTAAATTCCAATTTTTATGCATTTTAAATTGCAATAGATGACTTCTTGTACCTTTGATCAATTAATTTTTGAACTAAAAGAAAGTAATAATTTGAATTAACGGATCTATATTTATTCCAATACTTAATTAATTTAATTCATTATGAATCTTACACGTCCAATCCGAGTCTTCTATGTAGACACATATTAAGACCACGATGGGACTCGCGAGAATCTAATTTTTGTATAAATCTTTGAGCAATTGATAAGCCTCGTTTAACTTTCTCATGGTTTCGTTTGTTCCTCCAGCGTCAGGATGATTGGAAAGAGCTTTTTCTTTATAGGCATCTCTAATAAAAGAAAGGGTTAAAGATGATCCAGCCTTTGTTGGCAACCCCAATAATTTCAGAGCACCATGAACAGTCATCGTAGACTCAAGCGTTTGGAATGAAGTTACATTTTGACTACGTTTGAATTTATTAACGAATCTGCGAATGAGCGTGGGGATTCTACTTCTTAGGTTTTTAGCTGAAAAGGGATCTTCGAGCGCCCCTGCCAATATAACCACATCATCAAAAGTTACCGAATCAATTTTCCAATCACTGCAATAGGAATTAAGCATTTTACAGGCAGCATTCCAAGTAAAAGGAATATTTTCTGTACCATCGACATTTGGCCAGATATCTCTAGCAAGCCATATCATTGAAGCCTCAATAACACTTTCAGTCGGTTTTTGCCCATAAAGATAGATCCAATGTTTTTCTGCAGCATCTTTCGCTTTTAACAAATCATCAATATTAATAGTGGTAATTGAGGTATCTTCCATATTTTTAAAAGTTTTATCTTTACTCAAACTTCGCTTTAGGTTTGTAGTTTGTTTTCTAATAAAACCTGGTAACTCAATGCCTGTAGAGACACTATCTTGTTTATTACATTGAACATCTTTAGGTTTGATATTATTGACAGCTACGTTTTTTATTTCAATATTCTTATTACCAACTATCACAAGTGCTTTTTCTTCCTGGTTACTAATATCTATTCCATTTTTAGAAGATGAAGAATCATGATTACTATTATGATTAAAATCTAGTTGTTTATTTTCAATTACATTATCATCCAAATCATTAGATAAAATAACCTCTAACAATCTCTCAAAAACTAGTCCTCTAGCTCTAAATCCCCACTCTTTACGAAGTCGATCGACGCCAGCAACTAGATCAATTGGTAAATCAATTGATATTCTCTTTACTTCCTTGCCTTCCCCTTCTGCCACAAGATCCTTATATCTAGTCATATATTAATAGCCTTTTTATCTTCAAAACACTTTTAGCTTTGAATTTATATAATTAATCTCTAATTGCAAAAATTTTACAATTTCAGTATATTATCTTAAAATTAAATTATGGCCACATTGATCAATATTATTATGTATTATTTTTAAAGTTAATAAAAATTTAATCAGAAATGAACTTCTGCGACTCATCAAGAAACTGGAGTGAAAGAAAAAAATTTTTTCAAGAAAGGAAATTAAATTTCTTAATTTCTATTAAAGAATCTTACGAAAGAAAACTTGCTGCAATCACAGCATCAATATCAAAGCTTGAAGAACAAATGAATTCAACAACTCCTAGTGTCGAAGGCTGAATTAACTTTAATTTACTATTTAAATCACATCCATTAATATTCTTTCTGGACCAAATTTAATAAGAGTATCGACATCAGATCTTTTTGTTCCAAGAAAATAACCAGCGAAACCAAGAGCATTTATACTGAATCCATTAGATCTATCAGTTTTACGTGTTATAAGTGCAATCCATTTAGATGTTATAAGCAAATTATATGGTTTTAAAGGTTTATTTATTAAATCAATCTCACCTATATTCATCTCTTTAGCCATAGACTTATATGAGTTAAATAAATCATTCGAGTTTAACTCTTCTTTTTTATTCCTTGGTCTAATTGATATACAATGAGAAATTTCAGAATTGGTATCGTGCGTGTTATTTAATAAAGAGCAAAACCATTCATATCTAGGACAAATACTCTCATTATAATGTCTTGGTAATAATTGAAAATGACGATGAGGCTGACTAGCACCAGCTTCTTTACTACTATTAAAAAACCATAAACCAGTAGTATCATTATCTACATTTAGAATAGCTTCAAAATCATCTTCATTAAGCCAGCCATTTTGTGGTTTCCAGCAGTTGGTTATTAATAACATGTGCCCTATTTGTACTGGATATTTATTTAATATTAGTGTATGTTTATCATTTATTGGCAGTATTTGAAGTCTAGTATCCCAAGGAATAAATGGATTTCGTTTAGGCCCATATTCAATTAAATACTTAGGTATTGGACTTTTGAGAAAACGTAGTTCATAATCACAATATGCATCATTTGATTGATATTTTTTAGTCTCTAGTGGAATTACAGCACCGCAATCTACAGCTTTTCTACTAATCTCTAGAGCTTTAGACCATATAATTTCGCTCGTCACCTCAAATAGACCTAGATAATTAATTTTTTTTAATTATATAATTAATAATCTAAAAAATAAAAAATTATTTAAAAGCTTATTAACTAATCAATAATCATTAACTTCAAAATCAATGAAGAAGATAATCAAGTTAACAGAAGTCATGAGATTTATACCTGATAAGCCGTCTAGGGTATGAATGGCTAGATTGCACGGATACGGTTGGTTTGACGCACTAGAGGCGATTTATAGGCTTCTACAGACTGCTTGATAACGTGCAAGATCTTCTCGTTTGTTCGAATAAAAAATCCTATTATTAAAACTATTTGAAAATAAAAAAGAAAATCGATCTCGAAAGTCATGAGCTAGCAATTAAATCGTCCAGTTCTCAAGAACCATTGCACTGGAATGGTTTATGGTTAACGAAGGAAAAAGCAAATTTATCAATTTGCAAAATAGTTTAAGATTATTGGCAAATAAGGTTGACGAAAGCAGGGGGGAAAGAGGTAAAACCTCATTTAGTAATGTGTCCTCGATGGATTGGGACTTTTCTGAAGACCAAGCTTTCATAGCTCTATGCGATGCGTTTCGCGAGAGCGGGGAAACTTCTGGTATGGAATTTTTGGCGACGGGTGAGGGTGCCTTTCACTTTCAGGAATTAACTCAAAATGCTGCCGGAGAGGGAATTGATTTAAGTGACTCAGAATCAATGGCAGAGTTTCAGATGGAAGTATTAGAAACAATCGATGAAATTATTAAATAATTTTCTATATAAATATCAAATAAGGCATAATATTTAAATTCCAAAGTATTTAGCGACTGGATGTAATGCAACAATAGCTGTGGTACTTTGCTCTGGATGAAGTTGCTCACTTTCGTCCATTGAGATATTGATTTTTTTTGCATTAAGCCAAAGTAGTTGTTTTCTAGAATCTGAAACTTCTGGACAAGCTGGATACCCAAAAGAATAACGGCAACCTCGGTATTTAACATCTAAAATATCTTTAATATTGTCAGGTTCATAATCTTCAAAACCACATTCAATTCTAATAACAGAATGTATATATTCAGCAAGTGCTTCTGCCAGTTGGACAGTTAACCCATGAAAAAAAAGATAATCAGAATATGAATCTTGATTAAATAATTTATGAGAATATTTACTAGCTGATTCTCCCATTGTTACAGCCTGCATTGGCAAATAATCTGTAGGCTGATTGTTATTTAAGTCTTTATAAAAATCTGCTATACAAAATCTTTTTCCAGATCTTTGCCTAGGTAATAAAAAATCACCTAAAAGGCTTTGGTGATCTTTATCATATACTTTTAAATTATTACCAACTCTACCACAAGGAAAATATCCATAAACTAATGATGGATTAATAAGCTTTTCATTTATTATTTTTTTCATCCAGTAATCTAACTTCGGTTCTGCATTCTTAAGTAAAAATTCCCTATAATCAGAAGAAGACATCTGCTTCGAACGTTTCATTTGCCATTGGCCTGCAAATAAAGCATTACGATCTAAGAATTTATAAACTTTAGTTATGTCTATATCTTTTTCTAATAAAAACTTTGGCCCTATGAATGGTGGTTTAATAGAATCTATTTGAGATATATCATTTGATCTTGAGGTATCTTCAATACGCTTTTCTTTGATATTGTTGATATTAATTTTTTGATGAGTATTTGTATTTTTATAATTACCAATAGTAATTCCCTCGGGAGCACCTTCTCTAAAGCCTGAGAAATTATCCCAGTTATTTAATTCCTTTGCTTTCATATATGAATCCATAAATTTTAAATCTGTAAAAGCATCTTTACCGTAAATAACTTTGCCTTTATATACACTTGCACAATCTTGATTAACAAATTTTGGGGTCAGAGCTGCACCTCCAAGAATAATAGGGACAGATATATGTTCTTTATTTAATGCTTTAAGATTATCTTTCATAAATGCAGTTGATTTAACTAGAAGTCCGCTCATGGCAATACAATCAGCGTTATGCTCTTTCTGAGCATTAATTATTGAATTGACTTCTTGCTTAATTCCTAAATTAATAACTTCATAACCGTTATTCGATAAAATTATATCTACTAGATTTTTACCAATATCGTGAACATCGCCCTTAACTGTAGCGATAATAAATTTTCCTTTAGATTGATTAACCTCAGATTTATCCATAAAATCTTCTAAATATGAAACAGCAAATTTCATTGTTTCTGCAGATTGAAGAACAAAGGGTAATTGCATTTGACCCGACCCAAATAATTCACCAACAACTTTCATTCCATCTAATAAAAATTCATTAATTATTACCAACGGTTTATATTTATTTAAAGCGAAATCAAGATTTGAATGTAAATTGGTTTTTTCACCATCAATAATATGATTCTTTAGTTTTTCTTCTATTGGTAATTTAATATCGTCATTATTTGTACTTTTGTTTAAAAGTGTCTTTGAATCATCGAAATAACTAGTTAAGGTAGTTAAAGGATCATATATGCACACTTCATTTTCAAATATTCTTCTATCATAAATAAGATCCATGCAAATTTTTATCTCTTCTTCACTTATTTTGTTTAAAGGTAATATCTTGGACGGAGATACAATTGCAGAATCAAGACCGGCATTAATTGCTTCATTAAGAAAGATAGAATTAAGAACAATTCTTGCACTAGAAGATAAACCAAAACTTACATTTGAAATTCCAAGGATTAAATGAACTTCTGGATGTTGATCTTTTATTAACTTAATTGCTTTTATAGTTTCTAAACCATTCTTTCTATCTTCTTCTAATCCTGTTGAGATAGGTAATGCTAGAGGATCATAAAAAAGTTCATAAGATTTTAATCCAGAAGCAGTCGCATCCTTATATGCTCTTGTTGCTATTTCTGCTTTTTTATCAGCAGATCTAGCCATTCCATCTTCGTCAATTGTTCCAATTACGACCGCTGACCCGTATCGTTTAGCAAGATCAATTACTTTATAGAATCTGTCTGGTCCATCCTCATAATTAGTAGAATTTAAAATACATTTTCCGCCAGCATGTTTTAGCCCACTCTCCATTTTTTCATAATCAGTTGAATCAAGCATCAAAGGCAAATTAATATTATTAACAAGTCTTTTGACTAACATAGACATATCTTCAATCCCATTTCTTCCAACAAAATCTACATTTACATCTAAAACATGAGCATTTTCCTTCAGTTGAGATTTTGCAATTCCAACAAGTCCGTCCCAATCCTCATCGTTTAGGAGTTCTCTTACTTTTTTAGATCCACTAGCATTTAATCTCTCACCTACGATCAAGAAAGAGTTATCTTGCACATACGGAATAGCCTCATATATTGATGATGCAGCAGGAATTATAGATCTTTCTTTTGAAAGAGTATCCAATCTTTGTTCAGAAGATAAAAGCTCTTTAGATAAATCTGAAAGTTGCTTAATATGTTCCGGTCTAGTTCCACAGCAACCTCCAATTAGTTGAACGCCTAAATCATTAATAAAATGACTAAGTTGGAACTTAAGTTCCATTGGAGTTAATCGATAATGAGCCTTGCCACCTACATTCTCAGGAAGTCCTGCATTTGGTATACAACTTATATGAAATGGTGAATGCTCAGATAAATATTTAATATGATCTTTCATTTCTTCCGGGCCAGTGGCACAATTAAGGCCCAAAATATCAATATTAAATGGCTCCAGTATTGTTGTAATAGAAGAAATATCACTACCAATAAGCATCTGGCCGGTAGTCTCCATGGTTACCGACACCATTAATGGAATTCTCTTTCCAGAACCAATAGCTTCATTTACGCTTTGCAGAGCAGCCTTGATTTGAAGAACATCTTGGCAAGTTTCAATAATAAAAAGATCAATTCCACCTTCAATAAGTGCTTTAGCTTGCTCAAGATATGAATTTTTTAGCTCATCAAAACTGATATGACCTAGCGTTGGTAGCTTGGTTGTTGGTCCAATAGATCCAGCTACAAATCGTGGTTTTTCCGCTGATTGATATTTATCGGCAACATTCCTTGCTATTTGTGCTGCTTTTAAATTGATCTCATAAGCTTTATTACCAATTCCATATTCATCTAGAACAATTGAAGTAGCACCAAATGTATTTGTTTCGATCACATCACAACCTGCATTTAAAAATGATTCATGTACTTTTTCGACACTGGAAACTGATGTCAATACAAGGTTTTCATTACAACCTTCTAATGAAGCTCCGCCATAATCATCTGCATTAAGTTGTTGATCTTGCAGAGACGTTCCAGTAGCGCCATCAAAGACTAATATCGGTCTCTTTTCAGAGTTGAGATAGCCTAAAAAATCAGTCATAAATTATATATTTAACTTATAAAAATGAAAATCATTAATTTAAATAAGTTATATAGTCTTATTTTAATCTATGTGTACACGTTTAACCCAATTTTCATATTCAGGAACTAAACCTTCTGTAATTTTAGTCAACTTCTTTCTTAATGAATTCATTATTGGCATATCTTTGCTCATTGATGTTGTTTCAATCATTTTTATAGGGGTAATTTTTGCCGCTGTTCCTGTAAGGAACACTTCATCAGATATAAACAATTCTGTTTTATCTACTGGCCTTTCAATAACATTTAAGCCATCTCTTTTTGCCAGTTCTATAACGCTTGAACGAGTTATACCTTCAAGAATATCTTGATCAACACCAGGTGTAATTAATTCACCATTACGGACAATAAAAATGTTCATACCACTAGCTTCACTGATTTTTCCTTGACTGTTTAATAATAGTGCTTCATCAAATCCACTTTTTACTGCTTCAGTTTTGGCTAACGAGCTAGTGATATAAGCTCCACTAATTTTGCCTCTTAATGGAAGTGAGTTGTCTTGCTGACGAGTCCAGCTACTAACGCGACAAGTAACCCCATCAGGTGATAGATAGTCACCTAGTTCTAATCCATAAATAAAGAAATTAGTTTCTATATTATGTAACCTTGGTGCAATTCCTAAGTCACTAGTATATACAAATGGTCTAATGTATACAGGTTGAGTCGGTTTGTTTTTAACAAGAAATGTTTCAAGAGACTTTAAGACAAAATCCTCATCTAATTCAGTCATCAAAAATCTAGCACTTTGACATAATCTTTTTGCGTGTTTGTCTGCTCTAAATAATAAAAATGATTTACTATTATTTGGATCAGGAATAGCACGCATTCCTCCAAAAGCTGCAGTTCCATAATGAAGTGCATGAGTAGCTATAGATAGCTTCGCCTCATTAAATGGGATACATTGACCTTCAAACCAAGCGAATGGAAGAAAATTATGCATTATTAGTTCCAGCTAAGATGAAAACAATCAGCATTTCAGTTTTTACTGCTCTTATTACACATAATAAATGAATGCATAGAATTTCCACCCTTCCTGGGAATGAACCTCAAGAAGAAAATACATTTATCGAACAGCCATCAGCTCCAGTTATCTTCCTAACTAGCGCTACATCTGATATAACCTGTCTATCTACAGTATTAAAGCTCCCTGACAATAATAATTGGAAAAATAAAATAAGAGCATTACCTATAGCTTATTTATCTTCAAATGCATCAATTGATCATTATATATTTAATACATGTAATACAGCTGAAATTATTCTTGTTAGGTTTTTAGGGTCAAGATCTTACTGGTCTTATGGGTTTGAACAATTAGGTTTATGGCAATTAGAGAAACCAAATAGACATCTGATAGTAGTCTCTGGAATTGAAAGTACAGCAAATGATGTTCAAGAAATTAGTAGTTTAAATCAAGAGAAAGTTGATTTAATACAAACACTTTTAAATCAAGGAGGTATAAAAAACTATAATTACATGCTTCAAACCTTAGAGAAAATAATTAATGGTGAAGAAATTTATTTAAATTCTGATTTAATTGAATATCATGATGACTTAATAAAATGGAAATGGAATAATAATGATAGTCCATCTATAGCCGTATTTTTCTATAAATCACTTTTACAATCGGGGAATTCAGAGTTAGCTGAAAAAATAAAAGATATATCTAATAAATACAATTTAAATGCCAAAATAATATTTATTACAAGTTTTAAATCTAAAAATATAGAGAATCAAATAATAAATTTATTAGAAAAAGAGAACATAAAAGCAATAATAACAACAACCTCATTTTCATCAGTTGAATTTAAACATGATGATGTGAAGAATAACTTGTGGGATAGATTAGATATACCTGTATATCAACTACTAATATCTAGCTCATCTGTAACTGAGTGGAATGAATCTACAATAGGTCTTAACCCAATTGACTTATCAATTCAAGTTGTTTTACCAGAAGTGGATGGTCGAATCTGTACAATTCCAGTTGCATTTAAAAACCTTACTTATACAGATAATGAATTATCAATTGCTGTATATAAAACGGAGCCATATGAAATACATATTGAATGGTGTATAAAATATATAAAAAATCTAATTTATCTACAACAATCGAAGAATTCAAATAAAAAGATAGCTCTCGTGATAGCAAACTATCCAGTAAAAGACTCAAGAATTGCGAATGGAGTAGGATTAGATACACCCGAAAGCCTATTAAATATTTTGAAATGGCTTAAAGATGAGGGATACTATCTAGGAAATAAAGATATTCCAAATAATAGTAAAGATTTAATCAACTTATTAGTAAGTCATAGAACAAATTCTGAAGAGACAATATCAAATAAACCTCAATCATATTTAAATATTGAAGATTATTTACTTTATTGGAAAAAACTTGGATCTAAGGTTAAACATACAATTTCAAATCGATGGGGAGATCCAATAAATTCTATTCAATTAGAAAAGAATGGATTTCCAATTAATGGAATTTCCTTTGGAAATATAACAGTTTTAATTCAGTCAAATAGAGGTTATGAGAGCGATAATTTATCTGATTTACATTCTCCCGACTTACCTCCTACACATAAATATATTGCACAATATTTTTGGTTAAATAATTCATTTAAAGCTAATGCAATTGTACATCTAGGTAAACATGGAAGCTTGGAATGGTTGCCAGGAAAAGGAGTTGGATTAAGTCATAATTGTTTCCCCTTTATTCTTTGTCCTCCGATTCCAAATATATATCCATTTATTGTAAATGATCCTGGTGAAGGCTCTCAAGCAAAAAGAAGAACACATGCAATTATTATAGATCATTTGACTCCTCCATTGTCTCATTCGGGTAGTTTTAATGACCTACTAATAATTGAGAACCTTATAGATGAATATTATGAATCTAAACTAATTAATGATAATAGAAGTGAATTATTAGAAAAAAAGATAGTAGATCTTTTAATTAAAAATTCATGGCCAGGTATTGAATCAAATAAATTAAAAGCAGACAAAGATAATTTAATTATACAAGATTTAATAGATAACGCAGAGAGTTATTTATGTGAAATTAAGAATTCCCAGATAAGAACTGGTCTTCATGTTTTTGGAGTCAAACAGAGTATGGATAAATTAATAGAGTTAACACTCACAATTTCTAATGTCCCGACAGGAACTAATCTCGGTCTTACTCAATGCTTAGCAGAAGATTTAGGGTTTACGTTTGACCCTTGGAGTGACGAAGAGAGTAAAAACTTAAAGCAAGTAGACATTGATTTATTTAAAGCTTATACAGCAATTAATGCTAGGAAAGTCGGTAAAGTAGTTGACTGGTTGAATGACGTTGGAAAATATATAATAGAGTTTCATTGTTTTAAATTTCTTAATTACAAAATAAAATCAAAAAAGAAAATAAGACTGGATAGTAAAATCTTAAATTACATAGATCATGAAAAACCTAATATTTTTATAAATCATTTATTAAATAATATTTTACCCAAACTATTAAACAGTTCAGTCAACGAAAAAACTAATTTACTCAGTGCTTTAGAAGGAAAAAGAATTTCTAGCGGTCCTTCTGGTGCGCCAACAAGAGGGAAATTAGAGGTTTTACCAACAGGTAAGAATTTCTTTTCCGTTGATATAAGAGCAATACCAACTGAAACAGCTTGGGACTTAGGGAAAAGAAGCGCTGAACAAATAATGGAACTTTACCTACAAGAAAATGGAGAACACCTTTCACATCTTGCTATTTCAATTTGGGGAACTTCAACAATGAGAAATGGCGGAGAAGATATTTGTCAGCTTTTTGCTCTTATGGGTTTAAGGCCAATATGGGACGGGACTTTAAGAAGAGTAATTGACGTAGAAGTCATTCCCATCAGTGTATTGAACAGGCCAAGAGTAGACGTAACTTTAAGAATTTCTGGTTTATTCAGGGATGCATTTCCTCAGATAATTGAATTGATTCGAAGAGGTCAAAACCTTATTGGTAATTTAAAAGAATCCTGTTCTATTAATCCACTTGCTGAGTCATATAGAAATGGAAATACAAAATCAAGAATATATGGTTCAGCACCTGGATCATACGGAGCAGGATTACAAGAAATAATTAATAGTGGCTCTTGGGAGAATCAATCAGAACTCGCTGATGCTTTTATTGAATGGAGTAAATGGAGATATGAAGGTTCAAATAAAATCATAAAAGACAAAAAAGGATTAGAAAATAATTTGTCAAAGGTAAAAGTAGTACTTCATAGTCAGGACAATAGAGAACACGATATCCTTGATTCAGATGATTACTATCAATTTCAAGGTGGATTGATATCCGCGATTAAAAAAACTAGTGGGACAGATCCACAAGCATATTTTGCCGATAATTCAAGGTATCAACGTCCAAGAATTCATAAGCTCTCAAAAGAAATTGATAAAGTAGTTCGAAGCAGATTATTAAACCCAAAATGGATAGAGGGGATGAAAAAACATGGATATAAAGGTGCTTTCGAAATGTCAGCTAGCCTTGACTATTTGTTCTCTTTTGATGCAACCACAAACTTAGTTCCTAATTGGTGTTATCAATCTATTTTGAATAATTGGTTAAAGGATAATGATACGAAAAATTTTATTAGTGACAACAATCCTTGGGCTTTAAGAGATATCGCTGAAAGATTACTAGAAGCATCTAATAGAAAACTTTGGACAAATCCAACTAATGAAGAAATATCATCTATAAAAAAATTATTATCAGATGTAGATAGTAAAATTGAGACCTATTCTTCTAAAAATAATTTATAAATCATTCAACGCCTAAGAAGAGATAATCCGTGGCTATCGGTACCACATGTTGATAATAATGAATAAGAGTTTGCGCAATCAAATATTTTATCGCAGACAAATTCTGAAGGGATCCAATTATTTGCTCTTTCGTAGTTATACCATGTTTCAACAGCGTCAAAATTTAGTTTAGATGCTTCATCAATCAAGATATCAAATGGAATCTTATATCTTGCGGGATGAGCCAGCACAGCAATACCATTAGCTTTATGAATCGAATCAACCACAGTCGAAGCTAATAATTCATTACCAATAGCAGACTTATTGTCAATATAAGGTGATAAGTATTTTGATTTATGATCAAAACCAAGACCTAAAACATGAACCAAGCACCCTTTCAATAAACAAGTGATTTCTATTCCAGTCCAAAGTTTAGGAAAACTTAAATTGTAATTGACTGTAGAGTCTTTCAATTTACTTAATTCGATATAAGCTTCAACTGAATGATGATCTGTGACTGCATAATGATCAATATTGAGCTCAATTGCTTGGTTATAAATTTCTTTAGCTGTCAAACTTCCATCACTATATGTTGAATGCATATGGAAATTAATAGAGTGTGGACAACTTTCTTTTGTAATTGATTTAATTATTTTTTTTAATTTAATAGTATCAATATTAGACATATAAATTAAGTAAGTTGATTCCTATTCCTTCTCCATTTAGCATAAAATTGTATACTTGCTGCCATAAAGAGAATTAATCCAAATATTAACCAGCTAGCTGCACTTGTAGGGAACTGGTTTTTAAATACAACAAGCATTACAACAACTACCAATAATAGTGTTGGCAACTCATTCAAAGCTCGTAGTTGTTGGCCACTAAAATTATACTGATTGTTTGTTAATTCATTCATGATTTTATAGCAATAAAAATGATAGACAAGTAAAAAAGCAACAAACAATAGTTTAATCTGCATCCATGTCTGAGAAAGATAGGAAGGCTGCATATATAATAATCCAGATGCCATAATGACAGCTAAAATCATTCCAGGCGTTGTTATAATATTAGCTAGTCTTTTCTCCATTAATGTATATTGCTTATTAAATATATCCCTAATTTCTTCCTTCTCACTTTGTACTTCTACATGATAAATAAATAATCTGACTAAATAAAATAAGCCTGCGAACCATACTACTACACCGATAATATGAAAGGATTTAAACCATAAATATGTCTCCGGCGAAAAAATCATATTCTATTTAATGTTTCGTGTATTCATATCACTCTATACATTACTATAATAAAGATTAGCTGTCCCTAATTCGTTAATATTTTATAAATAGATTATTTATTTTCATCTGGATGAAAATAATTTCTAATAACAACAGCAGTAGATATTCCCAAGCCAGGTGTTGTTGAAAGTTCAGAGAGAGATGCCATTTGGATAGCTTCTATAGACCTAAAATGCTCCAATAATAATTTAATTCTTTGTGGTCCCAATCCAGGAATCTCATTTAATTGAGAACGTTTCATACGCTGACTTCTTTTTTGCCTGTGAAAGGTAATTGCAAACCTATGAGCTTCATCTCTCAGCCTTCGTAATAAAAGCATTCCTGGTTGATTTGGCTCAGTGTCTAATGGCTGTTTATAATTTGGAATAAAAATCTCCTCTTTCTTTTTGGCTAAAGATATAAGATTTATATTTTGATCAAGATTTAACTCCTGTAAAGCGGCTAATACTGAGCTTAATTGTCCTTTACCACCATCAATTACAACTAAATCGGGCCAGTCATTCAAGTTATCCTTGTCTAAGACACTAGATTCATTATTTGATAATTCATTTAAATCACCACCCTCTTCTTTAAAACGGGCCCATCTTCTAAATCTCCTAGTAAGAACTTCAGCCAAAGATTCGAAATCATCGCTATGTCCAAGTTTTATATTAGAACTTTTAATTTTATATTTTCTATAGTGTTGTCTAGCTGCGATACCATCGATAAAAACAACTTGAGAAGCTACAGCATCACTACCTTGTATATGACTAATATCGTAACATTCAATTCTTTTTGGAATTTTTGCCAGCTCAAGGAAATTAGTTAAATCGTCTAGCTCCAGTAAATTTTTATCATGTGATTGTTTTATCCTTTGCAACTCTAAATTTGCATTCTTTTCTACTAATTTAATAATTTCCGCCTTCTTTGATCTTTTTGGGACTTTAATATGAACTTTTTGCTTTTTTATTTCACTAAGCCAATCAGATATTAACTCTGTATTAATTAATTTATGTTGAACTAATATTTCTGCTGGTATTTCAACAGGATCTACATTGGAGTAATGATTTTCAACAACTTTTTGAAGTATTTGAGAATTACTTAGATTATTATTATCAGAGAAATATCCTAATCTTCCAATTAACTTACCTGATCGCATTTGAAAAATTTGAATAGATGATATATTTTCTTCTGATGCCAATGCAATTATATCCCTGCATACAGATGAATCAGGAATAATCATCTTTTGAGATTCATATAATCTATCTATACCTTTAAGCTGGTCCCTAACTGATCCAGCTTCCTCAAACTTTAATGACTCTGAAAAAGAGAGCATTTGTTTTTCTAATAATGTTCTTAATTCATCCGTTCTACCTTGAAAAATCATTTCAACTCTTTTTAGTGTATTTTTATAGTCCTCAGAACTAATCTCCTCTTGGCAAACACCTGGACATCTACCAATTGAATAGTTAAGACATGTTCTATCCCTGTAAAGTGGTATTCTACGTTGTCTAAGAGGAAAAAGTTTTTTTATACTAAACAGCGTCTGCCTAAGCAAATAAACATCAACATATGGACCATAATACTTATCCTTTAATTGTCTTTCGCGTCTTTTTCTAGTTAAAAAGATTCTAGGGTATTTATCACCCCATGTTATACAAATATAAGGATATTTCTTATCATCTTTTAATAGAATATTGAAATAAGGTTGACGAGATTTTATTAAATTAGATTCTAGGGTTAATGCTTCACTTTCGTTATCAGTAACTATCAATTCGATATCTACAACCTGCCTTACCATTAAGGAAATTCTTGGACTTAGTTCATCACTTCCTCGAAAATAACTTCTAACTCTATTTCTTAACTTTTTAGACTTTCCAACATATAACAATCTATCATCACTATCTTTCATCAAATAACATCCAGGATCATTTGGTATATCCTTCAAAAATTTTGATAGTCTTGACTTGTCTTTTATTAACGGTGTTAATTCCACCGATCTTGTCTCGTTAAATTAACCACCATAGTTCCAACCTGTGCTTGCTAAATTTAAGGCAGATCCATCTTTATTCAATACGGCACTTTTTACTTCAGCGACGAAGACTGTGTGATCTCCATGTTCTACTTCTGAAATGACTTCGCATTCAACGCCACCTATAACATCTTCGATTAAGGGCATACCAAGCTCTCCATAGGTGAATTTACAAGCTTCAAATCGTCCACCTAATCCTTTTTGTGGCTTAAAAAACACAGCGGCTAGATCCTTTTGATCTTCTCTCAATACATTTAGAGAAAACATCTTTGTTCTCTGAATAATTCCGTGACTAGATCCATCAGCGCGAACTGCCATTACAACTAAAGGAGGTGTAAATGAACCTTGTGTTACCCAGCTAGCAGTAAAACCATTTATTTCATCTCCTTCTCTCACTGCACAAATAAATAATCCGTGAGGGATTTTGCGCAAAAGAACTTTTTTGGCATCCTGATTAAGAGTCATGCGCTTTGATACTTTTATAGATATGAGATTCTATGAAAGAAATGGACTTTTTTAAAGTTAAAAAACCATGAAGGCTCTTTATCCCGGTAGTTTCGACCCATTAACGTTTGGACATCTTGACCTAATTCAAAGGGGAAGTGATTTATTTGGAGAAGTTCTCATTGCAGTATTAGAAAATCCTTCAAAAAAGGCAACTTTTCCTTGCGAAAGAAGAATAGAGCAGATTAAAAATGCTACCAGAGATATACCAGGTTGTAGAACAATAGCTTTTAAAGGTTTAACGGTGGATTGTGCTCGTGAACATAATGCGGATCTTATTTTAAGAGGCTTAAGAGCTATGAGTGATTTTGAATATGAACTACAGGTTGCTCATACAAATAGATCTTTAAATAATCAATACGAAACAATTTTTCTAGCTACAGAAACGCATCATAGTTTTTTAAGTAGTTCTGTAGTGAAAGAAGTCGCAAGATTTGGTGGTGAGATTCGTCATATGGTTCCTGAGTTTATAGCCAAAGATCTTTTGGCACTAAATACAAATTAATTACAATTATCAGTATTATCTACTATTGATAATATTTTCATAATATGTCTTGTCGAATTGTCCATATTGTTCACAATAATACTAAAGATTTTTTCCTCTCCTAATATAAAACCAGAAACGGATCTAACATCATTAAGTCTTCCAGATTTAGCTAGGATTCTACCCTTAAGGCTTTCTGGAGCATTTACATTTGCTAACGAACCTCTAACACCTAAAATTGAAAAAGATGAGAAATAGTAGTCAGAAAATCTATTAAGTTTCATTCTTCTCAAGAACTGGGATAAGCCATATGTGGTTACTCTATTCTTTCTTGATAAACCACTCGCATCAGCAAAGATAAAATTTTCAGAATTAAAGTTTTGTTCATTTATCCAATTACTATATTTTAGATTAGGAAAATCATGAGACCAGTCATTTAATGAATTTCTGAAAATCACCTCAGAAGTAAAATTGTGACTCTCAGAGTTAACAAGGTTTAGCAAGATATATAAAGGGGCAGAATTAATAACTTTAATTGTTGAGATATAATCAATAGGATATTCTTCATTAACGGCTTTTACAAAATATTTTTTAGATAAATTATTTTTTCTAAGAGTATTCTCTAACTCATAAATAAAATTATCAATTGGATTATTTAAAGCATTAATACTTGAATTACTTGCTATTGAATATTTAGTAATAGGTGCTCCATATTCTTCTTTCCTATCTGCATATGACCAGCTAGCAGGCCACCAATTTTTAGTATTGCTAGTTTTAATTATTATTGGTAATTTTAAAGTGGGATTAAGATTAGTAGTATTAAGATCATTAATTAACTCTTCTAAATGACTTTTATCGAAATCTGGATCACCTGATGCTTCTATATATAAGCTTCCATCATTTAGCTCTTTTAAAGATGTCTTAAGAGTATAATAAGGCCCTAAAGTATCTAAAGAAAAAGCGCTAGACAGAATCTTCTGGTTAGATGCAGGTATCCTAGGTATATCGCCATTAATATCTACAATGAAATCACCTGATTCATCTAAAACACTTACGCTAATATTAGCATTAAAGTTATAAGTATAATCCTCTAATTTATTTTGCAAAGGTTCACAAATATTAAATTTTTCTGGACTTATCTTATTGATATTATCCCTTTGTCTTATGTATGAGAATAATGAAAATAAATGACCGTTAACAATATTTACTGATAATAAAATTAAACCAATATATAAATATAATTTTTTAATCATACGGTTATAAGTTAAGCATTATAGTTTCATCATCAGGACGTCTATCAAATGATTTAGCAAAAGAATATCCATTAGTGTTTAATTTAAAAAGCTCCCAATCATTAGGAAATCTTTTTAATAATGCGCCCATAGATAATGGTTGAACAAAATAAAGTACTTCCCATTTTTCAGCAAATCTTTTCCTCATTTCCCTACCAACACTTCCAATACCTACTATTGGATCTTCCAACTTACCATTAATCATAATTACGGTTGAATTAGTATGTGAACATACTTGCTCAAACATCTCAATATCATATGGTTGAGGAGAACAGACTAATAAGACTGAATTAAACAAATCTGTTGAATTAATAAACTCCTTAAATGTAAAAATCCTATTAGCCAATTTAGGGTTGTCTCTTTTAGCTAGAGCAGCACCGCCAGCATCGGCCCACAATAAAATATTATCGAATTCAATTTCAGTTAGTTTGTTAGATAAACGAAAAATTATTGGATTAATTCTTAATCCTTCAAATCTTAGGTTGATAGAAAGAAAAGATTGTTGAGAATTACTTGAAAAATAGCTTTGGATTGATTCATATACATTTGATTCTGCTTCTCTAAGATCTGAGGGTAGCTTATTATTCATTTGATGATCATTGTTTTTTGAGTTCTAAAGATAGCAATGATTCATCTATTATATTTGAAACTGAGTTAATATCATCATTTGAAATCCATGGACCAATAGTTATTCTTAATCCAGATTCTTGTAGTGGTTTATCAACATTAATTGCTACCAGTATGGGATTTGGTCCTTGACTTGATGATGAGCAAGCACTACCACTACTTATATAAACGCCATATTGTGATAATAATCGAACAATTTCTCTACCTTTAATTGGAATCATTGATTTTGTATGACAGAGAAATGAAAGATTATTCGGTAGTCGTTCTCTATGAGGACCAATAAAAGTAAGTTGTTTATTCTTAACTAGTTTTTGTTTTAAAAGAGAAGTCATTTTGGAGACATTATTCTTTGGGAATAATGTTTGATTATCAGTAACCTCTATATATTCATTAAGAAGGTCAATTGCTGTTGAAAAACCTGCAATAAGAGGAACTGACTCTGTACCAGATCTTATAGAGCCATTCTTAAATCCATATGAAGGATCATTAAGTAATAACTCTCGAACGCCTCTACGCAACATTAATAATCCAATACCTTTTGGGCCTTGAAGTTTATGCGCAGAGGCACTAAGCATATCAACATTTAATTTACTCCAATCAATAAGACCGCTAGGGAGGACCTGTGTAGCATCAGTATGAAAAAGTATATTTCGTTTTTTACATTCATTTCCTATGAGATTTATGGGCTGAATGGCCCCAATCTCACTCTGACCCCAGATTATCGAGACCATTTTTGTTGGAGGACATAACATCTCCTCCAACAAATCAAGGTTGATAATTCCATAACGATCTACAGGCCAGTATTTTATATCCCAACCATCATTATGTAATTGATTGGCTATTAAATTAATAGAAGGGTGTTCAACGCTACTTATAACAAGTCTTCCTTTATCAAGATTATTAGATACAACTTTAAGAGAAAGATAATTTGACTCAGTTGCTCCAGATGTAAAAAAAATTTCGTCAGATGAAGCTTTTAATTTATTAGCTATTGATAATCTAGATCTTTCCAAAATCTCTCTTGCAAAAACCCCAACTTTATGGATACTTGATGGATTCCCCCAGCATTCAGATTGAATATCCTTTAGTTTATTAATAACATCTATATGTGGCGGAGTAGTCGCTGATGCATCGAGATAAATATTATTCATTTTCAAATATGATTAAATATCTATCTCGCCATGAAATACTTTTAAGGCAGGCCCCTGCATTAAAACTGGGCCTGATTGGTTGGGCCATTCAATTTCTAATTTGCCACCTGGTAAATAAATGTTAGCGTTGTTTAAAGTTTTACCTAACTTGGATGTTACGACTAGACACGCGCAAGCCCCTGTGCCACAAGCTAGTGTTGGCCCGCAACCCCTTTCCCATACCTTAACTTTAATATTTGATTTATCAATTAATTCAACAAAGTGAACATTGGTATCATTAGGAAATGTATTGTGTTTTTCAAGGAATCTTCCCCATTCTTCGAATGGTATATTGTCAATTTTATCAACAAATACGATCATATGAGGATTGCCCATACTAGCAGCATAAACATTTAAAATTTGATCATTTATTGTAATCTTTCCATTAGGAACTGGTAAATTATTCATTAACAATTTAGTAGGTATATCTTCAGGAGAAAGAATAGGTTCTCCCATATTTACTTTAATACTTTCATTATCAGAAATAGAAGTGAGAATCAGACCAGCCTTAGTTTCTATTCGAATCTCAGACTTATCATTAATTTCATTATTATCATTTAAAAAAGCAATCAAGCATCTTATACCATTGCCACACATTTCTGGTTCAGAACCATCAGAATTAAATATCCTCATTTTCACGAAACATTTATTTTTGGAATCTAATACAAGAATAATTCCATCAGCTCCGATGCCAAAATTTCTATGACATAGATGTTCAATAAAGTTATTTTTATTTTCAGTAAATAAATTATCTAAGTTATTACCACGTGCATCAAAGATAATAAAATCGTTACCAAGTCCTTGATATTTTGAGAAATTATATTTCATGATTTAAAGTTTGTTTAACTATGATCTAAGAAAATAAAGCGTTCCTGGTAGTAATTTCAGAACTATTCGCATATTGGGCATCAATTTATGAGAACATTATCTGATTGGCAAATCAACTACTGAAGGAGATCTTCCTTGAATAATACTACTTCAGAGATTAGTGACCAGCGTTACGAGCCTCGTGAGATAGAAGCTTATTGGCAAAAAGAGTGGGCTAATCAAGGGCTCTATAGAACAAATACTGATGTAAACAAAGACAATACTTTTTACGCCTTGTCAATGTTCCCATACCCATCGGGTTCCTTACATATGGGGCACGTGAGGAATTATGTCATTACAGATGTACTGGCTAGATATAAAAGGATGCAAGGCTATAACGTTCTTCATCCAATGGGATGGGATTCCTTCGGTTTACCGGCTGAAAATGCAGCAATAGAAAGAGACACGAGTCCATCTACCTGGACAGATAAAAATATTTCACAAATGAAAGATCAATTAGATCGACTTGGATTATCAATAGATTGGTCTAAAGAAGTTACTACTTGCAAAGAAGATTATTATAAATGGACACAATATATATTTAATCAATTACATAAAAATAATCTTGCCTATCAAAAAAAAGCAACGGTAAATTGGGATCCAATTGATCAAACTGTTCTTGCAAATGAACAAGTAGATTCTGAAGGTAAATCATGGAGATCTGGAGCTAAAGTTGAGAAAAAGGAATTAAACCAGTGGTTTCTACGAATTACTACTTTTGCCGAAGATCTAAATAATGACTTAGATCAGCTTAATGACTGGCCAGAGAGAGTCAGGATTATGCAAAAAAATTGGATTGGCAAGTCAATCGGAGCAGAAATAACATTTGATATAAAAAATCATAACCAAAAAATAACAGCTTTCACTACAAGAATAGATACAATCTATGGAGTAAGTTATCTGGTCTTAGCTTCAAATCATCCATTAATTGATCAATTAATAAATGATAAAGATATTAATCAATTAATAGAGTTTAGGAAAACACAAGAAAAGTTAAGTGATCTAGAACGTAATTCAGATAGTAGAAAAAAACTTGGAATGTATTTAGGAGTAAATGCAATTAATCCAGCAGATAATAAAGAGATACCTATTTGGATTGGCGATTATGTGATTATGGAATATGGAACAGGAGCTGTTATGGGTGTTCCCGCTCATGATAGTAGAGATTATAAGTTTGCTAAATCATATGATTTACCAATTAATTATGTCATAAGACCCAATAATGATGAAGATGATAATTATTTAAATGCTGAGTACGTAGATAAGGGAATCATGATCAATTCAGATACATTCAATGGAATTGAGTCTGATATTGCAAAAACAAAAATACTTGAATTAGGTTCAAATGCTAATTGGGCAAAACCAAAAACTACGTATAAGTTAAGGGATTGGCTTATATCTAGACAAAGATATTGGGGTTGTCCGATTCCGATAATTAATTGTAAGAAGTGCGGTCAAGTAAGAGTCCCAGACGAGGATCTACCTGTTTCTCTGCCTATTGATATTAAATTAACTGGTAAAGGAAAGTCACCTTTAACAACAAAAACAGAATGGATAAATACTTGTTGTCCTAAATGTGGAAATGAAGCAAAAAGAGAAACTGACACTATGGACACTTTTATGTGTTCATCATGGTACTTTTTAAGATATATAAACCCTGAGAATAAACAAAATCCATTTATAAAAAGCGAAATAGATAAATGGCTTCCTGTTAAACAATACGTTGGTGGTATTGAGCACGCAATCCTTCATTTACTTTATTCAAGATTTTTAACCAAAGCTCTAAAAAGCTGTGGATTATTAAATATTGATGAACCCTTTAAGAAACTATTAACTCAGGGAATGGTCCAAGCTATTACTTTTAAAAATCCAAATAATAATAAATATTTCTCAAAATATCAAATTAAAGATATTAATGATCCTAAAGATCCAATAACTGGAGAAAATATTGATATTATCTACGAAAAGATGTCAAAGTCTAAATATAATGGTGTAGACCCATCATTAGTCATAGATAAATATGGTGCAGACACAGCCAGAATGTTTATTCTTTTTAAAGCTCCTCCTGAAAAAGATTTAGAATGGGATGATTCAGATGTTGAAGGACAATATCGATTTATACAGAGACTCTGGAAATTTGTTATTAATACTTTAGAACTAACAAAGAGTAAATCAAGATTAAATATAGAAAAAGAAAAGTCTAAAGATGGCGAAGCTTTACGTCTAATTAATATTGCTATTAAAGAAATTACTGATGATTTGGACAATCTTCAATTTAATACAGCAATATCTGAACTTATGAAAGCTGTGAATGGCCTAAGTTCAATAGTTAATAACTGTAGTAATGAAACTCTAACTAATGTTGTTTCAATATTAGTTAAAATAACTTCTCCATTTTCTCCTCATATTGCAGAGGAGCTTTGGAAGACAATCGGAAATGCTCAAAGTATTCATCTTCAGTCATGGCCAAAATTCGATGCGATTGCGCTTGAACAAGATAGTTTTAAACTTATAATCCAAATTAACGGAAAAGTTAGGGGATCAATCGATGCCAGTAAAAATCTATCTAAAGATGAATTAGGGGATATAGCTATCAAAAGTGATGCAGCTCAGAAATGGATAGATGGAAAAGAACCAAAACGGATAATTGTGGTTCCAAATAAATTAGTGAATATAGTTATTTAGAAATCAGTTTTTCGAAATAATTAATTGATCTGGATTTGATTGATTACCATTCATTAAATAATGATCTGAATTTTCAGAAAGTTTTCTCAGAATCAAATATATCGACTCAGTTGAGTCAGTAGACAATGCGTCATTAATTTGTCTTAAAGTTCTTTCTTTTCCATCTTCCAAAAGTTCTTCGATTTCTTTTTGTAGATTAATTATGTTTGTAGCGGCTTTTTTCCCAGCTTCAACTCCTGGTTGATTGTAAGCATTAACATTAATCAATTCAGCATATAAACTTACTGCTCGTTCAAACAATGCAATTAAAGCCCCAAGACTTGACTCGTCAAATGATTTAAATGTGATTGTCAAATTCTGTCTCCCACCTTCAGTTAATGCTGCTCGTGTTCCTTGAAGAAATCCAGACAAGTAATCCCCAGGTCGTTTATTTTTTACTTCAACTATCTCTGCTGGATCGTGGAGAATCTCAATAAAATTAACAAAGAAATTATCAATACCATCTCTTAATTGCTGCACATATGCATGCTGATCAGTAGAACCTTTATTTCCATAAACTGCGATACCTTGATTAACTTGATTTCCATCTCTATCTAACTTCTTACCTAAGGATTCCATCACAAGTTGTTGAAGGTATCTACTGAAAACTTGTAATCTGTCTCTATAGGGAAGTACAACCATATCTCTTAACCCTTTTCCATTTCCAGATTTGTACCAAGCCAAGGATAAAAGTGCCGCTGGATTATTTTTAATATCTTTTTCTCTTGTTAGAGAATCCATTTGAGATGCTCCATCTAAAAACTTGTTAATGTCAGCGCCAATTAGGGAAGCAGGTAATAAGCCAACAGCACCAGTAATACTTGTCCTTCCACCAACCCAATCAGGTAAATCAAAGATATCTAACCAATTTTCACTAGCAGCTAAGGCATCTAACTTACTACCTTTTGTAGTAATTGCTATCGCTCGAGATGACCAGTTCTGGTTGTTATCGTGAACAAACTTCATGGCTTGCTCCATTCCTATCAAAGGTTCAGGAGTGCCACCTGATTTACTAACAACTACAAACAAAGTTGATTCAATATTAGGAAGAATGGAATTTAATTTATGAGAAATCCCCTCGGGGTCTACATTGTCTAGAAAATGTAGATTCAATCCAATTGACTCTCTCTTAAATGACTCGTTAATAAGTAGCGGACCTAAACCACTACCACCTATACCTATCCAAAAAACATCTGTATATTTTTTCCCATCGCTGTTAATTATTTCACCATTTAATATTGATGCTCCAAACTTTGTTATGTCTTGAATTTCTTTGGTGATGGAGTCTGAAATTTCTTTACTTGGAGCAATCTTCGGATTTCGAAGCCAGTAATGACCAACTTGCCTGCTTTCATCAGTATTGGCAATCGATCCATTCTCAAGACTTTCTAAAGAATCAAAAGCTTTGGAATAAATGTCCTTAAATTTTTCAAAATCACTCTTCTCCACATTCATTCTGCTTATATCTAGCCAAAAGCCTAATGAATCATTGCTAAATAAAAGATCGCAGTACCTTAACCATTTATCGTTGTTATTCATCTGGAAGATGTCAGTTATTTCCATTATTGATATGAGAATACTCCTTAATGAGTTCTGTTACAGGTACTCTCAAAAGAGAACCGTGAAACAAATTGATTTAATTTATATTAGTCAAGAATGGTTTTCAATTGGCGAATGTTTAGTAATTGACAAATAGAAATGTAAATAAGCTTGATAGTTATTTTTCATCTAACCTTTGGGATATCTAAATGTTGAATTAACTTTCATTACTATTAAATATGTCTTTATATTTAGATATTGTTATTTAATCCAAAGGGCATATATTTAGTTATAGATAATCATTGTTTAATGAAAAAAGATAATAAAAAATATATGGAGAACAATATATCTTATGATTTAAATGAACATTGCCTGATTAGCCCACTAGATTCAGAAAGCCCTTTATTTGAGCCTAAAATAAGATTAGGTGTCCTTGCTTCTGGTAATGGCTCTAATTTTGAGTACATTATTAAATCAATTCAAAATAACCAACTTAATGCAGAAATTTCTATATTAATTGTAAATAATCCTGATTGCTTAGCAATAAAAAAGGCTATCAAATACAAAATACCCTATGTAATTATTAACCATAGAGATTGTCAAACAAGATTAGAACATGACATGCTGGTATTAAAAAAACTGGAGGATTTATCCGTAGAACTAATTGTTATGGCTGGATGGATGAGAATTGCTGGAGAAGAATTAATTAATAGATATATAAACCGACTAATTAATATACATCCATCACTATTACCTTCTTTTAAAGGCATTAATGCAGTACAGCAGGCAATAGACGAGAGGGTTACTATTACAGGTTGTACGGTTCACTATGTAAAAAAGGAAGTTGATTCTGGCTCAATAATTATTCAAGCTGCAGTCCCTATTCAAGAAAATGATAATAAAGAGAGTTTAACAAAAAGAATTCAACAAATGGAACATATAATATTACCTTTAGCGATAGCAAAAGTAGCTATGAATATAAGAACTGGCTTCAGGGGTAATAAGTAATCTTAGGAAGACCAATATCTGATTCAAGTCCGTGCATAATATTTAAATTTTGTATAGCCTGCCCTGCTTGACCTTTTAAAAGATTATCAATAACACTCATCAGTACTATTCTTCCATTACGTTTATCAACTTCAACTGAAATCATAATTTTATTAGTATTTTTAACCCATTTAGTAGCTGGATAAATACCCACAGGCAAAATATCAATAAATGGTTGATTTTTATAAAAAGATTCAATTACAATTTTGCAGTCTTCTGCTGTTAATCCAGGATCTCTTAAACGAGCATAAACTGTCGATAAAATACCTCTAACCATTGGCACCAAATGAGGCGTAAATTGCAAGTTGACTTCATGACCAGCAAAGTGACTAGCGATTCTTTCTATCTCTGCCGTATGCCTATGCCCAATGACTCCATAGGGCTTAATTGATTCAGAGCATTCAGAGAGTAAGAGTTGTTCACTTGGATTTCTACCCCCGCCGGATGTACCAGATTTTGCATCAATAATAATTCCTTCACTTTCTATTAATCCTTGTTTTAAGAATGGAATAAGGACACTAAGAGATGAGGTTGGGTAGCAACCTGGACATGCAATTAATCTTGCCTTTGAAATTTCACTACTAAATTCCTCTGAAAAGCCATAAATAGCCTCTTCACATAATTCGTAGTCAAATCTTTGATATTTTGAAGCTTCCTTGGAATAGACTTCCTTCCATTTATCTAATGAATTAAATCTATAATCAGCTGATAAATCAATTACTTTAATACCTTTTTCTAATAATAAAGGGGTTAATTGTGATGATAAGCCGTTTGGCAGACTCAATATCGCATAATCAGAATTTTGAGCAATTTCATCAACATTGCTTTTGGTTATCTCTTTATCCCCCAAAAGTTTCATAAAAGGATTTATTTCATTCCAGCTCTTACCTACTGATCGCTCTCCATTTAAAGATGAAATCTCAAAGTTTGGATGCTCATTAATCAACTTAACGAGCTGAAGTCCACCATATCCAGATGCTCCAATAATTGCGATACTCCCAGTTTTAGATGTACTAATTGCCATAACACCTAGGTTATTTCGTAGAATAATGGGATATTCATTTGAGAATAATTAGCAAAGAACCATTTCACCACAAACAAGAGGAATAAGTTGAAATCAGAAGATTGTTATGACATTGAATTTGATGATATAGCGGATGCACTTGCTGCTATTAGAAACGGTGAATGTGTTGTTGTTGTAGATGATGAAAAGAGAGAAAACGAAGGAGATTTAATTTGTGCTGCTCAATTTGCGACTCCTCAGCAAATTAATTTTATGGCAACTGAAGCTAGAGGATTAATATGTCTAGCAATGCAAGGGGAAAGATTAGACCAGTTAGATCTACCTTTAATGGTCGACAGAAATACAGATTCCAACCAAACAGCATTCACTGTAAGCATCGATGCAGGTCCAGAATTTGGAGTATCAACAGGTATATCAGCTGAAGATAGAGCTAAAACAATTCAAGTTGCTCTTAATAGTCAAACAAAACCAATAGATTTAAGAAGACCAGGTCATATTTTTCCCTTAAGAGCAAAAATTGGTGGCGTATTAAAAAGAGCTGGACATACGGAAGCAGCAGTAGATTTATCTTTGTTAGCTGGCCTATCTCCTGCAGGTGTTATCTGTGAAATCCAAAATCTGGATGGTTCAATGGCAAGACTTCCAGAATTAAAAAAATATGCACAGGAAAGAAATTTAAAATTGATTAGTATTGCAGATTTAATTCATTACCGACTTGAAAATGAGCGATTTGTCTACAGACAAGCAATTGCAAAACTTCCAAGCCTATTTGGAGATTTCAAGGCAATAGGTTATAAGAACGAATTGGATGGATCAGAACACGTAGCGATAATAAAAGGCGATCCTGATAATTTAAAAGAACCAGTATTGGTGCGTATGCATTCGGAGTGTCTAACTGGAGATGCATTTGGATCATTAAGATGCGATTGCAGACCTCAATTAGAAGCGGCCTTATCAAGAATATCTGAGGAAGGAGAAGGAGTTGTTGTCTATCTAAGGCAGGAAGGTAGAGGAATAGGTTTAGTTAACAAACTAAAAGCCTATAATTTGCAAGATGGAGGATTAGATACGGTTGAAGCTAATGAGAAGTTGGGTTTTCCCGCAGACTTAAGAAACTATGGAGTAGGTGCTCAAATATTGACAGATTTAGGTATAAACAGGCTTAAGTTATTAACAAATAATCCAAGAAAGATAGCTGGACTTGGAGGATACGGACTTCAGGTTGAATCAAGAGTACCGCTTGTGATATGCCCTGGAGATCACAATGCAGCGTATCTGGAGGTAAAAAGAGAAAAACTAGGACACTTATTTGATAATAATATTAAGGCAAATTTAGGCAATGAAAGACAAAATATTGTTGTCTATTGGGATGGAAAAGTTGACAATAATGACTTAAAACATTTTGAAGATAAGGCAAATAGATGGTCAGCAAATCATTTTCTAAATATTTCTATTCAAAACTCTCCTAGGTTGATAGCTCTATGTAAAAACCCATTATTTATATGGAATATTAGACATAGGGATATTAAAACCCATTTAGAAGGTAACTTAATAGATAAAAGGTTACTGGAGTTATTACTTAAAGAACTATGTAATTGGAACAATACAGAAAGAATTGGAATAATTAAAACAGATAATTATGAAAAACTTTTACATCCTTCTTCAAATTTATTAATTGAAGAGAAAAAAATTGGCGAACTTTCAAATATTGAAAATTCGCCATTGTTTGATTGGGATTTAAAAGATAAAACAAGTACTATTGAATGGTATTAATTATCAAAATTATTAAATAATAATTTTATTAGATAATACTTATACTATTAATCTTTGTACCATTAGCAATAGATAGTAGAATTTTCATATCATCAGTTTTACCAAAAACTGTATGTACTCCATCCAGATGAGGTTGTGGAGCATGAACTAAAAAGAATTGACTACCGCCAGTATCTTTTCCTGCGTGTGCCATAGAAAGAGAACCAGCGACATGTTTGTTTGAATTAATTTCACAATTAATAGAGTAACCAGGGCCTCCAGTTCCAGGGATGCCTCTTGATCCTTCTCGGGTATTTGGACATCCGCCTTGTGCCATAAACCCATTAATGACTCTGTGGAAAGAAAGGCCATCGTAAAAGCCCTCTTTAACAAGCTTCAAAAAGTTTTCTACTGTTTTGGGAGCATCCTTATCAAACAGGTCAATAGTCAATTGGCCTTTATCTGTATCCATCAACACTTTAGACATAGTTCTAATAATTTTTTTATATAATAACTGTTTTAAAATTTAATGCAGAAAGTATATTATGAATAGCTAAAGTTTAATTAAACATAATTTAGTAATCATTAACTTTAATTAGTGCTGTTCGTAAATTGCCATTAGAATCATTAAGTAATTGCCTAGCCTTAATAATATCCATATCAGACAAAGCGATTAATAAAGATAATTTTACGGAACCATTTGTTTTCTTTAAAAGTTGTATAGCAGTTTCTCTATCAACTGAACCAAGATCAAATAAAATACCAATTGCTCTATCCATTAATTTATCGTTGCTTACTGATAGATCAATCATTCTATTGCCATAAACCTTTCCTAATTTAATCATTACAGATGTCGAAATTATGTTTAAAGCCATTTTTGTAGCTGTTCCAGCTTTTAATCTTGTTGAGCCAGCAAGAATCTCTGGTCCTGTAATAAGCCTGATATCTATATCATTATCTAAAGTTGAATCACTTTCTGGAACGGATGAAATAGAAATAGTTAGTGCATTTATACTTTTGGAATATTTTAATGCTCCTAAAACATATGGAGTTCTTCCACTAGCTGTTATGCCTATTAAGACATCTCTATTTGAAAAATTTCTATCTTTGAGATCAGAGATAGCAATCTCAGGTACATCTTCTAGAGATTCAGAACTTCTTGTTAGTGATGGTAAACCTCCAGCGATAATTCCTTGAACCAAATCTGTATTCGTACAAAAAGTTGGAGGGCATTCTGAGGCATCAAGTATACCTAATCTTCCTGAAGTACCAGTACCAATATAAAACAATCTACCATTGGATTTAAGTCTTTCTGTAATCTCATCAATAGCATTAACTATTGCTGGAATAGCTTTTCTGACAGCCTTTTGAGGTTCTTTATCAGCTTCAGAAAAAATATTAACTATTTCATTTGTTGATTTTGTGTCCAATTCATTGGATGTAATATTTATATGCTCAGTTAGAATTCGATAATTATTATTTTTCGAATCATTCTTTAAATTAATCATAAGAGATTTTCTAAACGTTTTTTTATATCTTCAAGTTGTTCACTAGATGAGGATTGTTGATTTATATTATCTTGATTATTCCAATTTCCTACTTCTAAATTAGAAAGTGGCGGTGAGATCATAAGCCGCTCTTCATCTGTACTTGGAATAAAGCCTTTTTCGACAAAGCGCGCCTCATACCCAGCTTCAACACAAAAGGCCTCAATATCTCTCCTCGTCAACTCCTCAACAGATGGGGTTGGGAAGTCTTGAGCTTCTAAAAGGCCACAATATCTTTCAGCATCGTCCTTATCTTCGAACATAAGGATTACTGTTGAACCTTTAAGTTCAAGGGAATGTATACCTTCACTTTCAGTCCCCGCTTCATACAAAAGGACATGAACTAACATAGGAAATTAATAACCGATATAATTATAAATCGATAAAATGAATAAACAATATGTTTCTAATAATTCTCCATAGATAGTTCATTTAATCGTTGATATAATGCAATTTCAGAATCACTTAAATTATCCGGTAAAACAATAATTATTTCAACAATTTGATCGCCACGATATTCTTCATATTCCAATCCACGTCCTCTAAGTCTTAACAACCTCCCTGTTGAAGAATTAGGAGGTACTTGTAATGTTACCGAGCCATTTAGAGTTGGAATATCTACTGCGCATCCTAATAAAGCATCATGTGGAAATAATTCGAGACGATACATAACTCTTAGGCCATCAATTCTTAAACCATCATCCGTTTGTACCTTTAATTGAACAAAATGGTCACGACAACCAATTGCTGCGCCCTCTATTCGTAATCTCCATCCATCTCCAGCGAATGGCGGGGTCAAAACTTCTACTTGAGTTCCATCTTGTAACTGGATTTCAACTGAAGAACCATAGAGAGCTTGCTCTGGTGAGATTTCAACAATTGATTCTTGATCTTCATAAATTAAAGTTGGTGGTGGAGTTGGTTCACTTGTTGTAGGAATATATTCATTAAAATTAGTTTCTTCAAATTTTTCATAGTCGACTTCAGAAGGTTCAGAATATTGATCATCAATATCATCAACTTCTTGTTGTAAATTTGCTCTTATTCCTAATACAACATCTAAATACTCCTCAAAAGTTGGAAATCTATTATCAAAAATATCTTTGTGTTTATCATTTTGTCTTTCCCATTCTTTTCTCTTTTTAGGATCGCTGAGAATCGCATAGGCTTCATTAATTAATTTAAATCTTTCCTCTGCGTTGACATCATTTTTATTTAAATCAGGATGCCACTTTCTTGCCTCTTTCCTAAAGGCAGACTTAAGCTCTTCAGAACCACATTCTGGAGAGACACCTAATAAAGACCAATAGTTAGGATCAACGGTAGTAGTCATTATCCCAAGGATCTATATCCCTTCTTCCATAACTATTATCACCATTTCTGTTTTGCCCTCTTTGTGAATAGTCCCAAGGATCATCATCCCAGTAATCATCTGAAAATAATTCGTCCTTTAAAGATCCAAAAGTATTTTTTATTCCTTGTATGGGATTAGAATCCGTTTTCCTTTCTGCTGATAAGCGACGATTCAAACCAAATAATGCTTCTTGGAGAGAACCCACTGCATATTCAAGTTCTTGCAAATCATTATCCTGAAGTAGATCTTCAACATCCCTCATAGCAACTTCTACAGATCTTTGTTGTCTTTCAGCACCATAAGGACCTAACTCAAGAGAAGCATCTCTTAGTCGCCTCTCAGCTTGTGCAACTAGTGTTAAGGCATTATTTTTCTGATCAATAGAAGCACGTTTTTTTCTATCTTCAGATGCTTTTATTTTGGACTCCTCAATCAATTTATTAACTTCATTTTGATTCAAATTTGAACCACCAGTAACACTTACAGACTGTTTCCTTCCAGTAGTTCTATCAGTAGCACTGACTTCTAATAAACCATTGGCATCAATATCAAAAGCCACCTGAACTTGAGGGACGCCTCTTGGAGCAGGGGGTATACCAGACAATCTAAATTTACCTAGTGATTTATTGTCTGAGGCCATTTGCCTCTCACCTTGCCAAATATGAATTTCTACTGATGATTGGTTGGATGCCGATGTACTAAAAACATCTGATTGTCTTACTGGTATAGAAGTATTTCGGGGAATTAGAACTTTCATTAAACCTCCAACAGTTTCAAGTCCTAGAGAAAGAGGGGTGACATCATTCAATAAAAGGTCTCTCAACTCTCCTGAGAGAATCCCACCTTGAATAGCTGCGCCAATAGCTACTACTTCATCAGGGTTAACAGATTGACAAGGTGGATTTGGGACCAAAGTTTTAACTAACTGCTTTACCATTGGCATACGGGTACTGCCACCAACAAGAACAACTTCATCAATTTCTTCAGGATTCCAACCTGAATCATCAATAACAGTATTAACAGGATCAAATAATCTATCTAAAAGATCATTACAAAGACTCTCGTACATTTTTCTACTAAGAATCGTCTCTATGTGTAATGGGCCGTCCTTACCTGTAGAAATAAAAGGCAGTGAAATGGGAGTGGTTTGAACACCAGAAAGTTCTTGCTTGGCCTTCTCTGCCGCTTCGGTAAGTCTTTGTAAAGATTGCCTGTCTCTTCTTAGATCTATTTTATTTTTTTTTAAAAAATCTTCAGCAAGCCAATCAACAATTCTTTGATCAAAATCATTACCACCCAATTGTGTATCGCCTGAAGTTGCCTTTACATCAAAAACACCATTAGAAATTGACATTAAAGAAACATCAAATGTGCCACCACCTAAATCAAAGACTAAAACTTTTCTAGAAGAGCTTTTATCAAATCCATAAGCAAGAGCAGCTGAAGTGGGTTCATTTAAAATCCTTTCAACATTTATGCCAGCCAAAATGGCAGCATCACGAGTTGCTTGTCTCTGTGAATCGTTAAAATAAGCGGGAACTGTAATTACAGCAGAATCAACATTTTCTCCCAAATAGGTTTCGGCATCATCTATAAGCTTCCTTATGATTTTACCAATCAATTCTTCTGGGGCATATTCTCTTTTAGTTAAAGGGGATGTTATCCGAACATTTCCCTGATCATTTGAGCGAACGGTATAAGGAACAGAGAGGCTTGTCTCTTCAAGCTCATCCCATGCTCTACCAACAAATCTTTTTAAATTTGAAAAAGTATTTTTTGGATTAAGAACTAATTGTCTTCTAGCTAATTGCCCCACCAATAATTCAGATTCCTTAGTAAAGCCAACAACTGATGGCGTAGTTCTTGCACCTTCTGCACTAGCAATAACAACAGGCCTACCAGCCTCCAACACCGCTACAACGGAATTTGTCGTTCCCAAGTCAATGCCAACTATTCTCCCCATGGCAATACTTATTTAAGCCCTACAGTAACTAGCATTTAAGGGTATTCAATACTTATTATGTACCCTTCAACACTTAAAGCCAATCATTACCCCTACCTTAGTGAAAAATTTGAGATTAGATATAGATTCATAAAGTAAATGCTTCACAGCGTGGACAAAGCAAGTAAATCCAAATTTTCATTGAGGACAAGACCAACTTCAGAGAAGTTGGTAGATATTGGGTTTAAAAATATTGTTGTTGCCATGGCTTCAATGGTAGCCGTAGTGCTTTTTTCCATATTTGCAGTCGTTTACTATGAATCTACTGAATCAATTTCAAGATATGGACTGAGGTTTCTTTTTAGCTCTTCGTGGAATCCAGTTACAGATGAGTACGGTGCATTCACAGCTATTTATGGGACCCTTTTTACATCGATTGCTTCATTATTAATTGCCATTCCATTGGGCGTCGGTACTGCAATATTTATAACTGAAAATATAATTCCCGAATATATAAGAAATGTAATAGGAATAATGGTTGAACTTTTAGCTGCTATTCCATCAGTAGTTTTAGGACTATGGGCAGTATTTATTATGGAGCCTTTTATTAGACCATTTTTGAACATAATCTACGAAATATTTGGATTTATCCCATTTTTCAGCACCCAACCTTTGGGGGCTGGAATGATGCCAGCAATATTAATACTTGTGGTAATGATACTACCTATAATTACATCGATTTCAAAAGACTCTCTAAATCAAGTTCCATCTAAACTTAGGCAAGCTGCCTATGGAATTGGAGCGTCAAGATGGACTACTATTTTTAAGGTTATTATTCCAGCTGCAATTTCTGGGATAACAGGAGGAGTTTTACTTTCTCTAGGAAGAGCTATGGGTGAGACAATGGCAGTTACTATGATTATTGGCAATTCAAATAACTTTAGTTGGTCAATATTTTCTCCTTCATATACAATTTCATCCATGCTTGCTAATCAATTTGGTGAAGCAGATGGAAGCCAAGTCTCTTCTCTAATGTATGCAGCATTAATCCTAATGATATTAACCTTATTGGTTAATGTATTTGCCCAGTGGATTGTAAAAAAATTAAGCTTAAAATATCAATAAATGAATTACACTTCACAAAAATCTCTAACTTATAATCCCTCTCTAACTAGAAATATTGGGAACAAAGCCTTAACTATTATTTCTGCTCTTTTTGCCATCATTTCTGTACTTCCTTTAATATTAGTAATAAGTTATGTATTAATAAAAGGTGGAAGTTATATAAATTTAGAGACCTTAATTCTTGAACCTGAGCCCCCAGGAGACGATCTTCTCTCAGCGGGAGGTATTGGACCAGCAATAACTGGAACTTTTATAATGGCAGTTATTGCTTCAATAATATCAATACCTGTTGGAGTAGGAGGTGGAATATATCTTGCTGAATATTCAAAATCAGGAAAGTTTGCTAAATTTATAAGGTTTGGATCAAATGTACTTGCAGGCGTTCCTTCTATAATTGCTGGTGTATTTATATATGCAATTATTGTCTCCACCAAAATATTATTTGGATCAATGTTTAGCGGTATTGCAGGCGGAATTTCACTTTCAATTTTAATGCTTCCAACAATAATAAAAACTACTGATGAAGCACTTAAATTAGTTCCAAATGACATGAGAAGAGCTGCATTTGGAGTTGGTGCCTCGAAATTCACAATGATAACAAATATCACATTACCAGCTGCATTTAGTTCAATTTCTACTGGCATATTATTAGCACTTGCTAGAGCAGCAGGAGAAACAGCTCCATTAATATTTACAGCTCTTTTCTCACGTTACTACATTACAAGTTTTGATGATCTTTTCTATGAAATGGGTTCATTGTCAGTGTTAATTTACAATTTCGCTCTTGAACCATATGAAGCTCAAAACCAATTAGCATGGGCAGCATCATTCATATTAGTTGTTGTACTTTTAAGTCTTAATATTCTTTCAAGATGGATAGGAACACTTGGTTCTTTTTCAAAAAATAAAGTATAATCATGAGCAATGCTAATAATAAAATAAGCTGATGAATAAAAAAAATATAAAATCCACATCTTCAGTATCACTAGATAATGTATCAATTACATATGGAAATTCAGTTGCAGTTAAAAATGTGTTTTGTGATATTGAAAAGAATCAAGTTACATCTTTTATTGGTCCATCAGGTTGCGGTAAATCAACCGTCATCAGAGCAATCAACCGAATGAACGATTTAATAGAAGGTTGTAAATTATCAGGCAGTGTTATTTTTGAAGGGATAGATATATATGCAGAGGATATAGATCCGGTTGAAGTTAGGAGGAGAATTGGAATGGTTTTTCAGCAACCCAATCCTTTTCCTAAAAGTATTTACGAAAATATTGCCTTTGGTGCAAGAGTTAATGGATATAAAGGTAATATGGATCAATTAGTAGAAGAATCTCTTACAAAGGCAGCGGTTTGGGATGAGTGCAAGGATAAATTAAACGAAAGTGGCTATTCATTATCTGGTGGTCAACAACAAAGATTATGCATAGCAAGGACAATTGCTATTGAACCTGATGTGATTTTAATGGATGAGCCATGCTCAGCACTTGATCCATTATCTACATTAAAAATTGAAGAGACAATTCATGAATTAAAGAAGAATTTTACAATCATTATTGTTACGCACAATATGCAACAAGCCAATAGAGTCAGTGATTACACAGCATTTTTTAACACAGAGAAAAAAAATAAGGATTTAGGTGGAAAAATTGGATTTTTAGTTGAGTTTGATAAAACAAAAAACATGTTCAATTCACCAAAGCAAAAATCAACTCAAGACTATATCTCTGGAAAATTTGGATAACTTCTTAATCGTTTTGATAAAAGCAACGTTAGGGGACGGAGAGAGAGGGATTCGAACCCTCGATAGGGTTGCCCCTATACAGCATTTCCAGTGCTGCGCCTTCAACCACTCGGCCACCTCTCCTTGAAATCAGCAATAAAATGTCTTCCAATTGCTGAATTTAAATATATACCACAAAGACAGGTCTTGTTAAAAATTCAACTATAGGATTTATTTATTAAACACTTTTTTACTAAATAAGTTCCTAGAAATCGTTAATTTATTAATGAGAATAAATGGATTTAAAGATAAATAGAATCTTCCAATCGTAGACGATTAATATAAATAAAAATATCATCCATGGTTATACCATCTTGTAAAACCGCTGCATTGAATGCAGGTCTAGGTAAAGATGAAATTAATAAATTATTAGAAATTGCCAAGCAGGCCGCAGAAAGAGGGGGAGCATCGCTGATGAAGAATTATGGAAGGATTAAAACGATAAAGTGTAAGGGAACTGCTGGAGATCTTGTTACTAATGCAGATATAGAATGTGAAAAAATAATAATAGAATATTTAGAAAAAGAGACGCCTTACATTTCTATTCTTGCTGAAGAAAGCGGATATAAGTTAAAGGAAGGAGAATTAAAATGGTGTATAGACCCTCTTGATGGAACAACAAACTATGCACATGGATATCCATTTTTCGCAACTTCAATAGGTTTAATTTGGAATAGCAATCCAATATTGGGAGCCATATCAGTACCATCTTTGAATGAGATTTATTACGCTTCTCCAGAGCATGGATCATTTTGTAATGGCGATAAAATAAATGTAACGAACACGAATTCCTTATCTGATTCTTTATTAGTTACAGGTTTCGCATATGACCGACGAGAAGTATTAGATAATAATTATTCAGAATTTTGTTGGCTAACCCATCTTACCCATGGAGTAAGAAGAGGAGGAGCAGCCGCTGTAGATCTAGCATTTGTAGCCTCAGGCAAAGTGGATGGTTTTTGGGAACGTGGACTTGCAAAATGGGATATGGCAGCAGGAGTACCACTAGTTGAAATGGCGGGTGGAATAGTTTCCAATTATCCTTCCGGAGATTTTGATCTCAATACCGGCAGAATTCTTGCTTGTAATCCAGAGATACAAAATGAGCTCATAAAAGAACTTGGAAAAATTAAACCATTAACCCCTAACTCTTATGGTGGAAAATAGTCTTGATTTATGTGATCCTTAAGTAATAAAAAGATTCAAATAATGACATTGCAACCTGCCTCGGGTGCGCGCGACTTAAATCCTCAGCAAGTAAGAAAAAACCATCTCATTGCATCAAAACTTTCCTCTCTATATCAACTATGGGGATATGAGCGAATATCACCGCCGCATATAGAACGTTTGGACACACTGATGGCAGCTGGTGGGATTTCGAACAATGAAATACTAAAAATCGTTTCTGATGAACCCCTTGGATTAAGACCTGAAATAACAGCGTCAATTGTTCGAGCTGCATCAACTAGATTTGATGAATATGAAAGACCACTTCGATTCTGGTCAACAGGTACTTCATTTAAATGCAATCCAAGTATTGATGGTGGTATTGATATAGAGGAGTCATTTCAAAGCGGAGTGGAATTGATAGGAACTAAAGCTATTAATGCAGAGATAGAACTTCTATCACTACTGATTGAATCATTAAAAACAATTGAAATTGATCAGGAATATAAAATGACATTGCTTATTGGTAATACATATCTATTGGAACTTATTTTAAGCTCATTAGATTCAACTAAAATAGATCAAATAAAAAATATTCTTTGCGACCTTGATTACATAGCATTGAGTAAACTAGATGTAATAGATGAACAAAAAATATTTATAAAAAAGATCTTGAATATGAGAGGAACACCAGAAAAAATATTAACTGATCTAAAAAATATCTATGGAGCGAATTCATATATAGAAAACCTAAAGGAATTATTTACAATTATTGAACCATTAGCTAAAGAGAAGGGGATAGAAGTTCAACTAGACCCTACATTAGGAACTAAATATAAATTGTATAGTGGTTTAACCTTTTCACTTGTTTCATCATCACCAAGTGCTCCAGTTATCATTGCTAAAGGCGGCAGATATGATGAATTGGTAAAGAAATTTAGCTCTAGAGATCATAATTGCTTCGGAATTGGATTTAGTATTAGCATTGATAAAATAAGGGAATTAGTCTCCTCAAACGAGCAAATCAAAGGTAATAATGAAAAAGTATTAATAGCATATAAGCAAAGTACAAGTTTATATAAAGCATTAAAACAACAAAAGAAATGGCACAACAAGGGAATTATTTCTGTAATTTCACATGAACCTCTAAAGACAAATGAATCAACGAATCAACTTTTAAAATCAAATAGATGCACAAAGATTGAATGGATAGATTGATATAAAATAACTATATCCTTTCAATATTTGTCAGGGATCGAAAACTATTGAGCTGTAATCGATAATACTTTTGCATTTAACGCCTAAACAGAAATTTGTATCGCTATGATATTTAAAATCTTAATAAGTCATGCCTGTTAAAGAAGAAGGAACTATTCTTATTCACACAGAAAATATATTCCCAATAATAAAAAAAGCTGTCTACTCAGATCATGAAATATTCATTAGAGAGCTTATAAGTAACTCCGTAGATGCAATCAAGAAAAGAAAAATGGCAGCATTTGCAGGAGATTGTGTTGCACCTGAAGATGAAAAAATAAAAATCTCAATTGACAGAGAACATAAGACATTGACAATTAGTGACAATGGAATAGGTATGACTAGTGATGAAATTAAGAAATATATAAATCAAGTAGCTTTCTCAAGTGCAGAAGAATTTCTTGAAAAATACAAACAAACTGACGATGGTTTTATAGGTCATTTTGGACTCGGTTTTTATTCCAGTTTTATGGTTGCAGAAGAAGTTGAAATAATAACTAAATCAGCAAAAAAAGACTCACAAGCTATCAAATGGAAATGTAATGGTTCTCCTCAATATTCACTTGATGAATCAGATAAAGAAGAAATTGGTACAGATATAATTTTACATTTAATGGAAGAAGAAATTGAATACATTGAACCAAGCAGAATTAAAACATTAATAAAAAAATATTGTGATTTCATGCCTATTGAAATCTCGCTAGAAGAAGAAGTTGTTAATAAAATGAACCCACCATGGAGAGAAAGCAAACAAAATCTAAAAGACGAAGATTATATTGAACTCTATAAATACCTCTATCCTTTTCAAGGTGATCCTCTTTTATGGGTGCATCTAAATACAGACTATCCCTATAATTTGCAAGGTATATTATATTTTCCAAAGATAAGTGGAAGAGCCGATTGGGAAAGTGGAGAAATTAAACTTTTCTGTAATCAGGTATTTGTTAGCGACTCAATTAAAGAAATTGTTCCTAGATACTTATTACCATTGAGGGGAGTAATAGATTCACCAGACATTCCCTTAAATGTAAGTAGAAGCGCATTGCAATCAGACAGAAGAGTTAAGTCTATCGGTAACTTTATCGCGAAGAAGCTAGCCGATAAACTTAAAACATTAAAGAAAGATGAATCCCAATTTTATGCTGATATTTGGGACTCCATATCACCCTTTATAAAAATAGGAGCTATGGAAGATGAGAAATTTGCTGAACAAGTAAAAGAGATAATGTTATATTCAACCACCAAAAACATATCAGCAGATAATGAAGACACTAATGAACTAATAAAATCTGGGTCAAAGACTTTTACCACCCTTGAAGGTTATAAGAATAGGTTGACTGATGAGAACCAAAAGGTTTTATATTCAACTGATGAAGTCTCTCAATCAACAGCACTAAACATGTGGACTTCGCAAGGCAAAGAAGTTTTAAAACTTGATACTGTTATTGATACCCAATTTATTCCTTGGTTAGAAGAAAAAAATAAAGAAATAAATTTTGTCAGAGTTGACTCCGAACTTGATGAAAGTATTAAAGATGATTCTCCTGAAATTGCAGATAAAGATGGAAATACTAAGTCAGAAACACTTAAAAAGATGATTAGTTCAGCTCTAAATAATGAAAAAGTGACCGTACAAGTGCAAAGCCTTAAAGGTGAGAATTCTCCACCTTCTTTAATATTATTACCAGAACAAATGAGAAGAATTAATGATATAACAGCATTAATGGAACAGAAACTTCCTGGTCTTCCTGAATATCATAATTTAATCGTCAATTCAAACCATCCACTTATTCAAGGATTATTAAAGATAAATTCCAACCCAATAGTTCTTGAAGGAACTAGCAAATCAGAGGAAGGCCAATTAGCCAATGATATCTCTATCCATGTTTATGAGATGGCAAAACTGTCAATTGGAGGTCTCGAGAATAAAGATATTGCAGCTTTTCAAACTAGGAATGCTGAGTTGTTAGGGAAATTAATGCAAAAATTCGTTTAATCTCAATCTCATTTGATAGAATAAAAAAACGATTAAGTTTAAAAAATGTCTAGGGTTTGCCAACTTACAGGCACAAGAGCTAACAATGGAATGTCAGTCAGCCATTCCCATATTAGAACCAAAAAATTGCAGCAAGCAAATCTGCAGCAGCGTAGATTATGGTGGGAAGAAGAAAACAAATGGATCAATATAAGAGTAACGACAAGAGCACTGAAAACTATTCAGAAGAAGGGATTAGGAAAATATGCCAAATCATTAGGGGTAGATTTAAACAAACTATAAATTTCATTTGTCAATCAAATGAAAAGAAGGCAATTTATAAAATCTTTTGTTTTATTTTCTAATATTATATTTGTTAAACCTTCAAGATTATTTGCAAGTGTAAATTCAGTTAGCCTTGGACAAAAAGCACCTTATTTTTTATTAAATGGGTTCAACAAAAACAATCCGAATCAAAATGAATGGTCTATAGATGATTTTTTCGGTCAATGGATAATTTTATATTTTTATCCTAAGGATTTCTCAAGTGGTTGCACATTACAAGCCAAAGCATTTCAAGATAATCTTTCTAAATTTAAAAACCTTAATTGCTCCGTGGTGGGTATATCTGCTGACAATGAAGAAGAACATGAATCATTTTGCACCTCCGCAAAGCTAGGATATACGCTACTTTCAGATACAACCGGAGAAACAAGTAAATCATACGATTCTTGGTTGGATCCTTATTCAAAAAGAAATACATTTATGATCAATCCAAAGGGTATAGTTGTATATAAATGGATAGGAGTAAGGCCCATTGGACATGCTCAAGAAGTTTTAGAAGAGCTTATTAAACAAAAAAAAATATATGCATGAACTTTCATTGGGAACATGGTTTATCCACATTGCAACCCTATTTGAGTGGGCGATTGCAATAATAATAATTGACTACATTTCATCAAAATCAAATAACAAGGCCTTAGGTTATTTTGCCTTAGCCATGTTGCCTAATTTAGCTAGTGCTATGGCAGCTATCACATGGCATATCTTCGACAACAGTATTGAATTAAAAGGTTTAGTTGTTCTTCAAGCAGCACTTACAACTCTAGGAAATATATGTCTTGCATTTGCAGCATGGAATTTATTTAGATCTGAGTCATCACAACCAAACCAATGAATATTTCAATTCTTAGTCTTGAGTCAATTGCAAGAATCGATCCTAGTCCATTTTTTATTCTTTCACTACTTCCCTATCTAGTTTTCCTACGTTACGCAGGAAAAACAAAATCAATACCAAAAATATCATTCTTAGGTTTTAAATTAACTCTCTTATTTGTTTTCATGACGATAGTTTTCGCAATAATCTCACAAATATTTTTTGGTGAAGAACTAACAAATGTAGATGTACTTCATGGACTAGCTGAATCCTTTTTGACGATTAGCGATGCATTTGTGGTTTATGGTTTTGTTTTGATGTTGCAGTCAGACAAAACCAAAAGGGAAGTAAAAAACTCTTAAGAGGTGAGTAACATTTGACGCAAAAGCATTCTTTATGGTCGATAATGAAATTAATCAATAGGGATAAAAGATGTTCACAACTTTATTAGCAGCAGCTGATCCAGTGACATTCCAGTGGTCTCCAAAATGTGCCGTTGTAATGATCATCTGTAACTTGCTTGCCTATGCTATAGCAAGATCTAACATCGAAAAGCCAAATGAAGGCTTTCCAATGCCTAATGCACAATTTTATGGTGGATTAAGTCATGGCTCTTTTGTCGCTGCAAACTGCTTAGGACATGTTTTGGGAATAGGATCAATTTTGGGACTTGCTGCGAGAGGCGTTTTATAAATTAATTTCCTAAATTAAATCTAAGTAAAAAGGATTATTTTTTATAATCCTTTTTTTTTTTATTTAATAATTAATTAAAATTAAATTTATTTCTAATTTGATCAGCCATCATCTCAGGAGTTAAGCCAAGGGACTCTTTGCTCTGCTGTGGAGTTGCATGATCTACTAATTGATCTGGTATTCCAATTCTTAATGTAGGAACAAAAATATCATTATCATTAAAAGATTCAACGACTGCAGATCCAAAACCGCCCAACAATGTTCCTTCTTCCATTGTTACTACTTTACCAATTCTTTTTGCAGCTTTATGTATAGTTTCCTCATCTAATGGTCTTATAAAACGAGCATTAATAACAGTACTATTAACTCCAGATTTTTTGAGTATTGCTGCTGTTTTAATTGCTGGGCAAACCATAGATCCATAGCCAATTATCAATAAATTATTGCCTTCTTCTATTATCTCAGCCTTACCAATTTCTAGAGACTCCCATCCTTCCTCCATTAAAGCAGCTCCCTCTCCTGATCCTCTAGGTATTCTTAAAGCAGACGGACCATTGTGATTAATGCAAGTAACTAACATTTGCTGCAATTCAGACTCATCCTTAGGAGCCATAACAGTAAAATTAGGAATACATCTTAAATAACTAATGTCATATTGTCCCTGATGAGTTGGGCCATCAGCCCCAACAATTCCAGCTCTGTCTAATACAAAAGTAACGGGTAAATTCTGTATTCCAATATCATGAATTAACTGATCATATGCACGTTGTAAGAAAGTACTGTAAATAGCTACAACTGGTTTAATTCCTTCGCAAGCCATTCCACCAGCAAGAGTTACAGCATGTTGCTCAGCTATGCCAACATCTACATATTGATCGGGAATTGCTTTCTGTAAAAGATTTAAAGCAGTACCTTCTGCCATCGCTGCAGTAATTCCAACAATCTTGCTGTCTTGCTCACAAAGCTTTACTAGAGTTTGACCAAAAACCTTACTAAAACTTGGAGGTTTAGGAGTTTTAGAAGGAATAGATTTTCCTGTCGTCAAATCGAAAGAAGACTGAGCATGGTAACCAACCTGATCAGCCTCAGCATATGGATAACCTTTCCCTTTTGTAGTAGCTACATGGACCATCACAGGGCCACCAACTTTATGCGCAGCATTAAATGTCCTAGTCAATTCAGCAATATCATGCCCATCTACAGGACCCATGTAAGTAAAACCCAATTCCTCAAAGACAGCACCAACACTAGGAACTGCCAAACGTCTAACACTACCAGTTAAAGATTTAAATTCCTCTTGAATAGCATCACCCATAAAAGGAAGATTTTTGACACTTTCTTGGACACTGTCGGATATGAATTGAACAGGTGGGCTATGCCGCATACGATTTAAATATGTCGACAATGCTCCAACAGGAGGGGAAATCGACATATCATTATCATTTAAGACAACCAAAAGAGGAGTTTTTGGAAGGTGCCCAGCGTGATTTATAGCCTCTAAAGCCATCCCACCAGTTAATGCACCATCTCCAATCACTGCTACACATTTATAATTTTCTCCTTTTCGATCTCTAGCTATCGCCATTCCAAGAGCAGCGGAAATAGAAGTGCTTGCATGCCCTGCTCCAAAATGATCAAATTTACTTTCTGTTCTTTTTAGGTAACCAGCTACTCCTTTTTGCTGTCTAAGTGAATCAAATCGATCGTATCTACCAGTTATTAACTTGTGAGGATAGGCTTGATGTCCAACATCCCAAATAACTTTATCGACATCTAAATCTAAAGTCTGATAGAGAGCAATTGTTAACTCAACAACACCAAGACCTGGACCTAAGTGCCCACCACTAGTAGAAACAACTTGAAGATGCCTTTCTCTAATTTGGCAAGCAACATCTTCCAATTCACTAATGGCTAAGCCATGAAGCTCATTCGGATGACTTAACTGGCTCAGACGCATATAACTCTGAGATTGAATCCCACCAATCTACGAGGTCTACCCTACATTTTGATAAAACTTGCACAAGAACAAATGGAATGTAGAAAATATATAAAACCAAAATCGGTGAAAAACTAGATATGGAGGACTATCTACAGAAAATACTAAGAGCTCGGGTTTATGACGTTGCTGAAGAAACCCCACTAGAAAGGGCAAAAAACTTAAGTAAAAAATTCAAAAACGACATTTGGTTTAAGAGAGAAGACCTTCAACCTGTCTTTTCATTCAAGTTAAGAGGTGCATTCAATCGCATGTCTCAGCTGTCGAAGGAAGAGCTTTGCAAAGGAGTAATTGCATCAAGCGCTGGGAACCATGCACAGGGAGTTGCATTAAGTGCATCATTCCTTAAATGTAGATCAGTGATTGTGATGCCTCTAACAACTCCAATAATGAAAGTAAGAGCTGTTGAGTCACACAATGCTGAAGTTGTTCTTTTTGGGGAAACTTATGATGAATGCTACGAAAAAGCACTAGAAATATCTAAAAAAGAAAATCTAACTTTCATTCATCCATTTGATGATCCCGAAGTCATTGCGGGACAGGGAACAATAGGTCTAGAAATACTTCGGCAGAGTAATAAACCACCTAACGCTATTTATATAGCAGTAGGAGGAGGAGGACTAATAGCAGGAGTAAGTGCCTACGTAAAATCAATATGGCCAGATACAAAAATTATTGGTGTTGAGCCTGAAGATGCCTGCGCAATGACACTTTCACTAAAAGCTAACAAACCTGTAGAACTTGAAAGTGTTGGACTGTTTGCAGACGGTGTTGCGGTAAAGAAGGTGGGAGAAAACACTTTCTCGATTTGTAAAAAATGTGTTGATGAAATGGTTACTGTAAATACTGACGAAATCTGTGCGGCTATTAAAGATGTTTTCGAAGATACACGCTCAATTCTTGAACCAGCAGGGGCATTATCCATTGCTGGTTTAAAAAAACATATTATTAAGAATCAGTTAAAAGATAAAAACCTTGTAGCGATTGCCTGTGGTGCAAATATGAATTTTGAACGACTAAGATTTGTAGCAGAAAGGGCCGAATTAGGAGAAGAAAAAGAAGCAATGATTGCAGTAGGAATACCAGAGAAAGCAGGAAGTTTAAAAGTTTTATGTGAAACTCTTGGATCAAGAAGCTTAACTGAGTTTAGTTACAGAATGTCAGCAGGTAAAACAGCTCAAATATTTATGGGCGTAGAAGTATCCAATACCAATGATCGAAAATTGTTAATTGATGAAATCAGACAGAGAGGATTTGATTGTCATGATTTAAGCAACGATGAATTATCAAAGGTTCATCTCAGGCATATGGTTGGGGGTAGGCTACCAAGAACAATAAATAAAGTATCTAAAGGAGAATACAGAGAATTACTTTACAGATTTGAATTTCCTGAAAGGCCTGGAGCCTTAATGAGATTTGTTAACACAATGAGACCCGAATGGACAATAAGCATCTTTCACTATCGAAACCATGGTGCTGACACCGGAAGAATAGTAATAGGAGTGCTGGTAAACGATTCTGATATTCCAGCTTGGGATAAATTTGTTCAAAAAGTTGGCTATAAGAATTGGAAAGAAACTGATAATCCTGCGTATAGATTATTTTTAGGTGCAGAGTTCAATTAGACGCGTTAATTTTGGTTATAAAAGAAAAATTATCCAATTTGCACTCATGAATGAGAGCAGACAAATCTCATTACCAGCGAGGATTGAGGCAATCCTTTATCTCAAAGGAAGGCCAACATCATCGAAAGAGATGGCTGAACTATTAGATAAAGATATTGTTGAAGTAGAAAAAGCTTTATGGGAACTAAAAGCAGGATATGCTCAACGAGATACAGCTCTAGAAATTAATGAAAATAAAAATTTTTACAGCTTAGAACTAAGACAAGGGCTGGGAGAATTAGTTCAAGATCTCTTGCCAGCAGATTTATCGATTGCAACCCTTAGAACGCTTGCTACTGTTGCGCTTAAGAAAAAGATACTTCAATCAGAATTAGTTGATCTAAGAGGCTCTGGTGCATACGATCACATTAAAGAACTCGTAGACAAAAATTTTGTCGAAAGAAGGCGACAAAAAGATGGACGTTCATTTTGGTTAACTCTTTCTGAGAAATTCCATCAAACATTTTCAGTAGTGCCCGATCCAGATCAAGCAAAAGATTTAGATGCAGCCTAAAATAAAAAAAATTTTTAAAGCATAATGGAAACCATTGCGATTATTTTGGACGTATTAGCCAAAACTATAGGCATATACCTCTTTCTATTGTTTATTCGAGTCATGCTTACCTGGTTCCCTAACATTGATATGAGCAATCCTATTTTGCTAAATCTATCTGCTATTACTGATCCGTATTTAAATTTTTTCAGAGGAATAATACCCCCATTAGGAGGTCTAGACTTATCACCCATACTTGGATTTATACTGCTTAATGTACTTCAAGACTTAATTAGTAGAGCTGAGATGCAATTTTTCTTTGCTGCTGCAAGTTGATCAAAATTATCTATTATCACCGCTTCCTCCTATTTTTCCTCTGATTTTTCTGCTTTTAAGCTTTTGCAAGTTTGAATAAGCAATATCATCTAATTCATATCCCAATTCACTAGACAATTGGGATATGTACCAGAGGACATCCCCAAGTTCAAATTTAATTGCATCTTTACTATCTTCATCAAATACACCTTTCTTATCTCTTAAAATTTTTTTTACTTTATCTGCTACCTCCCCTGCCTCACCAACAAGCCCTAAAGTTGGATAAATGGCATTATTACCAACATCTGGATAAAGAGCCGTCTTACGAGATTCTCTTTGATAATGATTTAATTCCATGTTTCCTTTATTGAAAAAACAAAGTTGACAATTTAAACACTATTGGATGTTAGTTTTTTGTTATCACATTCATCTAAATGACAATACTAGACTTAGCAAGAAGAACCAAAATTGTAGCCACAATTGGACCCGCAACTGAAAGTGCGAGCCAAATATCAAAACTAGTAGCAGCTGGTGCAACTACTTTTCGTCTAAACTTTAGCCATGGAGACCATGAAGAACATGCTCAAAGAATAAAAACTATTAGGCAAGTTTCAGATGAACTAGGAATACATATCGGAATACTTCAAGATCTTCAGGGGCCAAAAATTAGACTTGGCAGATTTAAAGATGGACCTGTTAATGTTAAAAATGGTGATAAATTTATTCTTACATCAAAAAATATTGACTGTAATAAGGATCAGGCAAATGTAACTTATGACAAACTAGCTGAAGAAGTAACTGTAGGGAATCGGATTCTTTTGGACGATGGAAGAGTAGAAATGAAAGTTGAAGAAGTTGATTTAAAACAACAAAGATTAATTTGTTCAATAACAGTTGGTGGTGTTCTATCAAACAATAAAGGAGTTAATTTCCCTGATGTTCAATTATCTATTAGGGCATTAACTGAAAAAGATAAAAAAGATTTAGAGTTTGGTTTAAGTAAAGGTGTTGATTGGGTAGCACTGAGTTTTGTAAGAAATCCGTCAGATTTAATAGAAATAAAAGATTTAATTAGAAATCATGGGTTTGATACACCAGTAGTAGCTAAAATAGAAAAATTTGAAGCGATTGATCAAATAGACTCTGTTTTAAAACTTTGTGATGGAGTAATGGTGGCTAGAGGTGATCTCGGTGTAGAGATGCCAGCAGAAGAGGTTCCATTGTTACAAAAACAACTTATCAAGAAAGCAAACAGCCTTGGCATACCAATCATTACTGCCACACAAATGCTCGATTCAATGGCCTCAAGCCCAAGGCCTACTCGAGCAGAAGTGAGCGATGTAGCAAATGCAATACTCGATGGTACAGATGCTGTAATGCTTTCAAACGAAACTGCTGTAGGAGATTATCCAATTGAGGCCGTAGCAACAATGGCTACTATTGCGAAAAGAATTGAAAGAGATTATCCACAAAAAGCATTGGAAAGTCATCTTCCAAGCACAATTCCAAATGCGATAAGTGCTGCTGTTAGCAGCATTGCAAGACAAATAAACGCAGCCGCCATAATACCTTTAACAAAAAGTGGTGCAACGGCTAAAAATGTAAGTAAATTTAGGCCTGCAACCCCTGTACTGGCAGTAACAAATGAAAAAAGTGTAGCGAGCACACTTCAACTTGTCTGGGGAGTCACACCACTTCTAATAGAAAATCAAACAAGCACCTCAAAAACATTTGATGATGCTATGAAAATGGCAAAAAAAATGAATATTTTAAAGCAAGGTGATCTTGTAGTTGAAACAGCAGGAACATTATCAGGCGTAAGTGGGTCAACAGATTTAGTAAAGGTTGGAATAGTTAGTTCAGAAGATGACACTGAATCCCTATTTATTTAAAAGATATGAAAAGAAAACTCCCGCTTACTGAAACCTCGGGAATGGCAATAAAGAACCTTAAATCTAATAAATTTAGAAGCCTCTTAACAATGCTAGGAATAGTGATTGGCAATGCATCTGTCATAACACTTGTAGGTGTAGGGAGAGGTGCACAAAATCTTGCAGAAAACCAATTAAGCAATCTAGGTGCAAATGTTTTATTCGTTGTTCCTGGAAATAACGACACAAGAAGAAGAGGAGTAGCTTTTCCTAAAAATCTCGTTCTTAAAGATGCAAAAGCAATAGAAGAACAAGTTCCTACAGTTAAAAGAGTAGCTCCTCAAATTTCATCAAATGAAGTCATTCAAACTGGCTCTAAAAGTACAAGTAGTTCTATTTCTGGAGTTACAAGCGATTTCTTAATTGTAAGAAGCTTTGAAATAGCTAAAGGACGTTTTATAAATGATCAAGATATGAAAGGAGCGAAAAATGTAGTAGTCATAGGGCCAGATCTTGAAGAAAAGCTCTTCAACAATAGAGAAGGTTTGGGAGAAAGGATAAGAATAAAAGACCAGTCTTTTGAAATTATTGGGGTAATGAAACCGAAAGGCGCTGTATTTGGAAATAATCAAGATGAAAATGCATACATACCTTTATCAACCATGGTCAGCAGAATTACTGGTAAAGATCCAACATATGGAATAAGTCTTAGTTTTATAAGTGTTGAAGCAATAAATGAACAATCAACAACAGCTGCAAAATTCCAAATAACAAACCTATTGAGACAAAGACACAAAATAATTAGAGATGATGATTTTGCTGTTAGATCTCAAAAAGATGCACTTCAAATAGTATCAACAATTACAGGGGGATTAACTTTAATGCTAGCTGCAATAGGTGGTATATCATTATTAGTTGGAGGAATAGGTATCATGAATATAATGTTGGTTTCCGTGAGTGAAAGAACAGAGGAAATAGGACTTAGAAAGGCTTTGGGTGCAAGGAGACTTGACATTTCAACTCAGTTCCTAATTGAATCATTAATACTCTCTACTCTGGGTGGAATAGCTGGAACAGGGCTAGGACTTACAACTGTTGAAATTGTAGCCTTATTAACACCTCTACCTGCAACGATTGGTTATGGCACTGTTTTAGTTACAGTTATGATTTCTGGTACTATAGGTTTAACATTTGGTGTTTTACCTGCCAAAAGAGCCGCCAAACTAGATCCAATTACTGCACTAAGGAGTTTATAAATATAATTATCTATATAATAATTATTAGATTTTAAATTGATATTTTAAAATATTTTTTTTTAAATATTTGCCGAAAGCTATAGGAAGCATCCAACAGAAAGGGGCATTTCACCATTAGAATCTCGGAAAGTTTTAATGATTTATGGATAAGAAATGGAAAGTATTAGCTCTTTGGGTCCTCCCAATAACAATAGTAGTTTTAATTACTTGGCAAATTCTAGGCTCCTCAACCAACACTCAAGTAAGTCAATCAGCTAATACTACTAATCAATCTAGAAATGCTCCTGTTGCCAAAATCAGCTATGGAAGATTTCTAGATTACGTAAAAGCAGGAAGAGTAACATCTGTTGATATTTACGACGGAGGTAGAAATGCAATCGTCGAATCAGTTGATCCAGAAATTGATAACAGAGTCCAACGTTTACGAGTCGATCTCCCAGGATTAGCGCCTGAATTAGTTTCTTCACTAAAAGAGGAAGGCATAAGTTTTGATATTCATCCACCCAAAACAGCACCAGCGGGACTAGGAATACTAGGGAATCTTCTTTTTCCACTTATTCTAATTGGAGGCTTAATTCTCCTTTCGCGCAGATCAAATTCAATGCCAGGAGGTCCAGGCCAGGCTATGCAATTTGGAAAGACAAAGGCAAGATTTGCAATGGAGGCAGAGACAGGGGTCAAGTTCGATGATGTAGCCGGAGTAAACGAAGCAAAGCAAGACTTAGAGGAAGTAGTAACTTTTTTAAAACAACCAGAAAGATTTACATCCGTTGGTGCTCAAATCCCAAGAGGTGTTTTATTAGTAGGCCCTCCTGGAACTGGGAAAACACTATTAGCTAAGGCTATTGCTGGAGAAGCTGGTGTACCTTTCTTCTCACTTTCAGGCTCAGAATTCGTTGAGATGTTTGTAGGTGTAGGAGCTAGTCGTGTTAGAGATTTATTTAAAAGAGCTAAAGAGAACAGTCCCTGCTTAATTTTTATCGATGAAATAGATGCAGTAGGAAGACAAAGGGGTGCTGGTATTGGAGGAGGTAACGATGAAAGAGAGCAAACACTAAATCAACTTCTCACAGAGATGGATGGATTTGAGGGTAATAGTGGAATTATCATTATTGCAGCAACAAATAGACCAGATGTTCTTGACTCAGCATTGATGAGGCCAGGTAGATTTGATAGACAAGTAACTGTTGACGCTCCAGATATAACAGGTAGATTATCGATTCTTAAAGTTCACTCTCGCAACAAAAAATTAGAAAAGGATTTAACTCTAGAAAGTATTGCAAGAAGAACACCTGGATTTACAGGAGCTGATCTGGCAAATTTGCTTAATGAAGCCGCCATCCTTACTGCTCGAAGACGAAAGGATCAAATAGGACTGTCTGAAATAGATGATGCAGTTGATCGAATAATTGCAGGAATGGAAGGTCAACCTTTAGTTGATGGAAGAAGTAAACGACTAATTGCTTATCATGAAGTTGGTCATGCATTAATAGGTTCTCTAGTAAAAGATCATGACCCAGTTCAAAAAGTTACTGTTATCCCTAGAGGTCAAGCTAAAGGATTGACTTGGTTCTCTCCAGATGATGATCAGACTTTAATTAGTAGAGCTCAATTGAAAGCAAGAATAATGGGAGCTCTAGGGGGCAGAGCTGCGGAAGACATTATTTTTGGAAGAGAAGAAGTAACTACAGCTGCAGGTGGTGATGTCCAACAGGTTGCATCAATGGCTCGTCAAATGGTTACAAGATTTGGAATGAGCAGCCTTGGTCCTGTTTCTTTAGAAGGGGATAGTCAGGAAGTTTTTGTGGGAAGAAGCCTTATGAATACATCTGATATATCAGATGAAATTTCAAAACAAATTGATGAGCAGGTTAGAAAAATAGTTAAGAAATGCTATGAAGAAACACTTGAAATAGTGGAAAACAATAGATCAGCTATGGATAAATTAGTCGAAATATTAATCGAAAAAGAAACTATGGATGGAGAGGAGTTCTGCAAAATATTATCTGAATACACAACTATTCCTGAAAAAGACAGATTTATACCAGTACTACAAGACCCAAAATAAAAAATAAATTTAAACTGAATTTATAGGCCTCTTATTAAATACATTATCAATAATTCCATATTCGATAGCTTCAGTTGGAGACATATAAAAATCTCTATCAGTATCCTCTCTAATCCTCTCAATAGGTTGACCAGTTCTTTCTGACAATTCTTTGTTTAATTTATCTTTTATAAACAATATCTCATCAGCTTGAATTCTTATATCACTAGCTTGTCCTCTTGCGCCTCCCAGCGGCTGATGAATCATTATTCTTGAATGGAGTAAGCTACTTCTCTTTCCTTTCGCACCTGAACAAAGTAAAAAGGCACCCATACTTGCAGCAAGGCCAACACAAACGGTATGAATATCAGGCTTGACATGCTGCATAGTGTCAAAAATACCAAGGCCGTCATAAACAGATCCACCTGGAGAATTGATATATAGAAAAATATCTTTGTCTGGATCGTCAGCCTCTAAGAAAAGAAGTTGAGCAACAATTCTGTTAGCAGAATCACTTGTAACTGGTTCTCCCAAAAACACAATTCTTTCTCTTAAAAGCCTTGAATAAATATCAAAAGCTCTTTCTCCTCTTCCAGATTCTTCAATAACTATTGGAATCATCGAACGATAATAATGGTCGGTTTTCATGATCCTAGCTAAGTCACGGGGTAAGCTAAGGTCTCTTAAGAATTATCTAGGTTTGGCATTGAGCGTTAGAGCAACAATTTCAGACAGCAAATCTGATTTCCATAAGGAATTCCCTTATGTCATACCTCCAATTTATAGAAAGCTTGCAGATGAATTGTTAGTGGAGCTTCACCTACTAAGTCATCAGACAAACTTTAAAAAAGACAGTATTTTTGCTACTGGATTAAAAGAAATATTTAGCAAATTTACTTGTGGATATAAACCTAGCGAACATATTAATAAGCTTTTTGAAGCAATATGTAATTGCAATGGTTTTAATCCAACTGAAATAAGTAGCTCTTCAGAACAATTAGTAGACAAGGCAAAATCCTTTACTAAAGAAGATCTAAATGCATTTCTATCACAGCTTAAAAATGAAAGAATAGAAAAGGAATACTATAGTCGCATCAATGCCATCGGTATATACAAGTTAGTTAGTGAAATGCCATCATTCAAGGATGGCAAAGAAGAAGATATCAATAAAGAGATAAAAAATATTTCCGAATTACTTGGTTACCAATATTCAAGGATTGAGAAAGATATAAGTATGTATAAATCAAATATTGAAAAAATGAAACAAGCTTTAGAAATTATCGCTCTAAACTTAACATCCAAATAAAAAAAGACATTATTTTTTTCTTCTTTTATCTTTCCAATCAATATAGCTAATGTAAATCACACCAATTGTGATAAATGAAAGTAGCACAATAGAAAAAAAAGATAGAAAACTATAGAGATTAAATTCTATAGACATCAGTATGACTAAATATCGATAGAGCCATCACCATTTCTACCCCAAACAACCATTGCAATTGAAAAAGTAAAAATAGCAGCTAAGGAAGCCCAACCTAAAGTGAAAATCATGACTAGAATCTTTTTATCAATTATAACTTATTAATAAGGTTTAATTAATGTACTTTCAGAGAAATTAAAGCAATTTAGAAATCAGACAAAAAACATTAGAAAATGGGACGACTTGTTCAAAATCACAGCACACATATCGAAGGCCTAATCAAATGGTTAAAAAAGATTGCGGCAAGCAATGAAATTAAGACAGTTACACCTGCCTCGCTATCAAAGACTAATGGGAAAGGTGAGAAACTTGTTCTAAAAGTTACTGTCAAAACCAATGAAGGTTATAAGCTGCTAGCAAGGAAAGGTAAACTGGTGCAAGAGGTATTTCTTGTTACAAGTTTGGATGAATGTGAAATTATGGAAATAATTGAAAAAACTAATCCAAAGTCTTATCGGAGAAAGAAAGGTTCTTAGATAAAGGTTGGCTATAGTATGGGTTTTTATTTTGCCTAGATACAGATTCAGAAAGTTCTCTTATGATATCTTCTTTGATCAGGTTCATTGCCGAATCAATCTCGTATAAGTTATCAGCCATAGACTTAATGATTTATTTCAACCTAATTCTAAAAACTAAAAAAGCTCTATTAATTAATAAAGAAATCGGATTTGAACAAAGTTTAAGATTAACACTTAAAATATAAATACTAAATTATTTCTGCAGATAAGATTAAAAAAATAAGATAAATTTAAAGAATTATAGTGAATATTTCGTGAAAATAATCTATCTAAAAGTACTTAAAAGCTTCTAGATCTAAAGCTCATATTCATTTTTAAATGTCTCTAAATTCGTCAAATATAGTTGATGAAGATTAGTAGTTTCATCATTGAAACCAACTTCCTTATACAATTGATCAAGAGACATATATGCACTCATTACAGGTAAAAATGCAGATTTATATTCTTCCTGTATATCATCTTCATCTATATCATGAATTATAGCTGTAATTAGTTCAATTTCCTTCTTGGCTAATGAAATGTTTTTCTCTAATTCAGGACTAAGTTTACGTCTTCTTTTTGCCATTGAATACAATTCATCCACAAAAATAATACACTATTTTTAATAAAAAAATCAATCAAAAGAGTAAGAGAATTTAAAAACCTGAAGAATAAGAGTAAATACTCATAAAAGAAGTAGTTGAGTTTTCCATTTTTATAAAAATAGGATATATTTTACTTGTTACAATATTGATGTGATAATAGCCTAAAAACGTTTATTAAAGGGCTAACAAATCTAACTATCACTATGAAAAGTAATTCAGATAAAAATCAAGCAAAACTTCCATGGTGGGTTGAACTGTTATTTGTTCAAATCGGATTACCTGACTCATGGCTTTCTAAATATCTCAAGAAGAAAAAAGATGCAGGAAATTTTATTAATGAAAATAAAAAATATATAGCCTATTCCGCCATCTTAATTGCAGGAATATTATACATCTATCCAATAGTAAGGTACACATCATCAAGTGCTTCATGCATAGATAAAACAACTAAGTATCTAAAATCAAATAATAGAAATAGATCTCAAGATGAAATAGACATAAATTCGTTAGCAGTTGGATATTGTCATGGTGGTTCCTTACCAGAATAATAAACTGTCCCTCATTTTAATTTATCATCAAACTTATAAGTTGGGGGTTTTTCAGGAGCCTTGCCCTCAAGTAAAGGAATCAATTTTGAAACAAACCTTCCCATAACAGGAACCCAAAATCTAGTGTAGGCATTTTTAAGTAGTTTATTCATGTATATTAAAAGAATTAGAATAATATTAATTAGTAATATTCATTAATAATGAGTGTTTGTCAAATTTTTTAACAGGAATAAAGAATTGTTGTTCATCTAATTTATTAAAGGAGTTCTTATTAGAAGTAATTACATACTTGTATTTTCTAATTCCTTCGGAGCCATCTATAACCTTAGAAGAAGGTAAATAATATAACAACAAAGTCTTAATCTTGCTGTCAACACTGAATAAATAAATTGTATTAGAATTAGCAATTGAAGATACACTAATATCTTTTAAGAATAGTTTTATTTTATAGTTAGGATTACCGAGTACACCGAAATTAAACAATAATGATAAAGAAATATATTGAGGAATAACAATATTAAAAAAGAAATTAATTAAATTAAAACTAAGTTGTTTGTAATCGAAAAGGAATCTAATAGATGTTAAATATGATAAAATTAACAATGAAGTAATAATATAAACTATTACAGGATTACCTTGTGAATAGAGAATTACTAAGTCTTTATAATTAAAAACTGAAAATATCAGGAGAGAAGATAAGAATAAAGTTAGTATTAATAATAAATATCCAATAGCTGACCGTGAAAAAGTATATCTAAATGAATAACTTTTAATGAAAGTAGCAAAAATTATAGATAAAGGGGGTAATAGAAAAAGGTAGTAATGTGGATATGAAGTAGACATGCATAATAATAAAGTTAAAGATAAAATAGGATAACAATATGTCAATAGAGGATAATTGGTCTTATTATTTGATCTAGTAAAAACTAAAAGAATTATAATTAATATTCCTATAGGAAAAGTTAAATACAAAAAATTCAAAGGTAGAAATAAGAAATTATTAAAACTAACATCGCCAACTGCTTGTTTTTTTGCAAAGTCAAAAAGTGCTGTGATTCCAACAATTCCAAACTTTTTAACTGAAAAATAAAGATTAAGAAACGTTGGTATCGAGCCAATCAATATTCCCGTACAAAAGAAAAATTTAAAAGAATATTTTTTGTTTAACAAATGATAAAAAATAAAAGGGGAGAGTCCTATAAGAGGAACAAAGGCCATATAACTTCTAATAAAAAAAGATGTAGAAACAAAAAGACCAGATATAAATATATAAAAAGACTGTTTTGTATATTCGGAAGAATCTAAAGATTTAAGGAAAAATAAAATTACTAAAAGAATACTTAATACAAATGGAATATCTGGACTCGCATATCTTGAATATTGAATCCATAATGGAATTGATGAAAGTGAGTATAAAGAAATCAATGCAGTCTGCTTATTTGTAATTTTTAATGCAATTAAGTATGAACTAATCAAACAAAGGAAAGAAGACAGAATACTTGGAAGTCTTAGAGCTAATTCACTCTTTCCAAATAACCTTATAGACAAAGCTATAAACCAATAACTTCCTAATGTCTTATGGTGAGGAGAAGGGAATGGGGGGGAAAACCAATTATCAGAATACTCAATCAATCTTGCTCTTCTAGCATAAAGCCCTTCATCATGAGCTACGAGGCTTTGAGTAGAGAAATCGATAAGGAAATAAAGTGATACAAAAAGAAGAAGAAAAAGTAAAGGTACAATAATTATTTGATTCTTTAAGAAAAAATTTTTTACTCCTACTTTAATCTTCTTATAGTTAATAATATTAGTTGGAAGAACTTGCATGTTCGAATATGATTAGAAATTCATAAGTTCAATTTTCATGAACTACATTAAATCAAATTATATCCTTAGTAATTTGATTTGGAAATCTAAGTGACTCTGAATTAATAAGATCATGTATAATGATAAATGTTTTAAGACAAAGAAAAGATGGCAACCGCTAAGGAAAAGAAGGAAGAAGTTAAGGCGTCACTAAAGATTCTACGATCTGAACTAAGAAAAATGCATTTAGGAGTAACAGAAGAATTATCACTTCCAGAGCCATCAGAAGTCAAAAAATTGATGACACAAATGGAGGAGCTATTAGTAGTAATCGAACCAAAGTCATCTAAAAAGTCAAAAAATAAAAAATAAATCATATTTTTTTAGACTTAAGCACATTTAAAAATATAGTTATATATAATTTCCTATTATTCAAGAACTGTTTTTAGTTTTAAATAGAGAGGTACTTGTAATTAATATTGTAATCGCCAAAGGGTGTTCTGAAATAGTATAAAAAAGAGTCGAAAAAGTGAAATAATCGATTAGAATTCTAATATCAATTCTTAAATCATATATTGACAGTATTATTAGAAGAATTGGTAACCAGTTGTATTTTATATAAATAATTAATCTATCTATATAAATAAAGTCCATATTTAATTAATCAAACTCTTTTTTACTTGTTATTGATAATAATGAAGGGGCTAAAGCAATACTCGACCAAGATCCAGCTATAACACCGATTACCAAAGCGAATGCAAACCAATACAATGTTGATCCTCCCCAAATCAATATACATATTAAAGGTAGGAGTGTAGTAAAACTTGTATAAAGTGTCCTGGTTAATGTTGCGCCAACAGCTTTGTCAATTTGATCTTTAAAACTTAATTGATTCTCTATCAAACTCTTCTCTCTAATCCTATCAAAAACAACAACAGTATTGTTTACTGAATACCCTGCAATGGTCAAAAGAGAAACAGCAAATAAGGAGTCGACCTCTACATTAAGAAGATATCCAAGCCATGCAAATACACCACAAACAATAAGTATGTCATGCAAAAGAGCAAATAAAGCTAAGAATGAGTATCTTCTATCATATCTAAAATTAATATATAAAGCTATTCCAAGAAAAGCAAAGAATAAAGAAATCAAACTACTTTTAAGTAACTGCTTCCCAAGACTTGGACCAATAATTTCAACTGAAGTATTTTCATTTTTAAATGGGCCAAAAGATTTATTTACCTCTGCCACTACAGACTCAGATTGAGCTGCAGAAAGAAATGGAAGCCTAATGGATATTAATTGTGAATTATCGAGTAATTGTATTTGTGATCTAGTTAAATTAGGAGATGTATTTGAACTAAAATTTATATCATTATTTTTCAAAGCGATTATTTTATTAGATATGACACTTGTATTTAAGTTAATACATTCATCAGTACAACTCCTCTCTAAAGTTATTTGAGTCCCTCCGGTATAATCTAACCCAAGATTTAAAGGGGACTTAATAAAATCACTTTTAAGGCAAATTAGCATTCCAATTATTGATATTAAGCATAAAGAGAATGAAACAAGCCAAACATTTTTTCTATTTTTATAGAGTTGAACATTAAAATTAGCTTTCATAATTTAATTTAATTAGTTGCTATTGAACGTTGATAGAAGGTTGAGAAATCTGATTAGGGTTAATAAAGTTAGAAATCTTTCTAAGGCCTTGATAACTCATTAGGAACTTCAATATTGCTTTAGTACATGTTAAGGCTGTAAACAAGCTCAAAACAACACCAATACCCAATGTAGCTGCAAAACCTTTTACAAATCCAGTGCCCAAATAAAATAGCGTAATACAGCTTATTAAAGTAGTTAAATGGCCATCTATTATTGATGAGAAAGCATTTCTAAAACTTGCGTCTATTGAACGAATCAAGGTATTTCCATTGCGTAATTCTTCCTTTAATCTTTCAAAAATAAGAACATTAGCGTCAACAGCCATTCCTATGCTTAAGATAAACCCAGCTATACCTGGAAGAGTAAGAGTCACTGGAAGTAAAACATAAATAGATAGGGTGAAGAGCGAGTAAAAAGACAATGCCAAAACGGAAACAAATCCAGCTAGTTTATAGATAAAGATCATAAAAATACCTACAAAAAGCAAACCTGTGAGAGCAGCAAAAAGACTGAGACGAATATTTTGAGTTCCCAGAGAAGGTCCTATTGTTCTTATCTGAATAATTTCAATAGGTAGAGGCAAAGCTCCTCCCCTTAATTGAACTTCTAAATTCCTAGCTTCATCAGCAGTAAAATTTCCGCTTATTGTCGCGGCCCCACCAGTAATGCCGGCAGTTTCAAATTGCTTTCCTACACTTGCTTCGCTATATGAAATACCATCAATAACAATTCCAAGCAATCGAGGGGTGCCAGCAATGGATTTCGTAAGATCTGCAAATAATTCACCTCCCTCATTATTGAAGCTTAAAGTAACTTCCCAATTATTAGTATTTTGATCTTGTCGTCTACCTGCATTTGTCAAATATTTTCCAGTTAATGATGTCGGTTCAAACAGACCTGCAATGTCAGCACTTATTTTATTCCTCAAAAGATTGAATTGATCTACATCTAATATCTGGTCGGATTGAATATTATATTTTTCGAATAATTGATTAATTTCATTATTAATATTGATCTCCTTTATTAATTGAGCTGAATTTTTATTATCTTCTAATAATTCAATAAAAGATTCAACCTTATTTCGTTGAGTTTGTAAATCTCTTAATTGACCTGCTGTATCATTTTTTTGAATTCTGAATTCTAATAGAGCAGTTTCACCTAATACTTTCGCCGCTCCAGAAGGATCTTGTTCCCCAGGAAGTTCTAATAGCAATTGATTTGTTCCTACAGTTTGAAGTTGTGAATCTGAAACTCCTAATCCGTTTACCCTCTTATCAAGAACAGCTTTAACTCCTTCGATTTCATTGGGGGTGATTTTTGTAATTTGATTAGTAGGCTGAACCTCTAGAGTTAGTTGACTACCTCCGCGTAGATCCAGTCCTAATTGGAAAGGTATATTGGTGCATATAAAAATACTTAAAACTGCAAAAATGATTACTACAAGAAACCAATAGTTCTTTCTGCCCATTATTAATCTACTCCACCATTATTAATTATCTTTTCAGCAGCTTCAACTATCTGGTGAGGTTGAATAATAGTTAAGTTTTCTAAGTTTCCATTATAAGGCGTAGGAATGTCCTGACTGCTTAAACGAACAGGAGGAGAATCTAAATCATCGAAGCAATTCTCAGTAATCAAAGACATTAACTCAGCTGCAATACCACCTGTTTTCATACATTCTTCAACAATAATTACTCTATGAGTTTTTCTTATTGATTTAGATATAGTTTCCATATCAAAAGGCTTAAGACTTATTAAATCAATTAATTCAACATCAATGCCTTTCCCTTCAAGAAGCTCAACTGCTTTTAAGCAGTGGTGACGCATTCTCGAATAAGTCAAAATCGTAATGTCACTTCCCTGCTTCACGAGATCGGCTTGATCTAAGGCACATACATAATCGCCCTCAGGCAGCTCTTCAGTGAGGTTATACAGAAGAACATGTTCAAAGAAAAGAACAGGATTATTGTCTCTAATTGCAGCTTTCATTAGACCTTTAGCATTCGTGGGAGTACTACAAGCCACAATTTTTATACCAGGAACTGCATGAAAATAGGCTTCAAGTCTTTGACTGTGTTCAGCACCTAATTGCCTTCCAACACCACCAGGACCTCTAACAACTGTTGGAATAGTGAAATTTCCGCCGCTCGTATATCTAAGCATTCCCATATTGTTGGATATTTGATTGAACGCAAGTAACAAAAACCCCATATTCATCCCTTCCACAATAGGTCTTAAACCTGTCATGGCAGCACCAACGGCCATACCAGTAAAACTATTTTCAGCAATTGGTGTATCTAATACTCTGAACTCTCCATATTTTTCATACAAATCTTTTGTAACTTTATAAGAGCCGCCATATTGTCCAACATCCTCTCCCATTACACAGACCAAAGGATCTCTGTCCATTTCTTCATCAATTGCTTCACGAAGAGCATTAAATAAAAGAGTCCCTTTCACAGAATTAACAGATCGTCCGGATTACCGGTTTGTTATTCCAAACTATCTCAAACTGTGCCTAATTACCCACCTGCAGCAAAAGTCGATAACAGCAAGATGGAAAGCAACATTCCAGGAGAGAGTAATAAAACTAGAAGTCCTAAATCATGAAGAGTCATAGAAAGATCTCAATATGACAATTTAATATTTAAATACTAGTCAGTTTTGTCCTTGTTGCCTTCTATCAAACTTCGAAGAAATACTAAAAACAAACCAAGTCCAATAAAACCAAACGTAAAAGTTGCAAGAAAACTAATTCCAATGATTAATGTTTTAAAACCCGAAGCAATACTCTGAGCAATTGGTGAAGAATAATTCGGAGTATGAATCGAAAAATATAAAACTATTTTTTTACTAATAAAAAGGCTTAACAAGCTAAAAGATAAACTGGTAATCGAACCCGAAAGAAAGCTTAAGGGGCCTTTCTTTGGTTCAGAACTAGCGTTAACTATAGGACTTGCTGATGAATTAGCTAATTCATCAGATTCATTTTTAAAGCCATTACTAGGTGAATTCATTTGTTAATTGAACTCCATTAGATTTCATTGAACATACCCAAGCGGATAAACCAGCTCTTTCAAATTCATTAATATGATCTTTAAGTACTTTATTTGCTTGGTTATAATTTTCATACAATGCAAAACAACTTGGACCAGAACCACTCATTGAAACGAGACGAGAATCAGGTAAACGAGACAATATATTTAAAGACTTTTCAACCTCTGGTGTCATAGGACGAACGATTTTTTGTAAATCATTTTGAATTTCCTTTCGATTATCTAAAAGCGACTGATCCGACCAGTCATTAGATCTGATTATGTTTCTCTTGATTTCAAAATCTCTATCATCCTTAAGATAGCTATCACCATATCGTTCTTTATATGATTTATATGCAACTGGTGTAGAAACTTGTATTGAAGGGTCTTTAACCAAAATAAGACCCAAATCAAACCGATCATATTTTAATTTTTCTAAAATTTCTCCACGACCGAAACATATCTGCCTACCTCCTGAGATGCAAAAAGGGATATCTGAGCCTATTTCTTTTGATAAGTGCTCTAATTCTTCAGTCTTTAGATTTAATTTCCAGAGTTTATTCAATCCAACTAATGTTGCAGCTGCATCTGTAGATCCGCCTGCCAGTCCTGCTCCTATCGGAATATTTTTTTCAAGTTCAATATCAACACCTAATTGTGTATTACCTACTTTATTTTTCAAAAGATTTGCAGCTTTTATAATTAAATTGTCTTCACCATTAGTAATCTCGTTATTATTAGATTTAAGAGTAATATTATGATCTGCACTATTTATCATCTTTAATTGATCACTTAAATTAATACTTTGCATGACCATTGCTAATTCATGAAAGCCATCATTCCTAATTCCTAAGACCTCTAAATGTAGATTAATTTTTGCATGTGCTTCTGCAATAAGAAAATCATCATTCGCTTTGGAGGGGACCATTTTCAATAACACAAGTTTCTTTTAAAGCTTTTGCCAAGGCAAACCAATTGGAAGCTGAAATTTCCTGTGGTCTTTGATCAAGACTAATACCTCTATAGTCCAAAAATTCCTTTATCTGATCGTTGGAAGTAACAAAACTTCCAATCGTGTTTCGTAATTTCTTTCTTCTACCAGCAAAAGCATGCTTCAAAAGCTTCTCTAATAAATTCCCTATCTCATAGAAATCTGGCTCACTTGACAAGAAGGGCTTAATCATGACTACTTTGGAATCCACCTTAGGTGCCGGTTGAAAACATTTAGGAGGCACATCGCATACATCCTGACATTTTGCTAGGAGCTGAATACGTACACTTAAAGCACTAAAACTACTAGTTCCGGGAAGAGCCAAAAGTCTTTGTGCCACCTCTTTCTGCATAAGTAAAACTAAAGTTTCAAAACTATTTTCAGGTGCTTTTCTTAATTCGCCAATCAATCTTTTTAATAGTGGACCTGTGATGTTATAAGGAATATTAGCTACAACTTTGTTAATACTCAGTCCATTTACAGCCTCAAGTGGAGCAGATAGAACATCTCCCTCTCTCAAACTAAATTTACTTTGATGACTAAAACGTTTTTTTAAACCAACGACTAAATCTCTATCTAGCTCAATGGCTTGAATGAATCTTGCTTGGGATTCAATTAATTTTTCAGTTAAAGCTCCTTTACCTGGACCAACTTCTAAGACGCAATCTTCAGACTTTAATTCAGCAGCCTTAACTATTTGATTCAATACACCATGATCTTTCAACCAATGTTGACCAAAGCGTTTTCTAGGAATATGCCTAAAGCCACTCAAAGTTTTATCGCCCAAACGCAAAATCTCAAAACCACATGAGAAACGATCACATATTTCACTCAAATAAAAATAAATTATTTAAAATATACTAATAAGAAGATCTTTAATCAATATACATTTTAAAAAATGACTTTTGATAGCCATAGCCTTGAGCGCCTTAAAGAGCTAGGACGAAAACTTCCCAAAGAGATATCAAAACCTAAATCAAATCAATTAAAGAATATCAAAGAAACAACAAATCAAAAATTACACCCTGTTGAAACCGAAACCAACCCTGAACAACTTTTTCGAGAGTTGATGGAAATAAGTTCAGATGGAAGTGTTCCCCCTCATCTACTTGAAAGATTAAAAAAGCTTGAATCAAATAATGTAAAAATTTCTTCTGATTCAAATCCAAAGATTAATAAAAATTCTAAGGATCTTTCGGCTGAAGATTCGCTAAACCTATATACACAATTCCAACAATTTCTACTCGAAGATGATCTCGATTAGAAATATATTTATGCTTAATATTTCACACTATAAAATCATTGCCATAGGAAAAATAAAAAAAAGGTGGATCCAAGAAGGTATAGAAATGTACCTAAAAAGATTGCCTGGTTTAGAAGTTATAGAATTAAAAGACAACAACCAAACAAAAGAAGAACATACGATCAAAGAAATTATTAGAAAAAATGAAATCCTCGTAACTCTTAATGAAAATGGTCAATCTTTCACATCAAAACAGCTAGCAACAAAACTTCTAAATTCTTACAATCAAAAAATTATTTTTGTAATTGGAGGCGCTTCGGGTCTTTCCCCTTCCCTTAATAATTCCGCCTCTTGGCAATTAAGTCTTTCACCTTTAACTTTTCCGCATGAAATTGCTCGCCTAATATTAGTGGAACAACTCTACCGCGCAAAAACCATTACCCAAGGAGGTCCTTACCACAAGGAATAAACAAACGCGAAGCAGTAATTATAGTTCAAACGTACTATAATTGGATAGTATTGATCTGGGTCTATGGGTTCAAGTCGCTCTTACTCTTCCTCAAAGGAAGGCTTATCGTCACTATTAATTCCATTAGTAAAAGAAAGTATTTCTGCAGGTTTTCCTTCTCCTGCGGAAGACTATATAGAGCTCGGTATCGATCTAAATAAATACTTAATCAAGAATCCAATAAGTACATTCTTTCTACGTGTAAGCGGTAATTCAATGAATAACGCAGGAATTTATAACAACGATTTATTAATAATAGATCGCAGTATAAACCCAAATCCTGGAGATATTGTAGTTGCTCTCTTGGATGGAGAATTCACATTAAAAAGACTTATCAAGAAGCAAGACAGTTATTATCTAAAAGCAGATAAGGAAAATTATCCAGCAATAAACTTATATGAATATATAGATATACAAATATGGGGAGTAGCGATTTATTCGATACATGAATTACAAAGATGCAAATTCTAATTATGCCCAAAGCAATACTCCAAATTGATGGAAATAATTTCTATGCATCATGCGAACAAATGATTGATCCTTCCATAAAAGGGAAGGCCTTAGTTATACTTTCGAATAATGATGGATGCATAATAGCTCGCAGTTCAGAGGCCAGAAAAATTGGCATTCCTATGGGGCAGCCCTATTTCAAGTTAAAGAATAAGCTAACTCAATTAAATATAAATGTGAGAAGTTCAAATTACGAGCTTTACGGTGATATAAGTAATCGGTTAATGCAGCTACTAAGAAAAAATTGTGAAGGACTAGAAATTTATTCAATAGATGAAGCATTTGGAACTATAAAACGTCCAAAAGGAAAGTCCTTATATAAATGGGGAAAAGATTTAAGAGCTTTAGTTTATCAAAACATAGGAATACCAATATCTATCGGTATTGGTGAGACAAAAGTTCTATCAAAAATTTCAAATCATCTAGCAAAACAAATGCAAAATAATTCAGGTATATTTGACATAGGTATTGTTGAAAATAAAGACCGTTATCTCAATAAAGTAAAAGTAGACAAAGTTTGGGGTATCGGCAAAAGAATGTCGATATGGCTAAGAAACAGAGGGATCACTAATGCCCTAGAACTGAGAAATATGCCAAGCAACCAAATCAAGGAAAAATATGGTGTAGTTGGTCTACGCATTCAAAATGAATTAAAAGGAAACCTCTGTATCCCTATAAAAGATAGAACGTCTGATCGAAAAGAAATCTGCGTGAGCAGGAGTTTTTCATATCCAATTGATAGCTTAGAAGAGTTGAATCAAGTAATCATTAAATATGTTTTAATAGCAAGTGCTAAGCTGCGAAAATACAATCAATTATCTTCCGCCATTACAGTATTTACGAATACAAATACTCATTCAAAAAATTTTTATAAAGGTGAAGCGACAGGAAAAATAGACATACCAACTTCTGACTCAAGAATTATTCTTAAAAAAAGTTTAGAGTTAACAAAAAAAATATTCAAACCTTATAGGAAGCTTAAAAAAGCAGGAGTAATATTACAGAAGCTACAAAGCAATCAATATAAACAGAAACTACTCTTTAATGAACAAGTTATTCAAAAAGAATTTTACCAAGAAAGACTAAATTATATAATAGATGAAATTAACAAAAAAAATGGTAGGGATACAATTAATTGGGGATCATCTATAATTGAGAAAGAATGGAATCCGCTTAGAAAAAAACTTTCAAGTATAAAGACAACAGACATAGATAATATTCCAATTATATATGCTAATTAGTAAGAAATTTAAATAACAAGAATAAAAAATATGACAGTTTAAGTAGAGTGTTATGATAAATTAAAAATAATAAAAAGAAAGATTAATGGAGTTCTTAGAGTATATGGATAAAATAGAAGTAGAAATAATAAAAATCGTAGAAAAAGCTGGGTATAAAACAGAAGAAAATACACAACTATGCTTATTAAGTGATGACAATGTAGGATTTTTAGACAAGAGAAATAAAGTGATTATTCTTTGCACAAATAATGCTAAGAAGAGAGAGAACTATACGCTTCTAAGAAAGAAAGATATAGATAAATTTGAAAGGACAGCATTACATTTAAAAAAAGCATTAAGACATGAAGCTGTCCATGTTGCTCAGGAATGTAATGATGGAAAAATAATAAAGATAGATGAAAAGTTAAAAATGAACATGTCCAAGATGAATGCTTTGAATGGATCTATAGAAATATCTGGAGAGGAAGAGAAAGAGAGACAAGCGTATATATTGGAAGATAAACCTAGATTAGTAAGAGAAGAATTAGAAAAATATTGTCTATAATTATATTAATTATCTCTAAGTAATTGAATCGCTTTTAATTTACTACTAAATATTAAAACCATTCCTGAGTCCAAGTAAGAAAGACCAATAAAAGTCTTAATAGAATTAGAATTAACAAGCGCCGTTCCACATGTCTCAAGAATAAGAACAGGAAGAGTAGCATTCGATCCCTGCATTCTCTGAAGATCGAGAGATTGACGTACAGCTAAATTTGCTTTAATAAATCCAATTTTATTAATAAAATTAGGCCAAAGATCATTAGATAAAGAACATTCATCTAAATTAAAGGGAGTGGAATTTTTCATTGATAAATATAACTACAGAAAATTATTGATAGCATCGCTGTTGATCTAAGTTTAATATATGTTTTCTCTCAGCGTAATAAAGTTGTTGAAAATTTATAGCGTCATTATTTAACTCTTCAAACATGCTAATAACTTTCTGTTCCATATCAGATGAATTACTTGGTTCAGATTTTTCTTGGACAATAAGTGAGGCTATACAGTTTTCAAGAGTTTGTAATCGTTGAGAACTCCATGCTTCAATTAGATGTCTACAACGTTTTAAAGATTTTTGCTTTTCAAGAGCAGCTAGTGCTCCTCGAATGAGCGACTCGGGATCGCTTAGGGTAGCCAAACGAAGTTCATTAACCTCTAGAAAAGGGGTAAGTTTAGGCAGATGTTCATTATCATTAAGGAGGAAGTTATCTAACAAGTTTTTAATTAGATCGACATCTGCTAAAATATTGTTTGAATCGTTAGAACGATTTATCTTTTCAACAGTTTCAGAGCCAAACATATTCTCCTCAATATTACTTATAGTTGACCAAATTGCTCGATGATGAATGATTGCGAAACCATCTAAGTCCCTTATCCATAATTCATAACGAATATGAGCTCGATAATTAGGACAGTGAATATATGTAAAAATTATATCTGCTTCGCTTCTTTCTCTTAGACTAACTTCTTGAGGTTTATCATATTTTTTTGAACGTCCGTGCCATCTTTGACCACTAATTTGATTGCGTAAATCTTCCTCAAGTTGTAGAGCGAATCGACCTTGACCTCCACTAAGACGCTGAGCGACCTTCTGTAGATAATGAGTTCTGATCGCTGTTTGAGGTAGCTTGCCAAGAAGTCTTACCAAAGTACTAACAGCTTCCTGAAATTGATCAGATTTATTTAAATCTAAATCCTTCAAAGATTGATCTATTTGCCAATCCATCCAGAGAGGTGATTTAGCTGCTAATGCTTCATATTCGGATGGTGAATTATCCTTGAGAAACTCATCTGGATCTTTACCTGAAGGTAATTGAAGAACTCTTAAATCTAGTTGACCTTGAATAGCAAGGTTTTCCACTTCACTAATAGCACGATTAGCAGCTCGAATTCCAGCATTATCTGAGTCAAAATTTAAAAGAATCTTTTTACTATCGGTAGAGCGAGAGAGAAGCGTTATTTGATTGCTACTTAATGCCGTTCCCAACGAGGCAACAACATTTGTAATACCACAATCATGAAGTGCCATCACATCAAAATATCCTTCAACTACAACTGCATAATCTTTTTTTCTGATGGAAAGTGCTGATTTGTCTAAACCAAAAAGATTTTTACCTTTTTCAAAGATTTCAGTCTCAGGTGAATTTAAATACTTAGGCTCTGAGCCATCAAGACTCCTCCCTCCAAAACCAATAACTCTTTTTTGCCTGTCATGTATAGGAACAATAATACGATTACGAAATCTATCATAAAAACCATTACCACCCTTTCGTGGGACAATTAATCCTGCCGATTCAAGAATCTCAACACTGACTTTTTCTATATCTACAAAATATTGGAGTAATGAATCCCAGTTATCTGGTGCAAATCCAAGCTCAAAATTAATTAAAGTACCATCACTCAAATGACGTGTATTTTTAAGATAATTAAGAGCATTTTCTCCACATGAAGAATTTAATTGATTTCTAAACCAACCTGTAGCCAATTTTAAAACACGATAAAGTGTATCTCTACGTGAAATTTGTTGCTTGAGTCTTTCCTGTTGAGGCCCTTCAACTGTATCTATAGGTACTTGATATTTTTTAGCCAGATCAAGAACAACATCACTAAAACTTTGCCTCTGAAACTCCATCAAAAATTTAATTGCATTTCCACCTGCTCCACATGAAAAACAATAATAAAATTGCTTGCCAGGAATTACTGACATTGAAGGCTTACTATCATCATGAAAAGGACATATTCCAACATATTCCTTACCTTTTTTCTTTAAGACAACGTGCTCACCAACTACATCAACAATATCTACACGCTCTTTGACAGACTCAATTGTCCTGGGATGTAGTCGATCAGAAGCCATATTATAATTTTAATTGATCTTTAAATATTTAGTTAAGAGATTTAGAAATTGAGTAAAAAACAACTTAAAGATGAATTTAATATTGAAAAGAATTTAAAAGGAATCAAATTTTTATTAGGAAGCGGAATTGCTTTTAGCCTTATGAGTGTTTGTGTGAAGGCGATTGGGGGGAGGATACCTATTTCAGAACTTGTTTTTGCTAGGGCTACTATAAGTATAATAATAACAAGGTTCTTCTTATATAAAAACAAAATCAACCCTTGGGGATATCAAAAGAGATTATTAATTATAAGGGGCTTACTGGGAACAGTTGCACTATTTTGTATCTTCAAAGCCCTAACAATATTACCCATAGCAACAGCAACAGTAATACAATATATTTACCCTACTTTTACAGTAATATGTGCGTATATATTTTTAAGAGAATATATATTAAAAAGAATAGTTTACTCAATCATTATTGGATGGATAGGTATCGTATTGGTAAGTCAACCAGAATTAAACGCCAATAACAATATAAGAGAAACAATAATAGCTCTAATCATTGCAATATCGGGAGCATTAATGACATCATTAGCATACATATGTGTAAGAAAACTATCCTCAAAAGAACATCCTCTAGTGATTATTTACTACTTTCCTTTGGTCTCAATACCTATTTCAATACCTTTTATTATTAATGATTTTGTATTACCAACAGGAACTGATTGGCTCTGGATAATAGGTATTGGTGTATTTACACAGGTTGGACAACTCTACATCACAGAGGGATTAACATTGCTTCCAGCTGGCCAAGCAACATCACTTAATTATTCTCAAGTTGTCTTTGCAAGTATATGGGGTGTATTGATTTTCAAAGAAGCTTTAACAAGTTCCATTTACTTAGGTGGTTTTTGCGTACTAATTTCTACTATTATTAGTATAAGTGCGTCGAAAACCTCACAACCAAAAATATGAACTTTAAATATCTCATTTTTTCAACAGTTCTTATTTTCACAGGGTCTACATCAATTCTTGCCAATGAATTTCAGCGAGGATTCTCATCAAGTAGAACTTGTACAAGAAATGAATATAGAGAAGAATACATACCAGGGACAAGAGATGCTCCTGGAGTTGTAAATCAATGGGAAGAGACAATAGAGGTTCCCTGCCCAAGTGCTGATTTATCAACAAATAAAGATGAATTTGATAATAACGATTGCTCTGAAGGAACAATTGCAGGCGGGATATTAGGTGCAGGCATCGCTACTGCAATATCCAGAGGGAAAGACCGTTGGTGGGTAATTCCTGCAGGACTTGTAGGAGGTTCTTTGGTTGGATGTCAAATTGACGGTGGTTAAATTTTAATTGTCCTATAAGTTTAAATTAAATTATTTAGTAAATGCAGAATGATTAGCTGGTTAAAAGGTGAAATAATTCATACATGGAAAATATCCTCCAAAGAAGGAGTTGTTCTAAATGTTGGTGGTGTTGGTTATGAAATACAACAATTACCAACACAATTAGGTAGAGCAAAAGATTCTAATAAAATTGAGTTATGGATTCACCAAATAAATCGGGAAGATGGAACAAGTTTATATGGATTTATAGAGGTTGGTCAAAGAGATTTATTTCGAGAAGTTATTAGCGTGAATGGAATTGGTCCACAAATTGGTATGGCATTATTAGATGATTTTAACGTTAATCAATTAGTTAATGCAATAGAAAATAATGAGTCTAACTTATTAACAACCACGCAAGGTATAGGTAAACGTATCGCTGAAAGATTAATAGTAGAGCTAAGAAACAAACTTGATAGATTTAAAGATACTAATGCAAAAATTAATGACAACAAAAAAGAAATAGAGGCAAATCAGTTTTCTAAATATATTGATGAAATATATTTAATTCTAAATTCACTTGGTTATGTAGATAATGAAATAAAAGATTCAATTAAAGTAGTAACAACAAGTGAGAATGAAAATTCTTTCTTATTGAAAACCTTATCTGAAGAAGAAAGAGAAGAGCTAATGGATAAACATCTCAAAGAGATTCTTATGAAATTGAGCGAAAAGGGTACTTGATAGAAGGCTAGGGATTAAATTAGAATCAATGTAAGAAAAGCTAAAACAAATGTCACTTGGCACAGAAGAGAAACAAAAGCTAATCAACTCGCATCAAGTACATCCAACTGATACTGGTTCTGTAGAAGTTCAAGTTGCGATGCTTACAACAAGAATTTCAAAATTAAGCAAACATCTTCAGGGCAATATCCATGATTTCTCCTCAAGACAAGGATTGCTTAAAATGATTGGGCAGCGCAAAAGACTTTTAGGCTATGTTCGTACTAAAAGTGAAAAAAGATATACTGAGCTCATAGAAAAATTAGCTATTAGAGGATAATGACTGGTATTAGATTGCTAGAAGCTAATGAAAGGTGTGAATAAAAACAAAAAAGACCAATCTAAAGAAGTTAAAATAGGATTCTCCAGCAATAACTCGACTCCAAAAATAGCTTCAAAGACATCTTCCAGAAGTAATAGCAAGAAGTCTGGAATACCAAGTTATGTTGCAAATAGAATGGCAAGAAGAATAGCTTTTACTACAGGTATTCCAACCCTAAGCGGTATGGGAGTATTTATTGGGAGTTATTTTGTAATAAGTAAAGGTATAGCAGAAATATCTCCAACAGTCACTCTTGTCAGTTCAGCTCTTTGTTTCCTTGTCGGCTTATTAGGATTAAGCTACGGAATACTATCCGCGAGTTGGGATTATAATCCTGGAAGTTTTATTGGTTTTGAAAACATAAAGCCAAACATCAAAAGGATGAAAGATGCCTTTAAAACAAGTAAAAATGATATTTCAAGTAAAAAATAAAATTTAAATTACAAGACTTTTACTTGATCTTGCAATGAAAGAATTCTTAGACAGTGAATCTAATGCTAGATCAGTATCCTTTACGCAAAATTGATCGCCCAACCTTACATACCGAGTATTATTGCTGTCCTTGAGACAGGCTACTACAGGAATTCGTACACCTAATTCATTTCTGGCAGGTCTGTTCTTAGAAAGACATTCTCTTAATTTATGCTGAATATTGATATCAGTAGCTTGATCAGGACGAAGATCAATCAAGAGAAATCGTAAATCATCTATTTCACGACAATCATCAATAATCAATTGAACAGTCTCATCTCTCCTATCTACGCTGCCCCAGATCAATAACCTCGTTTCAACCATCAAATGTTCAGATAATCGTTCATAACTTTTTGGGAAGACAACCGCCTCACAAGAACCAGTTAAATCCTCTAATTGTATAATTGCCATCCTGTCACCTTTTCTAGTTGTGACTTCTCTCATCTCTGGAATCATTGCAATAACACTAACCTTTGACTTATCCTTCTGCTCTTCTAAAGAGCCAAGGCTGATAGGAGCAATCAATTTGGCAGGTTCTGAAAGTTGCTTCAAAGGATGATCCGATAGATAGAACCCTACATGTTCTTTTTCTAATTTAAGCTTGTCTGAAGGAAGATACTCGTTTACTTGTTTCGCCTTTGGAACGGATAAATAATCAGTATGCGGTGATGATTCATTATTTATGGAAGAAGAAAGATCGAAAAGATTGCCTTGTCCACTAGATCTATCTTTTGCTCTAGAAGAAGCCCATTCAATAGTTAAATCCAAATCAGCTATAAGCTGAGCACGATTTGCATTTTTTTCAAGACAATCAAGAGCTCCACTATGGATTAAAGCCTCAAGTCCTCTTCTATTGACGGCACTAAGTGAAATTCGGTCACAGAATTGAGCTAAAGAAGTAAATTCACCATCTTCATCCCGAGAGGTAATAATTTTTCTAATTGCACCATCACCTAAATTTTTAACCGCTGAAAAACCAAAAAGAATTGAATTATCTTTTGGAGTGAAATCAACATCAGAGGTATTGATATTTGGAGGCATTACATTTATCCCCATTGAATTACAGTTAGAAATGTATCTTTGAACCTTGTCTGTCGAGCTAGAATTAACTGTAAGCAATGCAGCCATATAAGCGACAGGATAATGTGCTTTTAAATAAGCAGTCTGATAGGTAACCGCGCCATAAGCAGTTGAATGACTTTTGTTAAAGCAATATTCAGCAAACAAAACCATTTGATCAAATAACTTTTCGGCAACAACTGCAGAAACACCATTATTAACAGCTCCATCAACAAAAAGCGTTCTATGACGTTGCATTTCTGATACTTTCTTCTTACCCATTGCTCTTCTTAACAAATCTGCTTGACCAAGAGAATAGCCAGCTAAATCCTGTGCGATCTTCATGATCTGCTCTTGATAAACCATGATTCCGTAAGTCTCACTTAAAATAGGTTCAAGTGACTTATGTTGAAAATCAATACTCTCCTTACCATGTTTTCTATTTATAAATTTAGGAATTAATCCTGCATCAAGAGGACCTGGACGATATAGGGCAAGAATTGAAGAAATATCCTCAAGAGATGAGGGTTTTAGATCTTTTACTATTTGTCTCATTCCACTAGATTCAAGTTGAAAAATCCCTTCTAAATCACCCCTAGAAAGTAATTCGAATGTTTTTTCATCTGTGAAAGGCAAAGAATCAGGATATAATCTCTTACCAATTGATTTCTCAACTAAATTAATTGTCTTTTCGATCATTGTGAGATTTCTAAGGCCTAAGAAGTCCATCTTCAAAAGGCCTAGTGATTCAATATCTTCCATAAAGTATTGAGTAATTATTTGTCCATCATTGTTTCTTTGAAGAGGAACTAAATTATCAAGTGAATTAGCTGCAATAACTACACCTGCTGCATGTACACCAAAAGTCTTATTTGTTCCTTCAATCCTCATTGCCATATCAACCCATTTCTTTACTCTTGAATCATTGGTGTATTTTTCATAGAAATCCTTATTTGGCGATTCTTTGGAAATCATAGATGACAATTTTGCAGGCTTACCTCTCACAACTGGAATTAATTTCGCTAAGCGGTCTGCCTCTCCATAGGGAATATCAAGTACACGAGCTACATCTTTCAAAACAGCCTTAGATGTCATTCTGTTAAATGTAATTATCTGTGCAACTTTATCTTCACCATACTTTTTTGTAACATAATCAATAACTTCTCCTCGTCTTTCAATACAAAAATCAGTATCAATATCTGGCATTGACTTTCTCTCGGGATTTAGAAATCTTTCAAATAATAAACCATTTTCAACTGGATCAATATTAGTTATATGAAGAGAGAAAGCGACTAAAGAACCAGCTGCTGATCCTCTACCTGGTCCAACAGGAATATTTTGTTCTCTTGCAAATCTAATATAATCCCATACTACAAGAAAATAAGTAGGAAACCCCATTTGTTCTATTACATTTAACTCATAATCAAGTCTTTCTTTATAATTGCTTGGAAAATTTTTAAACTCATTAATATCTAAGATTTCTTTCAAACCATTGATAGTTATCTCTTTAAGATATTCGATTGGTTTATATCCATTAGGTATAGGGAAATTAGGCATCTTATAAGTACCTAAGATAGTATACTCTTCAACCTTGCTTGATAGTTTGACAGTATTTTCTATTGCACTATTTATAACATCCTTATCTAAATGATCAGTAAATAAACTTCTCATTTCTTCCTCAGATTTAATATATTCAGTCCCTGTATACCTTAATCTTTTGTGATCACTAATTAATTTTCCTGTGAGAACACAAATTAATGCATCATGTGCTTCAATATCATTCTTTGACACATAATGAGCATCATTGGTAGCTATAATTTGGATATCAAGTTCTTCAGATATTTTAACTATTTCACTATTAACAATTCTATCCTCAATTGATCCATGGTCTTGAATTTCAAGATAAAAATCATCACCCAAAACTTCTTTATACCAAGCTGCTACTTCTCTAGCGACATCATTTCTTCCTTTTAATATCGCTTGTGGAATTTCACCACCTAAGCAAGCTGTTGAACAAATTAACCCCTCACTATATTTCTTGAATAAAGACTTATCTATACATGGTCTTGAAAAGATCCCTCTTCCTCTAACACCGTTTAAATGACTAAGTGTTGTTAATTTTACGAGATTTTCATAGCCAATTTGGTTTTTTGCAACAACAACAAGATGATATCTTTTCTCTTTTTTGGGCTGAGGATCATCAATTGAACCATTGATAACGTACATCTCATTCCCAATAATTGGCTTTATATTTGCAGCCTTGCATAACTTCAATAATTCAATCGCGCCATACATTACTCCATGATCCGTAAGGGCTAGAGCTGGCATCCCTAATTCCTTTGCCCTTTGAACCATCAAAGGGAGCTGACTAGCTCCATCAAGAAGGCTGTAATCACTATGATTATGAATTGGGACAAAACTCATTTATATTGCACAAAGCCACGCTGCATGTAGTGTAGCGAGAATTATACGAACCACATAAAGTGGTTTAACCTTTATAATGTGAATTCAGTTTTAGGCCTATTTTTATAAACTTCAGCAGCGTTCTCAAATTGACTAGCCACTTGAAGAATCTTACTTTCTTCAAAAACATTACCTATAAGCTGTAAACCTATTGGTAAATCAGATTTATCAAAGCCACATGGAAGACTGATAGCAGGCAATCCAGCTAAATTAGCTGGAATCGTTAACAAATCAGATAAGTACATCGCCATAGGATCATCAATATTATCTCCAGAACCAAAAGCAGTAGTTGGAGCTGTTGGAGCCAACAAAACATCTACTTTTGTGAAAGCATTATCGAAGTCTCTACGTATCAAAGTTCGAACTTGCTGGGCCTTCTTATAGTAAGCATCAACATAGCCAGCAGATAGGGCATAAGTTCCTATAAGAATTCTTCGCTTAACTTCACTTCCAAAACCAATTGCTCGACTTTTGGATGTCATTTCAATGAGAGTTTGTTCATCTTCCGAGCGGAATCCATATTTAACTCCGTCATATCTAGCTAGATTCGCTGAAGCTTCTGATGGGGCAATTACGTAATATGTCGCAATTCCATCATTAAATCGAGGACAAGAAACATTAATAATCTCAGCACCTAAATTTTGAAGTAGCGAAGCAGCACCAAGAACTGATTCTTTAACATCAATAGCTAAACCCTCATGCTCAAAGCAGTTATCAATTAAACCTATCTTCATGCCCTTTATTGACTTAGAAAGATTCTCTAAATAATTGGGAACAGGAATATCAACAGTAGTTGAATCGAGCTCATCTTTGCCTGAAATAACCTGTAAGATTTCTGCTGCATCAGAAACATTATTCGCAAATGGACCAACCTGATCCAAAGAACTTGCAAAAGCTATTAATCCCCATCGACTAACACGACCATAAGTTGGTTTCATACCAACAACACCACAGAATGAGGCTGGCTGTCGGATTGAGCCGCCAGTATCAGATCCAAGGGAACCGTAACACAATCCTGCAGCGACGGAAGCTGCGCTACCACCTGAACTTCCTCCAGGAACTTTTGTTATATTCCATGGATTTAAAGTAGGACCAAATGCAGAGGTTTCAGTAGAACTTCCCATAGCAAATTCATCCATATTTGTCTTACCAATCATTATTGCTCCTGCGTTCAAAAGCTTTTTAGTGACTGTTGACTCATACGGGGGGACAAAGTTACTCAAAATCTTGCTTGCACAAGTTGTCTTAATACCTTTTGTACAAAGATTGTCTTTAATAGCCAATGGTATTCCAGACAAAAAAGGGAGACTTGCGCCAGAGGCAATTTGTTTATCTATACGTTCAGCATTACTTAAAGCCTGATCAGAGTTGACAGTTAAAAAGGAATTTAGAGTTGGATCTAGATCCTTTATTCGATTTATTTTTTCTTCAACAATTTCTTTGGAGGAGACTTCACCACTTTTCAATTTCTGGCGTAAGTCTGCAAAAGTCATTATTAAATTATAAAAAATATTTTCAAGCTTATGACGTAAGAGGCTCGTTACGACGACACCTAATTAAACTATGATTTATTTTCTTAGGTGACTCTGCAGAAAGGTCGTCAACAAATCCACTCAAACTGACTTTCAAACTACGACGAGTGAGAAATGGACCAAACCAATAAGTTACCTCAGGTTGAATCGTCTCAACCTTAGCCCACCAGGCCAAGCCAAAACTATTACCTAAGCTTCGAAGAGCCCTAATGGGACCCATAAATAAACTGCGTTTAATTTATTATACTTTCTTAAACAGATCTTTATCAAATAAAAAAATAAAATTATGTTCACTTGATGATCAAACATATATTTGAACTCAAAAATAGTTCAGTATAAAAACCTGTGAGTGAAGTAATTAACAATATAATTTGATTATGAATTTTTCAATATCCTAAAAAACCTATAAAAAATATACGCATCTTTTCAGGTTTAAATTTTAAACAGATTAGTTATTATTTTCAGCTGAAATCTGAGGTTTCAATAATCTAGGAGAAGGATCTTGTCCAGTGATTGAGCGCATCCATCTAGATCTCGCTACTTCATATAAGAAAATAGACGTAGCGACTGATGCATTAAGGCTTGTAGTGACTCCCTTAAGCGGAATCCTTACTAACTGGTCACACAACCTTCTAGTTATTAGAGAAATTCCTTTGTCTTCAGCCCCAACAACTACTACTAAAGGACCTTCAAATTTGATCTCAGATAAAGTTGAAGGTCCTTGCTCCGCTAGGCCAACAACGGTATAACCTTCATCTTTCAATTTCTCCAAAGATCTATTTAAATTAACAACTCTTGCTACCGGCAAATGTTCTAGAGCTCCAGCAGCAACTTTTGCAACGGATCCTGTTAAACCTGCACTGCGTCTTTGTGGAAGGATTAATCCTTGAGCACCAAGGGCTTCGGCCGATCGAATTATTGCTCCAAGATTCTGAGGATCAGTTAAACCATCTAAAGCCAAGAGCAATGATGAATCACCAAATGCTTTGCAAGCATCGATTAAATTCTTCAAGTCAAGTGTTTTTGATGCGGCAATTTGTAAAACTATTCCTTGATGAACTGCACCATTAGTAAGCTGACCAAGCCTGGACCATGAAACTTCTTCAACTAAAACCCCAGAAGCTTTTGAATCTTTAAGAATTTGAAAAAACTTTGGTGTACTTCGTAATTCAGAGGTACACCAAATCCTATGAATTGCTCTTCCGCCCAAAAGAGCAGCCTCAGTTGAATGACGACCCCAAATCAAATCATTACTTAACGTTTTGGTAAAAGTTTCCGAATAAGAAAGAGGTTCTTTATTTTCGACTCTTTTGTAATTGTTAGTCTCCTTATAATTTTGATTTCTGTATGAAGGGTTTGTCGATTTCCTTTCAAATCGATTTGATCCTCTGTAGTTGTTAGTTCCCTGAGAATTTTGATTTCTGTATGAAGGGTTTGTCGATTTTCTTTCAAATCGATTTGATCCTCTGTAGTTTGAATTTGACTGGTTACTAATTTTTGATCGTTCAGAGGATTCTTTATCTGATGAATATTGATTTACTTGATCAGAAGAAAAACGATTGATTTTATAATTTGATCTTCTTCGATCATTAAAATTTGACTTTTTGGAGTCATTATCTTGACGAGAATAATTACTACTTCGTTTATTAAGTGAAGAGTTTTTTGAATTCCTTGTGTCTTTATTGAAACGATAACTCATTTTATAAGAACTATTTTCTAGTTGATGGGTCGATCAAGAAGATCGAATAAATCAGCAAGCCGATTTGGATTTTTTAAAAACAACCATCCAACAATAGTCTCAAATCCCGTAGCTATTGCATATGTGGCTGCATCTACATTTTTAGGACCTCTTCCTGCTTTGTTTCTACCTTTTCTAAGGAAGTCCTTTTCAGCATCAGTTAAAAAAGGTTCGATTTTACTGATTGCCCTTGCTTGGCTAGAAGCATTCACCTCATTAACAACAGCATTGTGCAGATCCTTTGAACGCATTGGACTACTGCAATATCGCAACCTTTGATGCATTTCCCATACAGCATCACCTAACCAAGCCAATTGTAAAGGTCCCAAGCCATCGGGAGAAATGCTTGGTTTATGAGAACGAATCCAGTCAGTCAAGCTGATAATTTACCAATTGCAGTACTTAGATCAGGTACCAGATGAAGGAATTCCTCTAAGCGAACAAGTTTAATTGTTTGAACCACTCTAGGGTTACCAACAACATTAAATGCTCTTTTCGACTGAGTGCATTTTTTTGCTGCTTGAACCATTGCACCAAGACCACAAGAATCAATGAAATCGATGTTAGATAAATCAATCACAACTGATAGTTGATTTGAAGCTAAAACTTCATTGATATATGTAGTGAATTGCTTCTCCGAATAGGCATCTAGTTGTCCAGTGAAATTCAACACCAAACAACCATTTTGTTGTTTAAAACCACCTCTTAGAGAAACAGTAAGTCGTTGTAATTCAGTTATGGGATTAGTCCCCTGTGACTTCATGATGGAAGTGTAGTGATAGAAACCAAATTAATCCACGATTCTTCGTCGTTCTTCTATTAAGGTTACGAAATGATTAAAATGATGATCAGCGTCGTGAGGTCCAGGACTGGCCTCTGGGTGATATTGAACACCAAAGAAAGGCCTATCTATTACTGAAATAGCAGCAACTGTTTGGTCATTTAAGTTGAATCTGGTGATTTTTATTTTTTCGGAATTTAAGGATTCTGAAGTTAAAGCAAAACCATGGTTTTGACTTGTAATCTCAACTTTTCCATTCAATCCACATGGATGATTTAATCCTCTATGTCCATAAGAAAGCTTAAAAGTTTTCCCACCAAGTGCTAATCCAAGGATTTGATGACCTAAACATATTCCAAAAACAGGAAGTTTTTCATATTGAATTAGATTTTTAGCTAGTTCAATACCAGTATCAACTGTGGATGGATCACCAGGACCATTAGAAAGAAAAACTCCCTCAGGGGATAGAGATAAAACATCGGATATTGAGGCATTTGAAGGCAAGACAATAACTTCACAACCATGAGCAACTAATCGGTCTAATATCGATTGCTTTATCCCAAAATCTATAGCGACAACTTTGTAGGGAATTGTTTGAATATTTTTAATTCTCTTATCAAATAAAACAGTACAGCTAGTATTAACTTTAAATGAGCTTTTAGTTGTTACTTTATTGACAAGATTTAGGCCACTCATTGAAGGAGATTGTTTTAAAAGTGAAAATAATTCAGCTATTGAATAATTTGGTTCTGAGGAAATAATTCCATTCAAAGAACCGGACTCTCTTAGATGTCTAACAAGTGCTCTTGTATCTATTCCATGAATTCCAACAACATTTTCATCTATTAACCATCTATCAAAAGAAATTTTGTGTCTCCAATTACTAGAACTTTTTGATATTTGACGAGCTATCACACCTTTAACTGAGGGATGTGATGATTCATTATCTTCAAAATTTATACCTGTGTTACCTATCTCAGGATAAGTAAAAGTAATAAGCTGACCATAATAACTAGGATCAGTTATCACCTCCTGATATCCTGTCATACCAGTATTGAATACGACTTCTCCAGAGATAGTACCTAATGCACCAAAAGATATTCCTTCAAAATAGGTGCCATCCTCTAATAACAATATTGCAGAACTATCAGTATCAAAAAACATAAGAAAAACGGTTTATCAGGTTAAAAGAATTAGGTGGTTAAAAAATCTCTTAACTGCTCTAAAAGGAGCCATGATTTATCTGTATTCAAACAATCTAATGAACGCTTGACACCTAGAGACAAATCATCCTCAGCTCCTGATACCCATAAAACAAGAGCGGTATTTAAAGCTACAACTTCTTTGTGATACTTGTTTCCTTCTCCCTTGAGTAAAGACATCAATATTTGAGAATTAGTTTTCAAATCATCTCCTTTCAAACATTCATTAGATATTTCAGTAAGTCCAATATCACTAGGGTTTATAATTTCAGATCTAATAACATCCTTATCTAAAAATCTAAATTGATTAGAGCCAGCTAGTGAAGCCTCATCGAGTCCGCCTGCGCCATGAACCACTACTGCTCTTTTAAGCCCCATTCCTTTTAAAGCTAATGATATTGGATCAAGCAAATTTGCTTTAGCTACTCCCAATACTTGAGACCTTGGTCTAAGTGGATTAACTAATGGACCCAGCAAATTAAAAATGGTTCTAACTCCTAAGCTTTTTCTTAAAGGAGCAAGATTTACCAATGAAGGATGCCAAAAAGGAGCAAAGATAAAAGTAATACCTAAATTTTTTAAAGCTCCAACAACTTTTTCGGAAGAAACATTTAAAGGTAATCCTAAATTTTCTAATACATCAGCTGATCCAACCTTGCCACTTGCACTTCGATTACCATGTTTAGCAATTTTTACTCCTAAAGCTGCTGAGACAAAGGCAACTGCGGTAGAAATATTAAATGTGTTAGCTCCATCTCCACCAGTTCCACATGTATCAACTAAATCAAAAGATGGCAAATCTGATGGTGTTATTGAGGCATCTTGAAGGATTTTTGCCATTGCCGAAAGTTCATCACCAGAAACCCCTTTTGCTCTAAATGCCGATAAAAATGCTCCCGTTTGAACTGGTTCAATTTTATTTTCGACCCACGAATTCATTAAATAATTAGATTGCTCCTCAGTTAAATCATTGCCTGAAAGAAGTGATTCAAGAATTACTGAAAAAGTTATAGGATTTAATGGAGTCATTTATAAGAAAATTTCCAGAATGCTAAGCATTCCAGGCATAATATTTTTTTAACTTAATCATTAATATATCAATTATAGAAGTTCTTTAAATAAAAAAATAATTTCCTAACATTAAGCTTGAGAAGAGTCTGAGGTATCAAATCCAGAACCGACGTTATCAGGACTTGAATGACTTGTAGGCCGAAATCCCTCTGACCAAATTTTTCTTGTTGTTTCCTCTAACTTGTTTCGATTAATGTTCCATTTTTTTAATAATTTTTCCATATCAGAATTAAGATCTTCAGCGCCTCTGAAATCTTGATATCGAATAATTAATCTAGCTAGTTCAACAAAATTATTAGAAGTTGGGGACTCTATGGCACATAAACGATCAAGATTTTCACGATCTGTTGAATAAAGAGGATGGCTTTGAGCGTCATTCATAAATTAGTAAAATTAGATTTTGTTCACGTCCATGGGCTTATATTACTTAGGCTAAAGGGCATATTAATAAAAGAATGGCTGCATTAAGACTAGATCTTATAAAAAACTATTTGAGACCACACAAGAGGAAGCTGATAATAGGGTCTTTCTGTCTGGTTTTTGTAAATATTCTAAGTGTAGCTATTCCAATGGAAGTTAGAAATATCGTTGATGATCTAAAAGAAGGGTTTACATTTTCATATGTCTTGAATAAGTCGACGTGGTTAATAGTCTTAGCAACAATAATGGGAGGAGCAAGGTTGATATCTCGGCAACTGGTATTTGGAGTTGGTAGACAAGTAGAAGTTTCATTAAGACAAAAATTATTTGATCGTATGTTGGAACAGGATCCTGGGTGGGTTCAAACTATAGGGACTGGAGAAGTTATCACAAGAGCTACAAGTGATTTAGAAAACATTAGAAGATTGCTTGGTTTTACGGTTCTTAGTCTTACAAACACATTATTGGCATACACATTCACATTGCCAGCGATGCTGACAATCGATCCACTTCTAACATTTTTTTCCATATCTGTATATCCAGTTTTACTTGGAACCGTTGGGTTATTCGGTGGAAGAATGGTTAAACAAAGAAAGAGGCAACAACAAGCATTATCAGAATTAAGTGAATTAATCCAAGAAGATTTATCTGGCATTAGCGCAATTAAAATTTATGGTCAAGAAAAAGCTGAACAAAAAGCATTCAATAAATTAAATATTAGATATAGAGACGCTGCAATTAACCTTGCAAGAACTGCAAGTACTTTGTTTCCACTACTTCAAGGTTTATCATCAATATCTTTGCTTCTTCTTATCGCAATTGGAAGTGGGCAATTAAGTAATGGAAGTCTAACAGTTGGAGGCTTAGTAGCTTTAATTCTTTATGTAGAAAGACTGGTTTTCCCAACAGCCTTATTAGGTTTTACACTCAATACTTTTCAATTGGGTCAAGTAAGCTTAGAGAGAATAGAAGAGCTATTAAACAATGAACCAACAATCAAAGATAAGGATAAGGCAGTAAAAATAACTAAACCTATTTCAGGAAAATTAGAAGCAAAAAATTTATCTATTAAGTATGAAGACTCTCCTAGAAAAATACTTGATAAAATTTGCTTTAGAATAAATCCAGGGGAAATTGTTGCCTTAGTTGGTCCTGTAGGTTGCGGTAAAACAACACTAGCCAGAGCTTTAGGACGAATGATAAAAATTGACGGAGGGACCTTATTTTTAGATGACTATGATGTTACTGATATAAAGCTACAACAGTTAAGAAGCACTATCGCTTTGGTTCCTCAAGAGGGATATCTTTTTACAGAAACACTCTCAGAAAATATAAAATACGGAAATCCAGAAGCTCCCACAGAGAAAGTTCAGGAATCAGCTTATGAAGCGCGAATGACAGAAGACATAAAAGGTTTTCCAGACGGTTTCAAAACACTTGTCGGGGAAAGAGGTATTACTCTCAGCGGCGGACAAAGGCAGAGAACCGCTCTTAGTAGAGCATTATTAGTAGATTCAAAAATAATTGTTCTTGATGATGCCTTAGCAAGTGTGGACAATAAAACTGCATCGGCAATTCTTCAAACTATAAAAAGCCAATATAGTAAGACTGTGTTAATGATAAGTCATCAACTATCAGCTGCCGCTTCGTGTGATCGTATATTAGTTATGAACGAGGGGAAAATTGTACAAGAAGGAAATCATCAAAGCTTAATTAAGCAAGACGGTTTGTATAAAAGCATGTGGGAAAGGGAAAAAGCTAAAGAGCAAATTCAATCAGATGATTAATCATTACTGATTAAAGTTTTTTAATCAATTCACCTTAATTTAGATATAAGATACAAAAACAATTAAGTTCATTTAAATAATTGAGAAATCATGAGTGAATCAACTAGATATAAACTTATTTGCGATCTTGCATTTGGTGATATATACATTCAAATTCTTGCATGGATGGGTGTAATTTTTGTAAGTCTTGCTGCAGGCCTTGCACTTATGGGCTCATCGAGACCAATTTTTGCTCTTTTAGGTGTTGGTTTAATACTTGTATTAAGCCTTCCTTTCTTATTATTTGCATTTGTTACTACATTAATTAATCATATAAATATAGAAACTATAAATTAAAAATTATGATTAAAAATATAAGTGAATATTTATCAATGCTAATTAATAAGCTATATTCAGATAAAGCAACAGAAAAGCTAAAGAAGAAAGTGATCCATACAATTTTTAAAAATGATCTCTACTCAAAACCACAAGATAGTCAGCAAGAAATATTCTTTGGTTGCGGCTGCTTCTGGGGAGCAGAAAAAGGGTTTTGGAGACTACCCGGAATCGTGTCAACAGCAGTTGGCTACGCTGGCGGCGAGAAAAAAGACCCCAGCTATAGAGAGGTATGTTCTGGCCTAACAGGTCATACCGAAGTAGTAAGAGTAGTCTGGAATAATAAAAAAATTGATATCAGCGACTTACTAAAATTATTTTGGGAATGCCATGATCCAACACAGGGAAATCGACAGGGGAACGATAGCGGAAGCCAATATAGATCTGCAATTTATACGACAAACAAAGATCAACTAGTTAAAGCAATAGAAAGCAAAAATAGCTATCAAAAAGAATTAGAAAATAATGGCTTTGGGAAAATTACTACAGAAATTGATAACGATATTAAGTTCTATTTTGCTGAGGACTATCATCAACAATATTTAGCGAAACCTGGCAGTAGACCATATTGCTCGGCGATGCCAACAAAGGTAGTATTTAAAAATTTTAAGGGGTCAAACTTTAGACTAAATGAAGAAATATGGTCTCACTATAATTGGGAAATAAATCATTGTATTCTTAGAGGAGAGAATACACCTATAGAATCAAATTAATAATGAATGATCCATTACCAGACAAAACAATATTGCTAATAATATTAGCTACATTGTTATTAGTATTCTTTTTAGTTTTTAGTTTTAAATCTTCGAAAATAGAGCAAGAAAACACAATACAATGGATGGATAGCTCTTTAAATACTGAATCTGCTTATCCAAGCTAAAAAATATTTTTTCTTGTATTATAAATTTCTAAACATATGAAAAATAATTTTGAAAAAAATTTAGAGAAAGCTCGGATAAATTTATATAATGTTCTTGCGATTTTAATTGTTATTATTCCTGAATACTTTGCTGAATTAATCTATTCAATCGAAGCTTCGCAACATAAAAGAATACTCCCAAATGAAGGAGATGCATGGCAAAAGGAAACTGAATTAATACTCTCAAAGATGAATATCTACGAGTTAAGATTAATGGCTAAAAGACTATGTATTCATGGTTATTCTAATGAAAACAGGAATTCACTTATTAGACGAATAAATAAAAAGTCTAAGAAAAGAATTAAATGGAAATCATTAAAAATTGGAAATATCAGCAAGACCTTGTGATAACTTTAATTTACGGGACGTAGCGCAGCTTGGTAGCGCACCACTTTGGGGTAGTGGGGGTCGTGGGTTCAAATCCCGCCGTTCCGATATAATCAAAAGTATTACTAATCAGAGTTGTTGACTAAAGATTGGATTAATTTCGTTGTACTAATCAAAACTGCTAAAAAAACAAAGAGAGTTAAAAAAATTATTAACGCAAAGAGATATGGTGGTATATCAATCTCCCCAAAAGAAACAATGAATAAATCATGTAAAAACTTCATCAAAACCAATCAAATATCATAACTCAATCCTAAACCAACAAATATAAAAAACATATATTTATAAAGCTGACAAAATAAAAACACCAAAAGCTAAACGATAAAACACAAAAACAAAAGTGTTATTTTTAGCTAAGAACTTTAGAAGCAAGTCAATAGCAAATAATGAAGAAAAGAAGGATGATATAATCCCTATAATTGTAGGTAGGATGTCTATTGCAGATAGTGATCTAAACAAAGTAACCAATTCAACAATTCCTGAAATGGAAATAGCTGGTATACCAACCAGAAAAGAAAGTCTAGCTGCTGTTTTTCTTTCAATACCCGAAAACAAAGCTGAGGTTAATGTAATACCAGATCTAGAAACCCCAGGAAATATAGCAAGAGATTGAGCAAGACCTAACAAAATAACATCTGTTAAATTAATGTCATTAAATAGTTTTTTTCTTTTACCATAAATTTCTGCAAGAGCCAAGAATAGTCCCATAAAGATGGAAGTAATAGCTATGGAAAACAAACCTCTGAAGTTCGAATCAGTGTAATTGGGCCAATATAATTTAATAAGAAACCCAAAAATACATATTGGGATGCTACCTATAAAGATATAAGTAGCAAGTCTAGTATTATCGTCTTTGAAAACTTTACGATGATTATAAATTAAAAAAAAGGAATTAATAATTGGACAAATCTGATTTCGAAAATAATAGATAATAGCACCTGCGCTTCCTAATTGAATAGAAGCGGAAAAAGAGGCTCCAGGATCATTCCATCCCAAAAAATAAGGAACAACTTTTAAATGAGCTGTACTACTAATTGGAAGAAACTCAGTTAAACCTTGAATAATGCCTAAGAAAAATGATTTAAAGTAAATAAATACATAAGGACTAATTTCATGAGGCATATTTTAAAATAATAAAAAGAGGAGCTCGCTATTTTTCGTGAAATTTTCAATTAGTATAGATATGATTTCAAAAATAAATCATGAGTAAAAAAATTATATTCTCAATAATTCTTCTTCTAACCTCCTTAGCTGGGTTACAAGGAAAGGCTAAAGCAGATTACTGGTTGGTAATAGGTAGCTATAGACAGGGTCCTGGCGGAAAACCGCAAGTAAGCGGTATCACAAGTCCATCATTATTTGCTATTCCAATTGGGACCGAGAGGATGTGTATGGAAGCTGGAAAAAAAATTGAGAATGATATTTACAAACCTGTTTGGCAATTTGATAGCAAATGGACATGCATCAAAAATTCAGGTAACTAAAAGAGACTCGTAAGATTAGCTAAAGATTGGCTAAAAGTATAATCATCTCTGCACATCATGAGCACAACCATCTCCTTCATAATCATCGCTATTGTAGTATCCATTCTTAGTACCAAAAAAAACAGCAGTGAGAACAAACGGTACTGCTACAACAATTAAAAAATTAGATAAATTCAAATTAAATTAATTCATTTATATAAACTTAATCTAACAAGAAAAACAATTTTTTGAAATTAACAATCTTTATAAATCATTAATCTATTCAACCAAAAAAGAAGATATTAGCTAAACCTACCAAGTATGGGATCTACAGCGAACTCTATAATGATATATGTTAGTGTAAACCAAGAAATAATAAAGAATATAAATAGACTTGGCCCCTTGAGAAAAGGTTGGAAATAATTATTAGATCCCCCTCCTTCTAGAAGAGACCTGCATTCTTTTACCTGTGAATTAGCAAGTCGATAATAGTCTGAACCAGGTAATCTGTTATCAACATATGTTTTCCTGAGATTTTTAATAAGCGGTTCAGGTTGTTCAGTAATTAAAAAAGCGACCAATTCACCAGGTCTTAAATCAATTCTTGTTCGTTCAAGGTTGTTAGTAAAACCAATATTGAATAAATCACCGTTTTGAATCAAATAGACATATGAAGCCATTTTATAGGCATGTGTAAGATTAATATTTAATGATCATAGTGTGTAAATAGATTAAAATATAAAAGTTTAACAAAAGATAAAAAAAGTAAAAAAAAAAAAAAAAAATTATAATATGCACTAATTAATATACTTAATTATATTGAAAATGATATTTAATTGTACTTAGTTTTTCAATGCGACGATATTGATTAATTTCAACTGTCGTATCTGAATTAATAAAAGATAAAGATTGCTGTGGAATAGCGGTTTGGATCATACGTATAAAATCAGATAAATTGTTACCTTTCAAACCTGATCCTTTTAATTTAATCATTTCATTTTCTTGTTGAGATTTCCACAGAATTGTATTATCAAAATCACTAGATTTAAGATGCCAAATTTTATGAAATTTTTTCCAAATTTTGCTATATTCTAAAAGTGATTCTTGAATCAAAGTACGATAAGCCTTTTCAGACTGACTCAGAGAATAATTAAATTTATCCTCCTCCAATTCATCAATTTTAAATAAGTCTGAAACGGGAACGCAGCCAACAAACCATCCTTCTAAGATTAAAACCTTAGATTGCAATTCACACCAACCTGATCTATCTCCTTTTCCATTTCTTAAAGACTTATCAAAAGTAGGACTGCTTAAAACACCAGTACTCAAAAAAGTTTCTAGTGATTGATTCAATAAATCTAAAGAATGACTTCCAGGGAAACCCCTGGGAACATTCCATGGATTACCCTTCATAGCAAAATCCATTTCTTTACCAGGTAGATAAAAATCATCCAAAGATATAACTTTAATACTTAATGATAATTCTCTAGCTACACTATCAATCCAAAATCCAAGAGTAGATTTTCCAGATCCAGGAAGCCCAGAAAAACCAATTATTATTGGTTTATTAATAGTATTTATATAATTTTCTAAAAGAGAAAAAAATGGAAATGATAGCGACCATTTCCAATCTGATTTTTGATTTGGTTTCCAATATTTATCAATAATGGATTGAACATTAACATCAGACCATTTTTGATAAAAGAGTGAAGGATTAATAGACAATCCTTCAAGAAATAAACGATAAGTATCAAGAGAAAAAAGGAAATCATCCCTTATATAATTTGGGAAAATATGATTATAATCATATTTAATATCTTTATCTTTCATAAATCAATAAAATCATTAATAACATCCTGGACGCTATTTGACCACCCTTCTGCGTGGGGAGCATTTGCTAATCGAAAAGAACCGTTATCAAGTCCATTCTGTAAATACTTATTCGGACCATTTCTTCCAGGAATAACAATAGGTATATCAGCATATTCAAGTAAAGGGAGATCATTTTGTGAATCACCAAGTGCAATAATCTTTACATCATAGTTCTGTAGATAAACCTTTAACTTATTAACCGCTTGACCTTTATGACTTTCACTGGAAAGCAAATGACTCATTCTATTTCCTTTAAAAACATGTACATTATAAGAATCACAAATAAGCTTAACTTTTTCAAAGATATCATCAGGAGGATTTAAGAAAGGAACACTCCAGCACCTATCTAGAGCTCTAGTAATACCTTTATCAGATAAACCAGTAAGTTCAAATATTTGATTTTTGCTTAAATCATTTAATGGAGTTAAGTGGTAGTTAACTTTTTTTGATATATTAAATAAAATAATTCTTAATTCCGCATAACTTTTTCCTAAAATCAATTCCCATTCTGACGAATTTTGTTCATATGACCCATAAATTGCTGCTCCATTTTCTACAATAAAAGGATCTGTCAATGCATTCTCTTTTCTAAAATATCTAACCTCAGAAGCAGTTTTACTTGTACAAGGTATTACAGGGATATTCAAATCTGCTAACATTTTCAAGGTTTTTTTAGCAGGAGAAATATCGTAATCATCGTCCATTAATGTACCATCGAGATCAGTAACTATCCAATATTTAGAATTATTTTTCATAATACTAATCAGCGAGTGTAAGCCAAACTACTTGATAAGGATTAAGATTAAAAGTATCAGTATTCAAATAAGAACCTGTAATATTATCTAATAAACGTTTATCAGAACTTAATTCTAATGAATTAAGTTCATTTAATGGAGAAATACTTAAAGATTTATGAGACATATTACAAATAACATAGACACTATCATGAGCTAAACCTCTTTGTAGAATTATACAATTAGCTATATTTGTAGAAATACATTTCATGTTTGCCTCTGGATGAAAAGCTTTGAGTCTTGACCTAACTTTAACTATATGAGTGAGGTATGAAATATTTTTACTAGCAGGAGAATCAAAGTTCTTAAGTGATTCAAGTAATTTGTTGGCTTCAAATTTTTCTCGATTTAAATCTCTTCTTTGCCCTGTTTTTCTAAAAGAATCAAGATCATTAGGAGAGGCTAAAACTGCTGGAAGATAAAAAGCTGGAACACCTTTTATAGATAAAGTAAAAAGCTGGCTTAACAAAAAACGTTCAAATTGAAACAGCGTATTATCAGGACCTTCGTTAGACATCGCACTCCACCAACTAATATTTAATTCATAAGGTTGATCTTTTCCATTTGAAAGGCGGCGATGACTAACTAATCCTCCGCGTTTCTCTGATTCAACCAAGAGATTATGGACTCTATTATCATCCATAATTCCTTCTAATGCTCTTAATCCAATACCATCATGTGAAGAAGTGAAGTTGAGAAGAGATGTATCACGCGGCAACTCATTCCAATTAGATAACCAATTATTCAATAAATCAGTTTTACCTGTATAAATAGCTTCTAATAATAAAGGAGGTAAAGTAAAGTTATAAGCAAGATTCGCTTCATTACCATCAATCAAATATGAAAGGTTTTCTTTTTCTGGAACATTAGTCTCGGTAATTAATACAGCCGAAGGGTCAATAATCTTCAAGCATTTATTTAAAAGCTTAACGATTGAGTGTACTGGGTCTAAATGTAAACAAGTCGTATATGGCTCCTTCCAAATAAATGCAATTGCGTCAAGTCGAATCCAGCTGGCTCCATTAGATATATATCTAACCAGTAAATTCAAATACTCAAGAAAAATATATGGATTTTTCCAATCAACATCAATTTGATCTGGCCCAAATGTTGTCCAAACGTTCCTAAAGCCTTGATTAGTATTGATGTTAGTAAAAAGAGATGAATTTCTGGGCCTTATAACTTTCTCCCAAATATCAGTCTCAGAAGGAGCGACTATGTAAGACATTCCAGGATCGTCTGATTTTATAAATTGATGAACCCAAGGATGAGAAGAAGAGACATGATTTAAAACAAGATCTGCCATTATTTTGTGCTTACTTGATAAATTCTTTAAATCATTCCAATTTCCATAAGAATCTTCAATTTTTTCATGATTAGAGACAGCGAATCCTCCATCACTTGTAGAAGGTAGAAATGGTAAAACATGTATGACTGAAGAAAGACCACTTAATCTATTTTTTACGAATTCAGTTAATGTTTTTAAAGTTGATTCATCTTTCCTATAAATTGAATCTGGGTAAGTAATCAAAACAACACTTGAAGAATCCCAAATTGATTCGATCTTTAATTCATCATTGTCCTGCTTAACACGAAATGGATCGAGAATCTGCAACAATTGTGACCACACTGAATTGATTTCTTGTTCAGAGTGCTCAGGATAAATTTCTCTGAGAGACAATCTCAGTTCATCTAATTCACTATCCAACTCAGACACTCTTTAAAGGGAAACAATCATCTCTACATCATCGTAGCTCCCCCATTGAATCTGTAAAACTTTTTTCTTGAATGGACTTTCAGCAGGGTTTAATCACAACTATTCATGAGTACGGACTAGCAAAAGATCCAGTATCTCAATTAAATAAAGACCTATTAAAAAGGCCAACATCAATACTTATTCCATGCCTATACGATGAATTCACTAGACCAGCATTAAAACTAATAAGAACCACACTAAAAGAATTAAAGAATTTAAATCAGTTAGTCATTGCCTTATCTGCCAATAATCGAGACGAAGTAGCGAAAGCTAGGGATTTCTTTAAAGAAATGCCATATCCAGTTCACGTCCAGTGGACTAACAGTCCAGCGGTAATTGAATTGCTAAAAGACCAAGAGAAGAATGGTCTAGATCTATTAGGTGTTCCAGGAAAAGGATGGGCAGTATGGCAAGGAGTTGGTGTAGCAACAAAAAGCTCTGAAGTAGTAGCACTTTTTGATGCCGATATCAGAACATTCAATTCTAATTATCCAGCAAGAATGTTGGGACCTTTACTAGAAAAATCAAATGGAATATCTTATGTAAAAGCTTTTTACAGTCGTTTATCTCTTGAAACAAATGCACTACAAGGTAGAGCTACCAGATTATTTGTAGGTCCACTTCTATCAAGTTTGGAACAATTGATGGGTAATGCTCCATTCCTGCAATATTTACAGTCTTTTAGATACCCACTGGCGGGAGAATTTGCTTTTACTACAGACTTGGCAATGAATTTAAGAATCCCATGTGACTGGGGCTTAGAAATAGGGCTTCTTTCAGAGGTTTATAAAAATGTAAGGATATCAAGAATCGCCCAGGTGGATCTGGGAATTTTCGATCACAAACACAAAGAAATAGGTTCAAAGTCGAATGAAGGCCTCCAAAAAATGTCCACAGAAATTCTTTCCAGTGTTTTAAGAGGGTTGATGGAACATGAAGCAAGAACACTTACAAGTTCTCAATTAGCAAACTTGGAGGTTTTATATCGAAGAGCAGGAGAAGATAGAGTTAAACAATTTAGTTTAGATTCCTCAGTTAATCAATTGCCCTACAGTCGACATAAAGAAGAACTAGCAGTTCATACTTTTGGAAAACTATTAAGACCCGCAATAAATAAATTCCTTGAATCACCTGTTAAGCAACAATTGCCATGCTGGGCGAGGGTCTTAGACTGTGAAAGTAAATTGCAAGATGATTTAGAAAAAGCTGGATGCGTATAAAAAACTAATATCAAACCAATACTCATAAAAAGGCTTTAATTAGTAGTGAAATTCCAACAGAAAAAGAAATAAATTCAAAAACAAGTTTAATAAATTTAGACCCTTTAATTATTGAAAAATAAGCTCCTAAATAGCCACCGAGAAAGGAACCTAAAATCAATACAGGTATATAGTTCCAAACAATATTCCCCCTAAATCCTAAGGCAAGTGCGCCAATACCATTCCAAAAAATGCCAACAAAAATTAATGTATAAGCAACTGCAACAGAAAAAGAAAAATCAAATATTGTTATCATCCAAATCGTCACAAATAGTCCAGTACCAGAAGAAAGATAGCCATTGAAGAAACCAAAAATAAAAAGGCCTACTGAGCCAATTATTATCCTTAACTTATTAATTCGATTTTTTTGATTTGAACTGCCAAGATTTTTCTGCTTAATTGAATAAAAGCTAAGAAACAAAGTCAAAATACCTAATAAGCTAGTAGAAAAATTATCAGGTAAAATGGAAGAGGTATAGGCCCCTAATAAAACACCTGGTATTCCCGAAATTAATATTAAAAAAGCGTATTTTATTTGCAGCCTATTTCTCAATAGGTGTGGGATTGAAGCCCCAAAACCAAGTGCCACACTAGCGACCTTGTGAGTTGCTAAAGCTTTTGAAAAAGGTAAGCCAAAAAACAAGAGAGCTGGAAGTTGTATTAAGCCTGCGCCACCTCCAGATAATGCAGAAATAAAATTAGACAAAAATGATATAAATCCCAAAAAGATTTGAGAAACAATATCAATATTTAACATATAAATCTAAATAATATATTTTATACAAAATCACCTTATTAAGTGATCTAAATATTCTTAATCATTTCTCTTCTAATAAGATCAATACAATTTGGATGCTCATGAATATACCTATTAAATTCCATTGCAAGTAATCTTGCTTCATATGCATCACATGCATAAAAGCAATTCTCAAGGCGTTGATTATCACAGTTTCTATAATGAACTGTATAAGGCCTTAAGCTTGAAAGTGGGATTTTAAATTGAGTTTGATTCATTTTCAATTTATATTCCTTTTTCAGTTATGCATCCATTTGAAAAAATAATCTACGGATGTCTTGTAACCAATATAAATTAAAATTTATTTAGAATTTGAGCTTGAATTAAAATTCGATTTATAAAAGATTAAATAAATTAGTAGAGATTATTCACATGATCAAATTATCTGAAATAGATCTAGGATCTGCCCTTTTATCAATTTTTATCTTAATCGGATTCATTGCAACAGCTTTTGTCTTTATAAGACTAACGATAATTGGAATCAACTATATAAAAATTAATTATTCAAATGAAGAGGGTGAGGATAAGGGGGAAAATGAAACCAAAAGAGAAAGCAAAGGTTTTGAGTAAAATAAAAAAATAAAGAAAAAGTCAAAATATGCCTTCCCACACATAATGTTATTGATAGTAATGGTTAGTTAATTCATTGATTCGAAAATATGTTAATTTAGTAAAATCTAAAAGTTATTCATAATGGAAGTAAATCCACTAATACCAATTGGGGCAAAAATAAAAGTAGATAAGTCAAATATAGAAAATCTACTGCCTAGCAAGTTGATGGATGACTTACCTCAAATGATAAATGCTGAAATTATTGATTACAAAATGACAGATGGAATGGGTATTGGATATGTATTAATGACTGAAAACAATCTAAGAATTTGGATTTTCAATACCGAATTAAATGAGCAAACAAGAAAAGAATATAGGTTGGAAGAGACTAATAGATATTATAATTCCAATAATAGTGATCTTATACTAGGAAAATATAAAGTAGCTTACGAGATAAATGGAAATAGAAATATTAAAACGATAGCCAATCCAATAAATCTAATTAACTGGTTAATATTTACCATGAAAGATATTTTTTAACTACTAATCAACTTGCCGTTTCATGATAAGAAATAACATATTACCAATTTTTATTGTTTCTGAAAGTTCCCATCTTTCTAGTCCCTTTTTATTTAGAAATTTACTTAGTTGAATAGCAGGATGCTCGGAACCTTCATTTCCCTGATATTGTTCAGGAAATTGATCTTTAAGAAAATCTGGACTGAGTGAACCTTTAAGTTTTTCACTTGCAGCCTCTGGATTGCTTGCTTCTTCATTTTTACTTGACGAATCATCTACGTTGAGATGGACTACGTGATACTCCCATTTCATATATATAATTTAATATAATACTTATTATACATAATTGAACTATAAAGAATTTTGATATATATAGATTTCAAAAAAGTTAAAAAACAGAAATTGAATCAAAATAATATTAATATGATAAAAAGCTAATTAAATTAATCGTGGAAGGTTTTGACCCAGCTATAAATTATGGTCCAAATGATGCTGGAATTTCAGCAGTAACTATCATTTTAGGCATATTTGGTCTTATTGCTATTTCATGGCTATTTGGAAAAATATACGCACAAGTAGCTAAATTCTTTGAAAGCAATAATAAAAATGATTCATAGATAAAAATATATTAATGAAATTTATATCTATAAAATAAAAATATTTGAAAGCAAATTATTTTTGAATGACATAAAAATTCTATATAGTTGTGAATTATTACGAACATAATAACAAAACTATATTAGATGTAGTATGTTAATAAACATCTATAAATCGTTACTTATGTTAGCTTCATTGATGGTTCATGATTGGGCGACGCCATTAAATCTATCTGCCCCCATAGCTGGCATACTTACTATAGGTGGCTTTATGGGCTACTACAGTTTATCTAGGAAGTTTTAAAAGATATACTTTATAGATAAAGAAATCATAGTAATAACCAATAAGTGAATAAGTTAAACTGGTCAGAATTTGATGAATGCATATATTCAATATGTAAAAAATGCAAAAATAAAAAGTTCGTGGGAGTTTATGGATTCCCTAGAGGAGGAATATGTATTGCAGTTGCACTAAGTCATTCACTTGAAATACCTCTATTAGACGAGCCAAAAAACAATTCTCTAATAGTTGATGATATTTACGATACAGGCCATACACTTGAAAAAGTAAGGTATTTAAAAGGTTCAGAAACTCATGTATGGTGTAGTAAAAAAAAGCCTACATGGTGGAATTCCTATAAATATATAAAAGATAATGAATGGATTATTTTCCCTTGGGAAAGTATTGATGCAGCCAATAAAGATAGAGATTTATATTATAAATCAAGATCTTGATTCTTGAGTATTGATTCTTGATCACCACATTAAATCATTTGATTTTTTGAATCTAAGTGATGAATTAGTTGACCTAAAACCAATCAATTTATCTAATTTCAATGAAAATTCGTATGTTTCACCTTTTAAACCCATGTGAATATAGTAATTATTTGTTTTTACCTTTTTCCTAAACTTCAATAAACCAATATATTTTTTCCATAAGATTTGATTACTATAATTAAAAGCCCACAGATCGAAAATATCTTCAATGATGTTAATTGGGATCTCGGAAGAATAACCTGTATCTGAGTTCTCTAATTTATATTGATCAAGTTTCAAATCATAAGAAATAATATCTAATGTTGTATTAATTGCTTCCTTGACTTCAATTGCTCCTTCAAGACCAAATAATTCTTTTCTATAGCACTCAAGCAATTTACTACCAAGAGAATTGAAGATATCCTCCTCCTCAGTAAAGTTTACAACCCAAAATCCATTACCATCATTTACACATAATGCCAAGTATAGATTAACTGATTTAGTCATCTATTAAATTATAAAGAAGTTAGGCAATAATAGAACTTAAAAAAAGCTAATTTAATAAAAAGATATCTACCTATAAAATAATAATGTTTATGTAGTTAAATTGAAAAAGATATTTTTATTGTAAAAATAAAAATATCTTCCCAAATAAATGGAAAAAATAATCTCAACTAACTCCAGTGGTTATAGGAAAAGTCTTGGCCCTGGAATCCTTTTAGCAGCAGCATGCATTGGAGGATCACATCTTGTATTTTCTACACAAGCTGGTGCTAAATTTGGATTTTCCCTTATTGGGCTAATTTTATTAACAAATTTAATTAAGTATCCTTTCTTACTAGTTGGAACAAGATTTACAGCTGTTACAGGATTATCACTACTAGAAGGATTTCAAAAACGTAATAAATTATATTTACCTATATATTTATTAATTGGATTAATTACAGGTACATTTACAATTTCGGCTGTAAGTGTTGTTTCAGGTCTTCTTTTAAAAAATATAATAATTTTTTCATCCTTCCCAGAATTGGATTTAGCGATAGGAATACTAGTAGTATGTTCTTTGATTTTATTTATAGGTCAATATAAAGCTCTGGATTTAATTTCAAAAATTCTTGTATTTTTACTAACATTATTAACATTTTTTGCTGTCATTTCTTTATTAGTAAAAGGCCCTGTTGGTGATATCAATAATTCATTTATCAATAGCAATCCATCTCCATGGAACATGTCAACCTTAGGTTTTTTAATTCCTTTAATGGGTTGGATGCCTGGTCCAGTTGAGCTATGTATATGGCCATCACTATGGATGTTTTCTAAAGCTAAAGATTCAAAGCATACCGCTACGTTGAAAGAAGCAGAATTTGATTTCAATCTTGGATATTTCATCACAGTTATTACTGCTATTTTCTTTCTAATTCTTGGTGCATACACAATGTATGGAACTGGAGATGAAATGATTGGAGCTTCGAACTTCAGTTTTGCTCAAAACTTAATCCGCTTATACACGGAATCTATTGGTGGATGGGCAATGTGGATAATCGTTCCAGCAGCATTTGCAGCGATGTTTAGCACTACGCTTACTTGCTTAGATGCTTATCCTAGAAGCATTTCTTCAGCTCATGGTTTGATAACTCGCAAAGACAAAGGAAATAACCATACTTTTACTGAAAAAAGACGTCTAAATAAGTGGATAATATTTCATGTGTTTGCATCATTTTGTGCACTTATTATTGCCAAGTCTGGAGGAATACAAGTTAAAGACTATGTCTTTGCTGCCACAACCGGTAGCTTCCTAACAGCTCCAATATTTGCCTGGATGGCTATGGATACAATGAATAGTTCACTAGTAAAACCAGAATTTCGTTATGGTATTTTCTTAAAAATAATTTGTTGGTTTGGAATTTCATTCCTCACAATATTTAGCTTATTATTCGTGTTAAATAAATTTCATGGTCTAGGTCAGTAAATAAATAATTCTAAAAATAAATAATTAATAAGTAGAAATAGAATTAAATTAAATTTGTAAAATTTCAACTAGATGCAGAAGTATAATGTTTAAGAGCAAATTTCCAGAAGAATCTGCTAAAAGTAAAAAATAAGCTACTTAAGATCAAACCAAAGAATAAAATATTAAATTTCAGCTCTCCTAGAATTGCCTCAGCGGGAAAAGTTGTTAAAAAAGCAACAGGTAAAACCAACGTAAATATGAACCTCAAAATAACAGGATAAGCTGAAATAGGGTATCTACCCGCAGCCAACAATGCTCTAAGGACTTCTGTAGCATTCCATGTCTTAACAAACCAAATACTTGATGCAGCAATAAGGAACCAAACAGAATAGAGAATAACAAAACCAATGATTAACGAAATAATGAATGCAGATAACGAGTAAAGTGAAAAAGATGTACCTGATTGAATAGCAGCCCAAAAAACAATTGAAAGTCCTAAAATAATTTCAGGCAATCCTGCAAAAGAAAACTTTTTAACTGATAACCAAAATTGACTATCAATTGGTTTTAATAAAACATAATCAAGAGTACCCTCTCTAACGTAATTAACTATTTCGGTTAAATTTGGTCGTAAAAGAGCATTCGTTAAACCATCAAGAAATGTATAAACACCCTGAATAACTAAGGCTGACTCCCAAGTCCAATCTCCTAATTCCCTTCCTCCAGTAAAGAAAAGGGATAATATAAATACACTTCCTAAAAGAGTTCCCAACATAGCTAACAACTCAATCAAAAAATTTAATTGATATTCAAGTTGAGAAGCAAATGCTGTAGACCAAAATAATCTAATAGTTTTAAAGTAACGATGCATATTAGGCTCCCATTGCTGTATATCTTTTTACACCAAGTTTCCAAAGAATATTTACAGAAGGTACCAATATTGAAATCCACATAATCTGGGCTAAAAAGCCATCAAAAATATCAACTGGCATCCCCGATAAAATCTTTGCTGGAAAATTAATTAGATAGGGGAAAGGGGTTATCATTGCAACTTTTAGAACGTTAGAAGGAAAGGCTGATAAAGGTACTAATAAACCAGAAAGAAAAAGATAAGGAACAAATATTAATCTCTCAAGGGCACTAGATTTTTCTGTCCAAAAGCAAAGTGCAGCGACTAAACTTTGAAGAAGGAAAGCGATAGTAAAAGCAAAGTGAGTTGATAAGTACGCCAGAAAGAATTGAGGCAGTGAGGGAAGCCAAAAGGATGATGGATTTAATATAAAAAAAGTAATAGCTATTGCTATTGCGAAAGGAAGTCTTGTTGCCTGCTCTGCCAAGTGAGAAGCAACATATCTAAATAAAGGGTGCAAAGGCTGGAGCAAATATGGTGATAATCGACCAGATATAGAATCTTCCTCAAAGGAGAAAACAACCCATACGACAGAAAATTGCCTAACTAGAAAAGCACTTAAAAAATATCTTGCCAACCCAATATCATTTAGACCAAATGAATTACCAACATCATTTTGACTCCAAAGAGAAAACATAATAAATGGTAGTACTCCAGAAAGAGCCCACAAAGCTATTTCAATGCGATATTCCAACATGTATGCATATTGTGTTGTAAGTAAGGTCTTAATAACCTTGAAAGACAATCCAAATATTCTCAATTAACTTCTCCCTTTATAAATAATTCTCCTATTAATTGATCAATAGGAGGATCGCTAATCTCTAAATCGATAATATCGAAATCGGTTAATAGATTACTTACTACATCTGTCAATTTATCCCTTGAAACTAACAAACATACAAAACGATCATTTAAATCTTGTATCACACCATATTTTTCAAATTGTTCACTAGCACATGGATTTTTCAATTCAACTTTTACCTCTCTTGATGGAGATAATGAATTAGCCAGTGAATCAAGGTCACCATCATAAAAAAGCTTTCCTTTATGAATACAAATAACTCTTGGACATAATGCTGTTATGTCAGCCATGTAATGACTAGTTAGTAAAATTGTCGCACCAGTTCTTTTATTATATTCGGATAAAAAGCTACGAACTCGAGCTTGAGCATTTACATCTAAACCAAGCGTAGGTTCATCTAGAAAAAGGACAGATGGTTTATGCAATAAGGCAGCTAGAATTTCAGATTTCATTCTTTGTCCTAACGACAACTTTCTGACAGGTCTTGTAAGTTCTTCTCCTAGTTCAAGCATTTCAGCTAATTCATTAATTCTTACTTTTGCTTCGTGGTCAGATAAACCATAAACAGCTGCGTTTACATATAAAGAGTCCATGGGAGGAAGGTCCCAAATCAGCTGCTGCTTTTGACCCATAACCAAAGTTATCTCCTTTAGAAAAGCCGTTTGCCTTCTTTGAGGTGAATAGCCAGAAACATCAACTAACCCTGTCGATGGATGAATAAGACCACACATCATTTTTAATAATGTGGTCTTCCCAGCGCCATTAGCCCCAAGAAATCCGACTACTTCTCCAGGTGAGATTTTAAAACTTATATCAGTTACTGCAGGGATGTCATAAGTCTTTCGGTCGAAAAAATGCTTAAGAGTACCCTTAAACCCAGGCTGTTTATTTGCAACTCGATAATATTTACTCAGCTGATCAACAACGATCAAGTTATTAGGTTTATTGCGCAATTAATTTTCAGATGCTTCAACATTAAGATAAAACATTTTTGCCTACATAGCAGATAAAATCAAAGGTAAAGAAAAATCTATAGGTTGCTAAAACTAAATGGAAGAACAAAAATATGTAATAGCGATTGCTCTTGCAGAGCAAAATAATAAAAGACTAATGCCTCTTGGAGGAAAAACTTTTTCTGAAGTTGATATTTTAAGTCAATCGTCAAAAAAAGAAGTCGAAAAGATAATACTTGATTTATTACTAAGGTTATTTCAAAGAACTACTGAAGGTAGTCTTAAAATATCAAACGATGAAATTGGATTATTAGTAGCAGAAATTAGTTTTGAAAATATGCATAATAATATTCCTGTAATTAAATCAAATTGGATTAATACTGGAGATACAGATATTTTAATAGATAAATTAAAATCAATTTGTTCCAATCTTTGGAGTGTTCAATTCAAAAAACATCAAGGAATTATGTTTTTTGACTTAATAAATAAGAAACTATCCTGAAATCTTTGATTGCGCTTTCTCAGCCTTACGAATAATCTTCTGAGCTTCGTCACGAGACAGGCAAGACTCAGCTTTAGTTTGCAACTTTATAAGTTTCGCATGCTGCTTCTCCAGTTTCATAAAACAGATTTAAGAATTAAATAATAAAAAAACCATAACATACTTCTTTGAATTTGTAAATATAATAAGTTATTAAAAGCCATTATTTACAACAATTCTAGTGATCTTTTCTTTTAATTGAGATGTACCTATGAAGCACAGAAACATCTAGTTCACCTAAACCAGCATGAATTAATCTTTGCTCAATCTCTTTTACTCTAGAAGCTATTGGCAAATCAATATTTATAGATTGAGCCAGATCAATGGCAATAGATAAATCCTTATGATGCAATTCTAACTTGAATCCCAAGGGATGCTTATCAGTCAACATTGCTTTTGATCTATTTTCTAATGGCCATGAATTCGCTGCTCCAACTTTTAAAGCAGTAACCACATCATCCATGGGCAACTCAAGCAATTTTCCTAATTCCATTGCCTCAGCTACAGCTGCATATGTTCCTGCAACCAATATCTGATTAAGAGCTTTGACTTGTTGACCTTTGCCTACGCCATTAAAGAAATTAATTGATTTACCTAAGACTTCAAAAATATGTTCAAAAGATGAACACTCTTTTTTGCTTGCACCAACAAACAAAGACAATGAGCCATTATGCGCTCCCTCTGTTCCTCCAGAGACTGGACAGTCAACATAAAAAATATTTTGTTGACCTAATCGTTTATGTATTGAGATAGATTTATTAGGACTTATTGTAGAGAAATCAATTACAAATGAATTCGGCTTTAGCGAGCCTGCTACTCCATTATCCCCAAATAAAACAGATTCAACTGCATTATCATCAGTAACGCAAATCAAAAGCCCATCGCAGTCATCTACAGCTTCAACGGGGTCATAAAAATAATTTTTTTGATCATCAATATTTAGGTTATTTCTCTTGTATAAATTCAAATCATAACCATTATCGATAAGACGCTGAGACATGGGTTCCCCAATAGCTCCAAGACCAATAAAAGCCAGTTTCATCAAAATCGGATTTTTTATTCAAAACGAACTAAGAGTAATAAGTACAACAAAGGTTTGAGGTATTACTATAAAAAATTAATATGCTGCCAAAAGAAGAAAATATGATGCGATAATTAAATCATTGAATACTTAAGAAATTGACTAATTTAACAGATTCCAAGAATGCGACACATCATTGGTATCCATTCTTGAAGTATCAAGAGGAATGTGAAGCCGCCGGCAAGGAAGCCAGTGTTAACGATTGGATGAGAGCTTCAGGTCAATTGCAAAACAGAATCGATTTTGAAGAAGCAAAGAAAGCCGCTGAAGCTGAAGCTCTTAAAGCAAAGGCAGAGGCACCAAAAAAAGAGGCTTAAATAATTAAATATCAATTAAGAAAAAAAAATTATATATTTAGGACTTTTAAATAATTAAAAAGATTGCATACATATAATTAGAGAAACCTGTGAAGATCTATCAAACTATTTGCTTCAATGTAAGTCCTTTTACTAAAGTTATTTGATTAAGGTCCTAGGGAATAATACGCCTAAGATCAATACCAATTCTGATTTCTTAAATAATGTCGGAGACCAAGACTCTAAATGTTCTTCTTGCCCCAGAAGGCCAATTACAGGGTAATGGGCAATTAAGAGAATCCTTTCATGAGAGGAGGGATCGAAAAGGTCAAGACTATCCTATGTGGTTTCTAAATTCTACGTTGGTTAACAAATTCAATATCACTGACGAAGGAGGTTATGAAGCTGTTGTAGCGGAAGATTCAACAACGATTGCTTGGCTAAAACTTCGATTTGGCGGAGAAAGGTTAACTAAAACATTAGATATCGAAGAGCTTTGGAAGTATGCAAGTCAGCCCCCTAATCCACCAGAAAGAAGAGATATAGCTCCACAGAATTAGATATTCAATGAAACCAGTGCACAAAATAACTATTCACCATAAACAGGAAGGGAAAACATATATCTTTGATGTTCCTGAAGGTGAGTACATATTGAGAAATTTTGAATCAAAAGATGAAAATGGACAAATTATCGGAGACACATTGCCATTTTCTTGCAGAAATGGATGTTGTTCAGAGTGTGCCGTTAAGATAATTTCAGGAAAAATGGATCAACAAGCTTGTATTGGTCTATCCAAAGAGATGAGGGATAAGGGATACGGTTTGTTATGCGTTTCAAAAGCAATTGGGCCATTGGAATGCGAGACTCAAGATGAGGATGAAGTCTATAACGCCCAATTTGGAAAATATTTCAAAGGTTTGAACACACAAGCCGGCAATCCATTTGATATTTAATTTATCTAAATAGTCTTATTTATCTGTCCAAAAATTTAAAATATCCTGACCTGTAAAATTCACATTTTTATCATATCTCAATGCGTTTGTCTTCTCCATTGGGAGTGCAAATTGCTTAAATATCAAAGTAGCAAATTTCATAAATTTAACTGGTTTTGTTAAGCCTTTAGCACCTACAAAAGCTCTGAAAGATTCGATGATTTTGTTTCTCAAATCCCAAAACTTATTGTCCTCAAGGTCGAACACCCAAGGGAAGGCATTTTTAGATGTGTGGTTTGTTCTTTTTATAACCTCCTCATCGAATTCCCTTGGATCAATACCAAGTAATTCATAAAACTCACCTCTTTCGCAAACTGTCAAAGTGTGAGTAAGGAAAACGCTCCATAAGAAAAAACGACTTAATAGCTTGCCTCTAAATCCTTTAGTAATTCCTGGCCAACATCTCATCATTACTGTAAAACAATCACCATGCCTGTTCTCGTCTTGACACCATGGCTCAAAGAAATCAAAAAGAGGAGCAAACGCCTGATCTGGATTAGCCTTAAGGTGTCTATCCATCAAGATATATCTCCAATACCCGATTTTTTCTGAAAGATACACTGAATAAATAACCCAACTAATGGGGAACCAAGTCGCTGCTCTTTTTCCACCTAAATGAGGGAGATCAACTTCAATACCTTCTGCAACTAATGCTCTACTAAGAAAGCCTGCATGTCTAGCTTCGTCTCTAGCTAAAAACTGGAATAGTTTACCAAGATCCCTATTCCCTTCTTTCTTTAAACGATTTGAAATCTCCTTAAAGAGTAGGAATCCAGAAAACTCAGAAATAACTGATCTCACTAAATAACTCTCGTAAGTCTCTTTAGCCTTCTGAGGCAATTCTTGTAATCTATCTAAGCTTGCCTTCCGATCAAAATGAGTACAGTTGTAATCTGCTTTCATTTCTGAGAGCATTGCTTCAAACTCTTCACGAGCATCAGTTAATTCTGTCTTAGCAGCTTTCTTGAATTCGGTTACGTAGAAACGAGGTGTTAAAAGGTTTTCATCTAAATGTGGCGGCAACTCATTAGTTCCGCGTGTATCAACTCTTAGTTTTGGGGAAGAAGAAGCTGTTGCGGTCATTCCTATTATCAAGCAAGAACATAATTGTATGTCTTAATTTGAAAAAAAGGTGAATTTATAATCAGGTAGTAATAGAGCTTTGCCTAAAACGACAAAAAAAGAACATAAAAAATGTATTTAAAATTGATATTTAACAATTTAGAGAAATCAAATTCAGAAAATCAATAATATTTATAATAGAAATTTAAAAGAAATGAAAATTAAATAATTAGAAAAAGATACTTAGGAATGAATATCTTGTAATGCTGAAACTGATAGGACCTGATTCTGCAACGCCTCAATTCCCTTTACTGCTGCACTTGCGCCTTTTATTGTAGTTAAAGTTGGCACAGAGTAGTCTAGGGCTGCTTTCCTAAGATATTTATCATCATAAATTGCCTGTCTTCCAATAGGTGTATTGATTACTAACTGAACTTTTCCAGATCGAATCATATCCTCAATATTGGGTCTTCCTTCATGAACTTTCAGAACCCTTTCTACATTCAAATCAAATTTCTCGAGATATTTGGAAGTTCCAGAGGTTGCTAAAAGTGAAAATCCTAGCTCAATTAATTTTTTTGCAACAGGAATTAATGCAGGTTTGTCTCGATCGTGAGTGGATAAGAAAACAAAACCTGAAGTTGGTAAGCCTTCGCCTGCTGCGAGTTCAGATTTAGCATAGGCCATCCCAAAAGTATTGGCAGATCCCATCACCTCACCTGTTGAACGCATTTCTGGTCCCAAAACGCTGTCAGATCCAGGGAAGCGTCTAAATGGCATAACAGCCTCTTTTATTGCTTGAAGCGGAGGAATTGGTTCTTGATTTAAGCCAATATCATTAAGCCTTTTACCGAGAAGTAACTGGGTTGCAATTTTTGCAAGAGGGATTCCAGTAGCTTTAGAAACGAAAGGAACTGTTCTTGAGGCTCTTGGATTTGCCTCAATAATGAAAACATTCTCATTACCCTCTTCATCTCTTTTGACAGCAAATTGAAGATTTATTAGACCAACCACATCTAATTCAACAGCCAAAGATTTTGTCCAATACTTTATTGTTTTAATTGATTCATTAGATAGCGTTATAGAAGGAAGGCAACAGGCTGAATCACCAGAATGAATACCAGCCGGCTCAATATGTTCCATTAATCCTCCAATTACAACATTTTTGCTTACATCACATAAGGCATCAACATCGACTTCAATTGCATTTTCTAGATATTGATCAATAAGGATTGGATGATCTGGCTCAACGTTTACAGCTTCGTTTATATATCTTTCCAACTCATCTTGCTCATAGACAATTTCCATAGCCCTACCACCGAGAACATATGAAGGCCTAACAACCAATGGATAACCTACTTTCTTAGCCACGGCCAATGATTCATCAAATGTTCTAGCTAGACCATTTTTGGGTTGTCTAATATCCAATTTCCTCAAGACTTTTTCAAATTGCTCTCTATCTTCAGCCAAATCAATTGAAATAGGGGATGTACCTAATACTTTTGTTCGTAACTTTGAATTTCCCGAATTCTCCAACCAATTAATTATTGGCAAAGAAAGTTTTAAAGGAGTTTGTCCTCCAAATTGAACTACTATCCCATAAGGTTGCTCAAATTCAATAACATTTAGAACATCCTCCAGAGTTAAAGGTTCAAAGAAAAGTATGTCGCTTGTATCATAATCAGTAGAAACAGTTTCAGGGTTACTGTTTATCATTATTGTTGTGAAATTTTCCTCCTGGGCTTGATAAGAAGCATGACAACAACAATAATCAAATTCGATACCTTGTCCAATACGATTTGGACCTCCACCAAGAATTAGAATTTTATTTTTATTCTGTTTTTTAATTTCACTAAGATTAACATTTTGTATTACATTACCATCGTTATCAATTTGATAAGCTGGTCTTTCATATGTAGAATAATGATATGGTGTATTCGATGAAAATTCAGAAGCACATGTGTCAACAGTTTTAAAAACAGGTAATACTTTTAGCGAAGTTCTTTTAGATCTAATTGTCAATTCATCAGTATTAAGAGCAAAGGCAATCTGACGATCAGAAAAACCAAGTTGTTTAAGTTTGAATAAAAAATGGGGCTCTAATTGATTAATATTTTCTTGCTCTAGCAATTGCTCTTCTGCATTTACTATATTCCTCAACTTAGATAAGAACCAAGGGTCTATTTTTGAAAAAGAAAAAATTTCATTATCACTACGACCTTTCTTCATTGCCAATCGCACATGCATTATTCTTTCTGGTGATGGCGTTCTTAATAGTCTTTCCAACTCAATAGAAGGTACATCATGATCAACTCGATCACACCCCCAACCACCAAGACCTGTTTCTAAAGATCGTATGGCCTTTTGAAAAGATTCTTCAAAACATCTTCCTATGGCCATAGCCTCACCAACTGACTTCATCGAAGTAGTGAGTATTGAAGAACTACCTGAGAATTTTTCAAATGCAAAACGAGGAATTTTAGTAACCACGTAATCAATTGAAGGTTCAAAACAAGCGGGTGTCTTACCAGTAATGTCGTTAATAATTTCATCTAATCTATAACCAACAGCCAATAAAGCGGCGATCTTAGCGATAGGAAAACCTGTGGCTTTACTTGCTAATGCTGATGATCTACTTACGCGAGGATTCATCTCAATTACTATAATTTCACCATTGCTAGGATTGATTGCAAATTGGATATTGCTTCCACCAGTTGCTACACCAATCTCTCTAATTATGGAAATTGAATAATCTCTTAAACGTTGATATTCTCTATCAGTTAGGGTTTGAGCGGGTGCTACTGTAATTGAATCTCCTGTGTGAACCCCCATAGGATCAACATTTTCAATACTGCATATAATTACAACATTGTCTGATAAATCTCTCATAACTTCTAACTCAAATTCTTTCCAACCCAAAAGAGACTTTTCTATAAGTATTTGAGAAACAGGACTAGCATCTAGGCCCGTTTTACATAATTCTAAAAATTCATCTTGATTATAAGCAATACCTCCTCCACTCCCACCTAAGGTGAAAGCAGGGCGAATGATTTTTGGAAATGAAAAAATTTCATTTCCGACTATTTCAGCTTCTTGAAGATTGGATGCGATGCCAGATGGACATACCTCTACTCCAATATTATTCATGGCTAATTTAAATAAATTTCTATCCTCAGCTTTTTTAATTGCATTAAGATCAGCACCAATTAGTTCAATATTATATTTTTCTAAAACTCCAGAATCTGCTAATTCAACTGAAATATTCAAAGCAGTTTGACCGCCCATTGTGGGCAAAAGAGCATCAGGTCTCTCTTTCTCTATGATTTGTTCAACAACTGGGGCTGTAAGTGGTTCAACGTAGGTCCTGTTTGCCGTTTCAGGATCCGTCATTATTGAAGCCGGATTAGAGTTAACTAAAACGACCTCAAAACCTTCACTTCTTAGTGCTTTGCATGCCTGGGTACCGGAATAATCGAATTCACAGGCCTGTCCAATAACAATTGGTCCAGACCCTAGTATCAAAATCCGACGTATATCTTTACGCCGTGGCATTTGAATTTCTTGTAAACTTCATTTGTGTCACGCATTCTAGGTATCTGTTTATCATCTACTGTCTAGATCGGCAAACTACCATTAAAGTTTAACTAACTTTCCGAATAAGAAACAAAGAGTATGAGCGAACTACAGCGCCTTAAAGGGCTGCTGCCACCAGAAAACCAAAGCTGGGTATTCATTGAAGCCGCAGCAGCAATAGATCCTCCTCTAATCACGCTTGAAGAAATTGGGCGAGATGAAGTGGAAATTCAAGTTGACCTTGAGCAATGGGAGTATTTAGCTCAAGATCATAGAAATCTATTGTTTTGGCATGAGGTGGGACGCATTCAAAATGACACTATCCCAAGAGATGGCTGGGAAATGGCTGCTCTTGCAATTGGTTTAGGTGGTGCTATCGGAGAATTATGGGTTCAAGATGGATTACTACTTTTAATGGCACTTGGATTGTCAGGTTTTGCGGGTTATAGGCTTTACTTAAAAAATAATTCAGAGAAACGATTACAAGACGCGATATCCGCTGATGAGAGAGCTATAGATTTGGCATGCAGATTTGGATATAGCGTTCCAAATGCTTACAAGAGTCTTGGCGGAGCATTAAAAGATTTAGTTGAAAAATCTAGAAAGAAAAAAAAGCGTTCATTTTATGAAGATAGATTAGAAGCACTAAGAAAAAGTGCTGAAAGAGCTCGCGCAGAAATGGCATCTCAAGAGGGATCTCAAAAATCAGTTACAAGTGAAAATGTTTATGGATAGTAGTAGGTTAGTTGAATTAGCTGCCGTTGCTTGCGATGATAGAAAAGCTGGTGATATAAAACTTTTAAAAGTTGATGAAGTATCAACTATTGCTGATTGGATATTAATTACTGAAGGACTTTCCGATGTACAAGTAAGAGCAATAGTTAATAATGTAGAAAAGACAATAAGAGAGGAAGCAGATCTAATTCCTCTTCGAAAGGAAGGCATAAATGAAGCAAAATGGGCATTACTGGATTATGGAGATCTAATAATTAATGTTTTTCAACCTAACGAAAGAAAATATTATGATTTAGAATCTTTCTGGAGCAATGGTATTATTCATAATTTTATAAATAATAAATTAATAGAATTAATTGATGAATAAAACAATATGCCCTGTGCCTCTAAACCAAAGGCCATTAAATGAATTTAATAGCATTAGAAATTCTTGGATAATCTCCTGGCCTTTTCTAGAAAAAAATATTTTCTACAGGAAGTTAACATTTAGTTGGTTATTTTTTATACCAATAAGTTTAACAATATCTTATGGAAGTGATTACCTCAAAAACAACATTTTTGAACTTGTATTTATTAGTCTTACTGTATCTCTTGCTTTTCCTATATTACTATTAGTCAGACAATGGTTAAGTTGGTTATACATATATAGACGACTTAATTCTGAAAAAATTGAATATGAAGAATCTGGTTGGTATGATGGACAGACTTGGGAAAAACCAATTGATTGGAGAGCAAAGGATCTATTAATAGCTCAACATCAAATCAAACCAATTCTAAACCATTTAGAAGTAATAATAATACTATTAATTTCAATTATTACATCTTCCTTTTTATTTATACTTTCAGGAATGAATTAATACATGAATCTACAAGACAATTTTTCAAATCACGGCAAGAATTCTCTAAAGGTTCTAGTAAAAAGAGGTTCAAGTGTTGAATCCATTCATAGAGCCCACGCATCAATATGTGATACGAAAGGAAGGACCTTAATGCAAGCAGGATCATGTGATTATGAAACTTTCATACGATCAGCATTAAAACCTTTCCAAGCATTGCCTTTCCTCACAAGTGGTGCTTCGGAAAAATATAATTTAGACAACAAGACACTAGCTTTGGCATGTGGTTCTCATAGTGGATCATCAGTTCAAGCGAGAACGGCATTCAAGCTCCTTTGGAATGCAGACATAGATATAAAAGAGCTTAAATGCCCAATCCCTCAAAATAGAGAAAGCAAACTTCAACATAATTGCTCAGGAAAGCATTCTGCATTTCTCGCAACCTGTAAAAAAATGAACTGGGATCTTGATAGCTATTTAATGGGACATCATCCACTTCAGAAAGAAATTTTCAGGAGAGTCTCCGAGTTACTAAAAATACCAGCCGAAGAATTAATTGCCGAAAGAGATGACTGTGGTGCACCAACATTACTTTTGAGTTTATCTCAAATGGCGGTTTTATACGCTCATTTATCTAGATCAGACCAGCCAGAATTTGAAAAAATAACTCGTGCAATGACAACCCATCCAGACCTTCTTGCTGGAGAAGGATATTTTGATTCGGAATTAATAAAAAGAGGTCACAATCAAATTATTAGCAAAGGTGGTAGTGAAGGTATCCAATGTATTGGTCTTCTGGGGGAAGGTATTGGACTCTCAATAAAGGTTGAAGATGGATCAAAAAGAGCAAAGCACGCTGTCGCCATACATCTTCTTCGACAACTCGAATGGATCACCCCATCAGCAATTGAAGAACTAGATGAAATTATCCTTCAGAAAAAGCCAGGTATCTATATAGAAGTGGAAGGACAATTAAAGATCCCTTAATACAAACAAAGTAGTCATTAATGCCACTTAAAGATGTATGCTTTATTAGCTACGCGGGGTAGAGCAGTCTGGTAGCTCGTCGGGCTCATAACCCGAAGGTCGGAAGTTCAAATCTTCCCCCCGCCACCAATTATATTAAGCCTGGTTTAAGCTGGGCTTTTTTAATGCTTTAAACGAATTAAAGGAAAAAGTATAATCATCTTATCTAATATTTAGAGATAGAGGTCAGTAAAAGGTTAGGTAAAGCTTAAAAGCAGATTCATCATTTGTATTTCTAAAAAATAAAACTAAATTTTAGCAATAACCATTTGGATTTTTGATTTGCCAATTCCATCCATCTAAGCAAATCTGCTCTAGAGATCTCTTTGGAGTCCAGCCTAATAATTTCTTAGCTTTTGAAATATCTGCATAACATTTAGCCACATCACCATCTCTTCTACCTTGAATTGAAAAAGGGATTTTACGACCAGTAGTCAATTCAAATTGCCTGATAATCTGAAATACTGAATATCCATGACCAGATCCTAAATTAATAAATTCTAAACATGAATCATTGGAATTCAAATAATCAATTGAGGCTAAATGACCATCAGCTAAATCAATAATATGAATGTAATCACGAACACCTGAACCATCTTTTGTATCCCAATCATCACCAAAAACTTTTAAAATTTTCTGTCTTCCTATTGCGACCTGAGTTAAAAAAGGAAAAAGGTTATTTGGAATACCAACAGGATCTTCACCAATCAAGCCAGAGGAATGTGCACCAACAGGATTAAAATAACGTAAAGAGCATATTTTCCATAGTTTTATATTAGAATTAAATAAATCATAAAACATATTTTCGATAGCTACTTTGGTTTGTCCGTAGGGATTGATTGGTAAGATTTTATGATCTTCGGACATAGGAACAGAGTCACTTAAACCATAAATAGTGGCACTGCTACTAAAAACCAAGGAGTAACATTCATATTCTTTCATTGAGAGTAAAAGATTTAGTGTTCCTCGCACATTTACATCCCAATAATGAAGAGGATTGGTCAAAGAATCTGATACGGATTTTAAGCCAGCCAAATGAATGACTGTATCTATAGGCTTGCATTCTTTAATAGATTTAATAAATATGTTATCTAAGATATTTTTATCTCTAATATCACCTTTAATATATTCGAATTTAGATTTTAAATCTTTATTCTGAAGAAAGGTTTTAATTCGATTAATAACAATAGATGAGCTATTAACAAAAGAATCCAAAATTATAACATCAAACCCCCTCTCTAATAATAACAAAGCTATGTGAGAACCTATGAATCCTGCTCCACCAGTTAAAAGAACCCTCATGATTGCATATGTATATAATAAATAAACAAAACGCCATTAGACGTTAGCTAAAAACATAAAGAATTTTTTCCCATTAATTTACATTAACAGATTAGCATCTGATTCAAACAAATTTGAATATAATGCTATTTGCTTATAAAATGCTTATTAAATATTCTTAAGGACTGAGACACTGTAACTTAGATTAATGATTGTTTAACAAAATATTCTTAATCTCACTACATTTAATCAAAATCTTTATAGTTTTGAAAAAATATAATATTCGAAGTTGCAAAGCTGAACAAAAAAAAAAAAAATATTAAACAAAGGGGTACTCATTATAATGATAAACTAATTCAATCAAACAAAACTAATAAATGAAAAAAGACAACCTAAAGAGAATTATTAAACAGTTTGAAACCTTGATAGAAGAGTTGAAGAGTGAGGTCTACTCTGATAAAGAATCATATGTTCATCCATGGGATGAACATATGAAAAACACTCCAAGAATTATCAATACTGAAGACGATGATGGATATGCAGATTAATTCTCTTAAGTTGGCGTATAAAAAATGGAACAAACATAAAGAATTAATCTCCACTCTCTTTTTAGTAATTTTACCTATTGCTATAAAACAATTTTAAATGCAAATTATAAAAAAAAAATCATTGCATCAATGGCTCCTTTACCTCAACTTGTAAAAGCCACTCCTCAGGGAGGTACTATTCACGAATATCAACTTTCAGGCGGAAAAACTTCTTTCATGAGATACCTAGGCTGCTACCTTGGGACATGTAAATTTTGCAATGATTTAGAAGAAGCTTCAGAATTTGTATCTAGCATTGAACTCTCTCCCAAAACCCTTTGAGCAAAAGATTTCTAGAAGAAAATAAGCACATAAACGAATTAACTTCAACGATGAAAATTCGTTGAAGTTTTTTTATGTAAATTTAATCGATACACGAAGGCTTTAGATGCTATTTTTTTTTAGTCTTTAGCATATAAGGAGATTACTCATTTAGTGAGCCGGTTTTCATCTCACTAAAAGATCAACTCAGCTATGAAAGAAGAAAAAGGAAAAGATAATAAATCATTTGAATATGAGACTAATAATCTCATTAGATCTAATTTTAATGAGAAAGAAAATGTAAAAGAGCTTGAGAATATTCCTTCAAAGCCTTCCAATCAATTAACTAATGGACTATTAGGATGGTATTCGGTGTCGAGCAGCGAGTCAATAAAGGAGGGAAAATTAAATCACTTCACGATTTATAATGAGCCACTAGTTTTGTATCGTGATAGAGAAGGTATCGTTAGATGTGTAAAAGATGTATGCCCACATAGAGGAGCTTCATTTTTAGGAGGTGAAGTCATAAACGGACAACTTGTTTGTCCTTATCACGGTGCAAGATTTTCTTCTCAAGGTAGTTGCACAAATTTAGACAGAATAACTTGTCAACATATTATTGATTCTAATTATGATAACTATGCAAAAAGCATAAAACTTTTTCAATATCCATGTGTAGAGAAAGAAGGCTATATATACATTTATTATACTGGCACACCTCTTGCAAACATTGAGGACTTTGAAATAAAGTCCTCAATAAATAGCTTACTTCCTGATTCATATGGATTTCCATCTTTAGAATATGAATATGAAGAAGTTTACGTAGATTTCAAAGCAGATTGGGCAAGAATCATAGAAAATCATCTGGATATATTGCATGTATTCTGGATGCACGGGGACACTATCCCAGACAAGAACGTAAATAGAGAAACTATAACTAGCTTCAATCAAAAAATAAAAAGAGATAATAGGCAAATAGAAAGTATATATTCTTATAAAACAAATGGCCAAGATGAGTTTATAAGAATAAAGTTCGTACCTCCTGGCAGAATTTTCATATATAAAGGTTCACCTGAAAGTACTAGATATATTCAGGTTCTTGATCATATTCCACTAGGAAATAATAAAGCAAGAGTGATTGTAAGGCATTATAGGAAATTCCTTAAAAATAAATTGTTCACTAATCTAGTTTTATTTAGTCATCTACAAAAAAGAACCTTTTATAAGATTTTTACTGAAGATTATTTAGTCTTAAAAACCCAAACATTTAATGAACAGATGGGTTATATACAAAAAGATAATGTAAAACTATTAGGTGAAGATAAAATGGTTCAATATTACTGGGATTGGCTACAAAATGCTTTAAATAAAGAAAAGCCATGGGACTTACATCCAACTAATTCATTAACCAACTCAGTTCATGAGGACAGAGGAATGCTATATCCTCCAGAAAATCCTAATATGGCTATAAAGAACAATAGAAAGATAATTGTAAAACTTTTAACTAGATTATTGTTTCCCATAAGTTTTATACTGTTATTAATATAATTAAAATAGATTATAAATTTAAGTGCCTAAATTAAATGATCAATGAATCTAATAAAGATCAAATAGAGTGGGCTAGTTTAAAAAACATAAATGTACATATTAATCAAAATAAAATCCTATCAGACATAAATATAAATCTTTATTATGGAGAAAATATATTGATATTAGGACCAAATGGATCTGGTAAATCAACGTTTCTAAAGTTATTAAATAGGTCAGTTTATCCAATCAATTCAAATCATAGTTCATTCAGATTATTCAACAAAGAAAACATTAATATTTGGGATTTAAGGCAAAAGATTGGATTTCTATTTAAAGAAATGGAGCAAAGAGTTAATAATGGAGTCAAGCTATATGATGTGATTAGTTCAGGATTCTCAGGAATATTTAATTCTAGATATTCAAACTTACTATCAAAGAGAGAAAGAATTAAAATTAAAACTCTTATAAAAGAATGGGAGCTTATCAATATAATTGATAATGAATTTCAATCATTATCAGACGGCCAAAAAAGAAGGGGATTACTTGCAAGAGCTCTAGTCTACGAGCCTAATATACTAGTACTAGACGAGCCTTTTTGTAATTTAGATATAAAATCTAATTACATCTTGAATAAAAACCTAAACAAATTAATCAACCAATCAGTAAATATAATTTATGTTACACATAATCTAGAGTCTATTCTACCTAAAACAAATAGAGTTATTTTAATAAAAGAAGGTAAAATATTCAACGATGGAAGCCCTTATGAATTAATCAATACAAAAATACTTAGTGATCTTTTTAATATATCTATTAAAGTAATAGAAAAAGAAGGATACTGGAGAATGGTACCATTCGATAATTAAATAACTGCAAGAATAAAGGCAAGTATTAATATACAAATAAAGAGATAATATTTATTATTTAATAAAAAAATATTATAAATACTTTTTTTATTGTTTACTCGTCTACCAACTCCAAAAGGGGTTCCACATGAATTGCATACCAATCTTCCAGACAAGGCACGATCTGCTCTCAGATTAGAGCTTCCACAAACTAAGCATTTATTTGCAATCATTACAACTAAATTAATTTAAGACATCATCAAGGAATGATAAAGGTGTACTCATTTTATTTGCGTACCCTAAAAGACTTTCAGAAATATATTCATACAGCACCTCATCTTTTTCATTTAATAGTATTGTTGCCCCCCTTTGAGTTAGAAATTTGGTATCAGGCACATAAGTATTCCAATTTGAAAGAATTTCAATCATATTAATAAGTCTCCTAGTAGCAAGTTCAAAAGGCCGTAAATTTTGTTGTTTAGAAAAAATATTGAACATTTTCCCTTTAAATAAAGAGAAAGGTCCTATATTAATATCATCATCATAAGCGAACAAACTCTTTGCATTTTTATCGCCCAAATAACCTCTTAGAACCTCATTAATTGTACCTTTAGAACTTATACCTGCGCACATGACCAACAAATTAATAATTGCAGGCATTGGTGAAACAAAACCTGCATTCAGATTAAGTTTTTTGTGAAGGTCCGCATTCCTTACTGCAATAACATTCTTAATATCAATATTATTGAACTGACAAAAAAATTCTTTAGACCTTTCACTACCAATACCTATCAATATAAAATCAACTAAGTTCATAGCAAGTTTATTTGAATTGGCTGAAAGTTGTTGAGAATATTCAAAACTGTCAAAATCAGCAAAAGAACCAATCAGAACTATGAGTTTTTTTCTCTGATCGAGAAAAATTATCTCTTTACCAAAAAACTCATTAATGAGATTTTTATAATTCATCAATTTTGTTTAGCTTTGTTTCCAAAATAACAAAGTCAGACATTGGATCATGAGCTTTATCTATATGTAAATGTGAATAACATAGTGACTACAAGGACTTTAAGGATTAAGTATTCGTCTAACACGAAGATCAAATTTAGTAGCGGATGTTCGTGAAATATGTACAAAACCTACAATTTCAATAAGCAATGTGAAGGGATATGGAACTTACAGACCTATAAATATATCCTCTTACTGTTCTTTGTTTATTTCTCGTGCAGACCTACGGGAATCCTAGCGTTACCTATGACTGGTACGCGGGTAATTCAGGGACGGCCAATCGCTCCGGAAAATTCATCGCTGCGCATGCTGCCCATGCTGGTTTGATGATGTTCTGGGCAGGTGCGTTCACTTTATTTGAGCTAGCTCGTTATGACTCATCCGTTGCGATGGGTAATCAAAACTTGATCTGCTTGCCTCACCTTGCACAACTTGGAATAGGTGGAATCGAAAACGGAGTAATTACTGAGCCTTACGGTTGCACAGTTATTGCTGTACTTCACCTAATTTTCTCTGGTGTTCTTGGTGCTGGTGGAATTCTTCACTCCACAAGATATGACGGTGATTTAGGAAACTATCCTGAAGGAAGTCGTCCTAAAAAGTTTGACTTCGAGTGGGACGATCCAGACAAACTTACATTTATTCTCGGACACCACCTTATTTTCCTAGGTTTGGCAAACATTCAATTCGTTGAATGGGCTCAATATCATGGTATTTGGGATACTGCTTTAGGAGCTACCCGTACAGTTTCTTACAACCTAGATTTAGGGATGATTTGGAATCACCAAGCTGATTTCCTTCAAATCACTAGTTTGGAAGATGTAATGGGTGGTCATGCTTTCTTAGCCTTTTTCCAAATAATTGGTGGTGCATTCCACATCATTACCAAGCAATTTGGTGAGTACACAGAATTCAAAGGGAAAGGACTTCTTTCAGCAGAAGCTGTTCTTTCATACTCACTAGCTGGTGTTGGCTACTGTGCACTTGTTGCAGCTTTCTGGAGTTCAACAAACACAACAGTTTATTCAACAGAATTCTTTGGAGATGTACTTCAACTAAAGTTTGATTTCGCTCCTTATTTTGTTGATACCGATGCATCACTTGCAACTGGTGCTCATACAGCTAGAGCATGGTTGGCAAATGTTCACTTCTATCTTGGCTTCTTCTTCATCCAGGGACATCTCTGGCATGCATTAAGAGCTATGGGATTTGACTTTAGACGTGTAGGTAAAGCGTTTGACAATATGGAAAACGCAAAAATCACCAACGGTTAATCATTAATTTGGTTAGTTTTCAAAAAGGCCCGCATGCGGGCCTTTTTTTTTGACTCTTTAGTAGAAAAAAATACAAACCTGCCGGTACTAATGTCACTATTATCTAACTCAAAAAGCAAAAAAATGATAAAACACTGCCAATTGATGTGACCTTTTATACCTAAGTCGCCAAAAAGTCTCAAGAGCTTGTTGCTATTGAGAATCGGTTGCAAAAAGCTCTGGATTTTGTGTAAATTAGAAATCCAATAAGCTCCTTTAGATTTCAATGAGCTTTAGAAGCTACTCAGAGACTCCGTCGTCAGCAGTTCGAATGGCTACGGGACAATCGGTTCTAATAGATCCCTCTTCGAGGAGAGGAGATACTTGCTTGGAAGTTTTGGATGGTATTGCTCGTGTTTATTGCCCTTGTGAAGAAACAGAAGGTATGACATTGGCTTTTTTGCAGTCAGGCGACCAATTGAGAACAGACCGTCTTTGCAGTGAAGGTGTATGTGTAGAAGCTTTAACGCCTCTTTGCTTTGTAAGTGATGCCGAGACGTCAATAGAGGCAGGAGGATATGACGCTGTCAACGAGTGGACTCTTCAGCTTCTTAGGATTAGACATTTAGGTAACGCTGAACAAAGATTACAAGCATTATTAGCTTTATTAGTTAATCGACTAGGAAGAAGATGCGGTGATTGGTGCCAATTACCATTCAGACTTACACATGAAAGAATTGGGGAGTTAATTGGATCGACAAGGGTGACTTCTACTCGTTTAATTTCAAGACTTAGAACAGCAGATTTACTAAAAGCACCTTCTGGTGATCCAACTCTAAGTCTTTCGCCTGAGTTCATTGAGTCTTCACCATTAAGTGCATAATAAATAATGAAACAAAATCTATTTTCGTATTCAGAATCTATTGTTTTATCACTCTGCAAAGAGATAGAATTTATAAGAATTAGAACAAAAAATATCAATACCTCTCTTAAGACTTGTCATAACAAAACATTATCAAAAAGATTAAAGTTAGAACTTGATAAACTAAATGAAAACAGGCACAAAATATTAATCATTTCTGAAACCATGTTCAAAAGAAATTCTCAGAATCTGTCTTTTGAATTTCTATTGGAAATAACAAAAAGGTATAATTCTTTTCAACAAATATTAGATCAATAAAAATTTTATTTAATTTATATTTAATTCATTATCAATAATGAACAATGCTGAAGCATCATTATTAGCAAATTTGACTTTACCAAGTAAATAAGCCATTTCATCTTCAGATTTAATTTGCTCGTCTATAACCGGATCAAGGAATACTGTAGTGCGAGTATCATTTGATCTCTCAGCAAGCGTATAAAGCTGTTGAACAGAGGTTGTTACGTCAGACTCCATTTGAAAAGACAAAGTAACTAATTCCTGAACTGTCTTCCATTCTTGTATGGGTTTAGATACTTCTTCGAGTTCAACAGTTTGGCCACGAGCAATCATATATTTTGCAAAGTTGTACCCATGCTCTTGCTCTGATAACGACTCTTTTTTAAAAAATGAAGAAAATCCTCTGAATTCTCTTTCTAAGAGCCAAAGAGACATGGCTAGGTACTGAGCACTTGAAAACCTTTCAAGAGAAGTATGTTGATATAGAGCTTCAATAAGGTCAACATCCATCGGCTGTGCAATTGCACGGCCCGAAG